>WOZK01000006.1:43182-45907 GCA_011620275.1 Candidatus Omnitrophota bacterium
AGCTGAACGCGAGGATCTTTTCCGGGAATGTGGAGATCGTAGAGGCTGTAAGCGCTTTGGCGGCACGGAATGAAGAAGGTCTGAAGAAGATTGCCGAACGCCTGGAAGATCTGCGGGAGCTCAAAAGCAGCTGCGCGCAGGTCTCCTGCGATACCAGGGATATTTCCTCTTTCTTCAACCTTATGGAAAAACACCTTAATATTAAAAAGACATGATGCGTGTGGCTTTGGTCAATCTGCCCTGGCGTAGCGAAGGCAGGCTGGGCGTCAGGGCCGGTTCCCGCTGGCCTTTTACCAGCGAACCCTCCCCCGGCGGCAAACTGCTTTATCTGCCTTTCCCTTTTTTTCTGGCTTACGCGGCGGCGTTGTTGAAGAAGAATAATTTCCCGGTAACGCTTGCGGATTGTATCGCGTCCGGGGAGGGATACGACGACCTGTGCGGAAAGTTGTGCGCCGCGGAGCCGCAGCTGCTGGCCGCGGAGATATCCGCTCCGTCTCTTTCCTGCGATCTGAAGATGTTGAGAGACCTGCGGGAGGCTTTTCCCGCGATGAAGATCGCCGTTTGCGGGGCTCACGCCACGGTGAGATACATGGAGCTGCTCGGGGCTAATCCGTTCATAGATTTCGTCCTACGCGGAGAATATGAACAGGTTCTGCTCGAACTCTCCGGGGAGCTGGATTCAGACCGGGATCCGGCCGGTATCCGGGGACTCGTGTCGCGCGGTCCCGGGGGAAAAATCAGGGAGAACGGGAGCGCCCGTATTCGTGATCTTGACGGCCTGCCCTGGCCGGAACGCGGCGACCTGCCGCTGTTGAATTACAACGACGGATTTTGCGGACTGCCGTCTCCCAACGTCCAGATGCTCTCCAGCCGCGGCTGTCCGCTGGGGTGCGCGTTCTGCCTCTGGCCCCAGACCATATATTCCGGGGGGGGATACCGCTGCAGGTCTGTCGGCGATGTGGCGGATGAGTTTGAATATCTCGCGCGGGAACTCGGTTTCAAAGCCGTTTATTTCGACGACGATACCTTTAACCTGCGCAGAGAGCGTGTTTTGGATATCTGCGCCGAAATCAAAAAAAGGGAACTGGGCGTGCCGTGGGCTGCCATGGCGCGGGCGGATCTTATGGATGAAGAATTGATCTCCGCCATGGCGGACGCCGGAGCGTATGCCGTGAAATACGGCATAGAATCGGCGGATCCGCGCGTGAACGAACTGTGCGGCAAGCGCGCCGACCTCGCGCGTTCGCTGGAGATGATACGCGCCACCCGCAGGCGCGGGATAAAAGTCCACCTTACTTTCTGCGTGGGGCTTCCGGGGGAGGATAAGGATACCCTGGAGAAGAACGCCGATTTTGTCGCCAGGGCCGCGCCCGATTCCCTGCAGGTGTCTTTCGCCGTCCCCTTTCCCGGCACGGAATATTACGATTTCGTTTTAAAGGAAGGCCTGCTTGCTTCGCATAATATGAATGATTATGACGGCAACCGCATGTGCGTGGTGAAAAACCGGTATCTTTCTCCGCGGGAGATGGAAAGGGCGAGAGATGTTCTCCGTAGTAGTCGCGGTTTATAACGGGTCTTCCGTTATCGAGAGATGTCTGGAGTCTTTGCTTGCTCAGGAGTGCCGGGAAGAGCCGGAAATCATAGTGGTAGATAACGGTTCTTCCGACGGCACTCCCGGTATGATCCGGGAAAGGTTTCCCAGGGTGAGATTGCTGGAAAACGGCGGGAATCTCGGCGCGGCGGCGGCGAGGAACCTTGGAATATCCGCTTCCCGGGGAGAATGGGTCTTTACTTTTGATTGCGATACTGCGGCAGGTAAAGGTTTTTTCTCGGCGGTTGAATGTCTGATAGACGCGGTAGAGGGGTCGAGAGTAGGGGTAATCCAGCCCAGGATACTCGGCGCCGAAGGCAGGGAGGTGTTTTCCTGCGGAATTTCCCTGGACTTCTTTTGGCGTTTCAACGATATAGACAGGGGAGAACGCTGCGGTAAAAGAAGGAAGAATCCGGCGCGGATAGACGCCGCCTGTTCTGCGTGCGCCGGCTACCGCAGGCGCATGCTGGAAGAGATAAAAGACAGCCATGGTTATTTCGACGAAAGGTTCTTTTTTATGGTAGAAGATGTGGATCTGGGCGTGAGGGCCGGGGCGGCGGGCTGGACAACAGCGTTCTGTCCGGGGTCGACCGCGTATCATTCCGGGAATTCCTCCGCCTTCTCTTGCCTGGAAAGACAATATCTTTGCTGGCGGAACAGGAAGCTTATGCTGGGAAAAATGAAAAAACCGCCGTTGCGCGCCTGCGCCGCCGGCTTGTGTTACGACCTGCCGAGGGACGCCGTTTTGTTCTTTAGCAACTTCTATATGAGAAAGGTCGTGTTCAGCGGCATATATGATAATCTCCGGACGCATGCCGTTTGAAAGGCATTTTGTTTTTCGTCCCGGCATTTAGTAGTCAAAGTTAAAGCAAATTCTCTCGACGGTTTCCGGAACGAAAGATTCCGGGAACAAAAGATTGATTTGACAAGCCGGAACAGGTATTTTAATATATAGCTTAATCAACCTGGAGCGTTTTATTCGCTGCCGTTCCCGGTATAAATAAGATTATTTATACACTACTGTCCTATTTATAACTTAAATAGTTTCAACTGGTTATCATTACTACAGGACTTTGTGGAATTTTCGATTCGCTCCTTGAATCGTTGGGATTTTATTTTTAGCAGTAGAGGGTG
>WOZK01000023.1:0-15744 GCA_011620275.1 Candidatus Omnitrophota bacterium
CGTTGATTCTACGACTGATTGGGAGGCTTTATATGCTCAAAACAAAATATGGGGTGGGTGACGGGGTTCGAACCCGCGGCGTCTTGAGCCACAGTCAAGTGCTCTACCACTGAGCTACACCCACCATAGAGAGAGGTATTATAATCTATCCCGGTAGTTTTGTAAAGCGGAAGACGGTTATACTTCGTCGGCGCAGGGACAACAGGCACTTATTACGAACGTAATCAGGAGCAACCCGCGAGGCTTCATTCGCTGCCTTTTATTTTACCATACAAATAAGCCCTGTATCCCGGGCCTATGTTGCCGGAAGGGTAATCCGATTTCCAATACGAGTTTATCATATCCGTCTGGGTGCCGGCGACCATGTTAGGGTTTATCGTTATCTTATGCTCCTGGTTCAGGACGATAGAATACGGTTTGTGCACAGATTTGACCGTCTGGAACCAGTCAGTCGGCAGTGTGTAGCCGCCTGTCTGGTGGTCTCTGAACAGCTTCTCCCCCAGCGCTATCGCCTCGGGATGAACGCGGTAATACTCATCCAATTGTTCCGGAGCTATGCCCAGGTCTTTCATCCATACAGGCATTATCGGTTGGTACGAGGCGAATTGCGAGACGCTGAAGCTCTCCGGTAGTATTTCCCACTCCGCCTTCGGTCCGGCCCCGCGCGCCACGGACACCTGGCAGAACCTGCCGTCCGGCGCCTTGAAAGTCACAAGCAGGTAATCGGTGCCGGTGATACCGGTGGTATTCAGGTTGACTATATCTACTATCTCAAAAGAACCCTCGAATATTCCAAACTGCTTTGCCAGGAAGAAAGCCAGCTCTTTTTCCAGATCTATATTGGATAGGGAAAGACGGCGGTTTATGAAATCTACGCTCTGCTGGTCTTGGTTGAACACCGGCGCTTTCTCTATCAACGGCCCGATAAAAAACCAGCTGACCACCGCCAAAGCCACCGCGAAAAACAAGATGATGAATTGTTTCATCGCTCTCCTCTTGCTGATCAGCACTCTGACCATTGTTTTTCATTCTACCACGCTTTGGAACCAGGAGCGATAAATCAACCCCGTGCCGCAAGATACTGAAAAATCCATTCGGCAAAGGTATAACACAGTTGAAAGTCGAAAATCTCTGCGGCTTGATTTAAAAACACCGGAAAGGCGGTTTCCCGCCCTTCCGGTGCAGACTTAACTGTTGCTTTCCCAGAATAACCGGGAATTATTCATACTGGATATCATCCAGGTAGAAGACTATTCCATCCGGATTGACATCTATGTTGGACGCCCAGCAGAAACCGCCGATGATCGAGGAAAGGTCTTTCCCCTGCAAATCGATGGTATACTGCTGCCATTGGGTGGTAAGTACCACAGGGCCTATGCCGGCAGAATCCGAATCAGGATATTCACCGGTGATACCGCCCATCTTAAACTCCTCTATACGCTCCCCGCCCTTATCGCCCCTGACCCAGAAAGTGAGCTTGGTAGCCTTAGAAAGGTTGTAGGAAATATCCATATTCCCCCAGTTATTGGCGGGATATTGCCAATACATACCCGCCCAGCGCGCTCCCTGGCTCGCCTTGTTGCCATAGGTTATCTTCAGGCAGGAGACGCCGGAATGCGGATTGTCGGAACTGGCGGAATCATACTTGAGATCTCCGTAGTCGCCCATCCATCCGGAAGGGATAAAATGGTTATTCACCGATCCCTTGTCGATATAGACAATGAACGGCATCTCTTCTACCTTCTTGCCCTCGGGCTGGACGGTCTCATCGGCGACATAGAAGATGTCGTCTATATAGAAGACGCAGCCGTCCGGGTTCAATTCGGCGCTGGTGGTCCAGGCGAACCCGCCGTTAATATAGGAAAGATCCTTACCGGCGAGATTTATGCTGTATTCTTTCCACTCATTGGTAAGCGTAACCGGTCCCATTTCCACTGCGCAGCTATCCGGGTAAGCGCCCTGGATGCCGCCGACCACGAACTTCTGTATAATCTCTCCGCCTTTTTCTCCCCTGGCCCAGAAGACGAGTTTGGTCATACCGGTCAGGTTAAAACCGCCTTTTTTGCTGCCCCAGTTGTTAGGCGGATTCTGCCAGTAAATACCGGCCCAACCCTGGTACTGGGTTTGTTTGGCGGTATAGGTGAACTTAAGCGAATGCTTGCCGGAATGCGGATTCTCGGCCGACTGTTCATCCATCTGCACGTCGCCGTAATCCCCCATCCATCCGGAGGGAATATAATGATTGTCCTTGTGGTTCTTGTCCTTGTAAACTACAAACTGCTGGATGTTGTTGGACTGGAAATCGGAATAAGAACTGCTGAGCGCTTTCTCGGCGTCTTTTGCCGCATCTTCCAATTCGCCGGCCATTTCCTGCGCGGCTTCTTTTACTTCACTTACAGAATCCTCCAGAGACTTGGTACTGCTGTCAACGGCGCTTTTGACGTCAGAGGCGGTAGTCTCTTCCGCTTTCTGGGCTTCGCTCACCATAGTGGTTGAGCTCTTGTCCGCTGCTTCGCCTCCTTGTTCTTGCTGCACGTTGCATCCTGCAACTAAGAATGCAGCAGCCAGTAAGGCTGTGAAAAATTGGCTTTTCATCTGTTCCCTCCTTAGGTTAATTGACGATTTAGTTATTTTATCACAAAATATTTATTTGGGAAGCATTTTTTTATCCCCTAAACACTTTTGCAAAGCGGTTATTTACTCTTTCTTTGTACATACATTAAAGATGGTTCTGAACGCCTTACCTATACCGCTGACCCCGGAGATAACCGCTTTGGAAAGATCATTGACTCCTTTGAATGTCCCTTGCACTATTGTGCGGGATAATGATACGGCATCCGACGGCCGGAACTTATCCAGCGGCCTGGCGCGCTCTATCTTCTCCTCAACCACGCTCTTTATGTTCTGCAAACCGAAACGCGGCTGATCCAGAGTAGTATATATGCTAAAATCTAATTTAAGTTTGTTATCTTCCCCTTTGAATATATCCAGGACTGCCTGGGCCAGCTTGTCACTCATCTTGGGCTTCTCCCCTTCCTGGTACGGCTTGAAATGCATATCGCTAAGCTCCAGACGGCACTTGGCCGCCACCTTATTGTCCCGGCCGTTCAGTTCGCATGAGAAAGCGAGCCTGGCTTGTTCTATGCGGGTTTTCTCCAGATTTACCCATTTGTCGTAATACGGATAAAAGAAGACCGCGTCGATATCTTGCACTTTGAATTCGGCGTTGATATCCTTCCTGACCCAGTTTACCCTGCCCCGGCCTTCAAGTATGCCCAAATCAGGTAAACTCTCCCAAGGGACTTTCCCTCCTATTTTAAATACAATATCCTGGTCTTGAGGGGGGAAAGCGACGTTTACGGCGTTCAAAAAGAACTTGTTCACCTTCAGCTTGAGCGCCTTGCCTCCCGGTGCGTCGCTGAAATGGACGATACCGTCTTTGATGGAGAGTTTCTTAATGGTGAACACTATATGCTTCAGCCAGCGGACATCGGGCAAAGAAAGGACGCTTCCGGAAGGCTTGCCGGCGGACAAAGCGGAATAAGCGCCGGGTTCTTTATGAAAATAGAACTCCGGGCCGTTCAATTCCAGTCTGTCTATAAGCACCCCCTTTGAAAGGATACCGACGGGATTGATCCGGCAGACAAGAGATTGTATGGATACCTCGCCGGATTTGATCTCTTCCATCTTTACCAGCAAAGACGGGGTGACGCGGTAATACCGATAAGTGACTTCGCTGCCGGTACAGGAACGCAGGACGCCGGTGATCACTTTACCGGCGTTGGATAAAAGGAAGAGATAATAAAAAACGACAACGGCAAGAAAAACGACGAGAACCGTAAAAAGTATTTTTAGAAATAGTCTCATGGCTCAAGAACCAAGAAAAACGTCCCTGGCGTGACTCGAACACGCGACCCACTGCTTAGAAGGCAGTTGCTCTATCCACCTGAGCTACAGGGACAAATTGGTGCGCTGTAAATTATTATTTCAGCGCTCGGAGTCCGCCAAGGCTTCAGTGGCGGACGGTCTAATTTCGATTTTCAAACTTTAAAAGGATGAACTTTATCTCGTATCTCGTTTTTCATCCTTCGGCAACTATATACTTGCGGTATTGCCAATATCAATCGGGGCGACAGGATTTGAACCTGTGACCTCCTGCTCCCAAAGCAGGCGCTCTAGCCAAGCTGAGCCACGCCCCGTTATTTTTTATCAAGTAAGCCCGCCGAGGTTCCAGTGGCGGAACACGCCCGTTATTATCGGTTCTTCACTCGATTCTCGATTTTCGATTGCTCTGTTTACAATTTAATTCAATATATCTCTTCAGCACCGGCGCGGCTTTTTTCAGGGCGCGGTAACGGTGGCTCATGGTATGCTTGACCTTCTCTCCCAGCTGCGCGAAGGTCTTGGCGTAACGCGGGATGAGAAAGAGCGGGTCATAACCGAAGCCGCTGGAGCCGGCGGGCTGCGAGGCTATCCTGCCGCGGCAAGTCCCTTCCACAATTGCCAGCATACCGTCTTTGTCAGCGATCGCCACGGCGCAGACGTATCCCGCGCCGCGGTCCGGGGGTTTCACACCCTTAAGCAAGCGGAGGAGCTTACGATTATTGGCCTCATCGTCCTTGCCGCTGCCGGAAAAACGCGCCGAGCGCACGCCGGGAGCGCCGCGCAGCGCGTCCACGCAAAGGCCGGAATCCTCGCCCACGGTGAGTTTGCCGCTAAAAGCCGCTATTTTCAACGCCTTCTTTCCGGCGTTATCGGCGAAAGTGTCTCCGTTCTCGATTATGCGAGGAGCCCGCGGGTAATCGGCCAGTGAGGTCAATTTTACCGGCAGTCCTTTCAGCAATTCCTTGATCTCGGAGAGTTTCTTGGCGTTCTTCGTCGCCACCAACACTTCAACCCGTTTCACAATATTCCCTTCAGCGCATTACGCTGGATCGCGATGAGCTCGCTAATCCCCTTTCCGGCCAAGACGAGCAGCTTGTCCATCGTCTCTTTAGAGAAAGGCTTCTGCTCGGCAGTACCTTGTATCTCGATAAACCTGCCGTCCCCGGTCATTACTATGTTCATATCCACTTCCGCGCGCGAATCCTCTTCGTAACAAAGATCGAGCATAAGTTCCCCGCCGACAATGCCGACGCTGGTGGCGGCCAGAAAATCGTTCAGCGGTACCGACGAAATTACTCCCTTTTCTTTCAAGATATTCATGGCGTCAGCCAGGGCGATGAAACTCCCGGTAATAGAGGCGGTCCTTGTGCCGCCGTCGCCCTGCAGAACGTCGCAGTCCAGCCAGATGGTGCGTTCGCCGAACATAGTCATGTCCGCCACGGAACGCAGGGATCGCCCTATCAAACGCTGTATTTCGTAAGTCCTGCCGGAATCCTTGTTGCGCGGGATGCGTTTGCCGCAGGAACGAGGCAGCATTCCGTATTCGGCGGTAATCCAGCCTTTGCCGCTGCCTTTGAGAAAAAGCGGCACCATCTCCTCTATGGAGGCGGTGCAGATAACCCTGGTGTTGCCCAGTTCTATCAGACACGAACCTTCAGCGTATTTATTACAGTTCCTGGTGACCGTGATGCCGCGCAAAGCTTCGGCCGTCCTGCCGTCTATCCTGGTAGCCATTTATTCCGAATATCCTTTCTTAGCATAATTCCAGCCGGCCTTTATACCGGTTCGTTAAAATCCCTTTAGCTTTCTCCCGGAAGAATCTATAGCGACGACCAGAGGAAAATCTTCTACCTCCAGCCGATAGACCGCCTCCGGCCCCAGATGAGGATAAGCGACAACTTCGGCCTTGCGCACCGTTCTTGCCAGCAGTGCGCCGCAGCCGGCGTAAGTGGTAAAATAAACCGCCTTGCGGCGTTTTATTGCCCTGACCACTTCTTCCGAACGCCCGCCCTTGCCGATCATCGCGCTCACACCCGCCTCCAGCAGTAGAGGCGCGAAGGCGTCCATCCTGCTGCTGGTGGTCGGCCCGCAGGAACCGATCACTTTACCCTCGGGCGTCCCGGACGGTCCGCAATAATAAATTACGCAAGAGGAAAGTTCCACCGGCGGCTTCCTGCCTTTGGACAATGCCGCGGCAATCAGCTTATGCGCCTGGTCGCGCGCAGTGTAAATAATCCCGCTAAGCAAGACCTGTTCTCCGGCCTTGAGCCCTGCGATTTTTTCTTTCGTAAGCGGTGTAATTAATTTTCGCATCATTGTATCCCGTCAGATCACCGCCGAGGCACTTCTCAAGGCGTGGCAGCTTATATTCACCGCTACCGGCAGGCCGGCGATATGAGTGGGAGAGGCTTCTATGTTCACCGCCAGTGCCGTACATCTGCCTCCCAGCCCCATCGGGCCTATGTTGAGGCGGTTGACTTTACGCAATATCTCTTTTTCCATTTTGTGCAATAACCGGTCGGGGCTACGCCTGCGGACGTCGCGCAGCAGGGATTTCTTTGCCAGTAAACAAGCCGTGTCCGCCCCTCCGCCTATGCCGCAGCCGATTATGTACGGCGGACAGGCGTCCGCTCCGGCTTCGGCCGCACAGGTAACAACATAGTTGACGATCTCATCGACACTTTCTGTGGGCCTGAACATCTTCAATGCGGTCTTGTTTTCCGAACCGAACCCCTTGGGGAAAACCGTGACGCGCACCCTGCTGCCCGGGACTATATCCGTATGTATAACGGCCGGGGCGTAAGAACTGCCGGAGCGCGATAATGGATGGGACACCACCGACTCCCGGCAGGAAGCGTAAGCGTATCCGCGTTTCACTCCGTTATTGACGGCCGCATCCAGCCTCAGGCCTGTTATGAGAACACCCTGCCCTATCTCCAGAAAAACGTAAGGCAGGCCGGTATCCTGACAAAGCGGCGTTCTTTCCGCGGCGGCGGCGCGGGCGTTCTCCAGCACGGCATCCAGCGCGGCTGCGGCGAGGCCGTTTTTCTCTTTTTTGCGCGCGGAACGCAGTAAAACCAGAACGTCTTGTCTTAAAATGATATTGGCCCGCGCGCACAATTCCGCCACGGTGTCCGTTATCATTACCGCAGGTATTTTCCTCATTTGCCGGACCTTCCGTTCTTGCGCCCGTATTCGGCTGTGACGCTGGTAGTTATGCCGCCGCGGGCGTTGAATTGAGCTGATATTCTCGCCCAGCGCGGCTTGCAGGCGGAAGTAAAATCTTCCAGTATCCGGTTCACCAGGTGCTCGTGGAATATCCCGATATTACGGTAAAAAATAGTATACATCTTGAACGACTTCAATTCCACGCAGAACCTGGCGGGAGAATACTCGATAGTGATGACCGCGAAATCAGGCAACCCTGTCTTGGGGCAGATACAGGTGAACTCCGGTATGTCCAGTTGGACCGTGTATATCTTCTCCGGGTACTTATTCTCCCAGACCTCTATCTCCGGCGTCTTGAGCTGCCGGACTTTTTCCTGTAATCCTTCGTAAGTCGGCGAAACGTTCTTCTTCATCTTACCCCCGCGCTTTTATGCACCTGCGGTATGACGCAGGTGATTATATCTTTCGCGGTGCACACCGCCTTGAACTTTTCCATCTTTTCGCCGATCTTCCCCACGGAGGCAGCGCTGCTGTCCCCCTGAAGCACAAGTGTGTGCGAACGGTTGACGCTCTTCATAAGGTCTATTATCTTCAAAAGGTCGGTCTCAAGAGTTCCTTCGCAAACCACGGCTTTAAGAAAAACCTCTTTATTGTCCGCCAGCGCCAGGAAACGTTTGTGCTCTTTCCAAAAGTCCTGCTGACCGGTGGAACTCGGCAGTTTGATATCCATGGAAATTATATCCACGAAATGCTGTACCTCCTCGTAAGCCTCGGGCAGGGTGCCGTTGGTCTCCAGGTAATTGACCATCCCGGCCATACGGTTGAGCCGCATTACCGATTTCAGGAAATCGTGCTGCATCAAAGGCTCACCTCCGGTAAAAGAAACCGAGTGGTACCCCTTGGGATAAAGCTGCAACTCCAGGAAGAGCTCTTCCGGCTCGTATTCCAGATAAGAATCAGGTTTAGTATCGCAATACCTGCAATGCAGGTTACATCCGTAGAAACGCACGAAAAGCTGGCGCTCCCCGAGGTAAATACCTTCCCCCTGCACGCTGTCGAAGACTTCAACTATCTTCCCGCCCATTAAAACCTCCAGGCTGAAATACAGCCTCCAGATCCCTGTTGTAACCGAGAACCCGGCGTCCGAAACCTGCATTTAGAACAACGCCCGATCTTCTATCCCCGCCTCGGCGAAGCCTTTTGCCCGGTAAAGGCAGCTTTCGCATCTGCCGCACGGTTTATCTCCGCCTTTATAACACGACCAGGTAAGTTGAAAAGGGACGCCGAGTTGGAAACCTAACACTACTATCTCTTTTTTGCTTAAGCCCAGAAGCGGCGCGTTCAAGCGCACCGGCCGGCCTTCGCAGCCAGCCTTTGTTCCCAGGTCGGCGGCGGCCTGAAACGCCTCGAAAAACTCAGGACGGCAATCCGGGTAACCGCTGTAATCCTGGTCGTGCGCGCCGATGAAAATGTCCCCCGCCCCCTCCGCCTCTGCTATGGAAAGCGCGCAGCTTAAGAAAACGATGTTCCTCGCCGGCACGTAAGTGGACGGGATAACGCCGCCCTTCTTCCGCAAGCCGCGCGTCAGGGACGCGTTCCCGCGCATAAGCGCCGAATCCTTGCCCGATAGCCTTAATTTAACGGTCCGCTGTAGACACCCCGCCGATTTGGCCAAACGCGCCGCGGCGGCGGTCTCCTTGACGTGCCTCTGACCGTAGTCGAAACTCAAACAGAGACAGCTGAACCCCCGGTTTAGCGCCAGGTAAAACGCCACCGCCGAATCCATCCCCCCGGAAAGCAATACTACCGCGCGTTTCTTACTCATAATACGTAGCCGAGGAGTTTTCCGACTCCCAGACGCGCACGGAACTCAAACCGGAGACACTTTTCTTCAAGGAAGCGTAAATATATCCGGCGATGTTTTCCGAGGTCGGATTAACCTCTTTGAAATACGGCATCTCGTTCAAATATTTATGGTCGAGTTCGGAAAGCAGCCCCTCAAGCTCCTGCTTCAGCGTCTTGAAATCCATCACCATTCCGCAGGAGTCCAGGCCGGCGGCGGTAACGGCGACCTCGACCTTCCAGTTGTGCCCGTGCAGCGATTCGCATTTACCTTTGTATCCGCGCAGGTTGTGCGCGGAGCTGAAATGACCTTCCACTTTTATTGTATACATGGAATTATATCCTTCTTCGGTAACGGTAAAACCGGCTTGAAAGCCGGTGATTTTTGCGGTTTGATTAAAAAGTTACCGCCTTGCTGACGTCGTCGACCTTCTTCCCCAGAAATCGTTTCGCCAGACTGCTGAACCATTGAGGATTGTCGCTGACGTAAAACCTATTCCTGCCCGCCTTCGCCCCGCAGTTTAGTTCCCCGTCGGCGGCGAGTATCTTTTTTACCTCTATGGCCACCTGTTTCGCCGAGTCTATCAGCGTAACCTCCGGTCCGAGCACTTTCTTGAGCATAGGTTTAAGCAACGGGTAATGGGTGCACCCCAGCACCACGGTGTCCACCCCTGCCTTCTTCAGCGGCTGCATGTAATGCCTCACCACCTTTTCCACCACTTCCCCGTTCAACCAGCCTTCTTCCACGAACGGCACGAGAAGCGGGCAGGGCAGCGCAGTCACTTTTACGGCCGGGTCGAGATGCTTGATCTCCTTCTCGTAGGCGCGGCTTCTGATGGTGCCGGCGGTGCCGATGACCCCGATGCGCTTGCTGCGCGTGGCGTAAACCGCTTCCCTGACGCCGGGGGAGATAACGCCGACGATGGGAACGCGAAAATGGTGCCGGATCACCGGCAGCGCGAGACTGGAAACGGTATTACAGGCGACGCATATCAGCTTGACGTTCTGCTTCAGAAGGAAAAGGGTGTTCTCGATGGAAAACCTGATGACGGTTTCCTGCGATTTTATGCCGTAAGGCACGCGCGCGATGTCGCCGAAGTAAACGATATCTTCCGACGGCATCTGGCGAGAAAGCTCCTTTACCACCGTAAGACCTCCGACCCCCGAATCAAAAACCCCGATGGCTCTTTTCACGCCGCATTCCTTTCAATCAATTCGGCTCGCTCATCTCTTGATGATAAGCGCCGTTTATGTTCTCCGCTTCCCGAAGACAAACCCTTGCTCATTCCGAACAGACCATGTTTTCGGCCGTGTAGCTCTCCAGTCCGCGCGCGATGCACTCGGCCAGCCGCTGTCGGTAACGCGAATTCCTTAACTGCGCCTCTTCGGAAGGATTGGAGACGAACCCCGCTTCTATGAGCACCGCCGGCATGTTTGCGCCGCGAAGCACATGGAAACGGGCATTCTTGACGCCGAGTATTTTCATCTTCATCTCACAGGCGATCTTGTCGCAGATGTGCCCTGCCAGGGCTGAAGACTCGGCGCGGCTGTAAGAATAGAACATATCCCAAAGTATCCGTTTGACGTCATAAGGAAGACCCTTCTCCTCCTCTTCCGGCAGACGCAGCGAATACTCTCCGGCGGCTTCCCTGGCGCGTTTATAATCGTTTACCTGCGGAGAAACGTAATAAACCTCGAAGCCGTTCAGGCTGCGCTGACGGCTGGCGTTTATATGGATGCTGATGAAAAGATCAGCGCCGGATGCGTTGGCGATCTCCACGCGGCGTTCCAACGGGATGAAGACATCCGTGGAACGCGTCATCACCACATCCACTCCCGAACCACGCAGTATGGAAGTCAGGCGTTTGGCGACATCCAGAGTTACCGTCTTTTCCTTCAGGCCGTTGCGGCCTATGGCCCCCGGGTCATATCCTCCGTGCCCCGGATCTATGACAACCTTCTTTATGCCGTGAAAAACGGGCTTTTTCTCCGTTATTGCCGTACCGGCCGGCCCGAAAAGAAGCATCAGCTGCTCAACGCAGGAAGAGGCGACCACAGGCGAACCGCGGTGCACCTGCAAAACGCGCGAAAGATGCCGCAACTCGCCGTCGTAAAGCATGGCATCGTCTCCGGCACGCAGAACGATTTCATGTTTATTGTTAAAAAGACGGGCCTTGCCGGAAAAAGCGTCGTATTCGGCCTTGACTCCGGCCGAGGAGCAAACCGAGACCAGCGATACATAGTCTATTCCCGAAATACGGCATACCGTTTTGCTTCCCGGAGAAACCGTGGCGCAGCCGTAGATCACGGCCGCCGATAATACCGAACAGACGACGCAAAAAACCGCCTTGAGGAAACGGGACGAATAATAGTTACCTGTCTTGTCTAAAGGCATAAATGAAGCTTCCCGGGCTGTTCCTTCGACAAGCCTTGGTAGTGAGCCTATCGAACTACTTTGGACAGGCGCCGGGGTTTCTTTTTCGCTTGCGGTTATGATTTAACGCCATACACTGCCTTAAAACTCTCGAGGGAGCCCTGACTTAAGAGCTGCCCGCTTAGGCCGGGCGCGGCGCATTTGCCAGATATCTTCTACTGCGGAGACGCGAGCGCAGTTTTTCCTGCATCAACAAAGTTCTACCCGAAAAGGCCGCCTTAGAAACCACAGGATTCCAATCTCTTGCGAATCCGCAGTATTATAACATCTCTGGATAATCTTGGGTATATTTTTGTTTCGGCTTATTTCGGCTTTGACGGCGAAGCGCTCCTCTCCCTTTTGTTCATTTTTGCGTTTCACCGGGATTCGGAGCCTTGATGACAAGAAAGGTCGCTTCTTGCTCCCTAAGATTCTTTATGCTCATGGAAGACTTGAACGCGACCGGTAAAAGATCTCCCTGCTTGAGCATTTGACCGCCGTTGTCTATAGTTACCGCTACCTCGCCGCTCAAAACCAGAAGGTGCACGTTTGAATTAACGTTATGCCGAGGGACCGATTGCCCCGCCCTTAAGGCGATTTGCATAACCAACAAATGCTTCTCATCGACAAGTTTGCGTTTACCCATACCGTCAGCTTGATACGGGATCCCTTCGAGTACAGATAGCATAAAAAACCTCCGTCTGTTTTTATGAGCCGGACATCATGGCCTGGATGTCGGCCTGAACTTCTTCCGTCGGTTTGATGCCGAACTTCTCCACCAGCACTTTGACGACATTGGGCGACAAGAATGCCGGCAGAGTGGGCCCGAGGCGTATGCCCTTAAATCCCAGATACAACAGCGCCAAGAGCACCGCTACCGCCTTTTGTTCATACCAGGCGATATCAAAAGAAATAGGCAAATCATTGATATCCTTCAATCCGAAGGCGTCTTTGAGCTTGAGCGCTATCACTGCCAACGAATAGGAATCATTGCACTGGCCGGCGTCAAGCACCCGGGGAATACCTTCGATCTCACCCAGATCGAGCTTATTATAGCGGTACTTCGCGCATCCGGCAGTGAGAATAACCGTGTCTTTAGGCAGCGCTTCCGCCACCTGCGTGAAATAAGCGCGGGAGGCCTGCCTGCCGTCGCAGCCGGCCATGACCACAAACCTCTTGATAGCACCGGATTTAACGGCGGCAACGACTTTGTCGGCAAGCGCGAGCACCTGGTTATGGGCAAAACCGCCCACAATGACTCCGGTCTCGATCTCTTTAGGCGCTGGACATTTCCCGGCCAAAGCGATGATCTCGGAGAAATCCTTCGTCTTACCGTCCCGGCGGGCAGGGATATGTTTTACTCCGGGATAACCTGTTACGCCTGTGGTAAATATCCTGTCTTTATAGGAATTCTTGACCGGGATGATGCAATTGGTGGTCATTAGGACCGGCCCGTTGAACGTCTCAAAATCCTGATTCTGATGCCACCAGGAACTTCCGTAATTCCCCACTAAATGCTTAAACTTCTTGAACGCTGGATAATAATTCGCCGGAAGCATCTCGCCGTGGGTGTAAATATCCACGCCTGTGCCCTCGGCCTGCTGAAGCAGTTCCTCCATATCCTTGAGGTCGTGTCCGGAGATGAGAATACCCGGATTCTTACGCACCCCGATATTGACTTGGGTCGCTTCAGGATGGCCGTAAGTCTTGGTATTGGCCTCATCCAGAAGAGACATAGCCTTGACCGCTGTTTGTCCCGCCTCCAGGACAAGAGCGGTCAGCACTTCTGCGGAGAGATCTTTCTTGAGCGAAGACAGGGCCCGCGCCAGAAAACCTGTAATGTCCTTGTCATAAAAACCCAACACAGCGGCGTGCTCGGCATACGCGGCAATACCTTTGGTACCGTATAAAAGAAGCGCTTTAAGCGATCGGGTATCCTCATTGCTGCTGTAACTCAGGATGCCGACGTCTTTGGCTTTCTCATACAGCGCTTCTTTCGACGGCTCTTTCCAGCCGGCGCACCCCGGCAGCCGCTCGGAGGCCTGCCTGATCAAATCTACGATCACATCGTCGTCGAAATTAGCGTTGGTGATCGTGGCGAACAAAGCGCGGCAGACGAATTCTCCCTGTCGGCGGTCAAATCCTGTTCGCGCGCTTTCGGCATAAGCCGAAGCGTCCTGCAGGACATTGATCAACAGATCCTGTAAATTAGCGGTGCCTTCGTTCTTGCCGCACACGCCCTTGACGGTGCAAGCGGTGTTTTTAACAGTTTCCTGGCATTGATAACAAAACATCATTCCCCTCCTTTTAGTTGTTTCCATCTCTCCGGACCCAGGCATTCCCGCGCATGCTTGCACCAGTCCACGCACGACGGCAACCGTTGGCGGCAGATATCATTCTTACACCCAGGACAACGGACCTTCACTTCATCGGAGAATATCTCCGCCTCATAACCGCACGAGACGCACTTGACCTTCTCTATCTTCAGATTGCGTTTATCTTGACCCGGACATTTATCGAACATCACAACCTTTCACCCTTGATACCGATGACCACCTCGTTGAACGGGATATCCGTTTTACCGCAATCCGCCAGCGCCCGCCGGATAATATCTTTTAAACCGGCGCAGCACGGCACTTCCATGCGCGCATACGTGACCGATTTTAGGCTGTTCTGCCGGATAATCCTGTTGATCTTATCTTTATGCGCCTGCAGATCGTCCAGTTTGGGACAAGCGACCAATAGTATCCTGCCCTTAAGCAGGTCCCGGTGGAAATCCGCGCAGGCGAATCCCACGCAGTCTGCGGCAATCAAAAGGTCGGCTCCGTCAAAATACGGGGCCTCAGCAGGCACCAAAGCCATCTGTACAGGCCATTGCCGCAACTGCGATCCTTGACGCGCCGCTGTCTGACGCGGTATTTTTCCCCGCTCCTGGCGAAAATCCATGACCTTTGCTCCGGGACAGCCACACGAGCCGTGGTCATGACCGGCAGTCGCTTCGGCGGGAGGCGGTATCCCTTTAGCGCGCAGAAACGCGAGCGCCAGCCGCATATATTCATGCTCGCCATGCTCACGCAAATGCTTCAAATGGGCCGCGATCACTTCCGTTCCCTGCCCGGCAATATTCTCCATCACTCTCTCTTCATCATAGTCTTGGGTCTCCCGTGTCTCGATACTAATAGCCCCTTGAAGGCAATGGCCCAGACACGCCCCCAGACCGTCGCAGAACAAATCCGACATCAGACGGGCCTTGCCGGCGACCACCTGAATCGCGCCCTCAGGACAATTCGGCAGACACTCTCCGCACCCATTACATTTATCTTCGTCTATCCTGATTATTTTTCTTTTGGCCATCGATACTGCCTCCTGCCAGAATATCCCCAATGGTCAAGGACGTGAATTTCTCCAAAACATATTTTTCGATATCGAGTATCTGCCGGCGTAAAAAACATGTCTTCCTGTCCGGGCATATCCTTCGTTTGAACAAACAGTCATTCAAACTAAAACTGCCCTGAAAAATTTCCGCCACATCAAGCAGCCTTATATCCCGGGGTTTAGCCGAGAGGGTAAAACCTCCGTTAAAACCCTTTACGGAAGTCAATATCCCGGCCCTGGACAAACGCTGCGCTATGCGCCGCAGGAAAGCCGCCGGAATCTTAAGCTCCCTCACCATCTCAACAACGGCCGTCCTCTCATTTTTACCGGATAGATAGCAGAGAATCCGCACCGCATAATCAGTATCACGCGTAATGAGTTTCACCTTCTTCTCCTTCCTAACGGCAATGTAATGATATCATATTTGTATCATTTGTCAACAAAAAAATAAGAAGCTTTCCCGATGTCAAGGCCCGGCAGAGAGCTCCTCGAAACTCGCCGGCGCCCGAAAGAAAAGGTGCCGCTTGCTTGCCCGGGCGGGAATCGTCTTTCGCCCGATCGTCCAAACGGCACCCTGAACAACATGGTGGAGGTGGCGGGAATCGAACCCGCGTCCTTAAGTAATCCGGTAGAAACCGCTACATGCTTAGTTTATCTTTCAAACTTCAGTCCAGCCGTCCGGATAAACACGACCTGAAGGACCGCAGCTCCCTAATCTCGCCCGGTTCCCGGGAGCGAAAAACCGGGCCAGCCTACTAAGGCTCTCTTACAGGCCGTAGGCGGAACCCGCAGAGAGGCTTAGCTAATTAATTAGCTAAGACTGGGGCCATTCCCATAGTTCCCACGAAAGGAACTACCGGAACGGTGTTAAACGCATTGATTCTGTTGTTAGCGTTTGTAGTTTGCAAGGTTTGTTTTACGCGGCCAACCCTGCTTCCGCGGCATGCTGTTTTTACCCGACTGCCCTAAGTCGAACCCTTTCACCCCCTTCTATAAAGTATATCACATCGGAGCGCCGCGAGCCAATCCTTCGACAATGCCTTGACAGTGAGCCTGTCGAA
>WOZK01000023.1:15844-43307 GCA_011620275.1 Candidatus Omnitrophota bacterium
CTGCTTTTGCAGTGAGCCTGTCGAACTGCTTTTGCAGTGAGCCTGTCGAACTGCTTTTGCAGTGAGCCTGTCGAACTGCTCAATACAGGCGCCCGGGATTTCTTAATTAAGTATTGTGTCCCCGGAATTAAATTTAAACGGGGCACAGCGCATATTATAGGGACCGTCAGCCTCACCGCCGCCTGCTCTTTAGAACACGTTTCAATTCTCTATCTGTCTCGCGCTTCTTGATATCATCCCTGCGGTCATGCAGTTTTTTGCCTTTACAAAGCGCCAGTTCGAGTTTGGCGAAACCGCGCGCGTTGAAATAAACCCTGGTCGGGATGATGGTAAGCCCGCGCCTGCTGGTCTTGTCCGCCCAGGCAAGCAGCTGGCGCTTATGCACCAGAAGCCGCCTCTGCCTGACGGAATCGACGTTCAAATAACTAGCCTCGGCATAAGGGCTTATGTGCAGATTATACAATATCAGCTGTCCGCCGTCGATGCGGGCGAAACTGTCGTTAAGATTAATCCTGCCCATGCGCAGGGACTTGACCTCGCTGCCTTTTAATTCTATCCCCGCTTCCAGTTTCTCGAGTATCTCGTAGTCCCGATAGGCTTTATGATTCTTCGCGATATTTTCACTCATTTTGCCGGATAGAAAGTGAAATATAAACTTAATATTAACGGTATGGTTAATAGGCTCACCAGGTGGCCGAAGAATATGCCGCGGCTGATAAGCAGGTCCCGGCTGTTACCGGTCATCACGATCACGGAAAGTGAAGTTGCCGGAGGCATCGCCAGCTGCATCACCAGCAGCAACCCTGTCAGATACGGCATTTTTAATAACCCCACCAGCGCCAGGCCTGCCAGCGGCAGCAAAAGCAATTTTAATACACAGAGCAGAAAGACCAGCCCGGAACCGGCGCGATCCCCCAGGTTTATACGCGCCAGGCCTCCTCCCACCACGAACAACGCCAGCGGTAAGGTACAGTCCCCGGTCATCTTTAACGGATCCATCAAGAAATCCGGCAGGAAGCGGTTGAGGCCGAACCCCGCGACCAACAACCCGGCCAGCGTGGCGACCACCGGAGCGCTAAACAGGCTCGCCGGGGAAAATTTTCTCTCCTGGGCGTGCGAAAGCATATATACTCCGAAAGACCAGATCAACAGGTTGAACCCCATCAGGAAAAGGAACGTGTAAATGAACATCGGTCCGGCCTGTTCGTGCGGCAGTATAGCCGCTATCAAGGCCAGAGGCAGATACCCGGAATTCTGGAAAGCGGCCAGGCTGACGAACTCCGTCATTCGCCTGCCCTTACCGATCAAGGGCAGGAAGAGCATCCCCGCCAGAGCGCCGGCAACGGTTACCGCCAGGCTCATCAGAGGGAATATCCACCAGTCCGGATAAAGGCTGAACTTGAATTCCCTGCTAATCTGCACGAAGATCATCAAGGGCAGCGTCACATCCATGCTCAGGCGGCCCAGCGTCAAAAGGCAGGAATCGCCCAGCAGGTTCCTACGCACGAGAAAATAGCCGATGCCGCCCAGCAGGAATATCTGGGCCATGGCCAGACTTGTAATCTTAAATGATTCGAACAGCATATCTTAAAGCTCCGGCTGCGAAAAGCCATATATCGCGGTTTCCGAGGGAAAAATATTATAACAACAAAAAATCGATTGGACAATGATTATTGACAAGTCAACCGGGCTGGAATATACTACTACCTTGTTACATAAATTTCTTATAATCGAAAATCGAAGTTAGATCGTCCGCCGCTGAAACGTTGGCGGACTCCATGCACTGTTTAAAGAACTCATTTAACAGCGCCTACTGACCTACAGATAAGTAATGCGGAAGTGGTGGAATGGCAGACACGCAGGTCTCAGAAGCCTGTGCCGCGAGGTGTGAGGGTTCAACTCCCTCCTTCCGCACTTTTTTAAAGCCTCTTTACCGATCAGATACTCCTTCCCCCGCTCTCAGAACTTCTCCCAGTGCAGGACTTCCTTCAACGGCCTTTTCTGCGCCTTCCCGGCTTCATCCTCTTTGCGCGGATATCCCAGGGAGACCAGGCTGACCAATTTGTATTGCTCCGGCACCCCCAGTAAAGCCGATACCTGCGGCACGTAGGGTTTCTTATCCCCCGCTACCCAACAGGAACCGATGCCGAGCATCGAGGCGGCAAGCAACAAGTTTTGCGTAGCGGCGCAGCCGTCTTCCAGGTAATACTTCGTATCGGCGCAAAACACAGCGATACAGGCCTTGGCCTGTGAAAGGAACCTGCCGTTGTCGGCGAGGGCGGCGAGGCTTTCAAGCGTCCTGCTTTCGGTGACCGCCACGAATTCCCAGGGCTGGACGTTGCGGGCCGTGGCGGCGAACCTGGCGCAATCCACTATCCTCTCTATATCGTCTTTATTCAGCGTTTTATCCTGATACGACCGGACGCTTCTTCTGGACTTCAACAATTCAAGAGTCTTCATTTCCGCCTCCTCACCACTGCCTCTAATAAGACCTACAATTCTAACCGGCTTATTTATACAATAATTTAGTCACTAACGCTAAAATCAGGCAAACCGCGCCGAGGATCCCGTAAGTCAGGAGATTGGCCGCCCTTACGGCCTTCTTGACTTCTTTGATATCAACTTCATCGAAACACCTGCGTGCCACGAACAACTCCATCCATACCGAAATAAAGTAGGCCGGGATCAGGCCAAAGAATGCAGATAGGGAAACATACCAGTGATCCGCTGTTTCTATCGGCGGCGCGAGCCAGGCCGGTCCTAAAACAGTTAAGAGTATTTTCGAGACCGTCCCCGTTGGCCCCTGTTGAGATAACGACAACGCCAACAATATTTCCACTACCAGCGACAACAGCCAGGCCAGAGGAAAACCAATAAGGGTGGAAAGAAGATTTGCCAGAAATGAGACGGAGAACGAATTACCGTAATTCATATTCAGCCTTTTTTTGTAAACAACGCCCTCGATAAGGAATATCGGGATAAACGCCAAAAGCATATAAGGAAAAGTTATGAATATCATCGGTAAGCCGGCATTGGCATAACTATACAACGGAAAGGAAACCATAAAGAACATCATTAACGCTGACAACCGTTTATTCACAGAAAAAAGGCGATCACGCATTTTATCCTCCGCTCGCTGTGTCTACCGTATAAACCTGCTGCAAATCACGCACAATATTCTTTTCCAGCAGATAAACACGATCAAAGAGCCCCTCTTTAAAACTCCCCGGGCCTTTAGATTGTTTTGCCGCCAGCTCCGCGGCGATCTCAAAACAAACCAGCCCGCAGGCCGCCGCGCCAACGAAATCCTTCTCCACGGCAGCGAAACTGCCGATCACCGACGCCGCCATACAGCCTGTGCCGACTACCTTAGCCATCATTTCATTACCGTTTCTTATTATGAACACCCTGCGACCGTCGGTGACGACATCTTCTTTCCCGGTGACCACCACCGCGCAATTACGCCGCAAGGCCAGTTTTTGCGCCGTCCTCGCAGCGTCTTTACCGTCGTCCAAAGAATCGACTCCCTTGGTGCGCGCGTCATCGCCGGCCATCCTGGCGATCTCGGAGGCATTTCCTTTGACGATATCCACGCGGCCTTTATCCAAGAGTTCAAAACAACTCGCGTCCCTGAACGCCGTCGCCCCTGCCCCGCAACAATCGAGTATTACCGGGATGCCTTTCTTATTGGCCGCAGAACAGGCTATCTTCATCGCTTCCAGCATCTGCGCGCTGATCGTGCCGATGTTCAGCACCAAAGCGGAAGCGATGTCCGCCATATCGGCCGCCTCTCCCGCGGCGTGCGCCATTACCGGGGAGGCGCCGAAAGATTTGACGACCTGCGCGCAGTCGTAAACGGTAACCCAATTGGTCAGGTGATGCACCACCGGCGCTTCTTTCCGCACTTTATCGAGCAAGGCGCCGGCATTCAAGATGATTTTACGCATAAACTTTCTTCTCCATCTTTACCACCTCACTTCGCATCCCGCCTCTATCCAGCGGCCGGGACGCGACACTCCCTCTATATCCTGATACTCGCTGTTGAAGAGATTCGAGAGAGAGCAGAACAGCGAAGTCCGGGCATTGAGCCGCCGGCGCAGTATCATATCGAATGTGATCCAGGGGTCCCTGGACGGCTTCTTGGTATATTTTACGGCAAAAGTCTGCGTGCCGAAAGGCAAAAAGAGATCGACAACGGTATTGGAAAGATGCCTGGTATAACCCGGGCCGTACTTGTAAATAACGCTTTCTTCCCGATCAACGCGCAATGTATAAGCGTAATTCCACGATAAAGAACATAACTTAGAAAGCTCAGCCTGAAATCTCCCCTCCAGGCCGGCGGTATTCAGCCTGGAGAGATTCTCAGCCCGCCAGACCGCCTGGCCGGAGTCCCACTTTATCCAGTCTATGACGTCTTTTTCCTCGCGGTAGAAAACCCCTCCCTGCCAGCACAAGCCCGGAACCGACCTTTGTAAAGCCGCTTCACAGGTAAGAGAACGCGGCGATTTAAGGCTTTCGCTGCCGGCGGTGGTGGGGTCAAGATAATACAATTCCGTGAAACTCGGCAGCCGCCCGTCAGCGGAAACGGCTCCTTTCAAAGAATACGGCCCGGATAGGGCGCAAGAAAGATCCATTCCGGCTGAAAGAATATCCTCACCCTTGTCGGGAGAATCAAGCCTGGCTTTGGCCGATGCCGTGAGCCTGCCGGACTGCGCCGACCGCAGCGATACCCACACCGCCGGGATATCCCTGTTATGATTACCGAGGGCCCGGGAAACTATGCGCTCGGAAGCATATTCCGTTCCCGAACGAAATTTCTCGCCGTTCTCCCCCTCCAGGCTGAATTCCATAGCCGGGCGCAGCACGTCCGTGCGGTGATGGTTGAGATACGAACTGCGCAGTTTGGTCCGGTCAAGCTGAAAGGTATCGTAATGCCGACGCCAGAAAAAAGACGGACTCAAAGCCATCCCGTCTTTCTCTACGGAGAAAGAAACGTCAGCCAGGTGCGTACGCGTGCGCTCGTCGGAAAGATATCCCTTGCCCGGGGTATAGAAATCATAGGCCCCGAAATATTTATCCTGGTATCCCCAGTCCGCCTTCAGCGCGGTGTTATCAGCACGCAAAAGCCCGGAGAAGGTGACAATACTGTTTTCAAAGGCGGTATCCTCGCGGAAGCCGGAGGAACGCCTTCTCAAGACGGATACCCGCGCCCCGGACTCGCCGTTGCCGCGCGTGAAACTCAATAACCCGGAAGACAAGGAATGACTACCGAAAGAACCTGCGATGACGTTCTCGTTTTCCAGCGGCAGGCGGCGCGTGAAATCCAGTCCTCCGGAGACCGCGCCGCCGGCGTTTTCTCCGGCCGGGCCGCGCAGATCGACGCGCTCGATGTCGGCGGCGGTAAGCGGAATGTCGCAGGTATAATGCCCGGTCTGGGGATCGTTGACACGCGCGCCGTCCACGGTTACCAATAGTGATTCGAATCCGCCTCCGCGCAAAGAAAGGTCCGCCTGACCATCGCCGCCGGAACCCTTGAAGTCACCTTCCAGAGGCAGCAAACCGGCCAGCCCCAGGGCGGACTGGAGCGGCGCGTAAGACGATGCGTATTCCCTGTCCAGGCTGTAGATAGCACCGCCGCTCCTGCGCACCACTATCACATCCGTTCCCTCCCCGTGCCCGGCAAAACCGGGGACGGCAAGGGAAAAAGAGTCCGCAAACAATAGCATAGTTACACACCCGGCCCGTTTGAAACACATTTCTGCGTTCCTCTCCCCTCTCGCCTCATGCTTCACTGTTTGTCTATCCCAGTCTCAAGCTCCAGTCAACCAGGGTCCTGACCAGGAAAGAGCGCAAAAAGACGATCAGCAGAAACGCAATAAGCGGAGAGATGTCTATGCCAAAACGCAGACCGGCGGGCAGGATCCTGCGGATCGGTTCGAGGACAGGCTCGGTGCTTTTAACGAGGAACTGCACCAGCGGATTGAAGGGGTCAGGGCTGACCCAGCTAATCACGGCCCTGATCAATATGAGCCAGTAATAAACGGTCAAAAGGATGTCCACGACATGGGCCGCCGCGCCGAGAAAGTTTGCGAATGCGAACATAAGGTTACCTCCCGTTGTTTTCTTTCCATTCCCTGCTGGCGCGCGAGTAGGCGCCGAAAGCCGGCTTCTCGCTGAAGTCCCAGCGCAGCAGTCCCAGATAATCCGTTCCGTTCTTCCAGTGACGGTTGCAGTCGCGCAAAAAGGCCCAGAAGACTTTCTCAACCCCTTCGGCTTTTGTCAGTTCGGCGTAAACGGAAACCAGCCACTCCGCCTGTTCTTTTTCATCGGGGTTTCTTCCCAGCCACCAGCCTTTGACGGACCGGTCGGCGGCGCCCGGGCAGCCGGTCTCGGTTATCCATATTTTCTTGTCTTTGTCTCCGTTGCGCGTCATTACTTTGCGCACCAGGCGCGGGAACGCCCTGATCCTGCTCAAGGCGCCGTCGCTCAAAGGGGATTCGAAAATATGCACGTTGAGTATGTCGAAATACGGCGCGGCGCCGTTGTCGTAGAGGACATTCACGCTGGAAAGACCCTTGGCCAGTCCGCCGTTCAAAACCTTACAGCCGGGGTCGACCTCTTTTATCGCTTTATAAGAAAGCTCCAGCAGGCGGCAATACTCCTTCATCCTGTCCTGCGGCTGCCAGTAAACCGCCGAGTCCGGTTCGTTCCATATCTCCCAGTATTTAACTCTCCCCTTGTAACGGTCGGCGACCCGCGCGGCATAAGCGGCAAAAAGGGCGAAATCACGCGGCGGACAGTTCCATTTCCCGCACGCCGAAGCCCAATCGGAACTATAGTCCAATATACCCAGTATCTCGATACCTCTGGAGGAGAGCGCATCTACTATCCTGTCATACTTGGCAAAATCATATTTTCCCGGCGACGGCTCTATGTCCTGCCAGAGAAAATCCACCCGCACAATGCCAGCCCCGCAGTGCAGGACGGCGTCGGCGGCCTTGTCCAGTTCCGCCCGCGTGTGATATTTATTAGCGTTCCAGGAATGATCCCAATGCAGGAATTCCAGCACGCCGAAAGGATTGTCCTGCGCTAAAGCAGCACCAAGCGCCGTCATAAATAACACCCCCTGGAATATGATATGTTTAATGAGAAGCATCCTGTCCCGCCGGCTGCTGTTCTATATTGATATAATCCGTAAAATCCATCTTCTCCCCAAGCTCCTGCTTTACCACCCTTATCCTGTCCGGGATGTAGGGGTGCGTCTTGTAATAAGACATCCGTCTGGGCGGCCGGCGTTTCTCATCCTGCCAGAGCCGCTCCAGAAAAGAGGTCATCGCCCAGGGATCATATCCGGCCTCTTTCATATAGCGGGCCGCGAGCACGTCCGCCTGCAGTTCGTCCTCCCGGGAATACCCCAGCATAAGTTCGACGAAGGCGGCGTCGGCGGCTGTCCCCACTTTCCCGGGATCCGGTGCCTGCGCCAGCAGTATACGCAGGAGCGAATAGCCGGTCATCCCCTGCATCTTCTTTATGCTGTGCCGGCAAACGATGTGCCCCACCTCGTGCGCCAGGACTCCCGCCACCTCGTCGTCTCCCGCAGCTTTTTCCAGCACGCCTTTATTCACGTAAACGAATCCCCCCGGCAGAGAGACGGCGTTTATCTCCTCGTCGTCCAGGACCTTGAAGGTATATTTTATCTCTTTGCGCCCGCATACCGAAGCTATACGCGAACCTATGCGCCGGGCCCTTTCCTGCAATAAAGGGTCCCCGGCAAGCTTATACTCCTTCTCGACCGCCCTGGCGACCGCTTCTCCTGCGCGCACTTCCCTTTCGGTGCTGTAATAATAGGACTCCATCCTGCCGGTAGAGGCGTTGTATTCGGTGGAGCATCCGGCGCAAAGAAAAATAAAGGGCAAGAAAACCAGCAGGCTTATTTTCATTTCCTTGAGCATGCGGTATAAAAGACGCGCCGGCAGTCCGACCACGTTGTAAAAACACCCGTCTATCCTCTTGATAAAAAAAGCCCCTCTGCCCTGGATGTCGAAACTTCCGGCTTTCCCCTGGGCCGAGCCAGCGTAAACGTAAGACCGTATCTCCGCTTCGGAAAGCCTGTCCATATACACAATCGTCCTCTCCGAGGCGGTCTTTATATTCAGCCTGCCCCGGAGGTCCTTGCGCGCGACGGCTATCCCGGTGTAAACGCGCTGCGCCGAACCGGAGAGCTTCTTCAGCATCGAAACCGCTTCCTCGCGACAGCGCGGTTTCCCATAGATCACGCCGTTATGCCCGGAGACGGTATCCGCCGCGATCACCACGCCCTCCGGGATCTTTTCGACCGCTGCGAGCGCCTTCAGGCGCGCGTTGCGTTTTACCAGCGCCGGAAACGACTTCACCTTGCCGCCGTTGACTCCGTGTTCCGGTATGTCCACAGGAAGGGTCTTAAAAATCAAACCCAGGTCCGAAAGTATTCTAACGCGCGCTTGGGACGCGGAAGCCAGGTATAACACAGTTTTTCCGCTTTTCTTCATCGAACATTCCCCTCGCCGCCGGAAGCGGCGCTCTCCCCTGCCAGGTAGCCGGTGGAAAAGGCCGCCTGAAGATTAAAACCTCCGGTGTCGGCGTCCAGATCGATTATCTCTCCGGCGAAATAAAGTCCCTTGACCAGCCTGGATTCCATACTGCGAGGATCGATCTGCTTCAGGGAGACGCCTCCGCAAGTGACCATCGCCTCCTCCAGCGAGGCACCTTTTATGCCGAAAGTGAAACTCTTCATATGTTCTACGATCCTGCCGCGCTCCGCGGAAGTGATCTGTCCGGCCTGTTTACGACATTCCACCCCGCACTCACGGCAGAATACCGCGGCCAACCTTGCCGGCATAAGCGCGCAAAGTATTTTTTCTATTCTTGAACCGGGAGCGGACCCGAACTCACGCAACAACCTCGCCTCCAGCACGGCGCGCTCCAGACCGGGTTTAAGGTCTATCTCCAAATCCACTTTCGCCCCTTCGGCGAGCAAACGGGAGATCCTGCCGCTTATAGACAAAATCAAGGCTCCCCCAATGCCGCGGGAATGAAAGACGATCTCCCCCACAGGCGACTCAAGGCGTTTTTTCTTACCCTTGACGGTAAAGAAAAACACGGCCTTCACGTTTTTAAGCAGCAGGCCGTCCAGAGATGGATATTGCCGCGCCGTGCGTAAGGGGGCCAGAGCCGGCAGCAATGGAGTGATATCGTGCCCAAGGGAGCGCGCCATTTCGTGGCCGTCGCCGCTTGAGCCGGTGAAGGCGTAAGAAACCCCGCCGCTGGCCAGTATCACTTTTCCGGCGGCGAACCTGCCGGATCCATGCAGTGCGACCCCGCGCGCGCGGCCTCCGGCGGTCTCTATGCCGCGGACGCGGCAGCCGAAAACCGTTTGCACCCCGAGCTTCTTCAACTCCGCAAACAGAACGTGCAGGACCCCGGAGGCGCCCCCGCTGCGCGGGAAAATCCTGCCCTGCCGCTCCACCGCCAGTTCAAGGCCGCGTTCAGCGAAAAAAGCGGTAAGTTCCGGGTAATAGAATTTATCCAGCGCGTTCCTGAGGAATGCCCCTTGCCCGGAGAACCTGCGGAAAAATTCTTCGCGGGAACAAGCATTGGAGAGATTACAGCGGCCCTTGCCGCTCAAAAGGAGCTTCTTTCCGCAGGAGGCGTTACGTTCCAACAAAAGCACGCGCCGTCCCATCCGGCCGGCGCGTATAGCCGCCATCATGCCGGCAGGACC
The DNA here is from genome assembly GCA_011620275.1 of Candidatus Omnitrophota bacterium. Classification (GTDB taxonomy): domain Bacteria; phylum Omnitrophota; class Gorgyraeia; order Gygaellales; family Profunditerraquicolaceae; genus Undivivens. The sequence goes on from WOZK01000023.1 coordinate 25,605, forward strand.
GGCGCCTATCACGATTATGTCAGCTCCGGAAGCTTTCATTTACGCACGTCCCTTAGATTTTACACGCCAAACGGCACTCCGCCATTTAAGGCAGAAAAAGAGTGCGCCGGTATCCGAAAAGGTCTTTGAAACGCGGGATAGAGAAGGATCAAACTCCGAACTCCGATATCTTGAATATAGATTCCAGTTTCAAACCCGACGCGGCGAGGTTGCTCTCGGCGTTTTCCTGTCTGTCCACGATCACCAAGGCGCGGGAAACCGTTATACCCGCATTATCCAGAGCGGTTTTGGCCTCTATCAACGCCCCACCGGTAGTGGCGACGTCATCCACCAGCACGACCCCGGCGCCGCGCGCTATGGACGGGCCTTCAATCTGTCTTTGCATACCGTGCCCCTTGGATGCCTTACGCACTATGAAGGTCTTCACAGGCGTTCCCCGTAAATGGCTCAAGCAGGCCAGCGCCCCGGCTATGGGGTCTGCTCCCAGTGTGGGACCGCCCACCGCATCGGGTAAAGCATCCCTGAGCATTTCAAGGAATATCCCCGCGGTCAAGAAAGCCCCTTCCGGGGTGAGCGTAATCACCCTGCCGTCGAGGTAATAGCCGCTCTTTTTCCCGGAAGAAAGGGTGAAGTCCCCTTTCTTCAACGCCTCTTCCTGAAGTAAAACGAATAATCTTTTACGCATATCCTGGAGTGAAAGTTCCATGCACATTACAGCTCCTTTTACCGTTAACCCATACAGCGGACGGATTCTCTATTTACGAACCTTGCTGATCTTGGAAGGAAGGATGACGATCTCCACGCGCCGGTTCTGGCGCCTGCCTGCCGCGGTATCATTGGAAGCCACCGGCCTATATTCGCCGTAACCGTTGACGGATAAACGCTGCGGCGAGACCCCGCATTCGTCTATGAAATAATGCAGGACGGAAAGCGCCCTGCCGGTGGAAAGCTCCCAATTGGAGCGCCAGCCGGAATGTCTTATCGGCACGTCGTCGGTGTGCCCTTCTATCGCCACCTTGGCGTCGGGGACATCGTTATTCAGCACGCGCGCCACTTTGCGCAGTATCGGCTTGGCCCCTTCCCTTATCCAGACCTTGCCGGAATCGAAGAAAATCTCGGCCATAAAGGTAATCACCAGGCCGCGCTCGGTCATCTGCAGTTTGGCCTTATAATCGTTGAGCTCGCTGTTAAGGCTCTCCGCGAGGTCACGCTTCGCCTTTTCCAAGTCGCTTATCTTTTCGCGCGAAGACTCCATTAACTCGGCGTTGCGCGCGGAAAGTTCGTCCTTCTGCCGGCTCAGCTCGGCCATTTTTTGATTCAAATCGTGCACGCGGCTTTGACATTCGTCGGCGGACCTGGCTTTTTCCAGCGTTCCGCAGCCGGACAAAGACACAGCCGCCGTCAATAAACCGAGAACCGCAAGATTCTTAAACATTCTCCCTCCCCCCGGTAGATATATCACAGGACCGCGAAAGACAAAAAAACGCTGATCCGCATCCCTCCCCCGCCGTCATCCCCTGTGTTACGACGCATCTCGCTGCCGCCCTACAGGCATCCGGATCAGATAAGTCCCAGGTATCCCTTGCCGTCGGTCAACGGGTTCAGAGCCCGCTCCACCTCCATGGCTCCGGAAAGCTTGCGCAAGTCAAGAATCTCTTTAGCGCCCTGCGCGTCCTGCACCTCGACCAGAGGATGAAAGATATCGTCAGGATTCTCGTCCCTGACCACGGCTATCCTGCCGTCGCTGAGTTTAAGCAGGGTGCCTATGGGCCAGACCCCCATGATCCTGAAAAAGCTGTCCAGCAGTTCAGGATCGAAAGAAGTGCCGCGGTCCTTTATCATTATATCGTATATGACGTTCGGCGGATAATCATTTTTGTAGCTGCGTCTCTGCGAGAGCGCGTCGTAAACGTCGCAGATCGTTATTATCTTAGACGCCGTAAGCGGCGAACGCTGCACCGCAAGCCGCGGATACCCCTTCAGGTCATACTTAAGGTGGTGCTCGAAAGCCACCACCGACGGCAATACCCCCAAAGAAGAAGAATACTCCAGCAGTATCTCCGCGCCGAGCGAAGAATGGCTCCTTATCCGGTCGAACTCCTCCTCGGTAAGTTTACCCGGTTTGGTTATTATTTTACGCGATATGTAAAGTTTTCCTATATCGTGGAACAGCCCGGCCATGCCTATTTCGTTAACGTCTTCTTTCGGGAAACCGAGTTTCGCCGAAAAATACATACCCAGGATCGCCACGTTCATCAGGTGCACGAACGTGCCGGCATCGTACCTTTTTACCGTGGCGAGCTTCAGAAACTCCTGGTAACGCCCGGTAAGCATCTCCGTGATGTTGTTCAGCGTCATGCGGACGCTCAGGACGTCGGCCTTCTCTCCGGCCAGCAGGGCGTCTATCGCCGAGGAGAAACGGGAAAGGGAATCTTCGTATATCTTGAAAACGGATTCCCCGACTTTTTCTTTGTCTTTCGCTTCCCCGCCGGCCCCGCCGAGCTTCCCGACCGTTATATTGCGTATGTTCCTCTGCTCGAGACAAACCTGCGGGTCGACGTCGTTCTGGTCGGAGGAAACCGCCAGGAAGACCACGAAACGTTCAAGCTCCTCCAAAGTGAGGCCCTGCGAAAACGATATACGTTCGATCCCCCGGGAAGTCAGGTATTCTATGACCGGCTGAAGCAGCCTGCTCAAGTCGAAAAATATCTCTTTCTCGAAAGCCAGTTCATTACCGACCAGGCCGATGACCAGTTCGTTCCTGTGCTGGAATAGATCGAGCAGGTTCTCGTAGACCGCGGGAATGGACTCCCTGAACTTGACGTGGTCCGTGCCGTAAAGCCTGGCTTTCTGCAAAGCGATCACCAGCCCTCTGAATATCTTTTCTATTTTTTCAGTCATCTCAAATAACGCAGCGCCTCGGACGCCCTGCGCCTTAACGCCGCGTTCCAGAAGAAAGGCCGCCTGCTCAATAATTCCAGAGAAGGAACGGCGGCCTTAAAAGAGGCTTCCTGCGCCGCGGTTATGTTAGCTATCAACTGATTGTTCTTTTTCCCCCACGGGCTGGGGATCCCGAAAAGGATACGCGCCGCCTCCATTTCACTTTTCCCCTTTTCCGCCAGCATCACCAATGTTTCCCTCTTCAGGGAAACATCCTCCTCTCCCTCAAGCACCCGGAGCAGAAAACCGTCGTCCGGCTCCCGAAGCGTGCGCATTGCCTCCAGGATACGCTTGCGGAGAAAAATGTTGGAAAACCCGTAAATATCCTGCAATATCCTCTGCGCCGCCGGAACGCCGGTTCTCTCTAAAGAAGAGATCAGCCGGTCGAGGAAACCGATATCGTCGGATTTTAACCGAAGGCGCGCGTAAAAACCCTCCATTTCTTCCGGAAAAAGTCCGATAAAAAGGTTCAACGCGCAGGAAGTCATCACGCCTTCCTCGAATATCTTATGGAGATAGAAATCCGGCCCCTTGGTGCTGGCGGACACCATCTCCAGCAAAGAAGTGTCCTGAAAATCGGCGTCCCATATCAATTCTTCCACAAAAGAAACCACCAGCCTGCCCAACTGCTTTGAGATCTCTTTCGGCAGAGGATAATCACCGACCCTGCGGGACTCCATTATATCGACAAGACTGTGGACGTAATCCGTATTGGCGGCCGCGATTATTTTACTCCAATCGGACTCCAGCTTTCCGGCTATCACCGCAGCGCGCCCGGGGTCCCTTTCCTGCGTCAAGAGGTTCAAAAGCATATAGAAATAATTCCCTTCCAGCACCTCTCTGTCGAGCGACTGCTCGCTCCCGAAAGAAGCGTTCTGCAGAAAAAGCATTAGCGAAGTGCGGTAAGTGCCGGGTAGATCGGCGGCGGTCTCGCCGGAAAAAAGCTTCTCGATCCTCTTGGCGATCTTCTCTCCGGATGAAAGAGGTTCCTTTTTCAGCATGTCGACGGTCAGCGTGGCTATGTCGGCGTGATTGCGGCCCTCCGCCAGACGGCTGAAGAGACTGAGGCTCAACATATCAAGGCCGTCTCTTTCGACCAGTTCTTCGCTTAAGATGGCCGCGAAATCCTTATCCGTGCAATTCCGGAAGAATTTGCGCAGTTTCGCGACCTGAACCTGATCCAGTTCCTTCGCGCGCTCATTAAGGACGGTCTCCGCTATCCCGCTTACGCATTCGCGAAAATCCGCCTTATCGTTATGGGAAAGATAATCCAGAAAACGGTTCACGCTCTGCGACATCTCTTCATCTTCCAGTAACTGCGACACCCCCAGCCGCCGCGCCGTGCCTTTAAAGTCTTTGACCATCTGTTTAACCAGATTATGGGCGGCCTGCTTGTCGTTCTTCACCATTACCTCCTTAAGCAGGTAATGCCAAACCTGGGTGGAATCGCCGGCGCCGCCCTCAAGCAAGTCCTGGTAATCAAGATCATCCACCGCCACGAACTGCAAAGAATAACGGTTCAACAGGGAATTTATACCGCCTTGTTTGGCGATATCCTTAGGAGAAAAAGTGACGGCTGAAAGGAAAATAGCGAGCTCCTCGGAGGTGATACCGGGAAAAAAAGAGACGCTTTTTATCTTGCGCTGGTGCAGTGAAGCCGCCAGTTCCCCGTAGGAAGCGGCCCCGGCGAATTCTCTTCCGGCGATAACCAGCCTGTCCGGCATCACGCCGATGGTCACGGTTATCCCGGACGCAAGGACCTCGTTTATCTTGTCGCGAAGTTCCTCCGCTGATTTCCTGAAAGAAGGATGCTCGGGAGGATAAAGCGACGAAACGTTCAGGGACGCCCGCAATACGCGGACAAAATCATCCAGCAGTGTGGGGTCCGCGCTCATTCCGGACGGTCGTAACGACCGGCCGTCGCTCTTTTTTTCTTCCGCCATTATATTATCCCCAGGAACGCCAGCGCGCAAATCGTCTTGGCGTCCGTTATATCTCCGCGGCGGAACAATGCCGCGGCTACTTTTGCCGTCAGAGGGACGTTCTCCAGGAACTCGTCCCTCTCCCTCCTGCATTCGCCCTTCAGGCAGGACACCGCGCGGTAGATAACTATCTTCTCCGTGGAATAACCAGGCACCGGATATATCTCCCCCAGCCTGGTAAAAACTCGAGAACGCAGGCCGGTCTCCTCCGCAAGCTCCCGCGCCGCGCAACTTCTATAAGTCTCGCCGCGGCGCCTGGTGCCGGCCGGGAACTCGTAAATGTACCTCCTGATCACGGGACGGTACTGCCTGATCATAATCAGGGAGCCGTCCTTCAAAAACGGCGCCACAAGCACCGCTCCGGGATGCCCGACTACCTCGGTCACGACCCTTCCTCCGTCCGGCAGCGCGAGGCTCTTCAAGGAAAGGTCTATCACTTTACCTTTATACACGTGCCGTATCTTCATATCTCGCCGTCCAGGAAATCGAACATCCTGTCGTCAAGAGGCTCCCCGCCGCAACCGGAATACGCACCGCGTCCACGCTGCCCGGCTGAATTCCAGGAAAAGACATCCTCTTTGTCGATGGAATCCGCCACCCCCGGCAGTTCAAGGAACCTGGAGACCCGGTTGAACGGCGTCAAGAGATTGCGCGCGTTTTCCCTGTGAAAGGTAAGAATAAGCCTGCCGCGGGCCCTGGTTATCGCGACGTAAAAAAGCCTTTGCTCTTCCTCCATCTCCTCCGGTTTCTCGAAGGAAAAACCGCTGGGGAAGACCCCGTCCTGCATGCCGATCAGATAAACGTTGTCCCACTCCAGCCCCTTGGCGGAATGGATGGTGGAGAGAACAATGCCTCCGCGTTCTTCGCACTGCTGCGGAGGGTCTATGGCCAGCGAAGCCAGGAGTTCGTCGGCCGAGGCGCTGTGCGCCACGATCTCCCGCAGAGCGGTGAAGTCACCGTTTCTCAAATGCCAATCGTCGAACCTGTCCCGAAAAAACGGCGCGTAATATTCAAGTATCATATCGAAACGCAAGGCGAGATCCGGTTCAGCCGACGCCTTCTCCAGGAAAAACGACAGTTTCTCGAGGGCGGACTTGAGCCCGCCTTTGAATTTACCCGAACGAAGAGCGGAGGCGTAAACCCTCATCCCTCCGCGGCAATGCCGGATCTCGAAGATCACTCGCTCGGCCGTCTTCTCTCCCACGCCGTCGTTCATCTTGAGCACCCTTCGCCAGGCCAGTTCGTCGGAAGGATTGTGCGCCAGGCGGAAAAGACAAACCGCGTCTTTTATGTGAGCGGCCTCGTAGAATTTCATTCCCCCGAAAACCCTGAAGGCGACGCCTCTCCTGCCGAGCTCCGCCTGCAAAGGGATGGAGACGTAGGCGGAGCGAAAAAGCACGGCCTGTTCCCCGGGGTCTTGTCCGGCCGCCAGCGCCTCTTCCAGCCGGGAAGCAAGCCAGCAGGCCTCGTCGTAGGCGTCGCCGAACATAAAAAACGCCGGCCGTTCGCCGTCGCGGGAATGCGCGGAGACCAACGACTTGTCGTATTTGTTCTCCATGCTGTGCAGGACGCTGTTGGCAAGGTCGAGAATGGGCTGGGTACTCCTGTAATTATCCTGCAGTTTGATTATTTTGCAGCCGCGGTAAACTTCGGAGAATTTCATGATGTTGCGGTGGGAAGCGCCGCGGAAACCGTAAATACTCTGGGCGTCGTCTCCAACCACCATCACGTTGCCGTGCGGTTCCGCCAGCAGACGGGTTATCTCGCCCTGCAGCCTGTTGGTGTCCTGGAACTCGTCCACCATGACGAATCTATAGGAAGAGATGAAAGAAACGCGGACCTCCTCTTTCTCAAGCAGACCCTTCATTAAAACAAGGATATCGTCATAGTCCACGTATCCGTTCTTGCGCTTGAAATCGCAGTATTTGGAACGCAGGGAGGAAATCTCCCCGGAAAAAGGAAGAAAATGCCGGTAATCCCTGGCCAGCACCTCCTCGACACTGAGGGACCTGTTGACGCAGGCGCTGATTATGGAGCGGACGGTATCTTTCTTGGGGAACTTCTTGTCCTGGACTGATCGGTCCACACAGCGTTTTATAGCCTCGCCGGCGTCATCTTCATCCATCACGGAAAAGTTCTCGGGCAGCCCGGCTAAGGCGTAATACCTGCGCAGGAGCCTGTACCCGAAGGAATGGAACGTGCCTCCTTCGACGCGGCTGCAACGCCTGTCATGCCCGGCGGCGCGTTCGAGCATCCTGCGCGCCGCCTCGCGGGTAAAAGTAAGCAGAAGTATGGAAGACGGATCAACCCCTTCTTGCACCAGCCGCAGGACCCTGTACTCTATGACCCTTGTCTTTCCCGACCCCGCGCCGGCGATCACCAGCACCGGGCCGTCCACGGTGTTTACCGCAGATAACTGCGCCTCGTTAAGCTGAGCCTTCAGGTCCACCATGGTTTATTTATCGTTTCAACGACTCGATACGGTATTTCAGCGTTCCGGCCGGAATTTCGATCTCCACGACCTCGCCTACCTTGTGCCCCAGAAGCGCCTTGCCTACCGGGGAGGAAACCGATATCTTGTTCTGCGCGTAGTCAGCCTCAACCTCGGCGACAAGCATATACTCGAATTCTTCTCCGGTTTCCATATCGTGCAGCTTGACGGTGGCGCCTATCAGGACCTCGTCCTTGGACATCAGGGCATCGTCTATGATACGGCATTTGCCGAGTTTCGCTTCCAGTTCCGCTATACGCTTTTCGTTATGCGCCTGCGCGTCCTTGGCCGCGTCGTATTCGGCGTTCTCGCTGATGTCCCCGTAAGATCTGGCTTTTTCTATCTCCCTGGCGATCTCTCTCCTGCGGACGGTACGCAGGCGTTCGAGTTCTTCCATCAGCTTATCGTAACCCGGCCTGGTAAGATATATTTCTCCGTTATCCATTATTTACCTCCGTAACATCCCCGCCCTGCGCACCAATATAGGCCCGGCCACTATCAACGCCTTTTGAGACCGGATACATAAGCTCTTGCGAGGCAGGGGTAAAAGGCTTCTTCCGCCTTTTTTGTATTTTACTTTACTTTCCGGACGACGCCTTTCCCTGGTTGGCAACGGAAGACACGGCCCTGGCTATCTCCTCAGGGTCTCCGAGATAATAATGCCGCAGGACACGCAGATCGTCGTCGAGCTCATACACCAGCGGGATAGCCGTGGGTATGTTCAACCCCACGATCTCCTTATCGGAAACGTTGTCCAGATATTTGACCAGGGCGCGCAGGCTGTTCCCGTGGGCGGCGATGATCACTTTCTTCCCGGAACTTACCGCGGGCGCTATGGTCTCATGCCAATAAGGAAGAAACCGCGCCACGGTGTCTTTCAGACATTCGCTCGTCGGCATATCGTCCGCGGAAACTTCCCTGTAACGCGGATCGCTGCCGGAATACCGCGGGTCGTTCTTCTCCAGGGCCGGAGGCCGAACGTCGTAACTGCGCCGCCAGATAAGCACCTGGTCCTCTCCGTATTTCGCCGCCGTCTCCGATTTGTTCAATCCCTGCAACGCGCCGTAATGCCGCTCGTTCAGGCGCCAGGAATTACGCACCGGTATCCACATCAGGTCCATCCGGTCCAGCACGCTCCAAAGGGTCCTGATGGCCCTTTTTAGCACCGAAGTGAAGGCGATGTCGAAAGTATATCCCTCTTTCTTGAGCAGGTCGCCGGCTTTCACCGCTTCCGCCGCCCCCTTTTCGGAAAGGTCCACGTCGGTCCATCCGGTGAACCTGTTCTCTTTATTCCAGACGCTCTCCCCGTGTCTTATAAGGACTATCTTTTTCATCATATCTCCTCGCGCGCAATATCATAGCAAAATCTGTTTAACGAGAAATATTTTAACATGCCGTATGAATTATTCAAGGGTTCTTTGCAGTTTGACAAACGAAAGGCCAACTGTTATTATATGTCCTATGTTACGCGGCCTGCTTAAGGGATTACGGGACATCGTGTATCCGCCCGTCTGCCTTTCCTGCCGCGCCAGCCTGAAAAACAGAGGCTCGGTGGATGAAGCGGTCTGCGCCGAATGCTGGGGTGCGATCCGCATGAACGCCCCTCCTTTTTGCGAAGGATGCGGCAGGCACTTCCCGGCGGGGACCGGACGCTGTCCCGCCTGCTCCGGCAGGCATTTTCACTACGACCGTTCGTTCGGAGCCTGCCGGTACGACGACAGGATAAAAGAACTGCTGCACGCTTTTAAATATGGAGGCAGGGATTACCTGGGCAGAACGCTCGGCAGGCTGCTGACCGCCTTCTACCGGGAATATGATTTCCTGTTCGCTTCAGCGGAAATCCTGATTCCCGTCCCTCTCCATCCTTCCAGGCTGAGAGAAAGGGAATTCAACCAGTCGGCGATATTCTGTGAATGTCTTGCTTCAGCGTCCGGAAAGGCGGTGGCCGAAGGTATGCTCCTGAGACGGACGCGGACCCGCCCGCAGGCCGGGCTGGAAAAAGAAGACAGGATACAGAATGTGCGCGGGTGTTTCCTAGTCAAAAACAGCGCTCCGCTGGCAGGAAAACACATACTGCTGGTAGACGACGTACTTACCACCGGGGCCACCCTTTCGGAAGCCGCAAAAGCGCTGAAAGACGCCGGCGCCTCGAAAGTAACCGCGCTGGCCCTGGCAAACTGACCGACAACACATTGTTAATATGAAGATATTACGCGATTATTTTATCGGTGAATTCATCTTCCCCTTCTTTCTGGCGCTGGGGGTACTCACCTTCGTGATGCTCCTCGGTAACCTGCTGAAGATCACCGACCTGATCATAAACAAGGGCGTGGACATCCTCAGCGTGATGAAACTTTTCCTGCTGATGGTCCCCTACCTGCTAACCTATACGCTGCCGATCGCGGCGCTTACCGCCACGCTTATCTCGCTCGGCAGGCTTTCCGGAGATAACGAGATAGTGGCGATCAAGGCCTGCGGCATACATATGCTGCGGCTCCTTTCCCCGCTGCTGACCTTGGGCATGATGCTCAGTCTCATCCTGGTAATCTTCAACGACAGGGTTATACCTTACGCCCATTACGCCACGAGGAAAACGCTTATGGAAGTGGGGGTAAAGAATCCCGCAGCTGCCCTGGAACCCGGCGTCTTCATCAACGCCTTTGAAAAATACGTGCTTTTTATTTATCACATCGAAGACAACAAACTTTCCAATATCCGCATCTACGAACCGCAGGAAGAAGGCCCCACGCGCACCATAGTAGCCAAAAAGGGAGAATTCATCCTCATCCCGGAAAAGAAAATCGTGAAGCTGAAGCTTATGGACGGCACGGCGGACGAACCGGATCCGGACAACCCCTCCAATTTCTACAAGCTCAATTTCAAAACTTACTTCATGTCCCTGAACCTTTCCAGACAGGAAAACGGAGAAATAAACAAGAAACCAAAAGATATGACGCTGCAGGAACTGCGCCGGGAAGCCGGCCGGCTGAAGAAAGACAGGATTGACCCGGCCCCGATACTGACGGAAATACACAAGAAGATATCCCTGGCTTTCTCCTGCTTTATCTTCATACTGGTGGGGGCTTCCGTCGCGATGATTACCAAGCGCAGGGAGAAATCCATCAACTTCGGCATAGCCTTTCTGATCGTCGGCTTTTATTATCTGATGTTCATCGGGGCTGAAGCGTTAAGCCTGCAGGGGCGACTTCACCCGGCTATCGTAATGTGGCTGCCGAACATCATAATGGGAATCTCCGGGGCACTGCTGGTGAAAAAAGTATGCGCATAATAGACAAATATATACTTGGCAGCGTGATCGGCGTATTCCTGCTCTGTCTGGCCACGTTCATGCTCCTTTACGTGGTGGCCGACGCGCTTTCCCACCTGGAAGATATCTTGAAGAACCAAGTGCCGCTGGCGGTGCTCGCGGAATATTATTTTTCCTACCTGCCTCTTATCTTTTCGCGCGTCTCCGCATTTGCCTGCCTGCTGGCGACAATCTACACTTTCGGCAAATTCACTAAAGACAACGAAATGATCGCCCTGCGCGCAGCCGGGCTGGACATCTACCAGATCACGCGGCCGGTGCTGATATTCGGCGTATTGATCAGCCTGCTGGTCCTGCGCATAAATTCCGAGATGGTCCCGGCCTGGCTGACCAGAAACCAAGCGGCGAAGCAGCGGATAGAGAATTCTCCGGACAGAAACGCTAAAACGAAAAAAGAAGCTATAACCAATCTCTCCGTCTACGGTATGAGAAACAGGCTTTTTTTCATTAATCGTTTCTACCCCGCGACCAACACCCTGGAGGGGATAAACATACTCGAACAGGACGAACACCAAAACGTGACCCGCAAAATAGTAGCTAATAAAGGAGTTTACAGGGAAGGTTTCTGGACGTTCTACCAGGTGATCACCTACGATTTCTGGCCGAACGGACAGATCAAGCAGGAGCCCGGTTACGAAGAAGAAGAGACAATGGCCATACCGGAGAAACCGGACGATTTCCTGAGCCAGAGGCAGCAGCCGGAGATGATGACACTTCAGCAGTTGGATGACTATATATGGAAACTATCCCGCAGTGGGGCCACCGGCATCGTGAGGAACCTGCAAGTGGATTTTTACCAGCGGCTCACCGAGCCTTTCGCCTGCGTGCTGATCATGCTGCTGGCTGTCCCCTTCTCTCTGCAGATGAAGAAACGCGCCGGCGGACTTTCAGCCATAGGCACGGCGATAATCATGGGATTCCTCTATTACGTCGCGGGCGCCCTCGCGGTGGCGATGGGAAAAGCCGGGCTCCTCCCACCGTTACTATCCGCTTCCCTGAACCATCTTATCGCCCTCGGCCTAAGCATCTACCTGATAAAAAAACTACCTTAATTCCGGGGACACGATACTTAATCAAGCCGGCTTACCTGTCGGAATAGCACTCTGCCCTTGTATGTTACACCTTGCCCTTGTGTGGAATTGGGCAAGTGTTCCCTTGTGGGAAAGTATTCGCTCGTGCATTATACCTTGGCCTATCGGAAGGCCAAGTATTCGCTCGTGCGAAAGTGTTCTCTTGTGTATTACACCTTGCCCTTGTGTGGAATTGGGCAAGTGTTCCCTTGTGGGAAAATACCGAAGGGATTTTCACGGTATCTTACGACACAGGGTTAATTGGGAAAGCTCTCCCCCTGGGGAGATTCATTACTCGCTAACGGCTACGGTAACGAAGCCCGTTTCGGTCCTCGGTTACGGTTACCAACAGAATTCTACCTGTATTTCCTCCCTATTGGGTAACACCGATCTTTCCTCTCCAATGGGGATCTCCAATCTCTCTTCCCCAATGGATACCTCCAATCTTTCCTCCCCTCGATGGGGAGGATGAAGGAGGGGTAACAATCAAGAAGGATGAAAAAGTGCGCTGTTCAGTAAGTTTTTTACAACGCACAGAGCAATCGAAAATCAGCATTACATAATCCAAAGCTCAATAGAGCTTACCCCGAGCTTGTTGTAAGGGCCAAATTTCAGCCTTCGATTTCCAAAAACCAATTAGGAGGGGTGATATTGAAACGTTGGTGCAACTAAAACAATGGCATCGTGACCGCCGGATGGTATTATACCGAATGAGCCTGCCGGGGATTGGAAAAGATGCTCTGGCAACCGCAGTATTTCTTGAGGAAAGATCTAATATCATCCGGGGACGTGCCGGGGACGGCGGTAAAAGCCACGCCGGCAGAGTACCGTTGCGGAGAAATTCTTCTGCTCCAGACTACGTCTCCGCCCGTGCGCAGGACTTCCACTCCCCGCCTATCCAATAGGCGCATATCGAGACTGGAATGTAAAGGCAGAGGTGAAGACAGGGAGGCGCCGTTTTCCCCTTCAAAAACGAAGGAAAGTCCGCTGGCGCTTATGTCGTGTGTCATAGCTTCCCCGGACAATCCGTGAGCGTCGCAAGAAAATCCAAGACGCATTTCCGCGTTAAATCTGGTAAAAAGTCTCTTCTCCTTCCAAACCTCTTCCGCGGTAAAGAAAGACGTTTTGTCCATATATACCCTGGGAACCCGCCCGCCTATGCCGCAGAGGATCTCGTAAGCGATTGTCCCTCCCAGAACGGCAAGCTCGCGTGCCTTTATCTCTTCCTTCCCCTGACTGCCGATAAACACGGCCTCTTCTCCGGTAGAAAGAACTTCCCTGCCGGCATCCACCATCAGCTGGTCCATGCAGATGCGCCCGCTTATCTTATAACGCCTGCCGCGGATAAGCACCGGCCCGCAGTTGGACAGGTTGCGGGGATACCCGTCGCCGTAACCGAGCGGTATTGTGGCAACCACGCATTCATCCGGCACGCGGTAAGTGTGTCCATAGCTCACGCCGGATCCGGCGGGCAGGCGTTTCACGTAAACCAGCCTGCTTTTCAAGGAAAGTACCGGTTTCAAAGAAATGTCATCTTTCCCGGAAAACGGAGAAACGCCGTACAGGGCAAGGCCGGGCCGCACCATATTAAAACCGGCACTCCCCCTGTTGAATATCGCGGCGCTGTTGGCGGCATGCAGCAACGGGATGCGCACGCCCGAACGCTCCGCCGAGCCGGCAACGCGAAAGAATCTTTCTTCCTGCAGAGCGGTAAGATCGTTGTTTTCTTCGTCGGCGCAGGGAAAATGCGTGAACAGACCTTCTATCTCTATATGCTCGAGAAAACTAACTTTCCTTATGAAGACGTCCGCCTCGTTCCAGAGCACGCCGATCCTGCCCATACCGGTGTCTATCTTGATATGCGCCTTTATGCGGCAGTTTCTGCTCCGCGCCTCTTCCTCCAGTGCCAGCGCGGTCTCCCAGTCGCAAAGCGCCGGGGTAAGCCCAGCCTCGAAAAAACCCACCACGCTGTCGCTAAGGACCGCTCCCAGCACCAGTACCGGAAGGGATATCCCAGCCTTGCGCAGCCGGAGCCCCTCTTCGATGGATGCCACGCCGAAAGAGTCCGCTCCGCATTCGGCCAGCTTGCGCGCGCAAGGGATCATGCCGTGCCCGTAAGCGTCTGCCTTCACCATCGGCATAATCTTCACGCCTCCGCCTACCTTCTCCTTGAGCACGCGAAAGTTATGCGCCAGGTTATCCAGGTCCACCTCGGCCCACGTCGGACGGCAGAATTCTATTTTATCCTTATGCAAATCGTTCATTTCTTTCCTTACCGGGAGTTACCGAAGCCAGCGTCTTCCCGCCCCTCGTCCTGAACGCCTCATACTTCGGATTACTCATTTCCTTATTTGACATTCCTTCGGGTATAGATAAACCGGTTTTAGGCGCAGGGCGTCACATACCTCTCCGGCGGCGATCTTCTCTGCAGCCAGTGCCAGCAGATGCCGTGACTGCAGCCTCCAGTAATCTTTATCGAGTATCCGCGCCCTCCTGCCCGCGCCTCTCAAGACCTCTTGAAGCAATCGGGCCCCGTCTCCCAAAATTATACTCCCGTCCTTGATCCTTTTCAATAAGTCCCGTGGCGGCAGCAGCATATACGGCGATATTCTACGCAGCCTGTTTCCCTCCCGCCTGTAAACACAGGCGTAAAGAAGGCCGCGCCTGGCATCGGTAACGGCTACCACGCGCCCGCCCCGGCGCGCCGGTTCCTCATCAAACGACTCTCTCGTTTCCAGGGCGTTACGCGCCAGCAAGTCGAGGGATGGAACGCCGACTACCGGTTTCTTCACCGCCCAGGCCATGCCTTTTACGACTGCCACACCGGTGCGTATGCCGGTAAAAGAACCCGGGCCGATACCGCAGGCAAAATAGTCTATTTCCCGAGCCCGCCATCCCAGACCGGCGAGAATGCGCTCCACGGTAAGGAGACAGAAGGCAGCGTGTTTCTTTCCGGCGAGAAAATCATACTCCATATCCCTGCCGCCTCCGCGCAGGCCTATACAAAGCATATCGCTGGTGGTATCTATAGCGAGTATCTTCATGTGAGATTCTCCATCAGCCGTAAATAACGCACGCCGCAAGGGACGAACTCAAGCGTGCGCCGGTTCCTGCCTCCGTTTTCTTCCCGCCCTATGTTCACCTGCAGGTATTCCGGACACTCCAGACAGCCAAGCCTATCCGGCCATTCCACCACGCAGATCCCGTCCCCCTGCATATACTCTTCCAGCCCGAGCGGCGCGGCCTGCTGCGGCCCGTCGAGCCTGTAAAGGTCGAAGTGATACAAAGGTATCTTCCCTCCTCGATATTCCCTCAAAAGCACAAAGGTGGGACTGACCACCCGCGCGGGATCTATGCCAAGGCCGGCGGCTATCCCCTTGGCGAAAACCGTCTTGCCGCTGCCCAGCCCGCCGCGCAGAAAAAGAACGTCTCCAGGGGAAAGCGCGCGCGACAACGCCGACGCTATCGCGCGCGTGCGCCGCGGTGAATCTGAAATTAATTTAATCTTCTTCTTGCCTGAACTTCTCTTCATCTTCTAAAAATGCCTGTACCCGGGCCTCTTCACCTTGAGCGGACGAAGATCCTTTCCCACCAGTTTCATACCGGAATCGCCGGGGAGAACGAACCCTATTTGCCGGAAGGCGAAACCGTTCTTTACGCGCAGCAGACGGGACGCTTCCACCAGCGGCATGGTGAAAAGCAGTTCGAAATCCTCCCCCGAGGAAAGCGCGTCCTCGATACCTGATGCGGCCCCGGATAACGGCAATCTGTCGGCGTAAATCACGGCGCCAGTCCCGGAAGCGGACATCAAATGGCCGAGATCCTGCCAGAGGCCGTCGGAAACGTCTATCATGGAAGTCACCTTAAAATGCGCGGTAAGATAGGCGGCTTCCCGCACGCGGGGAGTAAAACGCAGATGCCGGCCTTTTATAGAACCTCCCAGACTTCCGCTGACGAATATAACGTCGCCCGGTTTTGCGCCGGACCTGGTCACGAGGCGCCGCTTCGCGACAAAACCTGCAACCGAAATATTAAGCACCAGCTTAACGCAACGGCTGATGTCACCGCCTACGATATTAACATTATACCGTCTCGCCAATCTTTTCATTCCGTTGAATATACCGGCGACCCTATCGTACGGACAGGCCGCGGGAATCCCCAAGCTCACCAGAGCGTAGCGCGGCGTTCCTCCGCAGGCGGCGATATCGCTCAGGGAAACGGCCAGCGCTTTGCGCCCCACCAGCTCCGACCGTTCTCCGGGAAAAAAATCCACTCCTTCTACCAGCATATCCGCGGTAAGTAAAAGGTACTCTTTTGCCGAGACGCGGATCGCGGCGCAGTCGTCTCCCGGGCCTACGGCCACGGAGGCATCCGCCTTCAGTCCTTTTGTCAACCTGCGTATCAGCCCGAATTCACCCAGACGGGCGAGCGTATTCTTTTTATCTTTCATCTTGCGCCTGCCGTTTCCGCCAGTCTGCGTATTTTATCCGGGTAGGGAGGCTTAAGCACGCCGCGGTCGGTGATGATCGCCGTTATCAAACCGGCAGGAGTAACGTCAAACGCCGGATTGTAAACTTTTGTGCCCGGCGGCGCCGCAGGAGAACGAAAAAACATACCGGTCACCTCGAAAGGGTCACGCTCCTCGATCGGTATTCCCGCCCCTGAGCACAGGGAGAAATCGAAGCTGGAAACCGGAGCCGCTATATAAAAAGGAATACGGTGATAATGCGCCAGGACTGCCAGCGAATAAGTGCCGATCTTGTTCGCCGAATCGCCGTTTAAAGCGATCCTGTCGGCCCCGGCGATCACCCGATCTATCTTTCCCTGCGCCATCAAAGCGGCGGCCATATTGTCACAGATAAGCGTAACGTCCACCCCGTTATTGCGCAGTTCATAACAGGTGAGACGCGCGCCCTGCAATAACGGCCTGGTCTCGCAGGAATACACCTTGGCGATCTTGCCCAGGGCATGCGCCTTGTATATTACGCCCAGCGCTGTCCCGCAGCCGGCGGTGGCCAGCGCCCCGGCGTTGCAAACGGTAAGCACCCGCTCACGATTCTTGAAGAGACGCGCGCCGTTAACTGATATCCCGGCGCAGGAGGCGGCGTCCTCGGATATTATCGCAAGCGCTTCATTCAATATGACCTTTTTGATCTTCTCCGGCGGAAGTTCGGAATGCTCTTCTGCCGCCCTTATTATCCTGGATAGCGCCCCAAAAAGGTTCTTCGCCGTGGGCCTGCTGGACGCGAGATAATCGGCCTTTCTCCCCAGTTCTGCCTTGAAAGAGGCGTATCCGGCGGCGCGAGAATTCTTTATCCCCAGGTAAAGCCCCAACGCTCCGGCAACTCCTATAGCTGGAGCCCCGCGCACTTTAAGTTGCTTGATGGCCTCCCGCATTCTACCGATATCGGATATATCCAAAAAAACCAGTTTACCGGGCAGTTTTGTCTGGTCGATAATCCTGACTTTCCCGTTTTTCCACTCTATAGACCTCATTTCTCCCCTTTTCTTTCTGTGGCGGACGAAGTCTCGCCAGAGCCTTAGTGGCAGACTCTGTGCGCTGTAAAAAACTTACCAAACAACGCACTGATTACCACCCCTCCTAAGCCCTCCTTTATCCTCCCCATCGAGGGGAGGAAAAATTGGAGGTATCCATTGGAGAGAAAAGATCGGTG
Source organism: Candidatus Omnitrophota bacterium (assembly GCA_011620275.1). Lineage (GTDB taxonomy): Bacteria > Omnitrophota > Gorgyraeia > Gygaellales > Profunditerraquicolaceae > Undivivens. The sequence goes on from WOZK01000023.1 coordinate 43,091, forward strand.
TTACCCAATAGGAAGGAAAGATTGGTTGAATCCTATTGGTAACCGTAACCGAGAACCGAAACGGGCTTCGTTACCATAGCCGTTACCGAGTAATGAAGCTCCTCAGGGGAGCTTTCCAAATTAACCCCGTGTCGTAAGATACCGGGAAAATCCCTATGGTATTTTCGCACGAGCGAATACTTGGCCTTCCGATAGGCCAAGGTATAATGCACGAGCG
>WOZK01000002.1 GCA_011620275.1 Candidatus Omnitrophota bacterium
ATAGGAATTACGCAAGTGTTCGTCTGTAATAACACCTTGCGTTAATAGGAATTACGCAAGTGTTCGTCTGTACGAACCTCGTTTTAATTGGAATTGGTTCACCTCAACCAGATATGAAGGGTTGAGTGTTCACTAATCGTGAAAGTGTTTCATCCGTATTAACACCTTGCCCTAATCGGAATTGGGCAAGTGTTTCATCCGTATGAAAGGAGCTGGAATGATGAGGTTTGAAGGGAAGGTCACTTTTGTTACCGGAGGTGCCCAGGGCATAGGAAGGGAAATAGCCCTATCTTTCGCTAAAGAAGGTTCAGATGTGGCAATCGGCGATATTAACCCGGATGTTACCGCCGCCACCGTTAAAGAGATAGAATCTTTGGGCAGAAAAGCCTTAGGATTGCAACTCGATGTAACAGACGGTGTTAAAGTCGAAGAGTCGGTCAATAAAATCCTTGACAAATTCGGAAAGGTTGATATATTAGTTAACAATGCCGGGATTACCAGAGACAGTTTGCTCCTTCGTATGAGCGAAAAAGACTGGGATATGGTGATTTCCGTGAACTTGAAAGGTACCTTCAACTGTACAAAGGCTTTATCCAAAGTAATGATAAAGCAGCGTTCCGGCAGGATCATCAACATAGCTTCTATAATAGGGTTGATAGGCAATCCCGGTCAGGCGAATTATTCAGCGTCAAAAGCCGGGATTATCGCTCTTACTAAAACATCGGCGAAAGAACTAGCTTCCAGGAATATCAATGTCAATGCCGTGGCTCCCGGTTTCATACAGACGGATATGACGGCGAAGCTTCCCGAGGAGCTGAAACAGAAGATGCTGGATTCGATTCCGCTGCGCAGATTCGGGCTGCCTGCGGATATCGCCAATGTCTGTCTGTTCCTGGCTGCTGATGAGTCCGCTTACGTGACCGGTCAGACTATAGTCGTGGACGGCGGAATGGTAACAGCGTAGTTTGTACGTTCAACATGGCGGATGCAGCCGGAAATCAGCGTTCGTCCGATCCTAAAAGGAGGAAAAAAGCATGTCAGTTCAAGATAAGGTAAAGTCAATAATCGCGGAACAACTGGGAGTTAAACCGGAAGAGGTTACCCATGAAGCGTCTTTTGTCGATGACCTGGGCGCCGATTCCCTGGATACTGTCGAGCTGGTTATGGCTTTGGAAGAAGAATTCGGCGTGGAAATCCCGGATGAAGACGCGGAAAAGATCACTACTGTAGGGGATGCCGTAAAGTATATTGAGGAAAAATCCGCCGGTAAATAAGTCTTACCGACAAGAAGTCCCGAATTACCCCGCCTTCTTACCGCGTCGGCGGGGTAATTTTTATACAGCAGTCGCTCCCGGATGGTGCTTATTTCCGTGAAGGGTCCGCTATAGACGGATAAACGCCCCTGCGGAATTGTCTTTAGTTTATCTAAGGGTTACCCCGGCCGCGTGTTCTGAGTAGTTCGACAGGCTCACTGTCAAGGTATTGTCGAAGGATCAACCCGGGGAGCTTCAATAATGGAGCTGTTAATTATGGACAAAAACAGAGTAGTGGTTACCGGACTCGGTGTGGTCTCGCCGGTAGGCAATGATGTCGATTCGTTCTGGCGTTCTCTTAAAGAAGGTATAAGCGGCATAGATAAACTGACGGCTTTCGACGCCTCCGCTTACGACGCGCGGATATCCGGCGAGGTTAAGGATTTTCAGCCGCAGTTGTACGGCATCAACAAAAAAGAAGTCAACCGCATGGAGAAATTCGTGCAATACGCCGTCGCCGGGGCCTATCAGGCGGTATCAGACGCCGGTATCAATTCGGATAATTGCGACCCGGAAAGGGTCGGTGTCGTGGTGGGGTCCGGCATCGGTAGCCTGCGGATCATAGAGGAGGAGCACAGCGTTGTGTTGAAGAACGGCCCGGCGCGGATAACTCCTTTCCTGATCCCGATGCTTATAGTAAACGAGGCTGCCGGCAACATCGCCATACGTTTCGGTTTCAAGGGGCCGAATATATGCGTGACTACCGCCTGCGCTTCAGGCAGCCACGCCATAGGCGATGCTTTCCGGATACTCCAGCAGGGGTATGCGGATGTTGTGCTGGCCGGAGGGACGGAGAGTTGCATTACTTCCCTGGGGGTCGGAGGGTTTTGCGCCCTTAAGGCGCTGTCTACAAGGAATGACGATCCCAAAAAAGCCAGTCGGCCTTTTGATGCCAACCGCGACGGGTTCATAATGTCGGAAGGATGCGGCATCGTGGTGTTGGAAAATCTGGAACACGCCAGGAAAAGAGGCGCCAAGATTTACGCGGAGATGACGGGTTTCGGCATGTCCTGCGATGCATACCACATTACCGCACCGGATCCGAACGGTTACGGTCCGGCGCTGGCGATGAAATGGGCCTTGAGTGACGCCGGGTTGAACCCGCAGGACATCGATTATATAAACGCGCACGGCACGTCCACCAAGCTAAACGATAAAATAGAGACTCTGGCGGTGAAGAAAGCTTTCGGCGCGAGCGCCTCCAAATTGATGATGAGTTCCACCAAATCCGTGACCGGACATTTGCTGGGGGCGGCCGGCGGCGTGGAGTTCCTGGCCTGTTGTCTTGCCATCAGGGATGGGGTTGTCCCGCCCACTATAAATTACGACGAGCCGGATCCGGAATGCGACCTCGATTATGTCCCGAATAATGCCCGGGAATATAAAGTGAAGGCGGCGATGTCCAATTCCCTCGGGTTCGGCGGGCATAATGCCAGCCTGGTGGTCAGGCAGTTCAAGGGATAACGAACGAAGGAAGATATGGGGTATACGATAGGTGAAAAGATACTAAAGGCGCATGCCGGCGTCAAAGATATCAAACCGGGCGATTTCATCGAGGCAAAGGTCGATCTGGCGCTCGGCAACGATATAACGGCTCCTCTGGCTATAGAGGAATTCCGTAAATCCGGAGCGGGACGCGTTTTCGATAAGAACAAGATCGTATTGGTTCCCGATCATTTCGCCCCGGCGAAAGACCTGCGCAGCGCCAATCAATGTAAGGTGCTGGCGGATTTCGCCTCCTGCCAAAAGATAAAGAATTATTTTGAAGTGGGGTGGATGGGGATAGAGCACGCCTTGCTGCCGGAGAAAGGACTGGTCGTTCCCGGTAATCTGGTCATCGGCGCCGATTCTCATACCTGCACCTACGGGGCGCTCGGCGCTTACGCCACCGGTATCGGTTCCACCGATCTCGCCCGTGCTTATATAGACGGTAAGTGCTGGTTTAAGGTGCCGCCGACCGTTAAATTCGTTTATAAAGGAAAAAGGAACAAGTGGGTGGGAGGGAAGGATCTTGTCCTGTTCACCATCGGGCAGATCGGCGTGGACGGAGCTATCTACAGGGTAATGGAATTTGCCGGTTCGGTGATAAAGAATCTTCCTATGGACGACAGGTTTTCAATGTCCAATATGGCTATCGAGGCCGGCGGAAGGGCCGGTTTGATCGAGCCGGATGAGACGACTTTCAATTACGTGGCGGAAACCGGGCGCAAGACCGGGGCGAAGGAACGTAAGCAATGGCCGGCTCTTCTTTCCGATCCCGATGCTTCCTATGAGAAGATCTATGAATGGGACATCAGCGGCATACAGCCCCAGGTGGCTTGTCCGCATTTACCGGAGAACGTCAAACCGGCGGACAAACTGGGCAAGATTAAGGTCGATCAGGTGGTTATCGGTTCCTGCACCAACGGCAGGATATCCGACCTGAGAACGGCCGCGCGGCTGTTAAAAGGGAAAAAGGTCAAAGCGGGCGTGCGGTTGATAGTTATACCGGCGACCCAGAAGATATACATGCAGGCCGCGGCCGAAGGGTTGGCGGGTATATTCGTTTCCGCCGGAGGAGTGTTTTCCACCCCGACCTGCGGCCCTTGTCTCGGAGGGCACGTCGGGATACTTACCGAGGGCGAAACGTGCGTCGCCACTACCAACCGTAATTTCATCGGCAGGATGGGCAGTCCGAAATCGTTCGTTTATTTGTCCAATCCGGCGGTGGCGGCCGCTTCCGCGGTCACCGGGCGTATCACTCATCCGGAGGAGATCTAAATGTTGATAAAGGGCACGGTGCATAAATTCGGCGACGATGTCAATACCGACGATATAATAGCGGCGAAATACCTGGTCACTACGGATCCCGCAGAGCTCGGAAGGCATTGCATGGAGAATATCTCCCCGGATTTTTCGCTTCAGGTCGGCAAAGGGGACATCATCGTGGCCGGGAAGAATTTCGGCTGCGGTTCATCACGCGAACATGCCCCGCTGGCGTTAAAGGGCTGCGGGGTGGCGGCCGTGGTGGCGAAAAGCTTTGCCGGGATATTCTTCCGCAACGCCATAAATATCGGCCTGCCTTTCGTGGAACTGCAGGATACCGGTGAGATATCCGAGGGCGACGTCATAGAGATAGACCTCGGCTCCGGGGAGATAAGCGACTTGACGACCTCCCGGAAATACCGGACAAGGGCTTTCCCGGTGTTCCTCAGGGGCATAGTGGAAAAAGGCGGATTGATCAATTACGTGACCGCAAAACAGGAGAAGAAAAATGAAGGTGGAAAAGGAAAAGAAGCTGGTAAACATCCATTGTAATGATTTTTCATCCGTGCGCGGGACTATCTACATAAACCAGGGGGAAAGGCTCCAGGATTTTATGAACGACGACAAAAGGGGATTCATAGTTGTCACCGGCGTGACCGTCAGTTCCGGTTTCTTCAAGATACCGAAGCGGCGCAGCACGCTCATATTGAATAAAGCGTTCATCAAATGCATAGAAGAGGGGTAGAAATGAGAAAGCGCAATTACGATATAGCCGTGATTCCGGGCGACGGCACCGGACCGGAAGTGGTGGCGGAAGGGTTGAAAGTTCTTGAAGCGGCTTCCGTGAAATTCGGGTTTTCATACACCAAGAAGTTGTTCGATTTCGGCGGAGAGAGATACCTTAAGACAGGGAAGACCCTGGAGGATTCAGACATCGCAGAACTGAAGGGCTATTCCGCCATTTATCTGGGTGCGATAGGCCACCCGGACGTCAAACCGGGGATACTGGAAACCGGCATACTGCTTAAGCTGAGGTTTGCCCTTGACCAATACATAAACCTGCGTCCCGTGAGGTTGTATAACGAAAAATTCTGCCCTTTGAAGGACAAACGGCCGGAAGATATAGATTTCGTGGTTGTCCGGGAAAACTCCGAAGGTTTGTACAAAGGTATGGGGGAGTTCATCGGTAAGGGGACGAAAGATGAAATTGCCACTCAGATATCCTATAATACGCGCAAGGGAGTAGAACGCTGTATCAGATACGCCTATGAATACTGCCGCCGGCGCGATAAGAAAAAAAAGCTTACTCTCTGCGGGAAAACCAATGTCCTTACCTATGCCTGGGATCTCTGGCACAGGGTTTTTGAGGAGGTCGGACGGGAATATCCCGATATCAAGACCGATTACGCGCACGTGGATGCCACCACGATGTGGTTTGTCAAGAACCCGGAGTGGTTCGACGTGATAGTAACGGATAATATATTCGGCGATATAATTACCGATCTGGGCGCGATGATCCAGGGCGGCATGGGTATCGCCGCCGGCGGGAACATAAACCCGCAGGGCGTATCGATGTTCGAACCGATCGGCGGTTCGGCCCCCAAATATACCGGGCAGAACGTGATTAATCCTCTGGCGGCCGTCTGCGCCGTGTCTATGATGCTGGAGGTTCTTGGAGAAGGCGAAGCGGCAGCCTCGATCGAGCAGGCTGTGATAAAGATCGTCAGGGAGGACTTGTCTTCGCTGGCGGCGGGCAGGATGGGCTATTCGACCACGGAGATCGGCGACCTTGTGGTCAAGGGTCTTAAATAGCGTTTTTGCCTGTGTCGTAAAGCAAGTTATTGATCAAGGCGCAGATTGTCCCGCAGAGCGCCGGACTCGTTTCGTTCGGACGCAGGGCAGGCGTCATAGCGACTTGGTAATGCTGGAAGCGGTTTTACAGCGTGCTAACGGAGGCCCAACATAAAATGAAGAAATATAATGTGTGTGTAGTGGGCGCCGGCGTCGTAGGCGTGGAGATGCTGCGTTGTTTGAAAGACAGGAAATTTCCGGTGAAGGAATTGAGCGTACTGGCCCGTTCCAACCGCGATATGCGTGTCGATGGGACGACTTACGCGGTAAAGGCTGTCGCTCCGGAATGTTTCGAAGGCATAGATTTCGCGCTGTTCGCCGGCACCGAGGGGGAAAAGGGAGCGGCGGTCATATTCGCGCCCGAAGCGGTGAAGCGCGGGGCGGTGGTCATCGATAACGGGGCGGATTTTCGTATGGACAAAGACGTTCCGCTGGTAGTTCCGGAAGTCAACCCGCAGGATGTCCTGAAGCACAAAGGGATCATTGCCAATCCTAATTGTTCCACTATCCAGATGGTCGTGGCCCTTTCTCCGATCTATAAGGCTTTCGGAGTCAAAAGAGTAGTGGTTACCACTCTCCAGGCCGCATCCGGAGCCGGTAAAGGCGCTGTCGAGCAGCTTAAAGAAGAAACGTCGCAAGCGGTGCGCAACGGGTTCGATATCCGTAATTTGGCGGCTGCGGAAAAATCCATGCCGCAGCAGCTCGGGTTCAACGTTTTCCCGCATATAGGCGGGTTTGCCGAGGACGATTATACTTCCGAGGAATGGAAGCTGGTCAAAGAAACGCATAAGATAATGCATGACGACAATATATGCATCTCAGCCACCACCGTGCGGGTCCCGGTGATGACCGGCCATTCCGAGGCGGTTTATCTGGAGACTTCCCGCAACGCCGATGCGGCGCAGATCAAGAAAGCCCTCTCCGGCGCGCCCGGGATCATTATGGTCGACGACCCGGCGGGAGGCCTTTATCCCATGCCTAAAGACATCCTCGGCAGGGATGAAGTCTTCGTGGGCAGGGTCAGGCGCGATCCGTTCGTGAAGAACGGTTTCTGGTTATGGGTCGTGGCGGATAATCTGCGCAAGGGCGCCGCGGCCAACGCCGTGCAGATAGCGGAAATATTAAGCGGGCAATAAAAGTCATCCGTCGGCCTGCCTTCCGGAAAGATATGCCTCCGTTAACCGAACAACGCAACATAAAATTGGTGCTTGAATACGACGGCAGCCGGTATTCCGGCTGGCAGAAGCAGAACCGGAAAGAGAAAACAAAAGGGGAGAAGACGGTGGAGCGGTCCGTGTCGGCGGCGCTGCGCAGGCTCTTCGGTCGTGAAACGCATCTGACCGGAGCCGGGCGCACCGATGCCGGGGTGCACGCCCGCGGCCAGGTCGCCAACTTCCGGACATCTTCAAAGCTTTCCTGCGACAGGATACAGCAAGCCCTGAATGCTTTCCTTCCCGGCGACATATCGGTGCTTTCCGTCGAGGATGTCCCCGGCGCTTTTCACAGCAGGTTCTCGGCAAAAAGCAAGCATTATCGTTATTCCATCCTTAACCGAAGGGCGCCTCCGGCGCTGCTCAGGGGCAGGGTGCATCATTGTTCTTATAAGCTTGACGTGGATTTGATGCGCAGGGAAGCGCGGGAATTGCGCGGCAGGCATGATTTCAGGGCTTTCCAGAATGCAGGTTCTCCCCGCAAGGGAGGAACGGTGCGAAACATGTTCTCTGTCGAAGTAAAATTCGACCGCGCGGACGGCATTATTTTCATAGATATGAAAGCGGATGGTTTTCTGTACAATATGGCCAGAAACATAGCCGGGACCCTGATTGATATCGGCAGAGGCAGGCTGCCGGCCGGCAGCACGGCCGGGATACTGGAGTCGCAGGATCGCAGGTCCGCCGGACAGTCAGCTCCGGCGTGCGGTTTATGCCTAATGGGAGTTCAATATTGAAGGCCTCCCGGCGTGTCAATTCGCGTGATAAAAAAACAACTTCACAACTTCAAAAAAACAATTGACGGGATGATTTTTCTGTGATAATATTATTTTTTCTTGATAGGGATTACAGCTTAACACAGGCGTCATTTGCCTGAAACGTAACAATCAACGCGGGAAAGTTTTATGAACAAGACATATGTAACTCGTAAAGAAGACGTTAAGCGCAAATGGTATCTGGTCGATGCCAAGGACAAGGTCCTGGGCAGGATGGCGACCAGGATAGCGATAGTGTTGAGGGGAAAGCATAAGGCGGTATTTTCTCCCAGTATAGACGCCGGAGACGGTGTGATCGTGATCAACGCCGCCAAGGTGAAGATCACGGGGCGCAAGATGGAACAGAAGGTTTACAGCCGTTATTCCGGTTACCCGGGAGGGCTTAAACAGGTTCCTCTGAAGACGATGCTGGCGAAAAAACCGGAGATGGTGGTCAGACTGGCCGTGCAAAGAATGCTGCCCGGCGGCCCGCTGGGCAGGGATCTTATCAAGAAACTTAAAGTGTACGCCGGGGAGACGCATAAACAGCAGTCGCAGCAGCCGGCGGCTCTCGAACTTTGATTTAATCAAACCGCAGAAATCTCCGGTTTTCAATCCGGATTTGCTTTAGCCAATCGGAAGGTTCGGTATTCGCTTGTGCGATACCCGAACCAATCGGAAGGTTCGGTATTCGCTTGTGCGA
>WOZK01000009.1 GCA_011620275.1 Candidatus Omnitrophota bacterium
TGACGATTTTAAAAATAATCGGGAAGAAAAATATTTTCTAACAAAGTACTGTCATATCTTTCCTCCCGAATAGGGATCTCCAATCTTTCCTCCCGAAAGGGGATCTCCAATCTTTCCTCCCCTTGATGGGGAGGATAAAGGAGGGGTGAGAATCTTCCCTGTTATCCGATGGGGAGGATAAAGGAGGGGTGAGAATCTATCCTGTTATCCGATGGGGAGGATAAGGAGACTTAAGAGGGGTGATAATCTTCCCTGTCCTCCGATGGGAAGATACAGAAAGGGTATCATCGTCCTTATTACTCCCCACAAAGGGAGGGAAATAAGGATAAGCGACGAGCTTCATTAGGTGAGCTAAGATACAAAATGTATAATCTTCATTGTCATTCGATATTGAGCGATGGAGAACTCCTGCCTTCGGAGATCGCCGTGCGATACGCCGCAGCCGGGTATAAAGCCATAGCGATAACCGACCACGCCGATTACAGCAACATTAAACAGGCGGTCTCCGGGGTACTGGCGTTTACTCGCAAATGGCCGAAGAATTCGCCTATCTTTGTACTGCCGGGCATAGAACTTACGCATTTACCGCTTGAGCAGTTCAAACCGCTGGCCGCTTACGCCCGCAGGCAGGGTATCAAGGTGATAGTGGCCCACGGGGAGACCCCGGCGGAGCCGGTAATAAAGGGCACTAACCGCGCCGCGCTCAATGCAGATATAGACATCCTGGCTCACCCGGGGATGATCACCGCCGAAGACACGCGCCTTGCGGCGCGCAAAGGGGTATTCTTGGAGATCACCACGCGCCGCGGGCACAAGAAAACAAATAGCCATGTCGTAAAACAGGCCCTATTTTACGGGGCTAAGCTTATTTTAAACACCGATAGTCATTCTCCTGAAGATATCATTAGCCCTGAACAGGTCGCCGCTAATGCCGTATCCGCCGGGTTGAGCAGACGTCTTATAGCGGAAATTCGGTCCCGGACCGCCGTTTTTATCGAAAAAATGTCACGCACGAAAAAAAGGAGGTAAGATGCGCAATAAAACCACGGGGATACTTGTTGCAGGTATATCGTTATGTGCCGCTCTGGCGGCCGGCTGCGCCACCGACAACTACGGCAGTATCAACAAAGATTCGGATACACAGATGGTCGAACCGCAAAACATATTCAAGTTCAATGACGTCCCGGTGCCGGCCGGTTTCAAGCTCATGCCTAAAGATTCCTACTTCTTCGAGAGCGCAAACGTACGGGTGGCGGTGCTGAAGTACCGCGGGAAAGGAAACAGAGACCTCATAAACAGCTTCTTTAAGGAACAAATGGCCATTTATAAGTGGATCTTGCTGAATATGGTGGAATACGGCGATACCATAATGAATTTTGAGAAGGAAAACGAAACCTGTATCATAACTCTTTCTCCCAAAGGCAATACGGTAATAGCGTCCATTTCGCTTGGGCCGAAATCCCCCAAGAATGCTTCTAAAAAGGGTACTTCGGACATATACAAGCGCAGCGAAAGCAATAATGAATTGCTCAAATAACCTCGTGTCGTAACGGGGGAAACCTTAGTAAACTAAGTATTGGCTTTCCAATTGGCTAAGGTACAGCTTGAAAACCGGTAATTTCGGCAGCTTAATTAAGTATCGTGTCCCCGGAATAGGGAAATGTCCCGGCAAAAAAAACTTGACACAATATTGAATATATGATAGAAAATTGAACAAAGGACTATACCACTGGAGTTGATTTCACTCTATGGGCGGAAAGGAGGTGAAGAAACGTTATATGCCTGAAATCAAGCCAATCCGGTGATATAAGCATAGATGGCAATTCTCTAGGAAGCAGTACAAAAAACCTAGTTCATATTATTACAACGTCAGCCATTATTCATCTCGATAAAGGAGGAAACAGAAATGATTAAACGTTTATCGGTTTTATTGTGCTTGGCCTTGGTAGCCGGGCTCGCCGGCAGCGCTTGCGCTGAAGTCCAGAACGTCAAGGTCGGCGGGGATATCACCGTGCTGGGGGTCGGCAGGAGCAATTTCGACCTTTCCAACGGTGCCACCGGAAATAGAGAAAACGACCAGTCGAGTTTCTTTGTCACTCAGACCAGGGTCAGACTCGACAGCGACCTGACGGACAACGTCACGGCCACTCTGCGCCTGATCAATGAAAGAATCTGGTCGGCGGAGAATAACGCTTCCAGTGATATCGATCTCGACCTGGCATACGTTACGCTGAAAGAGTTCCTTTATTCGCCTCTCTCGTTGAAAGTCGGGCGCCAGGAACTGAGGTTCGGCAATGCCCTGATAATCGGCTCTGCCAACACCTACGACTCTTCGGTCCTGAACACCGTACCCGGAGACTTGAGCGCGCGCAAATCGTTCGACGCGTTGAGAGCGACCTTGGACTACGATCCGTTGGTGGTGGATACCTTCTATGCCAAAATAGACGAAGGAGATATTAACGTGAATGACGATGTCGATCTCTACGGCGTCAATGCCGCCTATGATTTCGGCACCAAGGGCGCTAAAGCTGAAGTTTATGTGTTCAGCAAGAACGACTCTAGCTTGGATAAGAACGACAAGGTCAACACCTTCGGCACCCTGCTTTCAGCGGAACTGGTAGAGAACCTGAACACGTCGCTGGAAGTTGCCTTTCAAAACGGTAACGACAGGTCTCAGGGCAAACATCGCAAAGCCTGGGCTTTACAGGCTATGGCCGACTACACCTTTGCCGACGTTTCGATGAAGCCTAATCTCGGATTGGGCTACACTTATCTTTCCGGAGATAGTGACAGCAGCGACAGCAAAAACAAGGCCTGGGATTCGATGTATTATGACCAGGCGTTGAACAATATTGCCTATGCCATATTGCCTTTCAGCAATATGAAGGTACTTAACGTCAAGGGCGGTTTGAAGCCGATGGAAGACCTTTCCCTGTCGGCGGTCTATGGTTACTATATGCTTGATAAAAAAGTTGCTACCTTGTCATCAGGCTATGGCCCATCTGGGACTAGCTCAAAATATTATGATATGAATGATAAGAGGTCCCTGGGCAATGCCCTGGACATCACCGCAACCTACGATTACACCGAAGACGTGCAGTTCGGCCTGACCGCCGGAATGTTCGCTTGCGGGAAAGCGTTTGCCAGCAGTAACGACCGCACGGCAACGCAGATTATCGGCTCAATGAAGGTCTCCTTCTAAGAGCAGGTATATCAAATGCAACCCCTCGGGAGAAGCGATTCTTCCGAGGGGTTTTTTTAGAAGCATTTTGATACCATTATCCGTTTGGATGACAGGGAAGATTACCACCCCTCTTAATGCTCCTTAGTTATCACCCCTCCTTTATCCTCCCCATCGGATAACAGGGGAGATTCTCACCCCTCCTTTATCCTCCCCATCAAGGGGAGGAAAGATTGGAGATCCCCTTTCGGGAGGAAAGAATGAAGGTCCCCATTCGGGAGGAAAGACAGGTTGAACTCTATTGCTTACCGTAACCGTTAACTGAGTAATTAAGTATCGTGTCCCCGGAATTATGCTTAATCTGGCCTTCATTTACCATATGCACCAACCTTATTACGTCAACCTGTTAAGCAGGGAGACGGAACTGCCCTGGGTAAGGCTCCACGGCATCAAGGATTATCTGGATATGGTGCAAATCCTCGCCAAATACCCGCGCGTGCGACAGACCTTCAACTTTGTCCCGTCGCTCCTGGAGCAGGTCGAATCTTTCGTGGATTCTTCGGTAAAAGACAAGTTCATAGATATGACGATGCGCCCGGCGGAGAGCCTCACGGACGGCGAAAAGAATTTCCTGCTGGAGAATTTCTTTATGATCAACGCGGAAAACTGCATAGCCGGCCACCCGCGTTACTACGAACTCTTCCTTAAAAAGCAGGGGGGCAGGCATTTCTCCGTCACGGATTACCGCGACCTGCAGATGTGGTTCAACCTGGCATGGTTCGACCCGATGTTCCTGCAGGAGCGCCCCGCGTTAAAAGCGCTTATAAAAAAGGGCCGCCATTTCGGGGAAGAGGACAAGAAGCCTATGATCGAGCAGCAGATGCTCATACTCGCGGAGATCATCCCCGCCTACCGCAGATTCTGCGAAAGCGGCCAGGTGGAGGTGATCCTGAGCCCGTATTACCATCCCATTCTGCCTCTGCTTTACAACAGCAACATCGCCAGAGAGGCCAATCATAGAGTATCCTTACCGCAGCATAATTTTTCCTATCCGCAGGACGCGGAGAGACAGATCAAAGAAGCGGTTGATTTCTACACTAAGCGTTTCGGCCGGCCGCCGGCCGGGATGTGGCCGTCCGAAGAGGCGGTCTGCGACCACATACTGCCGCTGTTGATCAACAACGGCATAAAATGGATAGTCAGCGACGAGGCCATGCTTTTCCGTTCCTTCGGACGCAAGAAAAGGGATACAGCGCTCCTCTACCGGATGCATAGCGCGGAAAGGGAGGAGGGAACCATCCATATGACTTTTCGCGACAGGAATCTCTCCGACCTGATCGGTTTCACTTACCATAAATGGGATCCGAAAGACGCGGTGAGCGATCTTATGCGCCATCTGGAAAACACGGCAGAGGCTTTCAAGGGCAGGGATATCCTGGTAACAATAGCCATGGACGGAGAGAATGCCTGGGAGTATTACAAGAAGGACGGGCATCCGTTTCTTAACCTGCTTTATGAACGCCTATCGGACAGCAAGATGATCAGGACGGTGACGGTGGAGGATTATCTGCGGCAGAATACTCCCGAAAGTAAGATACGCCGTCTGGCGGCCGGCTCCTGGATCTACGGGGAATTCGGAAAATGGATAGGGAACCAGTACAAGAACAAGGCCTGGGAATACCTGGCGGAGGCGAGAAAGGAAATGGAAACGTTCCTCTCTTCGGGAGCCGCGGAGGAAAAAACCAAAGAAGCCGCCTGGAAACAGATGATGATCTGCGAAGGCAGCGACTGGTTCTGGTGGTACGGGGATTACCAGTACGATTTCGACCGGCTTTACCGTTTGCATCTTTCCAACTTTTACGTGATCATCGGGAAACAACCGCCCGGTTATCTTAAACATTCGCTCTATTCGAACGCCGGGTAAAGAGTTGACACCCGCCGGCTTTTATGATATAAAAAATATGCTGATTATGGAGAAAAAAGATATCTACGAACATCTGGCCGAGATTTATCTCGACGCCTCGGCGACCAAGAAGAAACCGTGCGCGCGCGGTTTCAAGAACGCCGCCGGCTGGATACTGGCAGGGGCGTTCCTGCTGGGCGGAGTCATCTTCGTTGTTGTTTTCCCGCCGCATCTGAGACCTCCGGTATCGGAAAATGCTTTATTGCTTTCCAGCAACAATCCTGTTAAGATAGCCTATAATCTTTCCGCAGGCAGCAAGGAGTTATCCGAGTTGTCCCTTAACGGCGTTAACCTGCGCGCTTACAAGTCGTTGGTGTTCACCGCCAGATCAGACGCTCCGGCCGCTTCAATGCCGGCTATCGCCGTCGAGATACTGAATAAAACCGGCGAGAAAGGGCTCGTCTATATAAGGGATGCCGGAAGGAAATGGCGGCAATATGAAATACCGCTCTCCGATTTTAAACCGGGGTTGAGCGATTGGTCGCGTATCGAATCACTGACATTCATAGTGGAAGAATGGAATGCCCCCATAAAAAAAGGGGTCGTTTATATCGATAACATAAGGTTCCTTCGCTGAGCAAACCTAAAGGGGAGGGCGCGCAAATGAGGATCATTTCGGTTACCAACCAGAAGGGCGGATGCGGCAAAACGACAACGGCTGTCAATCTTTCCGCGTGTCTGGCGGCAAACGGCAAGAAAGTGCTTTTAATAGATATCGATCCCCAGGCGCACGCCACTCTCGGGTTGAATATCCACGCTGAAGCCGGCATTTACAACGTCCTTTCCAAGATATCCGTCAAGAAGACCCCGCTGGAAGGAATAATCAAAAAAGTGACGCCCGGTTTCGATATCGCGCCGTCTTCCATCGTACTGAGCACCCTTGAGCAGGAGCTGGCCGGCGAGATAGGAAGAGAATCGCGCCTTTGGGAAGTCCTGCAGGAGAATAAACAGCTTAACCGCTACGATTATCTGATCATAGATCTTCCGCCGAACCTCGGCATACTTACAGTCAACGCAATACGGGCATCATCCGAGATAATCATACCGGTGGAAGCCAGCCGCTTTTCGCTGGAGGGCGTAAACCAGTTATTGAAAATAATAGAGCTCATAAAGGACAGACTGAACCACAACGTCTCTTACAAGATACTGGTGACAAACTTCGATTCCCGCCTGCGGCATTCCTTTTCAATGCTGGACCAGATAAAAGAATCTTTCAAGGGGAACGTTTTCGGCACCATCATCCACGTCAACGTGAAACTCAAGGAGGCGCAGAGCTACGGGACGCACATACTCAGCTACGATAAATACAGCCGGGGCGCCAAGGATTACTTCACCTTGTCCCGCGAGATGATATCTGGAAGCGTCAAGAATGACACCGCGGCGGACAACAAAATGGCCTCGCTTGACAAGCGCATGAAAGAAAGCATAACAGAGAATATGCCGCGTCTCAAGGAAGTGGTGTTCTCGATGTCTTTTCCGGAAGCGAAAGAGGTGCACGTGGCGGGGGATTTCAACCGCTGGCAGATCTCGGACAACAGCCGGATGAGCAATAACAACGGGAAATGGTTCAAAAAAATGACGCTGGAGCCCGGCGCATACCACTACCGTTTCGTGGTGGACGGGACCTGGATGGATGACCCGGAGAACCCGTACAAGGAAACCAATCCTTTCGGACAGACAAATTCCCTGCTTAACATCAAATAAAAAAGGTTATACCGATGAACGCAAAACCTGAACAGGAAAACGAGATACTGGAAGGGAAAATATACGCAGTTATGTCTTACTGGTTCTTTCTGTGTATTATCCCGTTCGTGCTGAAGAAAGACAATAAATTCGCGGTTTTTCACGGCCGACAGGGCCTGGTCCTTTTCATATTTCTCTCCGGCGGGTTCCTGTTCAGCATACTACCTTTGATAGGAGTGCTTTTCTACAAATTGACCCTGTTTGTCTATATGTTGTGTCTGCTTTTCGGCACCGTGCAATCCCTGCGCGGCAAATACAGCAGGATCCCGTTTATTTATCAAGTATCTCAGAAAATCAATATTTAATCAAACCGCAGAAATCCCCGGCTTTCAAGCCGGATTTAGCAATCGGAATAACACCTTGGCCTATCGGAAGGCCAAGTATTCGCTCGTGCGTTATACCTTGGCCTATCGGAAGGCCAAGTATTCGCTCGTGCGTTATAACATAGGGATTTTTTCGGTATCTTACGACACGGAGTTACTTGAGAAAGAAACCCCGGGCTTCATTCCGCATGCTTCCGAAAAGACCGGGCTGATCCGCCTCTTAAAGATACGAATAACGCGTCAGGCGCGTGTTTAGGCGATTTTTGAAAAAAGGAGGGATTATATGAGACTTTCCGAGATCGAAAATAAAGCCAGGAAAAGCGGAATCAAAAATACCTGGAGGTATTCAAAGAAAGAATTAATCCGCACTATCCAGAAACAGGAAGGTAATTTCGACTGTTTCGATACTCCTGCCAAACAAACCTGCGAGCAAACCCTGTGCTGTTGGCGGACTGACTGCTTAAAGTAGCACAAAGAAGCAGCGTTTTAACGCATAAACAGGGGAAGCGGCGGGACAAATAAGCGTCAAAAAAGCTAAAACCGGCCATAGAAACCTCGTCGTGGCCGGCTTTTTTGTTCCCCTCAACTTCCTATAATAATATATCTTGAAAAGGGGTTTACTATACTATGTTTGGATTAAAATTATCTTGCCGGATTTTGATTTGACTTGGATTCAATCTTTGATAAACTGAATAGTCAGGAATAATTAGTGAATTAATAGGTTAGCTATACACTAAATAAGGTGTAAAAACCTGTTGACACTACATTATAAGTAGTGTATACTTTAAATAGACTAAAGGGTTGGTATGAGAAAAAAAGCCATATACTACGAGGATAAAAGAAATAAACGGCCAGTAGAAGAGTTTATAACCGATCTTGAGTCTAAAGCAAGGGCTAAAGTTTTAGCAAGAATCGAGTTCTTAGAAGAATGTTGGCAGGAGTTAAGAAGGCCATATGTTGACAGCCTCGAAGACGGATTATACGAGCTTAGAGTTATTTTTTCAGGCAATCAGGTAAGAGTGATTTATGCATATATGTTTAAAGATTATATTGTTTTATTGCACGGTAT
>WOZK01000031.1 GCA_011620275.1 Candidatus Omnitrophota bacterium
ATCTATTTACATCAGTTACAGAAAATCAAAGGGAAATTTTGGGGAAACTCCACTATACTTGGAGTGTAGGAAGAGAAAAAATCTTTTCTCCCAACTCCTGTTTCTCTTTTTACTTACCTCTTTCTCTCTCCCTTTTCCTTTTCTTCCTACCGTCCCCCGGCTCAGTCCCCCAGTTTTCTATATCACTACCCTATCGCCGTGGAGCCGCGTTCTTCCGTGCGGATACGCACGCGCTCCTTCATATCCAGCACGAATATCTTACCCGTCGCCGGTCTTGGCCCCGGTCACTATCGCTTTTATTGCCGGTTCCAGGAAAGTGTCGTTCACGGCTATTTCAAGACATATCTTTTTCAACAGGTTCCCGGCCTCTTTTGCCCCGCGGTAGAACTCCGTCACGCCCTTCTGGCGGCCGTGCCCGAGCACTTCGCTGACGGTAATAAGATTGATTCCCTACCTATAAAGCTCCTCCTTGACTTCATCCGGCTTGGATTACGGCTATTACCAGTTTCATTGTAACTCTTATCCTTACAAGGGATTATTCCAATATTGTATACGCTCTTTCGTGGTGCTAGGTAAGATCAAGGCCCATAGCTTCTTCTTTCTCTCCCACGCGCACGCCCATCACGGAATCTGCTATCTTGTAGATAACCATGGCGACCGCGAGGCCGTTGGCCGCCAGGGCGCTGCCGGCGTTGAACCCGAACCAGCCGAACCATAATAAAGCAGCGCCCAGCACTACGAAAGGCATATTATGCGGGGTCGGAACGTTCTTATCCGGGTTCTTGCGCCTGCCGATAGCGATAACCGTTGCTAAAGACGCAATACCGGCATTGATATGAACAACTGTTCCCCCTGCAAAATCGAGGACACCGAGTTTTTTCAACCAGCCGCCCATTTCCCATACCCAATGGCAGACCGATCCGTATACTAAAGTCACCCAGTGCACTATGAAAGCCAAAAATGCGGAGAACTTCATCCTTTCCGCGAACGCGCCCAGTATCAACGCGGGAATGATTATAGCAAACATAGCCTGGAAAATCATAAAAGCCTGATGCGGGATAGCGGCCGAATAGTCCGCGTAATGCTCCAGCCCGACGCCGGAAAGCCCCGCCCATTTGAACCCGCCCAAGAAGCCTTCCCCGGGCGCGAAGGAAATACTATATCCGTAAAGCACCCATTGTACGTTCAAAAGGCAAAGGGCTATAAAACACTGCATCAGAATGCTGAGGACGTTCTTCTCCTAACCATACCCCCGTAAAAGAAAGCCAGGCCGGGCGTCATCAACATTACAAGAGCCGAAGAAATCAAAACCCATGCCGTATCACCGGAATTTATCTCATCTCCTGGTATGTCTTTCAATTTGGATTATAATGCCGCGCTTCCCTTTTCCGCCGTCCTGATGCGGTAAACCTCTTCGACAGGATAGACGAATATCTTGCCGTCGCCGATTTCTCCCGTCCTGGCGGCGTCCATGATTACACGGACAACGGCATCAAGCTCCTTATCTTCCACCACGACCTCCACCTTGATCTTGGGGAGTATCCCCACACGATAGATATCCCCGCGCCATTCCTGCATCGTACCCTTCTGCTTACCGTGCCCGTCCACCTGGGTAAGCATCAATCCGGAGAAGCATGTATTGTCCAGCGCCTTACGCACGTCTCCGACTTTTTCCGATCTTATCACCGCTTCTATTTTTTTCATCCCTCACCTCCCGGATAGACCGCGCGGATATATTCAATCCGGACGCGGCCGGTAGAAATTATCGAACTCTCCACGGACCGAACAGGCCGAGTTTAATCATAGATCTTGATACTAACGCCCGCTCCTTTACCGCCGAAGCATAAAAAAACGCCTTGCCTCCGATACTTGGACTCCGGAAGCAAGACGCCTCTGTCTTATTTCAGCTCAAGCCGTTATAACAGGCCATTGTTTCTATTTAACGCACATCCTTGTGCATAAGCCAAGATGCAACCGGGTTAGAGCCCGGAGAGCTTCATTATTACAAGTAAAGAAATCCGGTCTTTGGTAACACCTCCTCACTCCGCGGCCAGAGATAAAAACTTTGCCCTCATTCTTTTCCGCAGCCTTACCACCAGCACATGCGAGACGCCGAGTTCGGCCGCGATCTCCCTGACCGTGAAACCCTGCAGGCTCAAATGGAATATTGCGTGTTCTCTTTTATCGCGGCACGCCGACCGCATCTCCTTCTCCACGACTCCGGCGTGCAGCGATTCGAACGGCTCAGGCGAAGAAAGACACGACAGCCTGTCCTCGGCCCCGTCCTCTTCGGTCAGCAACGCCTCCAGGCTCAATGTATTCTTTTTGTCGTATTTTTTTCTTATGTAATTCTTAAGATGAAAATAACATCCCTGGAGTATGTAACTGTCTGTCTTGCCGGCAAGCCGCCCGAGCTCGAATTCCTGCCAAAGCCTGACCGCCGCCTCCTGGAAAAGATCTTCTTCGTTGAAAAAGGTAAATTTCCCGTTAAGTTTATGCGTTATTCCCTTCAGCCGCGGGGACAGCCTCTTAAGCAGATCAGGATAACTCATGGTTTTTGTCCGTTGTAAACGTTGGTGATCGGCATCCTGCGGTCCTTACCGAACGCCCTATACGTGATTTTTATCCCGGGAGGGGACTGCCGTCGCTTATATTCGCTGCCGTCTACCAGCGAGACCACCCTGCGCACGTCTTTTTCCTGGAAGCCGGCGGCGATGATATCCTGCGCCGAAGCATCCTCCTCAACATACAGCTTCAATATGGGGTCCAGCACGTCATAAGGCGGCAGGGTATCGCTATCCTTCTGTCCCGGACTCAATTCAGCCGTGGGTTCGCGTGATATAACGCTTTCCGGTATGACCGGCGAGCGGCGGTTGCGGTACGCGGCCAGCCTGTAAATGAAAGTCTTCGGCACGTCCTTCAAGACAGCGAACCCTCCGACGAGATCCCCATAGATGGTGGAATACCCCACACTCATCTCCGACTTATTTCCCGTGGCAAGCACCAGCCACCCGAATTTATTGGACAAGGCCATCAGCAGCGCGCCTCGTATGCGCGCTTGCAGATTTTCTTCCGTGCAATCCCTCGGCAGTCCGCTGAACTGTTCTTCCAGGCTCAACAGGTAAAGCCGAAAAATCGGCTCGATGGATATGCGTTTAAACCCGATGCCCAGTCCGCGGGCAAGCTTTAGGGCGTCGTCATGCGACTGTTTGGAAGTATACCTGGCCGGCATGAAAACGCCGGTCACGTTTTCGCTGCCGAGCGCGTCGGCGGCCAGCGCAGCGGTGAGTGCCGAATCTATCCCGCCGCTAAGGCCCAGCACCGCCTTTTTAAAACCGTTCTTGCGAAAATAATCTTTCAAACCGAGAGTCAGAGCGGAATAAACCTCTTCTTCCTGCTCCAAAGAATGTTCCGGCCGGCGGCAGACAGCCCGCTCCAAGGTAAAGATCTCTTCCCTGAAGGCAGCGGCGCGCGATAGCACCCGGCCGGCAGACGATATGAACATACTCCCACCATCGAACACCAGCTCATCCTGCCCTCCCACAAGATTAACATAAACTACCGGCACTCCGCACTCCGCGGCGCAGCGGCAAAGGGTATCCCTGCGTTCTGCGATCTTGCCGATATGGTAGGGCGAAGCACTGATATTAACCAGGACCTCCGCACCGGCCCTGGCCTGTTCGTATACCGGGCCGGGCGCGTACCAGATATCCTCGCAGATGCTGATCCCCAGAGATAGGCCGTCGATACTAAAAACCGGGACCTCTTTACCCGGAGCGAAATAACGTTTCTCGTCAAACACGCCGTAGTTGGGCAGCAGGATTTTACGGTACACGCCGGCGAGTTTTCCGCGGACGGCCGCGGCGGCGGCGTTATATAATCTTTCTCCGTCGGTATCAACGAACCCGAAAATGACAATCACATCTCCGGTGGAAGCGATTATTCTCCTGGACTGCTCCAGGTTGTCGGCGATAAAAGAGGATTTTAACAGCAGGTCTTCCGGAGGATAACCGGTGACGGCCAACTCCGGGAAAACGGCCATTTTATTGCCTTCGGCGGCCGATAGACGGCTGAATTCGATGATCTTCTCCGCATTGTCCCGCACGCCGCCTACCGTGCAGTTGATCTGTGCCAAAGTGATCTTTTCCACAATAAACCCCCACCCTTACATCCTTAAACCGCTTCTGAGCGGGTAAAAAAAATCCTGAAAGCCGCAACACGGCTTTCAGGACCACGTTATCCGGGAAAAACAAAAAAGGCATCTGCGGTGATTCAGCAAACGCCTTTGTCTATTACGCCTTCGTAATATGCTTAAATTATATCATTATCGCCGTTCTCTGTCAAGATTCTATTTTAGCTTCTACGTCTATTACTTCGCTCCTGCGGCCGCGCCCTTTGCGCGGGCTCCCGCCGTTATTCCCGCCCTTGTTGTTGAAAAAAATCCCCAGCAGCAGGTTTATCGCGCTGTAAAAGAAAGCCCCCAGAAGGGCGCTGCCGTAACCGTCCACATGGAAACCGGTTACCACTCGCGATGCGGCGTAGAAAAGCAGCCCGTTTATAAAGAAAATGAACACGCCAAAGCTAAGCAGGTTAATCGGGAGGGTAAGAAAAACCAGCACCGGCTTAAGAAAGAGGTTGAAAAGACCGAGTACCAACGCGGCCGCAAGGGCCGCCTGCCAGTTCGTAATGCTTATGCCCGGGCAGAGCTGCGCCGCCAGAACAAGAGAAATCACGTTAAGCGTTAATCTAATGATAACCAACATAATTGCAGTTACCTCTATTTCAAGAGCGGTTTTAGCGCCGTCAAAAATAAAGACACCCACCCTCTATCCGGGCGGGTGTCTTATTATTGGTTGCGGGGAGAGGATTTGAACCTCTGACCTTCAGGTTATGAGCCTGACGAGCTACCAGACTGCTCCACCCCGCGAATCTATCTCTATTGATTGCCCGACCGCCCGTTGTCCGGGACTATTTTCACGGGCACCTCGCCTTTCCTTACCACCCCGAGTTTCTCCCTCGCCAGTCTTTCCTGGTAAATAGGGTCGCTTTCTATACGTTTCAGCTCTTCTTCCAGCAAGGCGTTCTCTATGGTCAAACGCTTGATCTTTACGCCAAGGTCGCGGTTTTTATCCTTCAATTCCTGCAGTCTGGTATACCCCGGCAGAAAAAGTATGACCAGGAAAACCGTGATCCCGAATAAGCAAAACGCCTTTCTCAACATACATCTTCACTTCTTCCAGGCTCTGCCGGCGTAAACCGCCCTGGAGCCGAGTTCCTCTTCTATTCTCAAAAGTTCATTATACTTGCATATCCTGTCCGTTCTGGAAAGGGAACCGGTCTTGATCTGTCCGGCGTTGGTGGCCACCGCGATATGCGCGATGGTAGTGTCCTCGGTCTCCCCCGAACGGTGAGAAATTATGGCTCCGTATTTGTTCTTCGCCGCCATCTCGACAACCTGCAGGGTCTCGGAAAGAGACCCGATCTGGTTGACCTTTACCAGGATGGCGTTGCCTATCCCCTCGCTGATCCCTCTCGAGAAAATGGCGGGATTAGTCACAAACACGTCGTCTCCCACGAGCTGCATCTTCTTCCCGAGCTGCGCCGTCAATTCCCGCCAGCCGTTCCAGTCGTGCTCGGAAAGGCCGTCTTCCAGAGAAACCAGCGGATACTTTGAAAGCCAGCCGGAATAGATACCGACCATCTCCCCGGATGTTTTCAGGCCGCCTTCAAAATAATATTTCCCGTCCTTGTAAAAAGAGCTTGATGCGCAATCAAGCGCCAGATAAATATCCTTACCGGGCTTATAACCGGCTTTCTCTATGGCGAGCATTATCAATTCAAGCGCCTCTTCGTTGGATTTCAGAGAGGGGGCGAACCCTCCCTCATCCCCGACGGAAATCGACAGCCCGCGTGATTTCAAAAGCGCTTTCAACGCGTGGAACACCTCGACGGCCGCACGCAGCGCCTCGCTGAAACACGGGGCACCCGCCGGCATTATCATGAATTCCTGTATGTCCAGGTTGTTGTCGGCATGCATGCCGCCGTTAAGAATGTTCATCAACGGGACCGGAAGGGTAACGCCTTTACCTTTGCCGAGAAATTTGTATAGAGGCTTGCCTGCGTCGGCGGCCGCGGCCTTGGCCACCGCCATGGAGACGCCGAGAATCGCGTTGGCGCCCAGTTTACCCTTGTTCTCGGTGCCGTCCAGGCCGATCATCATCTTGTCCACCGTCTTGAAATCCGCCGGCGAATTCTTCACCGCCTTGGCTATCACGGTATTAACGTTATCCACCGCCTTCAAAACGCCTTTGCCGAGGTATCTGCTTTTATCTCCGTCTCTTAATTCCAGGGCCTCTTTTTCGCCCGTGGACGCTCCGGAAGGGACGGCTGCCCGGCCCATCACCCCGGAATCTAGCGTCACATCCACCTCTATTGTGGGATTACCACGCGAATCCAACACTTGGCGTGCGAATACTTTTTTGATTTTTGACATTTAAACCATGCTCCTTTTATGTAATTGTTGAAGAAGGATGATTACGGAAAACCGCGGGCTGAAACCAGCGGATTTTTATTATATGCCTTAACCGGCCGGCGGTCAAGGGAAATTACGCCTCTTCAGGAACGAATATCCTTGGCGAGTATTATCGCCTCAGCTATCTCCTTCATCGTCTTGCGTTTGTCCATACTCTGTTTCTGGATCAACCTGAACGCTTCGGAAGGCGGCATATTGGCATCCTGCGATAGTATCTCTTTGGCGCGCTCTATGAGCTTGCGGGTCTGCAGGGCTTCTTCGGCGCTGCGCGCCCGTAGGTCGAGTTCGGCGTTCTCGATGGCAGCGGCGGCCTGCGCGGCGACGGTAGTAAGAATATCCAATTCGGCGGGACTGAACTCATGCTCCTCGGAAGTATAACAATTCAGCACCCCTATCACCTTACCTTTAACGGCCAGGGGTACGCTGGCCAGAGACACTATAGCCTCGCTCCTGGCTATCTCACGGTTGACATACCGCCTGTCCTGCCTGACGTCCCTGGAACAAAGCAGCTTGTTGTCTTTGGCCACCATCCCGGCGATGCCCTCGCCAAGCTTGATGTTGGGCTTATTATTGTATCTCTCAGAGACCGACTGGGTAGATTTAATCACCAGTTCCTTGGTCTCGGGGTCCAGCAGCATCAAAGAACATATCTTGGATTGCATAACCTCGGCCGTGACGTGAACTATAAGTTTAAGCAGCTCATCGAGATACATCCCTGAACTTATCAATCTGGCCACCCGGGCCAGGGCGTTTATCTGTTTCAGATAAATCTGGTAGTTTTCTTTCTTGCCTGCGGACGAACGTTCTCTTTTTTTCTCTGTCATTTCGCTTTCTGTTGCCTGGTTGTAGCGGACGGGATATGCGGACCGCGCCGGTTAAAGTATCGACAGATACTTGTTTATCTCATACAGGGTGACCTGGGCCTTGTATTCATCTCACTCCAATTTCTTGTTGCGGATGAAGAACTCGAAGAGCTTGGCCCCCAGGGTTTCCTTGACTATTTTGCTCTTCTCGGTAACGTGTATGGCCTCCAGCAGGTCGTCGGGAAGAGAATCTATACCTTGTTTATTTCTTTCTTCATCATCCATACGGTAAATATTGTCGTTTGCCGGAGGAGCCAGCTTATATCCGCGCTTCATTCCTTCAAGGCCGCAGGCGAGCATAACCGAGAAAGCCAGGTATGGATTACAGGCCGGATCCGGCGAACGGTATTTTATGCGCGTGGATCTCGCTTTCCCTGGTTTAGACATCGGCATGCGTATAAGCGCGGAGCGGTTCATCTGCGCCCAGCATATATACACGGGGGCCTCATACCCCGGAATCAGCCTTTTGTATGAATTGCCCCACTGGCTAGTTATGGAAGTGATCTCCCTGAAATGCTTTAGCAACCCGGCGGTATACGCTTTGCCGGCGGGCGAAAGATGATATTTGTCGGAGGAATCAAAAAAGGCGTTCTTGCCGCCCTTAAACAGCGACTGATGGACGTGCATGCCGGAACCGTTGATCCCGTGGATCGGCTTGGGCATAAAAGTTGCGTATACGCCGTGCTTGCGCGCGATCTCTTTCACCACCAGGCGGTAGGTCATCACGTTATCTGCCATACGCAACGCATCCCCGTAACGCAGGTCGATCTCGTGCTGGCTGGGCGCCACTTCATGATGGCTGTATTCGACGGCGATACCCATGGATTGCAGCGCCGAGATGGTGTCCTTGCGCAGATCCTGGGCGACGTCCAGGGGAACGAGGTCGAAATAACCACCGTTATCAAGCGGCTGCGGGACGGAGGAATTGCTGAAATAAAAATACTCGAGTTCCGGTCCGACGTAATAGGTATAGCCCATCTCTTTCGCCGCCGCCAGGTTGCGTTTGAGAATGTAACGCGGGTCTCCTTCAAACGGCCTGCCGCCGGGCTCGTATATATCGCAGAACATACTGGCGGTAAGGTGTTTATTCTGGGCGCTCCAGGGGATGACGGAGAATGTGTCCGGGGCGGGCCTTGCGACCATATCCGACTCTTCCACCCTGGCGAACCCCTCCACCGAGGAACCGGCAAACCCCATGCCTTCTTCCAGCACGCGCTCCAGTTCGTCCGCCGTTATGGCAAAACCCTTGAGGAACCCCAGGACATCGGTAAAACAGAGCCGGACAAAACCGATGTCCTGGTCCTTTACCAGCTTCATTTCCTTCCAAGGAACCTCTGCATCCTGCTCAGCGCTTCTTTTATCTTATCCATCGCCGCGGCGTAAGAAATACGAACGTATCCCTCGCCGTTATCCCCGAAAGCGGTGCCCGGGACGACGGCGACCTTCTCTTCTTTGAGCAGCCGCCGGCAGAATTCCATGGATGACAACCCGCTCTTCTTCACCGAAGCGAAGGCATAAAAAGCCCCCTGCGGCAGGGCGCAATCGAGTCCGATACGGTTCAACCCGTCCACGATGAAAGAACGCCTGCGGCGGTACTCCCGCTTCATCTCCTCCATCGAGTCGCGGCCGGTCAACAAAGCCTCGCAGGCCGCCATCTGCGACATGATTGGAGCACAAAGCATCATATATTGATGTATCTTTGTCATTGCCGCGATAATCTGCACGGGCCCGCAGGCATATCCCACGCGCCAGCCGGTCATAGCGTAACTCTTGGAGAACCCGTTCAACAAAAGCGTGTTCTCTTTTGCCCCCGGCAGGGAGGCGAATGAAGTATGTTCGAAATCGTAAGTGAGGTCCGCGTATATTTCATCGCTGACGCATATAACTCCGTGTTTGAGCAGTATCCGGTTCAATTCCCTGAGCTCCCGCGCCGTATAAGAAACCCCTGTGGGATTACAGGGATAATTTAACAGTAATGCCTTGGCCGGGACGCGCAGAGCGGATTCCAGCGCGCGCGGGGTGAGCTTGAAACCGTCGCGTGAGGTATCGATACAAACCGCCTTCCCTCCCGCCAGTTCGGCAAGAGGGGCGTAACAGACGTATGCCGGCGCCGGGATGATAATCCTGTCGCCGGGATTGATCAGCGCGCGCAAGGCCAGGTCCACGCCCTGACTCACGCCTACCGTGACGAGTATCTGATCTTCATGCGCATAGGACAAACCGTATCTCTTTTTCAAATAATGCTGCAGCCCCATACGAAGTTTAACCAGCCCTTTATTCGAAGTATAGGAAGTGGAACCGTTTTCCAGAGAGTATATCCCGGCTTCTCTTATCTGCCAGGGCGTGACGAAATCCGGTTCGCCCACCCCGAGGGAAATGACGTCTTTCATCCCCAGCACAAGATCGAAAAAGACCCTGATCCCGGAAGGCTGCATTTCTTCCACTTTTTTCGATAATTCCCGGCTTCCGCCGTTTTTAACAGACACCGCCGCTCCTTTACAGTTACGATACGCTTAATACGATATGGGAATACGCTCGTTCTCCTGCACCTGCTTCAACACCATCCCGTCCTCTTTATATTTCTTCAGCAGAAAATGTGTTACCACGCCGCGGACATTCTCCATCGGCGCGAGTTTTTCCGAGACAAACTTGGAGACCGTGTGCAGGTCCCTTCCCTCGATTATCAGCAGCAGGTCGTAGGTGCCGGAAATGAGGTAACAACTGCTGACATCCGGGAAAGAATAGATCCTCTCGGCTATCTTATCGAATCCCAGGTCTTTCTGAGGGATGATGTTGACCTCTATCAAGGCGCGGACCCCGGAATTTTTATACTTGACCATTTCCTTGTTGATCACGGCCTTGTAACTCAGGATTATCCCGTCTTTCTCGTATTTTTTTATGGCCTTGCGCACGGCTTCCGGTTTTCTACGCAGCATCCTGGAGATATCTTCCACCGTAGCCCTGCCGTCTTTTTCGAGTATTTCAAGTATCTCGTCCATACGCTCCTCTTCTTTGTAATGGTTGTCCGCCGGCAGCAATCTGCCCCGGCTTATACCTCTAATAAAGCTCACCGGCGTTCGGCTTGCCGCCTCCGGAAGGGATAAAAACCGCGGCCGGCATTCTTTTATGTTCGGACAGCGACCGCATTTTATGAATACGCAATGCGGTCTTACCACCGTAAAACGTTTTATTCCTTCCGGCGGTACCCGAAAGGACTGCGTCGATCTCTCCGTAAGTCACTCCCATTTCCGCCTCATCCGTCTGGCCCGGCCAGAGCCCGGCGCTGGGGGGCTTATCTATTATACGCTTTGGCACCCCCAGTTCTTCCGCCAGCGATCTCACCTGGCGCTTCAGGAGCCCGCCGAGAGGAAGGATATCGGCGGCGCCGTCCCCGTATTTGGTGAAATAACCCGTCATTATCTCGGAACGGTTGCCGGTCCCACACACCAGATAATTCAGACGGTTTGCGTAATAATAAAAAACGGACATCCTTAGCCTCGATTTCAGATTGGCTCCGGCGGTCTTCTCGCGCTTCTTGGCGGCGTTCAACCCTGAAGGGAGAAGCATTTTTCTCAGCAAAAGGTCGTATATCTCCGAGATATCCACCGTCAACGACCGCAGACGGAATCTGGAGACTATCAACTCCGCGTCCTCCGCGTCCTGCCGCGAGCTGTGCGCGGGCAGTATCAAAGCCAAAACTCTTTTTCTGCCGAGGGAGGAACATAACAGGGCGGCGGCCACGGAAGAATCTATTCCCCCGCTTAAACCTACCAACGCCCCTTTAGCTCCCGCGCTTTTAATACGTTCCCGTATCCAGCCTTCGATCTCCGCTTTCATCTTTTATAATTTGTATATTATAACATCCGCTATTTGTCAGGTCAATCCCGTATGGCACAATCCCGGCGCTTCCCCTGTACCTTTGCAATGCCTGACGCAGATACCGCAAATATACTGATCCGCCAGCCTGGCCTTCTGAAATTCCCTGAGTTTCTCGAAGCATTTGATGTGGTCGAATTCAGCCGGCGATCCCTTTATCGCTCCAGCCGGACAAAGGCTCACGCAGGCACGGCAGGAACCGCATCCCTCCCCGCTTGGCCCGTCCGCAGGGAGAAACATATCGGTAAGCACGGTAGCGAGCCTGATCCGGCTGCCGAATTTCTTAGTTACCAGCAGGTTATTCCTTCCTATCCATCCCAAACCTGCGGCGGCGGCAACGCTTTTATGCGAGAGATGGCCGCGCTGTTTCTCCCAATCCACGATCTGCGAAGCGGGGATCGGGACGGCCCGCCACCCTTTGTTTTCCAGGTAACGACAGATACGCAGCGAAAGCTGATCAAGCAGGATATTCACGCTGCGGTAATGATGAAAATACAGTTTTGTGGGATGCTGTTCAATTTCTTCCATCACGGCTGAAGACAGAGCCGCTCCCAGGCATACCGCCCTCGGCAGCCTTATCTTTAACGACGGGGACTCTCCGTATATTTCCTCGCTGCCGGAGATATCCGCCACCCCGAAAAGATCAGCTCCCCAGAACAACGCGAATTCCTTCAATCCGGCGTATTCTTTATCCAAGCCGGGCCGCCTTTCTTTTTTGTCTCTCTTCAGTCTTTTCTTTCTCCGCAAGGCTTAATTTTCTCAAATAAATCATGATCAGGGATATCGCTGCCGGAGTTACTCCCGATATCCGAGAAGCCTGGCCGAGATTGACCGGCCGGAAAAGGCTGAGTTTCTCGCTGATCTCGCGGGAGAGCCCGCAGATAAGGCGGTAATCGATACTGCCGGGAAGGTTTATTTTCTCAAGATTGCGGAAGCGCTGAATTTCGGCTTCCTGCCTTTTTATGAATCCTGCGTATTTGATTTCGGTCTCGATAAGCCCGCGCGCCGAGGGCGGAACGGCAGAAATATCCACCCCTATTTCTTCCAGGAGCGTAAAATCCGCTCCCGGTCTCTTCAACAAATCATCCGCCGATACGCTTTTTTCCAGCGGACCCAACCCTTTTTTCCGGAATAGTTCGCGGTTGCCGGCCGAAGGATTGACGCGCCGGCGGCGCAATATCGCGGGAGCCGAAGACAAAGCCTCCGCCCGTTCTTTCGCGCGCATAAAAGCTTCCTTCGGCACCAAACCGAACCTGTAACCTTCCGCCGACAGCCTTATATCGGCATTGTCTTCTCTTAATATCAGCCTGTATTCCACACGAGAGGTAAACATACGATACGGCTCCGAGGTCCCCTTGGTAACTAAATCGTCGATTAGCACGCCGATATAACTGCCGGCCCGGTCGAGGATAAAGGACCTTTCCCCGCCCGCCTTCAAGGCGGCGTTGATGCCGGCAAGAATACCCTGGCCAGCCGCCTCCTCGTAGCCGGTGGTACCGTTTATCTGTCCGGCCAGAAAAAGGCCGGAGATGCCTTTCGTCTCCAGCGTAGGGTAGAGCTGCGTCGGGTCCACCACGGTATGCTCTATCCCGTAACCTGGTCTAACGATCTCCGCTTTTTCCAGTCCCTTGACGGAATGCAGTATTAGCAGCTGCACGTCCTCCGGCAGGCTGGTCGAAAGGCCGTTCGGGTAGATCTCTTCGCTCTCCATCCCTTCAGGTTCCAGAAAAACCTGGTGGCGTTCTTTGGATGAGAACCTCACTATCTTGTCCTCTATGGAAGGACAATATCTCACCCCAGCGGCGTGTATGCGGCCGGTATAAAGAGGGGAACGGTCAAGATTACCGCGTATGATATTGTGGGTATCGGAATTGGTATAAGTTATGTAACAGGGGACTTGCCGGCGCCGTATCGGGGCGGAAGAAAAGGAAAACGGTCTGGGCACGGGATCCCCCTCCTGCGCGGCCAAAGAAGAATAATCTATGCTTGAACGCCTGAGCCTCGGGCAGGTCCCGGTCTTAAAACGCAGCGTCTTGAGCCCCGCCGAGCGCAAAGAAGCGGTTAGCCCCGTCGAAGCCGGCTCGTTGATACGGCCGCCGGGGAAACTACGTAATCCTATATGGATGGTTCCCTCGGGGAATGTTCCCGGGCAGAGAACCACTGCCCCGGCTGTGATCTCCGCGCCGGAGGCGGTGCGAACGCCACGGCATGCTCCGGAAACAAGCAAAAGCCCGCACGCTTCGTCCGCCTTCGCCTCAAGCCCCCCCTGGTTCTTAACGGCGGAACACATATACCTGCGGTATTCTTCCTTATCGATCTGGGCGCGCGACGACTGCACAGCCGGACCTTTGGAAGCGTTGAGCACGCGGAATTGTATGCCGCAGGCATCTGCTGCTTTGCCCATTTCCCCGCCAAGCGCGTCGATTTCCCTGACCAACTGGCCTTTCCCAACTCCGCCGATGGCGGGGTTGCAGCTCATCAGCCCGGTATTGCCGGGATCCAGCGTCAGCATAAGACACCGGCGGCCCATGCGGGAAACCGCCAAGGCGGCCTCTATACCGGCATGCCCGGCACCGACAACTATAACATCATAATCACTTTTCATATATTTATGAAGGGAACTGATCCGCGCTCGCAAGCAATAATGCCGCGGACAGCTTCAATACAGTTGTCCACGGCATCAAGAAATGCGTTTATTGTCAGGCCGTCCGGCTTTTTAACACTTGGAAAAACCGCAGGCCTGGCATTTCATGCATCCCTCCTCATGCCAGAGCGCGCCGCCGCAGTCCGGGCAAACGCCCACGATCTCGCCCCGAGGCTTATCGCCGGACTGAACGTCCTCTTCACACGAATGCTTAATGAAGGACTCCGTTTCTCCGACCGTAACCGCCGAGCCCAGGACCTCGGCCGTAAGACGCTTTTCGACCACCCGTGCGATGGCGTCGGCGCAGGAAAAAATCCTCTGGCCCTTCTCCCATGAAGGACTGGGACAGCGGATGTTTCTCAACTGTTCTATGATAGCTTTTACCTCTATGCCGGAACGGAAAGCCAGAGAAACCAGCCTGCCGACCGCTTCCAGCTGCGAGGAGGCGCACCCGCCAGCCTTCCCCATCTGGGTAAACAGCTCGAACGGCCTGCCGTCTCCGTCTATATTGATCGTCACGTAAAGATTCCCGCAACCGGTAGCCACTTTAGTGGTGGTTCCCCGGATGACTTCCGGTCTGGGACGCGGCGCTATCCCTTCCGCTTCACAGGGCTGATCTGCCGTTATGTCGCGGCCGGCCTTACCGCCGTCCCTCCCCCCCACGTTCAACACCTGTTCTTCCCTGCTGCCGTCCCGGTAAATCGTGATCCCTTTGCAGCCGAGCTCAAAAGCCAAAAGATAGGCCTTGCGCACCGATTCCACTCCGGCTTCATGCGGAAAATTTATGGTCTTCGAGGTGGCGTTATGCACGAACTTCTGAAATGCCGCCTGCATACGCACGTGCCATTCCGGGGATATATCATGCGCGGTAACAAAGGTCCTCTTCACGTCCTCCGGGATCCCCTTGACGTCGCGCAGGGAAGAATGCGCGGCGACTTCCTCCATAAGCTCCTTGCTGTAGAAACCGCGCTTCCGCGCGGTCTCCTCGAAAAGCGGATCCACTTCGAAGAGCTTGTCGTTGTCCATCACGTTGCGGTAATAAGCCACGGCAAACATCGGCTCTATGCCGGAAGAACACGGCCCGGCGATGATGCTTATGGTCCCGGTAGGAGCTATGGTCGTCAATGTAGCGTTACGCAATCTCTTGCCGTTTTTCCCGGTCGAGTCGTAAATGCTGCCTTTAAAAACCGGAAAGACGCCTTTTGAGGCCGCCAGTTCCTGCGACTTGGACAACGATTCCTCAAGGATGAAAGACATAACCTTCTCCGCCAGATCCACGGCCTCCTGCGAATCGTATGCCAGGCCGAGCCGCACCAGTAACGTAGCCCACCCCATCACGCCGAGACCGACTTTACGCGTCTGTTTGGTAGCCATCTCGATCTCGTGGAGAGGAAAACGGTTAACGTCTATAAGATTATCGAGAAAATGTACTCCCAGCCTGACGGCGCTCCTGAGGCGTTCCCAGTCCACTTCAAGCGCACCCGAAGAGGACTTACGGGACATAACGGCGAGGTTGATCGACCCCAGATCGCAGCTTTCATAGGGCAAAAGCGGCTGTTCTCCGCAAGGGTTGGTGCTTTCCATCATGCCGAGGGCTGGAGTGGGGTTATGTTGGTTTATGCGGTCTATAAAGATTATTCCGGGTTCACCGTTTTTATGCGCCTGCTTTACTATCAGATCGAATACCTCACCGGCATTAACGCTTGAGACGGACTTTTTGGTGTACGGATCTATGAGATCATAATTCTCTCCGCTCTCCACTTTTCTCATAAATTCGTCGGTGATCGCCACCGAAATGTTGAAATTGTTTATCTCCCTGTTGTTCTCCTTGCAGCAGATGAATTCCAGGATATCGGGATGATCAACCCGCAGAATGCCCATGTTGGCACCGCGTCTGGTCCCGCCTTGTTTTACGGCCTCGGTAGCGGCGTCGTAGACCCTCATAAAGGAAACCGGCCCGGAAGCGACCCCGCCGGTGGTCTTTACCACGGCGTTCTTCGGACGCAGGCGGGAAAAAGAGAATCCCGTCCCGCCGCCTGATTTATGGATTATGGCGGTGGCCTTAAGGGTCTCAAAAATCGATTCCATCGAGTCTTCTATGGGCAGGGTGAAACAGGCGCTCAACTGCCCCAGTTCCCTGCCGGCGTTCATCAGGCACGGAGAATTGGGGAGAAATTCCAGGGAGGTCATCATGTTGTAGAAAGAATTCTCCAGCGCAGTTATGTCTTTGTCAGTCTTTCCATAAGCCTTCTCCGCGGAAGCGATAGCGCGCGCCACGCGCCTGAACATCTCTTCCGGGGTTTCCACGACCCTCCCCTCGGTATCTTTCTTGAGATAACGCCTTTCCAGGACCCTGAGAGAATTCTCCGACAGCTGAAACGCCATTTCCACACCTCCCATTATTCTGTTCCTGACCGGCCGTCCTAATTCCAAACGGCGTTATGGACCCGACCCCTACGCGAGAACGACAAATTGAGAATATTACTATAACACTGCAGTAAAAACGTGTCAATAGAATACTACATCTTGTATGCAATCTATTGCCGCATACAATCTATTGTAACTGAACGGGCAGAGGCCGGCAGGATTCTCTAATGATCAATTCCGTCGGCAGGAATATCTTCTTGGCGGGCATAGGCTCGCGGCTGCTCATAAGACTGTTCAGTTCTTTAATGCTCTCCTGCGCCATTTGTATCAATGGCTGTTTTATGGTGGTCAGGGCAACCGGGCCGTAGAGCCCAGAAGGGTTATCGTCGAACCCCACGATAGACAGGTCTTCGGGTATCTTCCTGCCTCTTTCCCTTACCACAGCCATCACTTCCAGAGCCATGGAATCGGAGGCCACGAACACCGCGCTCACCGGTTCTGCCAGCGACATAAGCCTCTCCGCGGCTTCCCTCGCCCGGCCACGGGAATAATCCGTCTGAAAAACATATTCTTCGTTCAGCAGCAGGCCATTCTTACGCAGCGCGTCTTTATACCCGTTATAACGCAGCAACGCGGCTTGGGTTGCGAGGTCTCCGGTTATATGAGCGATCTTGCGGTGCCCCAGATTTATCAGGTAATCCACCGCTTTTTCCGCCCCTCCTTCGTTGTCCACGGCAATACAGTTGACGTCCATATCGTCTATATAATTATTGATCACCACCACCGGCAGTTTACTGTTAAACGCGTCCTCAAGCTGTCTGCGGTTGCCGATGATATCCGCGAAGATAAATCCGCCGACCCCCTTGATATTCAGGGGCGTCCCGCCCGACGTCAAATGCAGCAGCAGATCGAGCTTGAAAG
Source organism: Candidatus Omnitrophota bacterium (assembly GCA_011620275.1). GTDB lineage: Bacteria > Omnitrophota > Gorgyraeia > Gygaellales > Profunditerraquicolaceae > Undivivens. Next base: position 17,204 of record WOZK01000031.1, read on the forward strand.
CCTCGCACAACGTCCCGATGCCGCGAATCAGCTCCAAGGCGTAGAAAGAATAAAAGATCCCTTCATATCGAGGTATCACCAGGGCGACGACATTGCTGTGCCCGGTCGCAAGACGCTGTGCCAGCACGGAAGGGTGAAAATCGAGTTCCTTGACGGCTTTTAGGACTTTCCGACGGTTCTCTTCTTTGACGGTGGGGACCTTATTTATAACGCGGGAGACGGTGGTAATGGATACTCCGCACCGTTTGGCGACATCCTTGATGGAAATAGTCTGTGATGATTTATTGCTGGATCTCACCATAACAGTAAACGGATAAAGCTTCTTCTTATTGGGCTATCTGGTCGCCGATCTTTAGAGGGATGGCCTCACTGACGATGTCGCAGGCAGCCACAGAATTTCTGGTCTGTATGACTTTTAGGGTAGCGATGCTGTTGCGCCCCCTGCGCACGGAAAAGGAATCGCCGACTCTTATCCCGGAATTGGCACCGAGGTTTATGACCACGAAATTATTCTCTTTATTGACGGACACCACTTTCCCGATGCGGGGAGACGTCTCCTCAAGATACTTCTGCGATTGGGGAGAGACGGAAATAGGAGGCAGTTCCACGGCATTTCCGTCCGTGGAAGGGGCCGGGGGAACGGTCGCGCTTAATCTGGCGAAATGCAGCTGTTTCTTTAGCTTTTCTATCTTCGCGAGGCTGTCCTTAAGCACTATCTCCAGTTCTGAATTCTTATTCTTCAAGCGGCCGTTCTCATTCTGCGACTCGCCGAGCCGTCCCTCGAAATACGCGTGCATCTTTACTTCCCGCTCCAGATTCTCGTTAGCCTGCTGAAGCTGCTGGGTAAGGCTGTCCCTGGCTTCCATCAGCATCTTGCATTGCTGGCTCAGCTCGTCTTTTTCGCGGGTAAGCTGATCGTTGGCGGCACCGAGCTCCTGGACGCGATCCTGCAGCTTCTTCCTATCGGCGATACCCTCCTCTATTTTTTTGTTCAAGGCGACAATTTCCTGTTTTAAAGAATCCCTTTCCATCTCAAGCGACCTTTTTATACCGAGAAGCCTGAGATTAACGAAAAAACTGGCCGCCAGGATTACGGTAACCGCTATCAACACTATCTTGAGTTTACCTTCCAACCCGCCTCCTATAGTATTCTCGCGAATACTTTCTGCATTACGAGACTCGCCGCGCCGGAAGCCACAGAGTTCTCCCGCAGTTGGGAATAAACGATTTTCAGGTTATCGCTCACCTGCCGAAACGCCCATTGTTTCACCGTCTGGGTTACCTCATTCAGAAAATCCTCCCCGGCTTCTTCCATACCGCCGCCTATGATGACCACCTGGGGATTCAGCAGATTGACCAGAAATGCGGTCTTTATACCGAGTTTGACCGCAGCGGCGTCCAGCGCTTTGCGCGCAGATTTATCGCCGGCTTTCGCGGCGGCAAAAATATTCTTCAGGCCGATGTCTTCGAGCCCGCAGCCGGCGGTTCTCAAGAAGTCCGCCTCCGCCTTCTTGTCGGCCTTAAGCAGTTTATTTAGTTCAGCCGTAATACCCAGATCCATTTCCCAGCGTTTGAGAAAACACGGATCTCCGGCGTCGCAATTAAAAACGGAATCCTTGGAATAATTATATATGGAGACTTCTCCGGCGTATCCGTTGGACCCGGTATAGATCTCGCCGTTTATGACGATGCCGCATCCAACTCCGGAAAACATATAGATGATGTTCCTGTAACCGCGCCCAAGGTTCAGCCAATTCTCCCCGAAACAAGCGGCGGTGGCGTCGTTCTCTATCAATACCGGCAGGTCGAATTCTTTCTCGATTATTTCCCGCAGCGGCAGGTCCACGGAAACGTAGGCATAGGAATGGTCCACCCTCTGCGGCCAGTGTATGCTGCCGTCTTTTTTGTTCACCAGCCCCGCGATGCCGACGCCTATGCCCTTGATCGCCGGGACATACGACTTGGAACGTCTCAATATCTCGCGGATTATCTCCAGCACAGCCTCAGTAACGTCTTTCACCGATGAGCGCGGGCTGGCTATTTGCGTCTTGGTAACGATGTTGCCCTTCATATCCACCAGCAGTCCGACCATGTTCAATAAATTGAGCCCGACGCCGATGATATACCCGGATTGCGAATTAAGCTCCAGCAAAGCCGGCCTGCGGCCGCCTTCGGAGATATCAAGCTCTTTCTCGTAAACCAGACCGCGTTTTATATAATCGTCTATGTAATTGGAAATCGTAACGACGTTGATCCCCATCTCTTTGGAGATGTCCGGACGACTGATGGGGCCGCGCCTTCTCAAGATATCGAGGATCTCAATATTGCGCTTTTCCTTTTCAGAGTAATCTTCCCTGTGCAAGTCGACAGAAAGCATTGCAGGCAGCCTTTCCAGGTTGTCAGAACCCTTTCCGAAAGGTATTTTTATTTAATTTTATACTACCCAATACGATACAAGTCAAGTTAAAAAAGTTTATTGTCGCGATGGCCGGAATACATCTCTTTGCGTTGAAACCGGTTACACGCAAGAGGCGCCGGAGGGGTGCGCTTAACGCACGTCAATGATCACGAAAGAACGGTCTATGGACCCGGAAGGATGCAGGGCCACGGCGCTGACGATGTGGCTGCCCGGTTCCCGGTAAACGGCGGAGAAACCGGCATTGTCGGCGGATAACTTGGAGTCTTTCCCGGTCTGTCCTGACCAGAGGAAGGAAAGTTTTACCGGCATACAGCCGCTTTCGGCGGTATGCGCCGATGCCGCGACGGAAATATTTTCTCCGGGAGCGGGCCGGACAGGAGAAACCTTTAATTCCAGCCTGGACATGTTATACACGGCATTCTCCGGTCGGAAGGAAAGCTCAAGAAAAGTCCTCAGATTGTATTCTATCGGTTTATTGCCGGCCAGTTCCGCCATTCTGGCCCTGGAGAGATCGACTTCTTCCTCGTAATGTTTACCGGCAAGCCCGATCAGAGCGTTATAATATTCGGCGGCGCGCGACGAATCGCCTTCCCACTGCAGCAACAAGGCCAAATGGTAAATGGAGGACACAACATAAGGGTTTTGTCTGCCGGAATCCGCGAGCTTCTGCAGATACCGCTTCCCGCCCTCGGTATCTCTGAGAGCGTATATTCTTATCGCGCCTGCTTTGAACACCGCCTCATCGGCGTACTTGCCCGCGGGGAACTTCTCGGCCAGCCCGGCGTAACGTTCCGCAGCCGCTTCAAACGAACGGCTCTTCTCAAGATTCCACGCCCTGGTATAAAGTTGGCCTTCCGCAAAGCCGTCCTTGCCGGCAAGTGATTCGGCCATGGCAAAGAGCTTCTCGGCATATTCCGGGTCGCAGAAACCGCTGTCTTTATAGACAAACTTTCCGGCGATATCGAGAAGCGCGGCTATCTTTTCTTCTTTGGAATACGCGGGGCTTCGCAACAGCCCTTCCGAGTAAGCGTCATAAGCCGGTTCCGACGACAGTGAGTTCCCCTCTTTCATGAATTGCTCGGCGAGAGCGCGGATCTCTTCCAGCCCGGAGCCGCCGGAAGTCTTTCTTTCGATGTAAAGCTTGTAGAGCCCCCCGGCCTTCATCTTTTCTCCAGCAGCTGCCAGCCCGTCCGCCGCGTCCTTCACCGCCCCGGGGTCGGCACCTTCCGACAAAGCGTATTCCCGCACGGCAGACAATAGTTCCTGAAGCGCCGCTGCGGCCGCCTCATCCTGGTCCTCGCGCAAGGACTGCCATAATAAAAGTCTTGAATATACCGGCAGGGCCCCTCTCCCGGCAGCCGATTTCACCGCCTTTTGTGCGTATTCCACGGCCTCACGCCGGTAAGTATCTCCGCTGGAAAAATATTCGTCCCATTTCTTATCCGCCTGGAGAGCTGCCAGTTGGTCGTATCTGGCAGTGCCGGCATAATAATAAGTCCATCCGGCCAGCTCTTTTTTCTTCGCCGCGATTGTCTTAAGGGCGGAAACGAACTCACCGTATCTGCCGAAGGAATAATAACATTCTTTCAGTTTCTGCAACGCTGCCGGTAAGGCTTCCGGGGAGGAAGCGTTATCGTTCTTGCCGGAAGAAAAAACATTCTTAAGGTCCGCTGCGCAGATATCCTGCTCCGCCGGACAAGCTTGCCTGAAAGGAACAAACGCGGCAAGCAGGAGTATTACCGGAAAGAGCGTATTATATATTCGTGCCTTTTTCATTATTTTTCCCCGTCCTCCAGCGGACATTGTTTAATCAGATCCTTGATCGGCATTCCTTTCAGGCCGCTTCCTGCGGTATTCCTTTCCACCGGTTCCTTCTGTATCTCCCTGTTGTTCCGCGGCCTTTTCCAGAATTCCCTCACCACATAATAAGCCTTGCGTGGGATGCGCAAGTCCAATCCCGATCCTTCGTCGTCCGGAGAAAGCGACAAGATCCCGAACCACTCCTCGTTCATGTTCAGGCTGTCTTTGGCCTTTATGTCGAAATAATAACTCCCATTAGACCAGCGCGGCTGAGTGTCGTGCACCGTCCAGGTGGCCGGAGAATTCGGGTTGTTCTTCCACCACTCATCTGTCCACTCGAACATTACCCCGCCGAGACAGTTGCCCGTGCCCTCGCGCCTGCCGGCAAGATTCTGGTATATCTGCCTCCACTGCGATTCAAGGAAAAACGCCTGAATATCTTGATCTTCCCTGTTGCGGTAGGAATCGTAACTATCGGCGCCGAATTCGGTCAGCACCACCGGTTTATCGAAAGTCGCCTTAAGAGAATTAAACAAGTTACCGAAAGTCTTTCCTCGGTAGATTATGCACCCCAGCAGGTCGACGTCAGGGCAATAATTAGCCGCGCACTCCAGCCCGACAAGTTCGCCGTTGCCGAGCGCCACCGGGTGGTCCGGGTCTATCTTGTGTATCTCCTGCGCCAGTTCGTTAACGAACGTGTAATATATCCTGGCGCGCATGGCCCTTTGTTTTATCGGGTCCGGCTCTTTATCTATCTCGTCGGTGCTCCAGGGATTTATCTGCCCGGAGAAAGAATAATTATTCTCGTTGCCCAGCAGCCAGAAAAGTATGCCCGGTTCGTCTTTATACGTACGCACCATCTCGAGCACTTTTTCTTTGACCTTGTCGCGAAAATCCTGGTCTCCGTAGAAAGGCCCCGGGTACTCCCAGAACCCGAGCCAGTTGCCCATGATTACCCGTATATTGTAAAGCTTGTAAAGATCGTTCATGACCGCCTTCACCTCGGCGGCGTCGTCTGCCGGCTCGTATAAACGGATGGTATTCACTCCCATCTCTTTCATCATCCTGCCGTCTGTAAGCCAGGGTTTATGTGTATCCTGCCACCAAGTGTAATCCGAGCCTTGCCCGATGGGAACCGGATTGTAACAGACTCCTTTCACCACGTAAGGCCTTCCGCAGACCAATAGCTGGTAATCGCCGTTCTTAAGAGTGCGTATGGCTACTTTAGCGGACGGCTTGGCGGACATACCGCAAAGCAGGAAAAGACAGGCCAAAAGAATACCGCAGGCCGCGGGGAACGACGCCCCGCGGCCCGCGATACCGGTTTTGTTACCGCCGGAGCTACCGGCGGCGGTGTTATTCGTATTTGATCTCATCCAGGTAGAAGATTATGCCGTCTGGATTAACGTCGGCATTGGTAGCCCAGCAAAAACCTCCTATGATGAAAGAAAGGTCCTTGCCTTTCAGATCGATCGAATACTGCTGCCAGTCCTTGGTAAGAACGACAGGACCTATACCTGCGGTGTCCGAGTCGGAAAACTCTCCCATTATGCCGCCGATTTTGAACTCCTCTATGCGCTCGCCGCCTTTTGCGCCGCGCGCCCAGAAGGTAACCTTTGTCGCCTTGGAAAGATCAAACCCGGCGTCTATGCTGCCCCAGTTGTTGGCCGGGTTCTGCCAGTATATGCCTCCCCAGCGCGCGCCCTGCGCGCCTTTGGCGGTATAGACTACCTTGATACAGGTATCGCCGAGGTAAGGATCCTCGGTAGAAGAGCCATCATATTTTATGTCGCCGTAGTCCCCCATCCAGCCGGAAGCCACGAAATGGTTGCTTACCGAGCTTTTATCGGAGTAGACATAAAAAGGCATATCCTGCTGTTTCTTCCCCTCAGGTTTCATATTCTGATCTACGGAGAACTTTATGTCGTCGATGTAAAAAACGCATCCGTCGGAATTCAGGTCGGAGGTTGTCACCCAGCCGAAGCCGCCGCTTATATAAGATAGATCGCGTCCGGCGAGGTTGATCGTGTATTCCTTCCAGGTATCGGTCAATTCTACCGGCCCGAACTCGACCGCCGCGGAATCGGAATAATCGCCTTTTATCCCTCCCACTACGAACTTCTGGATGATCTCGCCGCCTTTGGCGCCTCGCGCCCAAAAAGTCAGCTTGGTCATGCCGGTAAGATCGAATCCTCCCTTTTTGCTTCCCCAGTTGTTGGCGGGATTCTGCCAATAAACCCCGGCCCATCCCTGGCCCTGCGATTTCTTGGCGGAATAAGAGAACTCTATACTGGTGGACCCGGAATGAGGATTCTCCAAAGCCTGATCGTTCATCTTGATATCGCCGAAATCCCCCATCCAGCCGGAAGCCGCGTAATGATTATCGGGAGATTTGCTGTCGGTGTAAACGCTGAACGACTTCAGGTTATCCGCCTGCGCGCGTTCAAGTGTAGTTGTGAATGCCGAAGCGAATACGGCAATTAAGGTAACCATTAGTAATTTTCTCATTTAAAAACCCCTCCCTGATGGAGCGCGGCCGATTTGTATGCCGCGTTCCTTCCCTCTCCGTTGCCGCGAACATCAAGACCGAGCGGCAGCGTGAAAGTGAACGTTTCCTTAAAAATATATCTTTACCTGATTCGATTCAACTGCGCTTGTTGCCTGTATTCCTCCTTTCTACCTCCCAGCAATATGAAATAGCGAACGTGCGAACCGTTCACCTGTTCCATTTCTTTTTATACATGAAATAAGCCGGCCTTAATTCCCGCAGGAACGGGCTGTTTTTGCCGTCGCCCTGCCCGCAGATACCCAGCCATTCTTCGTGCATGAATCCGTCCGGGAAAGGCCCGGTAAACAAACCTTTGGTGTCGTGCATGGAGGGTTCATAGGCCTTCCACCATTCGTCCAGCCATTCGAAGATCACCCCTCCTATTGCGTTACCCTCTCCTTCATGAAAAGCCATATTCTCCTCTATATCCTCCCAGGTCCCGCGATGGTATTCAGCCTGCGCCTTTTCCTCTTCCTCCACGCTAAAACCCAGGGAAAAAGCCGGACATCCGTATTCCGTAATGAACGCCGGTTTGCCCGTTTCTTCCTTGACCTGGCGCCAGAGGGATCCGAAACCGTAGTCTCCGCGGTAGGCGTTGGTGCCGAAAATATCCACGTCCGGAGCGTTCTTACCGTATTTATCCAGAAAAAGTACGTCTCCGCTGCATATGGCCACCGGATGTTCCGGATCGATTTCTTTGATCCTCCCGGCCACTTCGTTGGCAAACTTAAAGAAAGCCTCCGGCTCCTTGTCGGCATTGCAGGCGAATCCATAAACATTCTCGTTGCCCAACAGCCAGAACAGAACGTACGGCTCGTCCTTGAATTCCTTAACCATGCCGAGCACGGATTCCATCATTTTCTTCTTATGCTCTTCGTCGTTATAATCCGTTCCCGGGTACCAAGATGCGCCGGAACCTATGGCGTATTTACCGAGAAAATCCCCAACTATCACCCTGATGCCGTAGTCCCTGTACATCGCGCGCATCAGTTCCTTATTGATTTTCTTGGGATGATGATAAAGCCTGATCGTGTTTATGCCCATATCCTTCATCAGCTTGAAGTCCCCTACCGCCGGCTCATTGGCGTCCCGGATGTTGTTCCTGTTTTTGTCCACGAAAGCATCGTAAGGACCGTCTATCTTGCCGTTGGCATTAAAATCTTCCTCCATCCAGTTCCCGAGAGTCCCTTCATCGGGAGACTGTCCGACTTTGGTGGGGGCGTAAGTAACGGCCCTGATCACGTACGGTTTGTCTTCGACGATCAACTGCCAGCCGTCGTCGTCGTATTGAACCAGATGCACCTTCCCGCAGCCCAACCGCTTTTTCACCGCAGGAGTTCTTCCGTCGGACATACGCCCCTTGATCTTGTCCGGAGAAGATGTTTTTACGAATTTTCCCGGCGTCGTCACCGCCATATCGTTGGATACGTCGTTATCGAAACCATTCAATATCTTTATATCCGCCCCGACCAGTTTATATCCGAGCGAAGGATTGTTGCGCAATATGTGTTTTATCTTGGCGATGGCGGCCTGCCCCACATACCATGGCGTGTGCCAGTAGGTCCAGCCGTAAGTCCCCGGGAAATGCACGACTATCGCGTAATAACACTTCAGAGCGTGCTTATAAAGCCCGGACTTCTCCAGTATCAATCCGAGATAGAAAAGTTTGACGCCCTGCGGTTCCGGAGCCGTGGCCCATTTTAGAAAAGCCGCTTCCAGGTCCGGGGAATGCACGTAATCCCAATGCGATCCCTCCAGCCTTTTTTCCTTTTGCGCTTTTTTGTAGGCCGGGTCCCAGCGGATGGAAGTGGTATTGGGGTAGATACCCTCGCCCACCGCCGCGCTCAAGCCTTCCTGGTCCTTGACGATGTATTTATACTCGGCGGTGCCGGTCTTGGTGAATTCTCCGTATTTTTCATAATCAACCACATCCTCTTTCCCCGGATCATGCAGTTCTATTACCGTCGGCAGCTGGCTAACCTTCTTCTTTTCCTCTATCTCTATAGAACCGGTCTCTATCTTTTTGACGCTCTGCTCGGAGGCCTGAGCTATCTTCCAAAACCACCCGCGTTGGTCCCAGGCCTGGGCAAAAGGATATTTCTCTATGATGGTCTTGAACAGCTTTTTAGCCTCGTCGTTCTTGCCCTGCCTCATATAACTCTCCGCCTGGATGAAATAAGCGGTAGCGACGTCGTTCAAGACGGCGACCGCTTGTATCTCGTCCTTATTGGAGGGCATCCCCTTCAGCGATTCCTGCTGCTTCAACGCCTCGGCCGAATACAACTCGATGCATCTGCCGGTGTATTTGAACGTGGCTTCCACATCGCCGCTGCCGTGCGCCTGCCAGGACTTGGTGATCAACGTCGAGGAAGATTCGGCCGAATTCTTCGCGGCCGGAGTGCCGTCCCCGGCCCGGGCAGAGCTGCCTGAAAACAACAAAAACGCCAAACATAAGGAAATAACAGGTATCTTCATATTTACCCCACTAATGCTCCCTGAGTTACGCCTTTGACTATGTATTTCTGCATAAGAATATAAACCAGTATTATAGGCAATGCGGTGATGGTTAACCCGGCCATGAGTAGCGGATAACGCGTAATGAATTCCCCCTGGAACGTCATTAACGCCACCTGCAGCGGCATCAAAGGTTTGGAATCGAATATGATCAGCGCCAGCACGTACTCATTCCAAACATTAAGCGCGTTCAAAACTACCACGACGGCCAGAACGGGCTTCGCCAGCGGCAGGGCGACGTGACGCCAGATGCCGAGTTTGGAGCAGCCGTCTATCCTTGCCGCGTCTTCGAGTTCCTTGGGCATCTTGTCGAAAAAAGTCTTCAGAAGAAAGATGCTGGTAGACAATCCCACGTTGATCATGCAAAGTATATAGCCTATGGCGGTATTTCGCAGATGCAACTTGTTCAACAGAACATAAAGCGGGACGAAACTGCCGGGAATGGGGATCATCATCGCCGCCATGAATATATAGAAAATAAGGTTTCTGCCCGGGAAGGTGAACCTGGAAAAGGCGTAAGCGGCCAGGGAGGAAACTATCACTATGCCGAGCACGACAACCGAGGTATAAACGATGCTGTTGAAAAAGTTCCGTCCGAACCCGCCCTGCTTCCAGGCCAGGACGTAATTCTCGAAATGGAACTCTCTGGGAATAAGCGACATGTCCCTAAAAATGGTCTCCTGCGTCTTCAGGCTGGAAGAGAACATCCAGAGCAGCGGAAAAATGCAGGTCAACGCCACCGCTATAAGAAAAGCATAGACTATCACATTCACTGCCACTTTCTTACCAAAGTAATATTTATCGCTTTTCATATACGGCGGCACTCCTTCGGCGCGTTAATATTGCCTTGATCTCTTGGAAAAACGGTATTGCACGAACGAAATTATTATCAACACCACCCCGAAAACAATGCCTTGCGCGCAGGCGTAGCCGAAACGCGACGATCCGCGCATGGAAGCCAATATGCGCAGCACCGGCACCTGCGTGTGGTAAGCCGGGCCGCCGCCGGTCATGGCTATAATCAAAACGAACGCCTGCATAGTGCCCAGAACGGTAAGAATAGCTACCAGTATGGCTACCGGAATCATCAACGGCAGAGTTATGTTCTTAAAACTCGCCCAGGCGTTGGCCCCGTCCACGCGCGCGGCTTCATACAACTCCCGCGGGATCGTCTGCAGTCCGGCCAGGAAAATCAGAAAGCCCCAGCCGAAGCCTTTCCAGCAGTGCACCACGGCCACGGTAGTAAGCGCGGTCTGCGGATCCGAAAGCCAATTCTTGACCAGATGAGGCAGTCCCATTTTGAGCAGCCAGGCGTTAAGAAGCCCGTAATTGCCGTCGAGTATCCACTGCCATACAAGACCGACTACCACCTCGGAAAGTACCGGCGGGAGGAAGAAGACGAGCCGGAAGAAATTTTTCATCTTTATTTCCCTGTCGCAGGCCATGGCCAGCATAAAAGCCATCGCGTTCTGAAAGATAAGGGCGATCAGGGTAATATACCCGGCGTTCCACATGGAAAGCCACCAGATGTTGTCCTGGGTAAGGACTTCTTTAAAATTAGACAGGCCGACAAAAGTCTTGGTGGGAAGAATACCGTCCCATTCATACATACCGAGCTGGAAGACCCAAATGAACGGGATAAGATAGAAAATAAGAAAAATCACGACCGCGGGCAAAACAAAAAGATAATTTTCCAGTGTCGATTTAATACGCATATGAGACGTTTGACCACCCGGGCGCAGGCCGCGCGGCGGATGTTACTTGTTGTTTTTCTTCGACAATTCCCTTTGCTTTATCTTCTGCACCTCTTCCGCCACCTGCACGGAGGTTTTTTCCCCGATAACTATGGACTGAATCCCCTTGTCAAAGGCTTCGACCACGGCGGGGAATTCGGAAACCCCCCACACGTTGGGATGTGTGGAGGTCTCTATATCGTCCGCGAATTGCGCCAGCACGTCGGATATTTTCTTCAGGCTATCTTTGTTCGCCGGCAGGTTAAGCGTCATCTCCGCCAAAAAGACCTGCTGTTCACGGTCGGTAAGCCAGCGCAGGAACTTGACCGCCTCTTCTTTCCTCGGCGATCTGGCGTTAACCATGAAAGAAGATCCCGCTCCGCCCCAGATTACCATGGGATACTTAGAACTCACCGCCGGCGGCAGCATGGTGCCGAACTCCAAGCCGGGATTCATACCCTTGTAAACATTCACGCACCAGGAGCCGTTGAACGCGAAGACGGCTTTCTCGTTGGCAAAAAGCTGCTCGGCGTTCTTGTTCACCATGGTCACAAGTCCGTTCGCCAGCACCCCGGAGTCCTGCATTTGATTGAATATCTCGAAAACCTTGATCCAGTCCGGATCTGTATAAGGGACGTCGCCTCTTATTGTAGCCAATACCTTGTCTTTCCCCATCACGTTAAAGGCGTAGTTATTTGCCATACAGTCGACCATCCATACTTCTCCCCATCCGGAAACGAGCCCCTGGATACCGGAAGCCTTAATCTTCGGTCCTAAAGCGAGGAATTCCTCCAGAGTGGCCGGAGGTCTGTTGGGATTTCCGCCTATCTGCTTCAGCAGTTTCTTATTATAGACCATCTGAATGGTTGTTATGTCGATGGGAACTCCGTATATGCCGGGGGTAACACCGTAAGTATTATCAGGAGAGAACTCGTTGACGGCCAGGGCTTCGGAAAAGAACACGTTCTTCCATTTACCGCTGTCTGCCGACATATAAGGAGTTATATTAAGTATATGGCCCGCCTTGACGAAAGAGGAGAAATCGCGTTTTTCTCCCAGTATACCGAAGATATCGGGCAGACTCACGCTCTGCGCGGCAGCCCTGATCTTCTGGGAATAGGCGTCGGAAGGGGCGTAGAGCTCGAAAGTAACTTTCACGCCGGTCAATTCTTCATACCGGCGGCTCAATTCCTCGAACGCGGGCTGACGGTCGGTCATCCAGTGCCAGACAACCACGGAATTCTTATTCTCCAGAGTCGTAGGCGCGCACCCGCACAGGCAAAACAGACTTAGAATGGAGAGAGCCGATACACCTCTCAGACAGCCGGAGAATTTTACCGCCATTGAGCCTCCTCTCGAGCCGGAAATCTTATGCTGTAACGGGATTTGCCGACAGTTAGTTGTATTGCGGATAAAATAAGATGTGCTTAACTCTAACACATGTTTATTATACGGTCAAGATTTTTATATCGGCACGGGTTAGCGCCGCCGGGTATATCAATGCAGCCGCATGACCCTGGAAAACCTCATTAGTTCGGCATTCTCCAGACGGATACCCGTGCGATAGCTATTCACGCCTTCCGGCCTGCACCAAACTACCCTGCCCCTGGCGTAAAGCGGCTGACCCTGGTCGGGAACGTTCATCCATATTTCGAGATCCGCCGAAGACTGCAGCTCAGTTCCGGAGGTCATGCCGAGGCCGTAAGCGCTGATATCGCTTGAAACCGCTTCTCCGGAGATATGCGAATACAGGTCAGTGTATTTTACGGGAAATTGAGCTTGAATACGCTCGAACAATCTCTGGTCTTCCGGACTCCCGTCTGGTTGTTCTATATATTCCATCTATCCCGGATCTCCCCGCCGCAGATCCGCCTTTAATCAAACCGCAGACAATGTCCGGCAAGGCCCGAACTCCCCCATAGAATCGCGGCCTGAAATCTAAACTATTATACCGGGGCTTTATTCCGGCCCGATAAATTATAGCTTATCGAAACGGGAACTGTCAACGTAAAACGGATTTATCAAACCGCATTCATCCCCGGCTTGAACACAGATTGGATCAAATCAATCTGTTAAGGGATATCCGTTCTTTAAGAATATAGTATAAACAGCGGCGTCTATCCATGGTAAAGTATTTTTACAAAGGAGGGATCTTACCATGTCATATATTAAAGGTAACCGTAATCAGATAATACTTTTACCGCAAGCCGTAGAAGACTACATCGCTAAGGACGATCCACTGCGCGCCTATGACGCCTTTGTTGAAGCCTTTGATTGTAATGTTTTAGGGCTGAAGATAGAGTAAAACCAGCCTGAGGTTAATACGTATTGACCCAAAGCGATGTTAAACCTTCTTATCTACGTTTACGTCTACGGGATACGCAGTTCGCGTAAATTAAAAAGAGCGTGTTATCACAATCTATCGTTTATATGGCTGACGGAAGATATAAAACCTGATTACCGGACTATCGCCAGATTCCGAATAGCCAATAAAGATATTATAAAGAACATATCAGGGCAATGCGCGCGCGCGTATGTGTTTAAAACTATGGTTGATAGAAGGTAACACCTTATTTATAGACGGCACTAAAATCAAAGCCAATGCTTCTTTAAAGAATACATGGTCAAAAGAACGGCTGCAAAAATCGGAGCAGCAATAGAAGATAATATAAAGCGCATCTTAACGGAATGCGAAACAACCGACGCCGCCGAGGCGAACACGGAATCTTTAATAAAATTCGAGAAAGAACTGGCTGATCAAAAAACCTGGAAAGCTGAAATGGCCGAAATTGCCAAAGAACTGAAAGAATCCGGTAAACAAAAGCTCAATACTTCAGTAAATGGCCGCAAAATCATACGTCAGAAGAATGAGACATTAATGCGGCGGCTCGATCAGCTATATGACAGCGATACCGGACAACAGATATACAAACTGCGAAAAGAAAAGATTGAGTTGCCGTTTGCCCATTTTAAGCACAATATGAACATACGCCAGTTGTTATTACGCGGGATAGATAAAGCGGGTATAGAGTTAAACTTGTGTACTATCAGGTATAACCTGGTTCGTATGATAACCTTATTGGGCGTGAGCGGATTTGAAGAAACGTTTCTTACCGTTTAAAACCCGGTATTTTACGTTTTAAAACAGCTTGTGATTTATGACTATACTTTTTTCAAAGAGCAAATATTAATATAACCCGGCCTGTGTAAAACCCGGGGATGAATGCGGCTGGATTAACTGTTTTGCCTAAGAACGTGCGCCACGCCTGTTGTGACCGAATTGGAAAGGCTGATACCGGCGCGAAGAGTTTTTCCCCCTTCCTGCATAGTCCAGATCACTTCGCCTTTCGTGTAGAACGGCCGGTTTTTGTCGGAAAGAAGAAGCCAGCAATCCAGAGAAGCGCCTCGCGACAACGAAACTTCTGTAAATATCCCCAGCCCGCGTATGCTTACGTCGCTGACCGTTCCCATACACTGCAAGGAGGAACCGGTCAAAGAAAACTTTAATGGAAAGCTGACCGGAATCCTGACAAAAAATCTTCTCTCGTCTTGGTTTACCATATATTCTGCGTGGAGAAATAGAACATGTTTCAGTCCCCCTGAGAAGGCCCCTTTCCCAAAATAAAAACCGGAAGAATCACTTTCCTTCCGGCTTGAGTCCGTGGCTATCCCCGCTTTTTAAAGTCGGGATTAGCCGGCTTAGAAAAGAGTTTTATTATCTCTTTGTAAATATAGTATAACTCGTGAGGATTTTTTTGTCAAGCACAAATCTTAACTGAAATAGTTTGACTTTAGTATCTAAATATGTTATTTGTAAAGAGTATTTGTCCATAAAATAATTCTGGAGGATAACCATGAACCTGAAAAAAGTCTCCGTTTATGTAAAGTTAAACTGGATAAAGCTGCTGCTGGTCCTGCTGGCAGTAACCGTGCTAACTCTAACCGTGTTCGCCCTGATAGTCGGAATGAAGGCGATGACAGGGCTGGAATCGTTCTATAAACAAATGCAGCTTTCCATGATCCCGCTGCAGTTATTCATAGCCGTAGTCACCGCTTTCGTCTTCGCCTCCATCTATACGGTATTTCACTACTGGTTCTTTTTTGCCGGGGGGATGACTAAACTCGGGCAGAAAAAGATAAAAAGCGTGGAAGTGAACGTGAAATGGGTTGAAGTCATCGGCATGGATGAAGTAAAACGGGAGGCCTGGGAAGTAGTGCAGTTATTAAAAGACCGCACTAAACTGCAGCGCGTGGGTGGGCAGATCGTAAAGGGGATACTGCTTTCCGGGCCGCCGGGATGCGGAAAAACCTATCTGGCCAAAGCAATAGCCACGGAAGTGCAGATGCCGTTCCTTTCAGTGGTAGGCAGCGAGCTTGAAGGCATCATCGTCGGTCTGGGGGCGGCAAAAATTCGTTCGCTGTTCAAAGAAGCCCGCGCCCTGGCGGAATTGCACGGCGGATGCATAATATTCATCGACGAAATAGATTCGGTAGCCAGGCCGAGGAGAGATGATGCCGGCTTCGGCGGACAGATGAGCGCGAACGCTGCGGTCAACCAGCTGCTCACGGAGCTGGACGGGCTGCGCAAGAAAGAAAACAACCTTGTAGTGATCGGGGCCACCAATGTGGATGAAAAAGACCTCGACCAGGCGCTGATGCGCGCCGGACGTTTCGACAGAAAAATATACATAGGACTGCCCGGGCTCAAAGACAGAGAACAGCTTTTCGAATTCTATCTTAAAAAGGTGCGCTGCGGAAGCGACATAAGTATAGGACAGCTGGCGCGCAAGGCGGTTTACAAAAGCCCCGCCGACATAAACAACATCGTGCGGGAGGCCGGGATAATCGCCATCCGCAAACACAAGGACAGCATAGGCATGGCCGAGATAAACGAAGCTATGGAAAGAATAGACATGGGCTTGAGAAAATCGCTGGAGCTCAGCCCGGCGGAGAAAGAACAAGTCGCCTATCATGAAGCCGGGCATGCCATCACCGCGTACCTGCTCCATCCCACCGACGACGTATTCAAAGCCACCATCATCCCGCGCACCGTCGGCTTCCTCGGCTACGTCTATCACCGTTCGAAGGAAGAAATGCACATACACAACAAGGAATATTACCTGGCCAATATAAAGGTGGCGCTGGGTTCTTACGCCGCGGAGATGCTGAAATTCCGCACGACCACTTCGGGGGTCGGAGAAGACATGCTTCAGGCGGCTTTCTGGGCCTATAATATGGTCTGGTGCTGGGGTATGGGTTCTTCCGGAATGAAAGGCAATTTCAAGGAATTGAGCAAAAACTTTTCTTCTTCCGCGTGGCCGCAGATAAGCTTTATTTCGGAGAAGACCAAGGAAAGGCTGGACGACGACGTACAAAGCATACTTTTCCAGTGCCTGCAGGAAGTGGAAGAGCTGTTAAAGAAAGAGTCCGCCCTGCTTGACCGCTTCGCCGGGGAACTGGTCGCCAAAGAAGAACTGGATTTCGACCAGATAGAAGCGATATTCAAGGAATGCGGGAAAGAACGGACAAGAAAATGAAACGCCTTCCCGCGGCACTCCTGTCTTTCTTGGTTGCCTCTGTTCTATGCGGATGCTTTTCTCTGCAGCCTACTTATACGAAAGAAAAAGCCGCCGAAGCGGTGATCGCCCTCTGCCGCAACGAATACGGCCTGAAAGTAAACGCCTGGCTATCCGGAGACACCCTCTACGTTTACCTGCCGGTGGCATCGCTGACGACCACGGATAAGGAATTGGCCGGCGTAATACAAAAGAATATTAACCGCCTCGTGGTCTCCGCCACCAGAGTCTGCCTGAGCATGAACCCGCGGGTGGAATTCTTGGTAATCGCCGTTACCGACACCGGACAGCACGGGATAGAATACAGGAACGTAAATTACGTCACGGACCTGGTCAAACTGCAGTGTAACGCGATTTCCAGGAATGATTTCGCCGCGCGCAGTATAATTTCGATAACGCAGAACCCGCTGGGCGTGGGAGACGAGGAAGGTAAATACATCCTGAAGGAGCCTGTCAGGAAAGAGGACTTTATCTGCTCCCTCATAGCGCAAAAGATAAGCTACTCTGCGGCACAACAGCATCCGAACGCGGCGGCCGGACCGCCTAAAGCGGCGGAAGTAAGCCTAAAGGACCGCTATCTGGAGATCAATCTGTTGCAACCTGCCTCAGGAACGGCGGCCGGGCTCAAAGAAACGGCATTGGCCGCCGCGGCCTGGGTGGTCAATGAATACGATTTTCACGATTTCGACACGCTGAAACTATCTGGCCCGCCGCCGGATAACGCCGAATCGGAATTCAGCCGCAAAGCCCTACTCTCACATCCGCAAGAAGTAAACCGCAAATGAAATCCGCGAATCAATAAGATATCTTTCTGCCTTTTACGCGCAAGCGTCCGCGCAGTAAAAGATCTATCGCCAGCGGATAAATGCGGTGCTCTGCCTTATGTATTCTTTTCTCAAGTCCGGCCAAGGTATCATTCCTGCCGATCTTAACTTCTTCCTGCATTATTATCGGGCCGTGGTCGGTCTTCTCATCTACGAAATGCACGGTCACTCCGGTAACCTTGGCACCGTATTCGAAGGCGTCGCGTATCGCGTGAGCCCCTTTAAAAGAAGGAAGCAGAGAAGGGTGGATATTGATTATCCGGTTACGGTAACGTCTGACGAACGAAGGACTGAGTATGCGCATGAACCCGGCCAGAACTACCAGGTCTACGCGGCCGCGGCGCAGAGCGTAAAGGACCTCTGCCTCGAACAACTCACGGGAAGAAAAATCTCCGCGGGAGACAATCAAAGTCCTTATCCCGGCCCGGGCCGCCTTTTCGATGACCGGCGCCGCCGGATTGTCGCAAAGCAAAAACGCGATCTCCGCTTTAATCAACCCGCTCTTTACCGCTTTCACTATGGCGAGGGAATTGCTCCCCGTGCCGGAAGCGAATACGGCAATCCTGGCTTTCCTTTTCATAAACCGCTCCTCAAACCCGCTTACAAAACGGCTATCGCTTTAACCGGACAGACCTCGACGCACTCCATGCACGAAATACATTTAGCGCAGTCTATGACCGCCAGATTATTTTCCACTTTTATCGCCCCGTATTTGCAGGTTTTCTCGCAGCGTCTGCAGGCAATGCAGGCAGACTGACAGTATCCGCGCTTAACCGCGGCGGTATCGAGAGAACGACACGCCACGAAGACCTTTTGTTCTTGCGTCCGGAGCGAAAACAGGTGTTTGGGACAAACGCTGACGCACTTACCGCAGGCGCGGCATTTATTCTTATCCACGCACGGCAGGCCGTCTTTTCCCATGCTGATCGCGCTGAAAGGACAAACCGTCACGCATGTCCCCAGGCCTATGCAACCGTAGGGACATTCTTTCGGCCCGCCGAGTAGGGCGACCGCGGCCCGGCAATCCTTTAAACCGGAGTAAATGTATCTTTCCGCTACTTTCGCTCCGCCGCGGCAATGCAGCACCACGGTCCTCTTGAGGGATTTATCCAGCTTTTTGCCGAGGATGGCCGCTATCTCCCGCTTAACGCTTTCGTCGCCGGCCCGGCAGGCATCCGGGGAAAGCTCGCCCTTAAGAACGGCCTCGGCGAAACCGAAGCAACCGGCGGCGCCGCAGGCCCCGCAATTAGCCCCCGGCAGCAGCCCCATTATTTTTTCCAGGCGCAGGTCGGTATTATGCACGGCCAGCTTGCGCGAGGCGAAAGCCAGACCCGCCCCGAACAGCGCTCCGAGCGCCCCCAGTGTTAAAACCGCCACCAGTATAGACATAACTCTATTCCCTCCGGGTCAGAACCTGAACCCGTTAAAACCCATGAACGAAAGGCTCATCAGCGAAGCTGTGACGAAAGCAATGGGGAATTCCCGCACCGCCTCCGGCACGCGCGAATATTCCAGTCTCTCCCTTATGGCGGACATCAAAAGCATCGCCAGCGTATAGCCGATGCCGACGCATACGCCCTGAAAGATGGAGAAAATGAAACTACCCGGTAGGGGTTTTCCCTTACTGAAGAACATGTCGGTGTTAAGCACGGCTACGCCCAGAACGGCGCAATTTACGGTGATCAACGGCAGGTAAATTCCAAACATGCGGTAAAGCGCGGGCATGAATTTGCGGACTACCATCTCCACCAGCTGAACGCAGGAGGCTATAACCAGTATGAAAGAAATTGTTCGCAGATAAGCAAGATCGAAAGGTATCAAAAGGTAATTATAGACCACCCAGGTGATCGCCGAAGACATGACGATGACGAAAAACACCGCTGAACTCATTGCCAGAGCCGGACGGGTCTCCTTGGAAATGGCGATGAAGGAGCACAATCCCAGGAAACGCGAGAGGATGACGTTGGAAACGAAAATGCTGGAAATAAATATCGCCAGAAAATGTCCCGCGTTCATTCCCTCCTCCCCTTCAACAGATTAAAGAACCCCAACATCCCGCCTATGACCAGAAGCGCTCCCGGAGGCAACGCCATCATCAGCGCCGGTTGAAAACCGGGCAAGATTGTATACCCAAGCAGCTGTCCAGAACCGAGCAATTCCCTGACCGCGGATATAAGCGCCAGTCCCAGAGTGAACCCGACGCCCATCCCGAGAGCGTCTACGAGCGAAGCGGGCAGCGTCCGGTGTGAAGCGAAGGCCTCGGCTCTGCCGAGCACCACGCAGTTTACCACTATCAACGAGACATATATACCCAGGGCCCTGTTCAACGCGGGGCTGTAGGCCTTCATCACCAATTCGGCGATGGTCACGAAAGTGGCGATGACGATAATGAAACACGGTATGCGTATCTTGTCCGGCACGGCCTTCTTTATTAAAGATACGATGCAATTGGAGCCAACCAGCACGAAGGTGGCTGCCGCACCCATACCCAGCGCGTTCTTTACCGAAGTGGATACGGCCAGCACCGGGCAGAGGCCTAGTGCGAGGACAAAAATAGGGTTCTGTTTTATTATCCCTTTCAGGAACTCCGGTAACAGCTTCATCTCATCTTCCCCGTGCCGTAAATACGCCCGCGGGTGTACCTGTCGATAAATGGAGAAACCGCGTTCATCATCAAGATGGCGTAACATGTCCCTTCCGGATATCCTCCCCACAGCCGGATAACCGCCGTTAACAGACCGCATCCCGTACCATAGATCAACTGTCCTTGGGCGGTCAAAGGCGATGTCACGTAATCAGTCGCCATGTAAAAGGCACCCAGCACCAGCCCGCCGGAAAGCAGATAAAACAACCAATCCCCGCTGAACAGCCCGGAAGGTCCGAAAACATAATGAAGTATCCCTGTGGTAAAGAGATAGGAAACCGGAATATGCCAGGTTATATATCCTTTCAAAAAAAGGAAAACCGCACCTGCCAGCAGCCCTACCACGCACACCTCACCTATACACCCCCCTTTGTTCCCCAGGAAAAGATCCAGATAAGAATACACCTGCCGGAGATGCCCCTCCTTCAACGCCGACAACGGGGTGGCGGAAGCAACGGCGTCGAAACCCGGAGCCCGAAAAGAAGTCATGTAAGCCGGCCAGGACGCCATAAGGAAGGCCCTTGCCGCGAGGGCCGGATTGAATATGTTCTGTCCCAACCCTCCGAAAATCTGTTTGCCTACGGCGATTGCGAAAAAGGAACCTACTGCCGGCATCCACAGCGGCACGCCGGACGGCAGGTTATACGCCAGAAGCAGTCCGGTAAGAAAAGCGCTGCCGTCTAACAAGGTAACCTGTCTGCGCGTCATTTTTTGCAACAGCCATTCCGTGGCCAGCGCTGCCGCGACCGCTGTCCCTATTACTGCCAGGGCCGCATATCCGAAAAGATAGACCCCGGCCGCTCCGGCTGGAAGAAGCGCCAAACTGACGCCCCACATTATGCGCGCCGTGGATTGATGCGCATGCATATGCGGCGCCGCGGTTACTATAAGCTTATTTCCCATTACGTAAAGCCTCCCTTACTTCGGCCGCTTTCAGGTCTATGGAAGAGCTGACCGCCCGCGAAGAAATAGTGGCCCCGGTTATCGCCTGCACCCCGGAAACCCGGGCCGCATCCACGCCGCTGAACCTGCCTGTGAAAGATCCTTCCGCAACCTTGCTTCCCAATCCGGGGGTCTCGTTCTGGTTGAGGACTTTTATCGCTTTTATCTTCGCCTGGGCGTCCATACAAACCATAGTCTCTATCATGCCGGAATACCCCTTACCCACGGCTTTGAACAACACGCTTAGTAACTTGCCGTTTTTATCATAAGCCCTGTAGAAGAAGACCGTATCCCCTTTAAGCACCGGTGTGAAAACCGCGGCTTCAGGTTGCAGTCCCTTCAATGCCGCTTCCTCCTCCAGACCAGCCTGCGCCGCGATACGCGAAGCGGTGACGGCGTTGACCGCCGCAAGCAGACCTCCGGCCGATAATGCTATAAAGCCCAAAATGAACGCGGACCTTAAGATATCTTTCATCTGGCGGCCTCCGCTTTGGCTTTCTTTATATATTGTACCAGCCTGCGGTTCGCCGGACATACATATGCGCACGCCCCGCATTCCAAACAATCGGCCAACCCGTGCCGTTTAGCTTCTTCCAACATCCCTTTTTCGGCCGCCGCCCCCAGCATACAAGGAAGCAACCCGGTGGAACAGACGCGCACGCATCTGCCGCAGCGTATACAGGCGCTCTCTTCCAGGATACGGCCGCTTTTCTCCCCCAGCACCAACACCCCGCTGGTGGTTTTGATCACCGGGACATCGATCCCGGCCTGGGTTATGCCCATCATCGGCCCACCTATGATTATCCTACGCGGTTCTTCTTTAAGCGGACCGCAGAAGGAAATCAGCGCGGATATCGGCGTGCCTGTCCGGACCAGTAAGTTTGCCGGATTCGACAGGCAATCCCCGGTGACGGTAACCACTCTTTCATAAAGCGGCTTACCGAGAAAAACCGCTTCATAAGCGGCGAACACTGTGGCCACGTTCTGCACGACGGCGCCGGCTTCAAACGGCAGTTTGCCGCGCGGAACCTCTCTGCCCAGCACGCTTTTAATCAACTGTTTTTCCCCACCCTGGGGATAAAAAGACCTTAATTTCTTAACCCTCAGCGGACCGGAGGCTTTGGCCAGTAAAAGTTCAACCGCCCTGGGCTTATTGTCCTCAACGGCTATGCATATATCCTCGGCCCCCAGTATGCGACCCAACAGCAACGCCCCTTTAATGATCTCGTCGCTTTTCTCCAGCATCAAGCGGTAATCGGAAGTCAGATACGGTTCGCACTCGGCGCCGTTAACGATCAAAGTCCTCACACGGACCGGAGGTTTAAGCTTGAGGAAAGAAGGAAAACCCGCGCCTCCCATACCTACCAGGCCGGCGTCGCGTATTATATCGAGAAGTTCCTCCGGTTGCAAAGAGTCCACGTCACGCGCTTCGCGCGCCCGGAAAGCGTAAGAATCAGGCAGCCGCGTCTCTATTACCGCCGCGCTGCACCTGCCGAGCACGGGGTGCGCGCAGGTTTCGATTGAAGAAACCGTGCCGGTCACGGAAGAATGAACTGCCGCCGACGGCATGGCCCCGGCGGAGGCTATCCGCTGTCCGGTAATGACTTTATCGCCCGGCTTAACCTCAAGCAGGCCAAGCTTGCCTAAATGCTGGCAGAACGGGATGAACATCTTTTCCGGCGGGGGCAGGACCGTTATTTTCTTATCTTCGGTGGCTTCTTTGCGATGCTCTAATTTAACCATGCGGCCATTCTTTTGTAAAAGATATTCGCCAGCCCGGTCAGCGCGAAGGCGCAGCCGACAACGGAAATGATGAATACCTCCGGAAGCCTTTCGGCTATCTTACTGCTTAAAAGCATGAAAATAAGGAACCCCGCGTGCATGATTATTTCCATCGCGCTGAATACCTTGCCGCGCATCTGGCTGTCGCTGACTCTGTGTATTATAGTGTTGGAGGCGATCATGATAGGGGAGATGCACAAACCCAGAAGCAGCGCCAGACTTGCCGCCACATTGAAAAAAGGATACCTCTGCAGCGTGAAGGCGAAAATTATCAATACGATCCCGACCGAAGCAAGGGAAATAAAGATCATTCTGTAATGCGATATTCTGGATCCGAAACGGCCATAGACCACCGAACCGAGAAAAAGACCCGCGCCCAGGAATACGATGAGGAAACCGATATCTTTGGTCGCAGAATGCAGAGTCTTCTGCACAAAGACTATCATCACCACGTAAAGAGCGCCCAGGGCCGCGGAAAGCGAAAAGATAAGCCCCACGGTGAAGCGTATATGCTTGTTTTTCAGGACGTATTTCCAGCTCTCTTTCAGTTCCTGCAGCACCGTCTTCTTAAAAATCTCCTCCATTTCCCTGACGGGATGAGAAACCGCCTGCTCCCGCATTCTACTGCGGACCCCGGTGTAGATAAAGAAAATCAGGCCGGCGGAAAAAGCGAAACTAAGCGAATCTAGGAAAAAACCGCTCTCGGGACCGAGCCACTCCACCAAAAGCCCGCTTACGCCAAACCCGGCCACCGCGGCTATCATTCCTGTCATATTGGCGAGGGTATTGGCTATCAGCAGCTGTTTTTTCTCCACGAGTTCAGGCAGTATCGCCATCTTGGCCGGGACAAAAAACCTGCCGATGCCGAAAATAACAAATATGACCGCATACAAGGGAAGTAAGTTGCTGTTGTGAAAGAAGAAAAGAGGGATTGTTAACACGAGGACCGCCCGCAGAAAATCGCATACGTACATCGTGCGGCGTTTGTCCCAGCGGTCAACGTAAACGCCTGCCAACGGCCCAACCACAAAAACCGGGAGGATCGTAAAGGACATTATTTTGGCGATCTGCATCGGGGAACCGGGGGCCTTGAGATATATCAACCCCAGTAAAGCCATCTGGTCCAGCCTATCTCCCAACTGTGAAACGATCTGGCCGAGCCAAAGCAGGAAGAAATTACGGTTTTTCAACACCTGGGCGTATTCAGACATATCCCGCTGTATAATATTATATATCCCCGGCGGCACCTCGGGTAAAGCCGGGAATCCTATTTGGGCTTTAACTTCCGCTTTCAGGGTTAAATATGGAGCCGATGAGTGGATTTGAACCACCGGCCCGCGCTTTACGAAAGCGCTGCTCTACCAACTGAGCTACATCGGCGTAAAACGGCAAGTACCTATGCCCCTAAAGGGCGACAAGCTGCAAACCGGTATGATTATAACAGCTTTATCGGAATAGTCAACAGCGTGATATATGGATCGGGGAACGCGGGAAAAAATATGAGCATCCCTCTCTTATCACTCATATTTATGAAGCCGTCAGCCGGGTCTTGACCATCTCGCTGACCTGGCGGGCGTCTGCCGAAGCGCCGGTCCTGGAGGTCACTTCTTTCATTACCCGGCCCATATCTTTAAGCCCGGAGGCGCCTAGAGAAGTTATGCTCTCTTCTATTATACGCGAGAGGTCGGCAGCGGACAACTGCGGCGGCAGATAATCTTTCAATATTAAACTCTCTTTTTCTTCCTTGTCGGCGAGGTCCGGGCGGTTCCCCTGCCTGAACTGCTGTATGGAATCCTCCCGCCGCTTTATCTGTTTCTTTATCACCGCTATGCAGTCCGCATCGTCCAGCAAGTCCCTGCTCTTGCTCATCGCCACATTCTTGAGTTCAGCCCTGAGGAAACTCAAAACCGAGGATCTAAGACTATCCTTGCTTTTAAGGGCTTCTTTATAGTCGCTGAAAATCTTTTCTTCAAGCATGATTGACGCTCTCCTTTCAAAAAGCGCTTATTTCCTTGAAACATTTCATCCTGCCGCGGATATCCGCCAGGGTAAGCCTGCCGCTACGTTCCAGTCCGAACCCTTCCACGTTGAAAGAAGCACAGACCGTGCCGTAAACAACCGCTCTTTTAAACGCCTTCCTGTCCGTGCGCCCGCAGCCGGCGAGATACCCCATAAACCCTCCCGCGAAAGTGTCGCCCGCTCCGGTCGGGTCCACGACCTTATCCACCGGATAAGCCGGCAGGGAGAAAAAAAGATCCGGTCCGTAAAGCATGACCCCGTGCTCTCCCTTCTTTATGAGCACTATGCGCGGGCCCATGCGTTGCAGCCGCCTGGCCGCGCTGACAAGGTGCTCCTCCCCGGAAAGGTCGCGCGCTTCGCGGTCATTAGCCACGTAAATATCCACTTTCTTAAGCAGTCTTAACAGCGAGGCCCGCTTATTATGTATCCAGTAATTCATGCTGTCAAGGCCGACCAGCCGCGCCGAATGCATACTCCCAAGTAGCTGTTTCTGGATATCCGGATCGACATTGGCGAGAAAGATGTTGCGGATGCCGCGCTGGCCGGCTCTTACCTTCGGGCTGAAGGCAGAGAGCACTCCCAGCTCGGTTTTGATGGTAAGCGCGGTGTTCATATCGCCTTTGTATTCTCCGCTCCACTTGAAGGTAACGCCGGCCGTCTTAATCAGGGAATCCAGGTTTATGCCTTTGCCGGAGAGAAAATCCAGATGCTGGGAAGGAAAGTCCTCGCCCACGGTAGCCACCAGATTGACGTGCGTGAAAAGCCTGGCGGACATGGAAAAATGAACGGCGGAACCTCCCAGCATATAATGACGCCGGCCGTGCGGCGTTTTGACTGTATCTAAAGCCACTGTTCCCAGGACAAGTATGCTCATCTTAGAAAAATAAGAATTACCGCCGCCGCCAGCAGACAATAATACCCGAAATACGGCAATTTGGACCTTAAGATCAAACGTCTCAACAACGCAAGCGCGGCCAGACCGAAAATAAAACTGGCGAGAAATCCCGCCAGAGGCTCGCTCCATGATTCCACGCAAACCGCGGTAATCTCACGGGCGTCCAGCAGGGCTGCGCCGGCCACGGCCGGTATCCCGGAGATGAACGAGAATTTAAAACACGTCTCGCGTTCAATACCCCTGAAAAGAAGCGCGGAGATGGTGACGCCGGAACGGGATATCCCGGGCAGCACCGCTATCCCCTGCGCCGCTCCCATTAAAGCCGCGTCACCCAAAGAAATATCCTTCTTACCGGAAACGCGCAGCCTCCCCGTCAGGATAAGCGCCGTTCCTGTGGCCAGCAGGGCCAAAGCCGCCGGCACGGTAGAGGAAAAGATTTTTTCAACAAAACCTTTGAGCAGGAAAGCGATGACGCCGGTGATCAGCGTGACCGCCACCACCAACAGGAATTGTCTCCTGTCCGAAAGCATCCGCAGGATATCACGGCGGAAATACAACACGGTCGCCAAAAGCGTCCCCAGATGCAAGACGATGGGGAAAACCAGTCCTCGCCCGTCTATGCCGAGAAGTTTTTGAAATATGACGAGGTGCGCGGAGCTGCTTACAGGAAAGAACTCAGTCATACCCTGCACCGCGCCGAGAAGAATATATTTTATCATGCCAGTCATTATATTAGAACGGAGGTATAAATCAATATTTAGATCGACGCGCCGCTCGGCGGCGTGAATTGCCCCGGATCCACGCCGTGCTTCAGCAAAAAATTACACATATCGACAGGCAACGGGGCGGACAAAACGATGCCTCTTCCGGAATAAGGGTGCCTGAATTCCAACTGCCAGGCATGCAGCATCACTCTCTTTGCCCTCAGGATAAAATCTCTTCTGAAGACAAACCTGGCCTCGCCAACGATCGGATGACCGATTCCGGTAAAATGTATGCGCAACTGATTGGTCCGTCCGGTTTCCGGGGTCGCGCAGACCACGGAGAAAGCCGAACGCCGCAGCAGCACTACATAAGAAGTCGAAGCCGGTTTACCTTCTATCGGACTGCGGATAGTCCTTTTCCCTTCCGCCGGGCTGCCGTGCAACACGGCCAGATACGTCTTCCCCACCGTCCTGCCGCGGAAAATATCCATCATTTTCTTTTGGGCAGACTTGCCCTTGGCATAAACTATCAAACCTGAGGTTTCGCGGTCGAGGCGGTGGCAAGGATGAAAACGCGGCAAACCGTCCTGATCCCGATTACGGGAGTTTAGAAGGAAAGTAAAATCTTTCTCCCTGTCTCCGGGAGCCGGTATGGTGAGTAGTCCGGGCGGTTTATTGAAAACGGCCAGATGATCGTCCTCGTAGATCGCCGGGATATTATTCATTTCCGGTTCAAAAGGTCTCCAGCATCCGTTCTATGGCCCTGCGGGCGCGGCTGCGTATCTCCTGCGGGACTTTCACCTCTCCGCGCAGGGTCTCCAGCGCCCAAAGCACTTTTTCCTGCGTAGTGCGTTTCATGTTGGGACACACCGCCGCCTCGGCCGCCGGATAGAATTCCTTGCCCGGATTG
Source organism: Candidatus Omnitrophota bacterium (assembly GCA_011620275.1). Taxonomy (GTDB): domain Bacteria; phylum Omnitrophota; class Gorgyraeia; order Gygaellales; family Profunditerraquicolaceae; genus Undivivens. The sequence continues at coordinate 44,514 of WOZK01000031.1, forward strand.
TCTTTCTTCAACCTGTAGATTATGCCGACTTCCGTCCCGACGATGAACTCGCGCGTGGAAGAAGAACGAGCGTATTTGGACATCCCGCTGGTGGAAAGGGCGGCATCGGCGAGAGAAATAACGGAAGGCAGACATTCCGGATGCGCCAGGACGCGCGCTTCGGGATGAAATTTTTTCTCTTTTTTTATGTCCTCCGGTCTTATCTTTATATGGGTCGGACAGAACCCGTCCCAGGCGATCAGCTTTATCCCGGTTTGGACGCTCACGTAGGAAGCCAGATATTTATCGGGGACGAAGATTATTTGCGGCCGGCGGCCCTCTTTTTCCATCTTTTCCGCCACGGCCTTCACCACTCCGACGGCATTGGTAGAGGTACAGCAGATATCCAGCTCGGCCTTCACCGCGGCCGATGTATTGACGTATCCGACGCTGACAGCGCCGGGATGTTTCTCCTTCAATCCGCGCAATTCCTCCTTGGTGATCATCCCGGCCATCGGACAAGAGGCGGTTATGTCCGGCATTATCACCTTCTTCTCCGGAGACAGTACGGCGGCAGTTTCAGCCATAAAATGCACGCCGCAGAAAATGATCACGTCGGCTTTCGTCCCGGAGGCGATACGGCTTAATTCCAGGGAATCTCCGGTGAAATCCGCTATATCCTGCACCTCGGGGAGCTGGTAATTATGAGCCAGAATTACCGCGTTCCTTTTTTTCTTCAACTCCTGTATTTTTTTGCCGATGTTGTCCGCATTCCTTGCCGGTGACATATCAATCCAATACCTTTCTTATTATGCCTCCCCCGACAACTACATCTCCTCTGTAAATCACCGCCGATTGTCCTGGAGTAACCGCGAATTGGGGGAGACGGAAAACAATTTTTAGCGTGTTGCCGGATGGCGTTATTTCGGCTGGCTGTTCCGTATGATTATACCGTATCTTCACGTTAAGGACAACCTTCTTTTTCAACGGCTCGCGTGGAAAGCTCAGGTTGTTTACGATGAAAGCCGACGCCGAAACCTCCTGCCTCCCGCCCAGCACCACCCTGTTGCGCCGCGCGTCCACCTCTTTAACGTATAAAGGACGGCCGGAAGAAATACCCAGGCCCTGCCTTTGCCCGACGGTATAAAACGGCACTCCTTTATGACGCCCGAGAACTTTTCCCCCCGTATCGACGAATTCTCCGGGCAGGCAACCGAATCCCGGAACGGAGGCGAGGAAAGAACGGTAATCGCCGCCCGGGACAAAACATACGTCCTGGCTCTCCTTGCCGGAAGAAACGCTCAACCCCGCGGAGGAGACAAGCCGGCGCACTCCCTCCTTGGTATAACCGCCGAGCGGGAAAAGCGTGTTCTTGAGCGAATCCGGAGCAAGACTGTAGAGAAAATAACTCTGGTCTTTTTCTGAGTCGGCCGCTTTTTTTAGGCGGCCGTTTTCTATTTTCGCGTAATGCCCGGTGACGAAATAATCCGGCCCAAGGGAAAGGGCCTTGACGCGCAGCAGTCCGAATTTGATGTAGCGGTTGCATCGCACGCAGGGATTGGGGGTCCGGCCCCTGGCGTATTCCGCGCAGAAGTTATCGATAACCTTGCGCTCGAACTCTTTTCCCAGACGGAATATCCGATGCTCTATGCCGATCTCTTCCGCCGCGCGCCTCGCCGCGCAGATATCCTCGTTCCCCGACAAAAGAGCGGTAATCCCAATTACCCGGAAACCGCGCGATTTAAGTAATAAAGCCGCTGCCGCGGAATCCACTCCCCCGCTTAAAGCGACCGCAGCCGTTTTTGACATATCGATAATAATGAAATCCCCCGGGCTTAAAACCCGTGGTAACCCTTAGATAAACCCGGGGCAAGCCCGCTCCGCAGCTATCCTCGGATTGAACAACCGGGGATTTCTACGGTTTAAGTAAACAGCGCGTTTGCCCATTATATGCTGTAGCCGGTAAGTAAAAGGGTGTACCCGGCAGAAGACGTCCCTTTCAACTTTAAAGGTATCCTTTTTTCGTCCGCGGAGATCCATATCTCGAATTTCCGCGGTTCGCTCGTAAAATGGTAAGCCTTGAAAGTGCCGGCCGGGACCTTTACTTCTTCTATGGAATCCAGAGAAACGATGAAACTCTGCGTCGGGAGCTGAACGCGCATCCTCCATCCTTCTTTAAGACCGGGGATTGTCCTGACATAATAAGGCAGCAATACGGCGTTATGTATAGCCCTATCTTTCTTGATGACCTGTACGCTTCTGCTTTTCCCCTCTTCCCTTGTTATCTTAATAGAAAAGGCCGTCTGGTCATACTCTTCGGTTATCCTCTCTTTCTTCGGCCAGAAATCTATTATCCTTTCCACGCGCACCGGCAACAGGCTGCCGGGGAGACAATAAATAAGCTCATTATCCCTGAAACGGGCCAGTACAGTGCGGAAATTCACGACATGAACGGCGGTGCCGTTCAGTTCGGTAATATCCCTGTGCTCAAATTCAGCAGTCCCCACCGATAGTATGCCGAGTTTTACCTGATACAGGACCTTCTCCCCCACGTATTTTTTTATCGGGTCTTCCTGCGCAGGAGAAAATGCGGCGGTCTTTCCACCGCGGCCCGAGGGCCGGAAAACAACGGTTTTAAAAAACCAGCCCGCCGCCGCGGCGGCGAGAATTAAGCATAATATAATCCTGTATCGTGGCACCCGTATCATTTATCGTCTCGTTATCCCGGGAGGCCGAATAGGGCCCACCCAAGCTTTAAACCCGGGGTAATCCTTAGATAAAATAAGGACAAAACCACTCCGCGTATCCAAGGTTAATCCGGATTGAAAACCGGGGATTCCTGCGGTTTGATTAACCGCGCTGCGGGAGTCCGCAATGTATCACATCCCCTGCCATTACTTTTTCCGTCAAGCCGGAATCATTCCTGACCAGCAGACCGCCGTCATCTTCTATATCTACCGCCTCGCCCTCGATACCCCCCCTGGGCAGGATTACTTTGACTCTTTTTCCCAGTGTGGAATTAAGCCCGCGCCATTTACCGATTATCAAAGCGTACTCACCGCGGCAGAATTCTTTATAATAGTTTTCCAGCCTGAAAAAGATCTCCTGAAGCAGGGCAACGCGGTCCACCTTCATCCTCGCCGCTTCAGCTATCGAGGCCGTGCCCGGAAGTAACTCGGCAGTTTCGTTGTTCACGTTCAAACCCACGCCGACCACCACGTAAGGCGCGCCGCCGGCACCGCTGCCGGCCTCGGTAAGAATACCCCCCGCCTTCCGGGCGTCCAGCAGGATATCGTTGGGCCATTTTATCCCGGTAACGACACCGGAAATGCTATGCACGGCTTCCGCAACGGCTACCGCCGCCAGCAAAGTAAGAAGGGAAAAACGCCCCGTTGAAGAGGGGGGACGAAGCAGCAGGGAAAAATATATACCTTTCCCTGCAGGAGAGAACCAGTTCCTGCCGGCCCTGCCGCGGCCTGCGGACTGACTCTCGGCGACGACCGCCGTCCCTTCCTGCGCGCCTTCGGCAGCCAGGCGTGCCGCGTCGTCCATGGTCGAAACGGTCTTGTCTAAATAAACTATGCGCCTGCCGATCTTGACCGTCGCGAGGTTCTTCTCTATCTCAGCCGGCATCAGACAATCCGGAATAAAAGTCATCTTATAGCCCAGATGCGGCACGGTTTCTATCACGTAACCGTTGTCGCGCAGTCTACGCATCTCTTCCCACAACTTCTCCGCGCTGATTCCGAGCGCGAAGGTTAACTCCTCCTCCTGCATGAATCGCTCGCTCTCTTTAAGCAATGTGATTATCTTATCTCGGGGCATTGTTTTGTTTCCGCAGGTTATAAAACTCCCCGGGCAATCCTGAGATAAACCCTGGTAGTGAGCTGTCCAACTACTCAAAACAGGCGGCCCGGGGTAATCCTTGGCTATTCGGCTGTCCGATCCTGTTGAAGGGACATTCAGTAATGCAAATCAGAGTCTGAAACCGGTCAATAATATCCGCCCGGCATTCAGGATCATGCGCCGCCGTTAAAAACGCACTTCCATCGCCTTGAACGGACAAATGCGCACACAGACCCCGCAGGCGATACATTTATCTTCGGAGAAAACGATCTCCCTGCTCTCCTTGTCCGGCAGTAAAGCCCCCGCCGGACAAAGAGGCACGCAGACACCGCAATCGGTGCATTTTTTCTCGTTTCTTACCACGTCCTGGCTCAAAGGCTGTATCTTCACCCCGCAGGACTTCAGATAATGCAACCCCTTCTCGAAAGCCGGCTCTTCACCGCTCAACTCCAGCACCATCAGCCCTTCCTCATCCGGGGTCACGTAAGCCTTCAAGATGTTGAAATTAAGTTCGTAATCCTTGACCAGCTTGAAAACTATCGGCTGTTCGACCAGTTTACGGGGGAAATGTAAAACCACTTTTCTGGAGATCATCTTTCCGCTCCTTGCCTTACTCCTTTTTGTAAAGCCTCTCGTTGAGAGGTTTCACCTTGTAGCCGCTCTCGGCCCCCGGCAGCGCCGCAGAAGGCTCGGTGAGAAAGAATTCTCCTTCCTCGATCCTGGTCTTCAACAGCACGGCTATCTTGCGCGCGCGCGCATAGCTGGAAAGGCTGCCTGTGGGAACGGTCTTACCGCGTAGTTTGATGTTCCCGGAACGCAACTCCGCGTAACTTACTTCAGCGATGATGCGGGATGACCTTTGCGGATAATCGCGGCCGTAATCTACCACCGGAGCGTATATCTCGGCATCGGTAACCGCCGCCCGCCTAACCACTTCCTCATCAAAAACGGGGATGGGCACGCCGATGCCTATGGAAAGCGTCACCCCGTAACCCGCCATACTCGTGCCGACCAGCCATTCCGGGCTCATCTGTTTCAGGTCGCCGATAACCGCAAGCGTACCCGCGCCTCCCAGAGGGATCCCGTTCCTGCCGCGTTCGACGCAGGGGTTGTGCTGCGTCCCGTGCCAGGCTATGTAACCGATCCCGCCTCCGAGAAAAATACGGGTGCCTATGCCTATGGTTCGGTAATAGGGGTCTTTCAGCAGAGGCGAAAGCTGCCCGGCGGAAGAATAATTGGCGTTGCCGAGCCGCGGTTTAAGCATCCCCATATAGGTAAAAACGGTCTTGCCGGAGAGGTTGACTGCAACATTATAATTCTGATAACAATTGCGCATATTGAAGAGAACCGCCTCGTTTAAATCCCTGATGTTAAGCAGTGTCTCCAATTTTCTCCGGGGATAGCAGTCGGTACCGTAAGCGCTGCATTCCAGACGGACGTCTTTGCCCGCTGCCAATTCCTGTATCACGTGCCCGCCGCCGTATTTGAATTCCCCGGGAAAAATCTTATTGCGGGGATCATCGTCCGGCACGGCGGTAGCCCCGAGGAAAACGTCCACGGCGCCAAAAGCGGCATAAACCGGCACGTCATTGACCGTGCAGCTGCCGCCCCCCAGCTTGATCCTCGGCTTGGAGTGACCGATATTGAAATAAACCCCGCTGGAACACATGGGTCCGAAAGTGGCGGTGGTGACCACGTCCACCTCCCTGGCGACCTTCCTGACGCCTTTCTTAGCCACCAGGTCTATTATCTCCTCGGCAGTGACCACCACGGCGTCTCCCCTGCCGATCTTAGCGTTGATCTCTTTGATAGTCTTCATTTCCCCTCACTTTGGCCCGTTCAAACCGAGACCACCTCTTTTACTTCCGGTACTTCCTTTTTCAGGATGCGCTCTATGCCCATTTTAAGTGTAAACTGGCTCATAGCGCAGCATCCGCAGCTGCCGGTGAGTTTCACTTTCACCACTCCGTCTTCTCCGACATCCACCAGATCCACGCTCCCGCCGTCTGCCGCCAGCATCGGCCTGATCTTTTCCAGCACTGCCTCAACCTTTTCTCTCATCTAATCCTCCCGTCTGCCGTACTCCATTGACGTGCGATCTTGTTTTGAACGGCCTTGCCCGGTCCGCGAAGATGCGTCAGGACAAATATCTCTCCCCCGTATCCGGAAGGACCGTAACTACCGTCTTTCCCCTGCCGAGCTTCTCAGCCGCCCTCAACGCGGCCCATACCGCGGCCCCCGCGGAAATCCCGGCAAAGATGCCTTCGCGCGCAGACAATTCAAGACGGCAGGACAAAGCGGCCTCGTCGGTAACCGTAATTACTTCGTCTATCAAAGAGACATCCAGCACAGGAGGAATAAACCCCGCTCCTATACCCTGTATCTTATGCGCCCCGGCTTTACCTCCGGAAAGAACCGGGCTGGCCGCGGGTTCGACCGCGATAACCTTCACGCGGGGGTTCTTCGCCTTCAACGCCGCGCCGACGCCTGTCAACGTCCCGCCTGTGCCGACCCCGCAGACAAAGGCGTCGATCCTTCCTGGGGTATCGCGCAATATCTCCACCGCCGTTGTCCTGCGGTGGGCTTCGGGATTGGCCGGGTTGCTGAACTGCCTGATGGAATAACCTTTCTTGACGGAACGGCCTATTTCCCCGGCTTTATCGATCGCGGCGCGCATGCCGCCGGCGACGGGCGTGAGCACGACTTCCGCCCCGTAACTGCCCAGTATTTCGCAACGCTGACGGCTCATATTTTCCGGCATGACTATAATACATTTGTAGCCGCGCAAGGCGGAAAGCATAGCGAGACCTATCCCGGTATTGCCGCTGGTAGGCTCGATTATGGTATAGCCCGGTTTCAGCTGCCCGCTGCGCTCCGCTTCATTGACAATATTGAGGCAAATGCGGTCTTTTATACTGCCTCCGGGGTTTCCCCCTTCTATCTTTACGAAGACGTTCGCGCCGCGCCGCTCGGGTAGCGAATTCAATTTTACCAGGGGAGTATTCCCAATCAGGGCAGAAACATCTTTAGTGAACATCGGCGTATTTTATATCTGATAGACCATCTGTTCTTTATCTTTACGGTTGAGACTCTCCAGCAGGTCGGAAAAGGTGACGCCGTCGATTATGCGCATAGTGGCGGCGGAGACCCTCTGCCAGACGTCCCGGAAAACGCACTTATATATATCCCGGCACCCTTTATATCCGTCCTCAACGCAGGCGATCGGCTCAACCGGAGAAGCGATGAAACGCACAACCTGCCCCAGGGATATCTTCGACGGCGGCCTTGCGAGGAGATAACCTCCTACTTTGCCCCGGCGGCTCTCGACAAAACCGCCTTTTTTCAATTCCAGCAGCACTTGCTCAAGAAACTTGATGGGAATATCCAGCCGGCCGGCCATGTGCTGGATCCTCACCGGAACCGGCTTGTCATAATAGTGGATCGCCAGATCAAGTATGGCTTTAAGCGCGTAATCGCCTTTATATGTTATTCTCATGGCTATAATCCTGATTATAATAGTAGAGTATACCAAAATAATGCCTTTTTGTCAACCTTATTAAGGCATTAGCCTGAAACGAAACTTACAAAGAAAGCAGATATCTGGCGGCGGAAAGCGCGGCTTTTGCCCCGTCTCCGGCGGCAATAATGATTTGTTTTTCCGGGACATCGGTAACGTCGCCGGCGGCGAACAGTCCTGGGACGTCGGTTCCGTTGGAACAATCGACCTTAATCTCCCCTTTTCCGTTCCTGGAGGCGATGGCGGCGAATTCGGAATTAGGGACAAGCCCTATCTCCACGAAAACCCCGCTGACCGGCAGTATCGATTCTTTACCCTGCGCCGAGAACCGTATATCTTCCACGAAACGGCCGCCTCTAACCTCTATTACCGAGGCATTCTTATAAACCTCCACATTGCCGGCGGCCGAAAGCCTGTCTATCAGGATCGTGTCGGCCGTGAAGCTCCCGGAAGATTCCAGCACATATACCCTGGAGGCTATGCGCGACATCTGTAGAGCCGCGTCCAGCGCCGAGTTGCCGCCGCCGATGACCGCGACGTTCCGGCCGGCGAACAAAGGCCCGTCGCAGACCGCGCAATAGGTAAGCCCCCTGCCGAGAAATTCCTTTTCCCCCTTAACTCCCAGCAGGCGCGAACGTTTCCCCGTCGCAACGATCACCGCCGAGGCGCTATATGTATCTCTTTCTCCGGAGACCCTGAACCGCCTGCCGTCCCGCGTAAGGGATAAAGCGGTCTCGGGCTGCACCAGTTTGATACTGAATATCTTCAGATGCTCTTCGAATCTTGCGGTCAACTCCGGCCCGCTAACCACCTGACATCCGGTGTAATTCTCGATGCGTCCGCTCCAAGCCGCCTGTCCGCCGATGTCGCGGCTGATCATCATGAAATCCAGTCCCTTCCTAGCGGCATAGATGGCGGCCGTAACTCCCGCCGGCCCTCCTCCTATTATCAAAAGATCCGCCTGTTGCATCTCGCTTCCCCCGCGTCCTTTTAAACCAGCCCCAGCGCCTGTTTTACGCGTTCGCGGTCGAATCCTACAATAAGCTCTCCTTCGATGTCGACGACCGGCACGCCCATCTGGCCGGTCCTGTCGACGATTTCATCCGCCGCAGCGCGGTCAACGGAAACGTCGATATCCTCGAAGACAACGTTGCTTTCCTTAAGGAACTGTTTCAGGCGGATACAGTAAGGACATGTGGGAGTGCTGTAAACCTTTACATTCTTCATATACGCCTCCTTTACCGGGACCGGGCGGCCTCGCCTGTCAAGTCTTAAGAACGTCCGGTGTCAAATCCATAATACTTGCAACGTTCAGCTTAATCATATATTCGGGTTCCGGGAGCAGGGCTTCGGGATGAAAAGGATGCCCTTTGCGGCCGCCGAGGTTGGTTATCAATCTTTGCGCCAGCCTGGCGGTTATTCTGTTCTCCCATAATCTCAAGACCTCTGCCGGCAGCCGTTCTTTCAGAATTATCTCCGCCTCCCCTTTTAGGCAATACCCCTTGAATCCGTGTTCTTCGACGGCAGTTACGCTGAACCTGCCACTGCGCAGTATATTGCCGTAAGTGCGTTTCTTATAAAGATCCAGCAGGTATATCTCCCCCGCGGGAGCGACTATATCCACCACGCCTTTACAAGAGGAATGCGGATAACCGTCCGCGTCTATGGAACAGGCTACGACAAAACTCTGCGCGAGCAAAAAAGAAGAAACTTTTTCCGGGATAATCATAAGCGGGCTAAATTTTCTCGAACATATCTTTCCCGACACCGCATTCTGGGCAAACCCAGGCATCCGACAAAGCCTCAAACGCCGTCCCCGGAGCGATCCCGGCTGAAGGATCCCCCTGCTGAGGATCATATATATATCCGCAAACTGTACAACGGTATTTCTGCATAATAACCTCCTTTGCGCCGCAAATAATTCGGCGTTCCGCGGTCTGCTCATGATTTCAAAACTGAGCGGTATTTGTATTATCCGCGCGCCAAGGGCGGCGGTCCAGTTTCGGCTCGTGATTTTACCTTAGCCTAAAGGAGAGGCGTGTGTTCACCTGTGTGAAAGTATTCACTACTCACTTGTGCGCTTCGATAAGTCTGCGCCCGAAATCACGGCCGAATTCGCGGCAGGCCTCTAAATCAACCGGAGAAGGGCAATATTGAACGGAGATTCCGCGGCAAACCGGAGGTATACCGGCTCCGGACAACACCGCTTCCATCTCATTCACCGCCCCGCCAGCCCAGCCGAAAGAGCCGAAAACCGCACTAAGACGGTTCCGCGGTTTTAATCCTTTGAGCAAATGAAGGAATCCGGCGAGATCCGGCAGCATGCCGTTGTCATGGGTGGATGAACCAAAAAGATATCCTCCGGCCTCAAGCATCCTGCCTATTATTTCCGTGCGGTCGGCCCGGTTTATGTCGAACACCTCGGCCTCTACCCCCGCCTCCAACAACCCGGAGTAAATCGCGCCCGCCATCTTTTCAGTGCCTCCCCACATGCTTTCATAGACGATCACGGCCCTGGGGACTGAAGAATTCAGCGCCCAACGGGAGTAGCTCTCGATTATCGCGCCGGGATCGTTACGCCATATCATACCGTGGCTGGGAGCGATCATGGAGACCGACAGGCCGCTTTCCCGCAGTTCCGCGATCTTTCCGGATACAAGCCGGCTCAAAGGCCAGAGGATATTGGCGTAGTATTTGGCCGCCTCTCGCATAAGCGTCCCCTGCTCGGCCTCGTCGGCGAACCTTCTGCAGTGGGCGAGGTGCTGCCCGAAAGCGTCGTTGGAAAATAGTATTTCCTTCCCTTCCAGATAAGTGAACATACTGTCCGGCCAATGCAGCATGGGGGCTTCAATAAAAACGAGCGATCTCTTCCCCAGGGCAAGTCTGTCGCCGGTCTTTACGGTCTGAAAAGGCCAATCCGCGTAATAATGCCTCGATAGACCCTCGCGGCATTTTGCCGTCCCTAACAGCTTTGCCCGTGGGGCCGCGCGCATCACTTCCGGCAAGGCTCCCGAATGGTCTGTTTCCACGTGGTTCGCCACGACATAATCTATCTTCTCCGGTGGTACGATCGCGGAGATATTCTCCAGCAAATCCCGTGAAAAAGGTCCGAATACGGTATCTATAAGAGTGATCTTGTCATCTATTATAAGGTAGGCATTATACGTAGTTCCCGAGGAAGTATTGAAAGTGTGACCGTGAAAATTCCTGATGTTCCAGTCCACGGCACCGACCCAGAATATATCTTTGCTTATTTCACAAAACACCGGCTCCTCCTTTAGGCTTGAAAACCGGGGATTCCTGCGGTTTGATTGAAGCTCCCCGCCATCATTCGCTCACGATATCCTTGCCGGTCTCCTGCCCCCGCCAGAATACCAACCGCCGCCTGGCGTACGCGATATTCTGTTCCTGTTGAACGTCCTTTCCCGCCCTGGCGAGGAAATCGGAATACGCCGCCGCGGCTTCCCTGCCCTTAAAAAGTTTGTCGAACACAAGCGCCTTGTTGAAATAAGCGGCGGTGAATCCGGGATCTATCTTCAAGGCCATGTTGAAATCGTTAAGGGCGTCCATGTATTTCTCCTGCCGGCGGAAGACGACGCCCCGGTTATTGTAGGCCTTGACGCAGGCGGGGTCCAGCTCTATGGCCCTGGAATAATCGGCGATAGCCTTGGCGTACTGTTTAAGACGCAGGAAAACGTTGCCGCGGTCGTTGTACGCCTGCACATAAAAAGGGTCTATGCGTAGGGCTTCGTTAAAATCGGCCAGGGCGGAATCAAAAACTCCGAGTTTGAAATAAGCGTTACCCCGGTTATCGTAAGCCTCGCTGTAATCCTCATCCAGCTCTATTGCAGTGCCGAAATCCCGCACGGCCTTCTCGTACATCCCGGTCTCGAGATTAACCCTCCCCCTGGCGTTGTATCCCGGAGCGTAAGAAGAATCCATCCCTACCATCTTTTCCCCGTCGGCCCCGGCAGACCTATAATCTGTCTTATCGAGAAAAATATTGCAGCGTATAAGATACGCTTTTATGTAACCGGGGCTGGCTTCTATGGCGGCGTCCAGCTCTTCCAACGCCGGATTATGATATTTTTTACGGAAATAATCCACGCCTTTGAATATATTCACAGCCGTAGAGGAAGGCACCAGACCCTGCCGGATATCCTCGATTATCTGCAGGTAAAAAACCGCCTCCGGATCTAACCTGTTGAGCTGGTATGCCTGCCGGAATTCCGCGGATGCCGAAGGGAAATCGGCTTTCATGGCGTAAACCACCCCGCGGTAAATGAATTCGCCTCTTTCCCCGGCGGCAAAAGCCGCGCCGGACGACAACAATACCGCCCCCAGGATAAACCCGGATATCTTAGTCAGCATGATTCTTCCCTCCGGAGAGGAATACCTCGTACTAAAACCAGCAGTTCCTCTGTTTTTCCGGCGAAGCGGATGCGTCGCCGGTACACAGCGCATATTCGGCTGCAGATTTACTGCTATTCTTTTTCCGACAGTAATCGATTCGGAGCAAATCCCTCTTTTTGATTCTCGATCGCTCCTGCAGCATCCCTGAAACTTACAACCAATCATCCCGTTTTGATCAATCGGCCGGCACGAAAGTCTCAGCCAATAGTCAATACAGCCGAATTCTCCCAGAGCCCGTGGATATTACAATAAGCGCAGGCGACCACCGTGCCCGGCTTCTCTGTTTTTATCTTCACTGTTACCCCGGGGAGAGAATATACGCCGCTGGTATCCGACCCCTGGGTAGACGCTCCATGCGCGGGAAATTCGCACCTGGCGACCTGATAAGGGAATTTCTCGCCCTGCGGAAGAAAATACACCTCTATATAAGCGATATGATGAGCTGAGGTGTTTGGATGCGGAATCTGCCTGCCAACCGTCACGATTATCTCGAATGTCCCGTCTTTAGACGCCTGAAGAGGCAAATCTATAGCCGGAACGTGTTTTTCCGTTTTCCAATCGGCATTCTGGAACAGGTCTTTCATCAAAGTCATTTTCACGACTCCTTCTTCAATAGCCGGTGAAACCTTCGTTTTTAATGTTGCTTCCGAGGCACCTGATCTGCGAACAAACCCCTCTCATTTCCGTTACCATGGCGGGAGACCCGAAAATGAATACCGTTCTATCCTTGAATAACGGATCGCGCCCTTCTATGAAAGCGCGGTCTATCCGCCCGTAAAAACAGCCATCCTCCGGCGGCCGGCTCTCGGTAACCACATAGTGCACCTTAAACCGGCCGTTATCCGGAGCCGCCTCATCGAAAATAAGTTTCAGGAACTGCCCGGGAAGGAAATCAATTTTCTCCGCGCAGTCGAAACGAAAACTCCTGATACAGGAAGTCCTTTCCGTGCCGCCGGCAAAGGAAACATCGAATATCCTCATAAGCCGCACTCGTCCAGCACGTTTCTTATCTCCACGGCCGACTTCTTCAACAATCCAATCTCTACTTCGTTAAGCCTGGGCCTGAGGATCTGCCGCACTCCGGAACGGTTCACCACCGCCGGGAGGCTCATATAGACGTCGTTCATGCCGTAATAATCCGCAACAAGGCAGCCGACCGGCAACACGGAATTCTGATCGTGCAGGACGGCATGAGTGATACGCACCAGGGCGAGCCCGATACCATAGGAAGTCTCCCCTTTGCGCTCGATGACCTTGTAAGCGAAAGTGCGCACTTCCTCCGATATTTTTTCCAGCAGGTCCCCACGGTCGCATTTACCGCAGACCGGACAGTATTCATCCAGCAGTATCCCGCCGATCATAGCGCGGCTCCAGACAGGGAACTCGCTGTCCCCGTGCTCCCCCAGCATGTAAGCGTGAATGTTGCGCGCGTCGACACCGCAATGGCATGAGAGTAACCAGCGCAACCTGCCGGAATCCAGCACCGTGCCGGAACCTATCACCTTCCCGGAAGGCCTGCCGGAGAATTTATACGCGGCGTAAGACAGCACGTCTACCGGATTGGAAACTATAAGGAGTACCGCGTCCGGAGCGTGTTTTACTATCTCGGGGACGATCCGGCGAAAGAGGTCCACGTTGTCCTTTGCCAGCGCCATGCGCGTCTGGCCCGGGTTTTGCTTGCGCCCGGCGGTAATCACCACCAGGTCCGATCCTGCGATATCCGAGTATGTCCCGGAAGAGACTTCTACCGGAGAAACGATATACGGCATGCCGCTGGAAAGATCGAGGACCTCTCCTTCCGCGCGCTCTGTGTCGACGTCAACTATCACGATCGATCTGGCCGCTCCTCCGATCATAAGACTGTAGGTGTAGCGCATGCCGACGTTGCCGCAGCCGATGACCGCAACTTTTGGTTTAAGCATCCATTCCCCCGCTCTACAGTCCCGCTTTCAGTGTGCTGTTCTCCAGCTCTTCTATCTCCGCCTTCAGCTTATCCGGCAAACCCAGCACCCCGCCATCCATGAATCCACGCACGATCAGCGACTGCGCCTCCCGAGGGGAGAACCCGCGGCAGCGCAGGTATTCGATTTCATCCTTGTTGATCCTGCCGATGGCGGCTTCATGCGAAAGGTCCACGTCGCGGTAATCGGTCTCCATCTCCGGTATCGCGTAAATGCTGCCCTGTTCCGGCAGTATCAGGCCCCGGCATTCCAGGTGACCTTTGACGTTGCGGGCGGAGGCCTTGATATGCCCGCGGGCCACCACCTTTCCGCCCAGACTGACCGCTCTCGAGATGATCTCCGCCTGCGTCTCCTCGGCCTGCAGCGCGACGCGGGATCCGACGTCCTGCAGGGAACCGGGATGCGAAAGTATTATGGAATTAAAACTCGCCCGCGCTTTTCTGCCGTGCAAAAGAGCCGTGGGATACATAGTGATGTCGCGCACCGGTTTCAGACAGACGTAATTCGAGATAAACACCGCCTCTTCCCCGACGGAAGTGATGCTCACCGGTTTCACGCTGACGCTTTCCTGCCAGGAATGGATCATGGTAAAATTAAGATATGCCCCGTTGTGCACGAAAAATTCCGATATACCCAGATGCATGCCTTCGGACGCGGAGTGGGAGGCGGAACACCCCGTTATTATGTAGGCCTTGGCACCCTCTTCCACTACGATCAGGTTGTGCACCTTCTGCCTGAACCCCTGCTGTTTCAGAAAAAGGCAGGCCTGCACCGGGAATTCTATTTTATGACCGCGCTTGACCCGGATGAAATATCCGCCTTCAGTCTCTCTGTCGAAATCCCTGCCCGTGGAACGGAAATTAGCGCCGAAATAACCGGCGGCCTCCGGATATGTTTCCAAGGCTTCCTTGATCTCCATTATCTCCAGGCCGTCTGAAAGGGACCGGGCAAACATCAGCCCGGAGTCCTGCTGCAGGAAGCTTCCCGAGCGGTCCTTCTCGGAGAAATCCATCCCCGTGGAGACGATGGTATCACGGTCGCGACCCTCCAGATTATCTTGCCGATTGTGCTCTGTCATCGCATTCCATACATTTGTCGTATCCGCGTTCCCTGATGTTTTCGAATATCTCTTTCGGCCTGCCCACGCACCACATCTTCCCATCTATCATCACGCAGCCTTTCCCGGCGTTTATATAATCCAGGATATAACCGGTATGGGTTATGATCAGGGCCGACTTGCCTTCTTCTTTGAGATATCCATCCAGTACTTTTCCCATGACCGAAATGTTCTCCAGATCCACGCCCGACTCCGGCTCGTCGAGGAGGAGCAGATCGGGATCCTGCAGGATCAGTTGAAAAAGTTCCGAACGTTTCATCTCTCCTCCGGAAAACCCCATATTTATGTCCCTGGATAGATGCGAAGAAAGAGAAAGCCTTTCCGACATCTCCTTTATCAACCCGGCATTGCCGTTCAGACGGCCGGCGACCTGGGCAAGCTTGACGCCCCTGACCTGCGGAGGGTGCTGATACATTAACCCGAGACCGAGCTTCACTCTTTCTTCCACGGGAAGCCCGTCTATCCTGGTCTCTCCCAGAAAGATTTCGCCGGAGATCACTTTGTACCCCTCGAATCCCATTATCGCCTTAAGCAGCGTGCTCTTGCCGCTGCCGTTCGGCCCAAACAGCACAACCACTTCCCCCTTGCGTATATGCATATTCACGCCCTGAAGGATGAGATGCCCGGACACTTCCACGCTTATATCTTTGACTTCAAGCATCATCATGATTTCCCTTTGTATGACCGGCTCGCCGGCCCGTTCTATTCTACCAGTAAAGGAACTCCTTAGTAAACTATTTTCTTGAGAGAAACCTCCCGGTAGAAGCTGCATTCCTGGGCGGCAGCCGAAGGTGCGCTCCCGGCTACTGCCGGCCGCGCACCTTTTTCACCAATTCCACGCACCATAACGGTAAGGAAGAAAGGGCCACCATAACGACCCAGTCCAAAAGATCCGGCGAAGAAACGCTGAAGATGTCGGAGAAGAACGGCATGTATACCGCCGCCAGCAAAAGCAGGAAAGAAACCAGCACCGCCGCCGCCAGCTTGGCGTTGGAGAATATACCGAGCGAAAAGATCGAGCGCTCCATGCTGCGGCAGTTGAAAGCATGAAAGAGCTGACTGCAGGAAAGCACGATGAAGGCAGCGGTCCGGGCCTCCATTAAATCCTGTTTGCGGACGAACAACTCGAAGACAAAAGCGGCGAGACTGCAAAAAGCTATAAGCGCTCCCTGAAAAAGCATCAGCTTAAGACGCCCGCCGTCGATTATCTTTTCCTGCGGATCGCGCGGAGGTCTGGACATAACGTCCCGCTCTACGGGCTCCACTCCCAGTGCCAGGGCAGGCAGGCTGTCCGTTACCAGGTTAACCCAGAGTATGTGTATCGGCAAAAGCGGCACCGGCAGACCGAAGAGGGAAGCCGCGAACATAACCATAATCTCCCCCGTATTGCAGGAAAGCAGATAATGTATGAACTTACGAATGTTGCCGTATATGCCGCGCCCTTCTTCCACCGCGGCGACTATAGAAGAGAAATTGTCGTCGGTAACGACCATATCGGAGACCTCTTTGGTAACATCCGTGCCGGTAATTCCCATGGCCACCCCGATGTCGGCTTCCTTCACCGCCGGGGCGTCATTGACTCCGTCTCCGGTCATGGCGACAATCTCGCCGCGGCCGCGCCAGGCCCGCACAATCCTCAGTTTATGCTCCGGAGAAACCCTGGCATATACCGCGATATTCCCCACGCGGGCGGCGAACTCCTTTTCGGAAAGAAGGTCCAGGTCTTCTCCGCTCAAAGCGCCGGATCCGGAATCGAAAAATCCGAGGATGCGCGCCACCGCCACGGCGGTATTCTTATGATCACCGGTGATCATAACGGTGCGTATGCCGGCCCTTCTGCATCTGGACACAGCCTCCGCTGCCTCCGGACGGGGAGGATCCATCATGGCGATCAGCCCGCAAAAAACAAGATAACGTTCTATGAAATCCGGGTTATAATCCTCCGGCCGTCCGTCTAAAGGGCGGTAGGCGACGGCCAGGACGCGCATCGCGCCGTCAGCCAGGCTGTCGTTCAGCTCCAGTATCCGTTTTTTCTCTTCCGGAGAAAGCCTGCGCCTGGCCCCGTTCTCCTCAATCTCCGAGCAGTCCCCGAGAAGCACATCCGGGGCCCCCTTGACGAAGACGGTAAATCCGTCCCCCTCTCTACGCACTATACTCATTTTTTTGCGTTTCGGGTCAAAAGGGATCTCTTCCACGAACGGGAACTCTTTTTCCAGCGCCGATTTATCAATCCCCATTTTAGCCGCCGCGACCAATATCGCTCCCTCGGTAGGGTCTCCGACAACACTGGTCCTGCCGGAAGAGAACACCAGTTCGGCGCCGTTGCAAAGAACGCCGCACAGCAGCGCCTTTTTCAACTCCGGATAATCGAGAGGATTTATCTTACTGCCGCCCAGGAGAAAATCCCCCTCGGGGGAATACCCGCTGCCCTCCACAGAGAATACGCGGCCTGGAAAAGCTACACGCTGCACGGTCATTTCATTTTTGGTCAAGGTCCCGGTTTTATCTGTGCAGATAACCGTGGCGCAGCCCAGAGTCTCCACCGAAGGAAGCTTCCTGATCAAAGCATTGCGTTTGACCATACGCTGCACACCGAGGGCCAAAGCCACCGTGACCACCGCCGGCAGTCCTTCCGGAATGGCCGCCACTGCGAGGCTGACCGCGGTAAGAAAAACATCCAGCATCCTTCCGCCGCGCAGCATTTCCAGGACAAA
Organism: Candidatus Omnitrophota bacterium; assembly: GCA_011620275.1. Classification (GTDB taxonomy): domain Bacteria; phylum Omnitrophota; class Gorgyraeia; order Gygaellales; family Profunditerraquicolaceae; genus Undivivens. Next base: position 62,061 of record WOZK01000031.1, read on the forward strand.
AACGATACCCACCAACGCGAAACAAATATATACTATCCATCTGCCGAACTCTTCCAGCTTGCGTTGCAGAGGCGTCTGTTCCGAGGCTTGCTGCTGTATCATGCCGGCTATCCTACCGAGCTCAGTGCTCATCCCGGTGTTGACTACCAGTGCTCTGGCTTTACCCGTCACCACGGATGTCCCCATGTAGATCATATTTGCCCTGTCGGCCAGGCCGGCATCGGCTATATTTAAAGGAAGTTCGGTCTTGTTTACCGGTATCGACTCCCCGGTAAGACTGGCTTCCTGGACCGCGAAATTACGCGTAACCCAGCAAACACGGCAGTCCGCCTGGAGATTATCCCCCGCCTCTATTTCAATCAGGTCTCCCGGGACCAGTTCGCGGGAAGGAAGCATTCCACGCACGCCGCTGCGTATTATGCGGGATACCGGGCTGGACATTTTCTTCAACGCCGCCAGAGACTTCTCCGCGCGATACTCCTGCAGGAATCCGAGAAAAGCGTTCAGTACCACCACAGCCAGAATCGCCAGCGCGTCGCCCCACTCGTTCAAAAAACCGGATATGACCGCGGCCGCGATCAGCACCCAGATGATGAAACTCTTGAACTGGGCAATGAAAATCTCAAACGCCGAATCGTGCGCGGCCTCCTTCAATTCGTTGGGTCCGTATTCGCGCAAACGGTCGCCGGCTGCCTGCAGGGAAAGCCCTTTATTCAGGTCCGTCCCGAGTTCCCTGGCCGCATCGACGGCGTCTTTCTGCCACCATTTAATCATAGCGTCACGTTCAGTGGTCACTCCGCAGCCTTTCTATCGTATATCCAGTTCACTACTACGCTGTTAAATAAATTCTTTAAACAGCGCACGGAATCCGCCAACGCTTCAGTGGCGGACGGTCAACTTTCTACTTTCGATTCTCAAATATTAAGAACTCGTTTTACAATGAACTTATGTAACAATACACTACCATCCTCCGGGAAATACCCCCGGGATCTTCTCCCCGCAAAAACGGCATTTTCCGTTATGCATCCCGCAATTCCGGATATGGAATACTTCCCTTTTTATCAAAAGCTCCCGGCACTTATGACAATGCGTATCTGCGCCCCAGCCCGAAACGTTGCCGGCGTAAACATAAGGAAGCCCGGCCCGCTTGCCGGTCTCCACCGCCTCCCTCACAAGCAGCTCAGGGGTGGATTGAAATGCGCCGAATTTATAATCCGGGTGGAACCGCGAGATATGCCAGGGTATATTGCGGTCGAGAGAAGCGATAAACCCCGCCAGCCCTTCGAGCTCCTCCCTGGAGTCGTTCAAGCCCGGTATCAACAGCGTGGTAAGTTCCACCCAAATGCCGAGCTTTTTCATCAAGCGCACCGATTCCAGGACCGGCCTCAACGCCGCCCCGCAGTGTTTGCGGTATGAGTCATCCCTGAAAAATTTTATATCCACGTTGGCCGCGTCCAGCCAGGGAGCGACGGCCTCCAAAGCCCGGCGGCTCATATAACCGTTGGTAACGAAAACGTTTTTCAGCCCTTGCTCCCGCGCCGCTTTGCAAGTATCAAGAGCGTATTCCATAAATACCGTCGGTTCGGTATAAGTATATGAAACGCCGGCGCACCCGTTCTCCACCGCCGATTCCACTATTTTCTCCGGTGGGAATTCTTCTGCCGGCGGCGCTCCGTCATAAAAAGAAACGTCCTGTGATATCTGCCAGTTCTGGCAGAACCCGCACTTGAAATTGCACCCGGGAAAGGCAATAGACATGCTCAAGGAACCGGGAAGAAAATGATACAGCGGCTTTTTCTCCACCGGGTCGGCGTTCCTGCAAACGGGATTGCCGTAGGCGTGCGTCATCAATATGCCGTCCTTGTTGAAACGGACCCCGCAGATACCGCTGCCGCCGGGCAATATACGGCAGGAATGACGGCAAAGCAGACAGCGCACCGCGCCGCCGGACTGCTTCACGTACAATATGGCTTCTTTGTCCATGGTCAGCGACGGACCTCAGCGTATCAATGCCACCTCGTCTATATACAACACTACCTCTATCTGCTCCGTCTTCAGGTCTACCGGCCGCTCCGTGACGATACCGAGGACCTCGAACTGATAGGACTTCACCCCGTTATCAACCCTGCTCAAAGAGGTTTTGTCGTCTCCGGTACCCGTCCATTTCACGCTGTTCCAGTCGCGCTGATAGTCATAGCGTGTGGTCAATTCCTTGAAATACACCCGCTCCTCAAGCCACTCCCCGGTATGCACGATCCTGGAGGCACGCAGTATCTCTCCATCCCCATCTATGATATCGGTGGCGATCTTGACCATCACAGGTCTCTGCTCCGTACCTTTGACGGGTTCGACAAATATTTTGTAAGAGATCCCGGATATTTCATCCCAATCCAATCTTGCCGGCCGATTCTCCCACTCGCATCTTTTTTCGATAAGGCCCTGCCCGCAGGCCAGAAAATTATAACTTCCCGGGATGAGCTTCAGGCTCAATTTAAGAGACCTGCCGAACGGAGACGCGCTCCTGGAGGAACTTCCCACCGCGAGATTAAAATCGCGGCTGCCGTATTCCACTCTTTTTACCGCGTCCCTGGAATCGAACCTGCTTATCACTACCCGGCGCGGATTAGCCGGGCGCAGAAGTGTGCCGGCGATAACGACCGCCGCCGATACGATCAACAAAACAGCTGTTTTTCTCAACCTGGTCATTTTTCCTCCTTGAAGTTTTTATCCCGGCGGCGAAACACAGAATTATTTACCTATGCGGAATGCCTCCAGAGCCTTTTCGTCAGCCGGTAAACAATACGAAATTGTCTCCGCGCCTCCCGCCTGCACCCTGTGGGATATCTTTACTCCGCAGCCCGGAGCCGGACGGCAGTAATAAGCCAGAAGCGAACCAGACAATGCTATAAGGCCGACATCAAACTCCCCTCTGGCCAGGGCGACCGGGCCGGACACATCTATGGTATAAAAAAGGACATCGCCCGGTCCGGCAAAGGATTCCAGTAACCCGTTTTCTTCCTCATCTCTTCCCACTATGAGCTTTGTTTTTTCGGAAAGCCTGAAATGCCTGCCGAACTTGAGCAGTTCAAATCCTCTCCTCTCCAGTCCTTCGTGGCAGCAAAGGTCGCGCAGACGCCCGGAAAAGATCGGATCAGTAAGCAAGCATCCTCCGGCGGCATTCACCGGTTCTTTTATCCCCACAGACTCCGCCAGGCGCAATTGCGCCTGCCTGGACCGCCCGCTTAGACTGAGCAATTTTGCGCGCTCCACCCATCCTTGTTTTTCAGGTATGGTCTCCGGTAGTATCCGGCCGGAAAGAGGCCTCAAGATCAAACCGGGAATACCGCTTTCGCGGTCGGCGATCTCCAAAGATTGTCTGCGCTGGGACATGCCGCGCTGCCCCAGGACTTCCCCGGTAACTACAAAATCGGCTCCCGCCCGCCGCATGAACTCCGCGCCTTTCTTCAGCATCAGTATCCGGCAGTCCAGACACGGATTCATATTGGAACCGAAGCCGTATTCGGGAGACTTCAAGAGAGCGACGGCCTCCCCGGAAGCGTCAACCCCGGCAAGGGGCACTCCCGCCCATTCTTCCAGACGGGAAATCAACCTGCTTTTTGCTCCCGTTCTATCGCGCTCGCGCGGCAGATAAGGCAGCAGGACCTTCAGAGGCAAGACTGTTATCCCCTGATCGATCATCAGTCTGGCGGCGAGTATACTGTCCAGGCCGCCTGAAATAAGCGCTACGGCTTTTATCGGTTTTTTTCGGGACATTTCCTACGGCCCTCTTTGCAAAACACGCACAAATAATACCCCATTTTCTGAAATAAGTTCGGTAACGGGCCCGCCGAAACGGTTATTCCGTAAGGCGGACTGCAGGCAGGTTTTTCAAAGAACGTCTGATTTCGGCGGCAGGATGGGAAAAATTTTTCAGCTCTCCGCCGAGAAACTTGTCATAAGACGCGAGGTCGAGGAAACCGTGCCCGCTGAAGTTAAAAAGAATGCACGCGCCTTTGGGCGCCCTTTTTGCCGCGTCGATGACAGCCTTAACGGCGTGCGCGGTCTCCGGGGCAGGAACGATGCCCTCGGTCCGGGCAAAAGCCAGAGCGGCCTTAAAAACTTCCAGCTGCGGATAAGACCGGGCCTCGACTATCTTCTTTCTGCAAAGCAGGCTTACCAGAGGAGAACATCCGTGATATCTTAAACCTCCGGCGTGTATGGAAGGCGGCATAAATTTGTGTCCGAGAGTGAACATCTTTAACAGCGGCGTGAGAGAAGCGGTGTCTCCAAAATCGTACTCATACAAGCCCCTGGTCAGGGTGGGGCAGGCGGAAGGTTCGACCGCTATTATGCGCATCTCCGGACGCCTGCGCAATTTGTCCGCCACGAAGGGAAAAGCCAATCCGCCGAAATTACTGCCGCCGCCTACGCATCCGATCACAAAATCCGGCGTCTCTCCGATAAGTTTAAGCTGCTCCTTGGCCTCCTGCCCGATGACAGTCTGGTGTAGAAGAACGTGGTTCAACACGCTGCCAAGGGCGTAATTGGTATCCTTTCTGCCGGCGGCATCCTCCACCGCTTCAGAAATAGCCACCCCGAGACTCCCGCGGCATCCAGGATCTTCCTTGAGTATGGCTCGCCCGCAAACAGTGGTCTTTGAAGGGGAAGCGACGACATCCGCGCCCCAGATTTTCATCAATGAACGCCGAAAAGGTTTCTGGTTGTAACTTACCTTTACCATATAAATCATACACTTCAAGGAGAAGACGTTGCAGGCGAAACTCAACGCCGCGCCCCACTGGCCGGCCCCGGTCTCGGTAGTCAAACGGCGTATACCTTCTTTTTTGTTGAAATATGCCTGCGCTATGGAAGTATTGATCTTGTGGCTGCCGGTGGGCGAAACACTTTCGTCTTTATAGTAAATGCGCGTTTTAGTTCCAAGATACTTCTCCAGCCGCAAAGCCCTCTTCAAAGGGGTGGGCCTCCAAAGCCTGTAAATATCCCTTACCGCGGCCGGGATAGCGAACTCTTTCTGCCGGCCCATCTCCTGCCGGATTAATGAAAGAGGGAATATTGTATGCAGGTTCTTCGCCGACAACGGCCGGCCGGTGGCAGGGTTCAGTGCCGGAGGAGCGGGAAAAGGCAGATCGGCAAGCAGATTATACCAGACTGTCGGTATATGCTTCTCCGACAGAATGACTTTACTTTCATCCATAATACACCTATCCCTGGCAGGGCTTTCTCCCTTTATTCGCCTTCTTGGAACGCCAGTTCAATTTACCTCTGCGTTTTCTTTTCCCCATTTTTACCTTCCTTTCAATCGTCTCCGCACGGCCGGCAGAAGCGGACCGTGAGGTACGGACGTATATTTACTCCCGATATTTGTAATAATTGGCGGGTACCGCCTGTACGATATATCTTACGGCCTCTACCATGCAGCTCCTTATGGCATTCTCCATCGGGGCTCCCGAATAACGCGAAAGCCCCCCCCCCAATATCCATCCTTCCGGAGTCCCCGCAGAAGATTTAATGGATACATCGGAATCGGAAGCCTGCCCTTGCACTTTATTGGAAGCGACCACCTCGGAATTGGCGGCATTCACTATCCTTATTTCCAGGGCGACATGCGCTTTATTTACCGAAGCCCCGAGCAACCCTCCCAAAACACCGCTGGACACGCCGCCGCCGCCGCCCAGCCCTTCTCTGCCGCCGGATGCCTGCGGTTCGAACTCATTGACACTGACGGTTATTATCAAATCCGCGGAGGGGAGCTGCTTGTCTTTCAGTCCGGCGGGGAGAGCGCCGTTGACGCCGCCCGTCGGGGTCTCCTGAACGGCAGGCAAATCAAGCACTGCGAAACGCCCGCTGTTGACAATTCCGCTCAACAGCAGATCCCGTAAAGCGGCACCGGTCTCCGCGTCGTTTTCTTCCGACTTTACCTCGAATGCAGCAACGGCAATCCTCGCTTTCGGCCCGGAATAAGCCGGCAAAGGAATCACTCCCGCTTTACTTTCGGATCTGCCGCCCTTTACGGCGATCCCCAGTCTCTGGCATCCGCCGAACAGCAGTACCAGGCTTGAAAAAAGAAAAACCTGAACAAGTAATCTTCTCAAAATCACCTCTGCGGGAACAATTCTTTCACGCGGGCCCCGCCTCGAAACCGGGCCACAATGGGTTATTCTATATTATAACACCAGACGGGTCAAGATTTTTCGGAGATCACCGAGGCTGCGCACTATCTTCCAGGGCGAGAACGGTTTTATCTCTTCCTTCTTTCCGGAACCGGTCAGCACGATCGCGGTCCTCACCCCGGCGCGTAGGCCGGTCAAGGCATCGATCCCCATATCGCCTACATACAAAGCGCCGGTGCGTTTTATACCGAGTTTGCTCAAGATCAAACGCAGGATCAGCGGATTCGGTTTGCCTTTCTTCAATTTATCCGCGCAAAGCACGTAAACGAAATATTTATCGAGGGCGAAATTACCAATCAATATCCTGGAGAAACGTGTGGGGCGGTTGCTGGCCACGGCCATTAGTACGCCTTTTTTCTTCAGATATGCCATCAGCTTCGCCGCGCCGGGGAGCAGCCGCGATTTTCTGCGCAAGGCCCCGGCGTGGTGTTTTCTGTATATGCCCAGCGCCTTCTTTAGGGATTTCTTGGGAACGAACGGACGCAGCAATCCGGCATCCCCCCATCCAACGGCCCTGCGGACCACCGCCGCCGGTGCCGGCGGCAAACCCAAGCACCGCATAACATGATTAAAACTTTCCGTTATGGCCGGATAAGCATCTACCAGCGTCCCATCCAGATCGAATATTACAAGCTTTATCTTTTCCATCTTTTGAGCGAGCCGGAAAAACCGAACAGCGGACGCAGTGTTAATCCCAGGAAAAAGGCAGGCTTAAAGCCTGCCTTTTTCAATGTAACGCCGGATCTCTTTGTTTCGGTTCCTGAACTCTGATTAATCGCCGCTCTGCGCGTCGGAAGCGGGCGGCGGCTCCTGGAGGTACTCCTCCGGAGAATTCTGGGCGTCTTCCATTTTTTCCACGCTGATATTTACTGCCGCATTATTTCCGCCCGTGTCCGAAACGTAATCAACACTCACTATATCCTGCGCCTTAAGTTCGGAAATATCTTTTATATTCTCGTAAGAGGTTTTGTTGTCTACAGACAGGCTTATCTCTTTCTCGTTGTCTGTTTCATAATCAAGGTATCTCACGATGACCTGTTTCTTGGCGGCATCTACCAGAACGACCTCTCCCCAAAGCCACTGCACCTCTTTTATCCCGCTGTCGGCGATGGCCTGATTCTCCACCGCTTTATTGTCCCGGCTTAATTCCTCGGCCAGGCACGTTCCACCGGCGAAAAAGAACGCCGCAGCAACCGCCGTGAATAGCACTTTGCATATCTTCATTCCGACTCCTCCTTTGCCGCCGGACGGCTCATCCGGAAACGCCTCCGCCACGCCACAATTTAGCATACGCCTTGCTCTTTGTCAAGACGGGTAAAAACCGCGCGTCAACGCGTAATTTCTTTTATCCGCGGAGCTGCGGCGATATAGATACCGGCCGCAAGCACGGCTTTCAGGATATCGCCCGGCACGAAGACCCAAAAGCCGCAAAGCATCGCCTGCTTCCCGCTGTAACCGCATGCCGTCTTCAGCCAGAGTGTGCCGCAGGCAAGTAAGACAAAATCCGCCAGCAGAAAAACCGCGGCCGCGCGGAGAACGCTTTTGTCGATCGCAATGGAACGGGAAAGAGAAGGGACAACTAACTGCGCCGCCATAAAACCCACTAAATATCCGCCGGTGACGCCCTGGAAGTAAGACAGACCCGCGCCGCTGCCGGTAAAAACCCCTAACCCGGCGGCCCCGGCGCATACATACAGGACCTGCGCGGCCATCCCCATCCGTGCCCCCAGAAGCGCTGCCGACAAAAGAACAAAGAAAGTCTGCAGGGTCAGCGGAACGGGAGTAAAAGGCAGCGGGATGCGCACGTGCGCTCCCAGGGTAATGGCTGCCGCAAAAGAAACAATAAGAATTATTCTCGATAATACCTTACCTAAAACAATCTCCCTTTTCAATATAGCTTCCATTCCGTCATCTCCCTGTCCCTTAACATTGTTACTGAAAACATCGCCTTGTCGGACGTCATCCGCGCCTTATATTTTTTATACCGGATATAGCGAAAATTTACCGCGCATAAGCCGGGAACCCGTTATGCGGCTCCCGGCTTATGCCTGAATCGATTACTCTCTTGCGATGGCAAGCGTGATAATACCTGCAAGAATGAGAAACAAGCCTATGCACCCCATGAACACTATCTTGAGGCTATCAAACCAGCCGATCACAGCCCAGGCTCCCAGGCCGAGAAAAACCAGGCCGAGAATGAATTTAAACGCCGTGCCGAGCGTCTTCTTGCAACCGCAACCCTTTACGTCTTTCTTTGTATCTTCCGCCATAACTCCCCCTTTCACTGTAGATTGTTCTTCTCCGCCGTACGGACGGAGAATCGTTTTCTATCGTTCTCTAATGAAGAACTGCCGGCGCGCAAAACTTATACCGCCATTTCTTCCTCCGGACGCGCCTTCCAGCGTTTATGCATCCAGCCCCATTCGGGAGGATATCTTCTGATATAAGCCTCTATAACCGCCGTGATATTCTGGACGCTTTCGGTTATACAATCCGGACCTTCCGGCAGCGCCACCTGCGGTTCGAAGATTATCCGGTGCGTATTATCCGGCTGACGGACGATAAAACAGGGGACGATGGTGGATCCGGTGCGCTGCGCCAGCACCACCGGCCCGGTGGCGGTTGCGGCTTTTCTGCCGAAGAAATCGACGAACACGCCGGCCGTGCCGAAATTCTGGTCCATTGGGATAAACACCATCTCATTGCTGCGCAGGGCGCGCAGGGTCTCCCTGACGCATGCCTGGCGGGGCTGGCTATAGATAACCCTCATCCCGAACTTGCTGCGTTTGCGGATAAGGAACCTCTCCATACGGATATCCCTCATCCTGCGCATGATGACCCCTATCCTGTAACCGTCAATGTCCAACTTTGCGATCAAAAGAGGAAAATTGCCGAAATGCGCGCTGACTAATATCACCCCTCTACCGGCGGCAAGGGCTCTTTCCAGGTGTTCTCTGCCTTCTATCTCCACCCACCCCGCCATATACGTGTAGTCCACAGTCAGCTTGAGAATTTCGACCCCGGATTTGGCTATGGAAATAAAACAATCCCGGCAAATCTTCTTGAGCTCACCGTTGTCTTTCTCTTTTCCGAAAGCTATACGCAGGCTGTCCATTACGACCCTGCGGTGTTTCACGGCTATAATATGAAAAACGCGGCCGAGAACGGTGGAAAACCCGTATAAAAAACGGCCGGGCAGCACTTTTATTATTAAAGAACACGTCATAAGCGCCGCCCAGGCGAAGAAACGCGTGGCCTCTTTGGATATTTTTTTAAATTGCATCTTCTACCTTGGATTACGGGCGGAACCCGTCACAGCACCGTATCCGCCGTATTATAGCAAAAAAAAACACCAATTCAAGAGCAAAAGCCGGACCGGGTGGGCGGTTATAGTTTATAGCCTATCTTTCGCAACAGTCCGCGCCTCCAGGCAATGTCTTCCGCCGACTCCGCTCCTTTCGGCTTGGCGCCGTCTATCACTCCCATAATACCGCATCCAGCCGCGGTCTCAGCCACTATGACCTCCACGGAATTTGCGGTTGCGCAATATATACAGCAGACCTCCTGGACGGCCTTGACGGCGTTCAACACGTTGATAGGAAAAGCGTCGCGCATGCAGATTATGAAAAAGTGGCCCGCTCCTATGGAAGCTGCGTTTTCCGCCGCCGTCATCTTTAACTCCGAATCGTTGCCTTCGACGCGTATCCTGCATGCCCCTGAAGACTCCACAAAAGCCAGGCCGAATTTTATGCCGGGAACCGAACCGGCCATCACCTCGTAAAGATCCTCCACGGTTTTTATGAAATGGCTCTGACCGAGGATGACATTGACATCGTCCGGTTTTGCGACTTTAACGCTCCTGAATTCCAGCATCGTTCCCCCCTTTTTATTTATTCAACCTGATCCGGCGGAACCCCGCCGCCCCCCGCGGCTGCATTCTGTCGTAAGTCCTGATGGAGACCAACATCCGGTCAGGGTCGCCCAGAAGATGCAGGGGTATCCCCACGGTTACCCGCTCCTTGCTTAATTGCACGGAAACACCCCCGGAAGAAACGGGCCTCCCTTTGTCGAACATCTTGAAGACGTTGTAGCGGCTGATGAACATGATCTTCGGCATAGCGGCGAACTCCACTCCATTCTTATAGCCGAAAATGTAAGCGGTGAACACGAACCTCTTCTCCAATTCCCAGTTCTTCCCGACGGTTATATAAAAAACCCCTCCGGAGACGGAATAACTTGCCTCCCCGGCCTCGTTCGGTCCGGAAGGATCGTATTCCTCGTCCGGGATCTCCCTGGAAAATGGGAATAACCTCCCTTTACCGACGCTGCCCAGCGTTATCTCCGGATAATCACCAAAAAGCTCGTTGCCGCGGACAAAGGATAAAAGATAAAAAGCGCTGGACCTGGTCTGACTTCTGTAACAAAGTATGGCGTCGTGTTTTTTCCCTATATCGGCCCCGTTAAGCCGATGAACCCTCCAATCCAGGGCGAGGCCGGAGAACTGCCCGGGAGGCAGAAGCGGAAGATCCGGGTGATAATGTCTCGGCAGAGGCCAGCCCGGGCAATGCACCAGATAAGGAAACACCTGCGGCCTGCCGATCTCCTTTTCCAGATCAGCAAGCGCGATACAGAGAAATAGGTAATACGCCTTGTGATCCACGTTCACGTCTCCCAGATGGGAAACGAAAATCTTCGTCGGTCTGTAATCCAGCAGTATTTTTTTAAGATCGGAGAGGATGTTCTCTCCGTTATAGGCGGAAGCATAACTGAAGTTGTCTTTGTAAGGGACCGCCGATATCCTTGTAAGGATGCTCTTATAAGGTTTTCTGCTCTTCCAGTATTTGCAGAATATCGAGAAAGTGCCGAAATCCGGATAGCCGAGGAACACGAGGTCTTCTACCGGGACGCCCAGCGATCTCATGGCCTGGACAGCCTCGCGCCTGCGCACTTCTCCCATCTGGATGAACTCTCCGGTGCGCAGCACCGGCCTTTTCTTGTAGACAAGGAACGCCAGCTGGTTGTGGTCTCCGTTTGTCAGGTAAGCCACTTTTAGAAACGCCCCGCGGCGTAAAGCTTCCTGTATAACACCCGCGCACGCGATAGCCTCGTCGTCTGGATGAGGGGCAAGGATAAGCACCTTGTCCGAAGCGGAAAATGCCGGAAGCCTCATAAAGATCCCGCTGGCGGCTTCCTCCGCAGCTGCCGTCCGGGCGGTAAAGAAACAGAACAGGAATAATGCTGCGGGAAATAAATACCGGCCTGTTCTATAACTCATATCCCCCCATACCGCGCTGTTGCTTTAATCGCCTTCTTTATACTAACAACGCACGAAGCAATCGAGAAGTAAAAGTAGATAAAGGAACATCCCGTTTGCGCTCAACATTCTATTGTCGATTTTCTATCGTTCTTCAAATGTAAAGGTAGGCGCCGGCCGTCTTTATTTCAACCGGCGGCGTGTAAGCGCATGCAGAAAACCCGCCCAGAGACCTCCGGCAAAAACAAACATGAAACAAAAATACACCAGCAGATCACCGTTAGCGGTGTAAAAAGAACCTCCCTCTCCGGCCCCGCCTACCGGAACGGAAAGGTATCCTTCGGTAAAAAGGGGATCTCCCCGTTTGTTCTTTACAATGTCTCTTATTTTCCCCTTACTGTCGATCACGGCGGTAATCCCCGTATTGGCCGCCCTGGCGACCCAGACGCGGTTCTCCACCGCCCTGAACACTGAAGACTGCAGGTGCTGGGAAGGCGCCCCGCTCCTGCCGAACCAGGCATCATTAGTCATATTGACCAGCAGTCCGGCGCCTGCCCGCACAAAACGACGGCTGAGCCAAGGAAAGGCGTCTTCGAAACAGATCAAGACGGCAAATTTATGCTCTTTTCCCGCGTTCTCCAAGCCTTTGCCTTCCGCGGTAAAAATCTTGAATTCTCTCCCCGGATAGAAGTCGCCTATGGGAACGACCGTCTCAAGGAAACTCAGCGTCTTTCTGAAAGGGATGAATTCACCGAACGGAACGAGATGTATCTTGCGGTACTCTCCGGTGATTTCTCCTCCGGGAGAAAGAAGAAAAGCGCCGTTGTAATAACCTTCTCCTTCCCGCAGCACCGCTCCGAACAAAAGAGGCGTATTCCATTCCCGCACGGTATCGCGCAGCCTTGAATAGAGTTCCGTTTCCTCTCCCATCAATTCCGGGAATGAAGCCTCCGGCCAGATGACCATATCCGGCTTATCTTTTATGACCGCCTCGGAAGAGATACCCAGAAACTTATCGACTATAAAATTCCTGCTGGAAACCGCCCATTTAAGCTTCTGCGGTATGTTCCCCTGGACCAGAGCGATCCTGAAATCGCCGGCTGCCGGCGGGGTAAAAAGACGGAACAGGCCGTAGGTAAGAACGGCCATCACGCAGATAATTGCCGGGGCCACTCTTTTCGCGGCGGTATCCAAAGGCTGCCTGCCGGAAAAGACAGGGTAGAAAGCGGCATTGAAAAACATAATAAGAAACGACACTCCCCATACCCCGGTAATATCGGATATCTGTATGGCGGGAAGATTAAGATACTGCGTGTGCCCGAGCAGCGCCCAGGGGAAACCGGTCAACATCCTGCCGCGCAGATATTCCAGCGCCGTCCAGGCCGCGGCCAGGAATACCGGAGCTAAAGCCTGCGGCATATTACGGGATAAGGGGAAAACAAGCCCGAAACAGGCAAAATACAACGCCAGATACCCGCAAAGCAACAGCATCCCGGGAAAGGTAACCGCCGAAATCCAAGATATGGCGCCAAGCCAGAAGAAAAACCCGCAGAGAAAGAATAGCGTAACAGTTTGTTTTACGCTCCTGCCTTCCGCGGCGTTAAAGAGGGGCAAAAACGCGATCCAGGCCGCCGGCCAGAGTCCGGCGGGAGGAAAAGACAAAAACAACAGCAGCGATGAGGATAAAACACTGACGTTCGTTCTGTTAAAAATCATCTTCCGCAGCATTTCTTGAACTTCTTGCCGGAGCCGCACGGACAGGGATCATTCCTTCCGACTTTTACCGCGGAATCGCCATGAGCCTTGCCGCCGGCAGACCCGGCCGCCGGAGCGATCGTGTCTTCACTGTCTTCGCGGCCGCCGGAGCCGGCAAAAGAACCGGCCTCCGGATGGCTTAATTCCTGCGACGTGGTGCTGAATACTCCCCTGGCCTCTCTCCGCGGTTCCGGACGGAGCTTGAAAAGGATCTCCAGGGATTCCTCTTCCACGGCGGAGATCATATTGTTGAACATCTCGAACGCCTCGCGTTTATACTCGACAAGGGGATCGCGCTGGCCGTAAGCGCGCAGCCCTATGCCCTCGCGCAGATTATCCATCGCGTAAAGATGATCCTTCCACCTGGAATCTATAATTTGCAGGAAAACCATCCGTTCTATTAAACGCATGTTCTCTTCCCCCGCCTCTTTCTCTTTGTCTAAATATGCCTCCGAGACCATAGTATAGATGATATCGGACAACGTCCCGCCCTCTTTGGCCAGCAACTCCTCCCGGGAGAACTCCAGGCCGAATTTCAGTTTCAGGGTGCCCAGTAGTCCGTCGTAATCGGACTGCGCGGGATCCTCGCCGGAATACATACCGGCCAATCCGGAGACGCTCCTCTCCATGATGGCAAAAATATTATCCTTCAGCGAGATGCCGTCGAGTATCTGCCTGCGCTGGCTGTAAACCACCTCGCGCTGCTTGTTCATCACGTTATCGTATTCCAGTAGCTGCTTGCGTATCTCGAAATTATGCTGTTCCACCCGGCGCTGCGCCACCTCTATGGATTTGTTAATCCAGGGATGCTCGATTACCTGACCTTCCTCGAGTCCCAACCGGTCCATTATCCCGACCAGCCGGTCGGAACCGAACAAACGCATCAGGTTGTCCCCGAGAGACACATAGAAACGCGAAGAACCCGGGTCCCCCTGCCTGCCGGAACGCCCGCGCAACTGATTGTCAATCCTGCGCGCTTCGTGCCTTTCCGTTCCTATTATATGCAACCCTCCGGCTTCCACCACCCTGCGGTGTTCTTCTTCCGTTTCTCTTCTGTATTTTTCCAGCAGGCGGGTATATTCGGCAAGACGCTGTTCCTCCCCGACAAACTCTTTTTGGTTAAGCACGCTCCTGGCGATGAAACCGGGATTGCCACCCAGAAGTATATCGGTGCCGCGGCCGGCCATGTTGGTGGCTATGGTCACCGCTTTATATCTTCCGGCTTGCGCCACGATCTGCGCTTCCATCTCGTGGTATTTGGCGTTCAGCACCTGGTGTTCTATACCTCTTTTCTTAAGCATGCCCGACAGCAATTCCGATTTCTCTATGGAAACCGTGCCGACCAGCACCGGTCTGCCGGAAGAATGCATCCGGGTTATCTCTTCGACCACGGCGTTGAATTTCTCCGCCTCGGTCTTATATATACGGTCCGGATAATTTATGCGGATCAGCGGCCTGTTAGTGGGGACCACCACCACGTCCAGTTTATAGATCGCTTTGAATTCGTTGGCCTCGGTATAAGCGGTACCGGTCATGCCGGAGAGTTTTTCGTACATACGGAAAAAATTCTGGAAAGTGATCGTGGCCAGGGTCTGATTCTCCCTCTCTATCTTCATCCTTTCCTTGGCCTCCACCGCCTGGTGCAGTCCGTCCGACCAGCGCCTTCCTGGCATCAACCTGCCGGTGAACTCGTCTACTATAATTACCTGCCCGTCTTTAACCACGTAATCCACGTCCCTTTTATACAGGTTGTGGGCCCTCAACGCCTGGATAACATGATGTCTCCATTCCATAGTCTCCATGTCGTGCAGACTGGGGATGTTCAACAATGAGCAGACCTTCGCCTCTCCCTGTTCGGTCAGATAGGCATTCCGCGCCTTTTCATCCACGACATAATCGTAGCCTTTGGAGAGGTCCACTCCTTTGTATTTGGCCTCGATCTGCTCCTTTTCCATGATCAGTTTCCCTTTCAGCCGAGGGATGATCCTGTCTATGGTATAATACTTGTCCGTGGACTCCTCTGCGGGACCGGAAATTATCAGGGGGGTGCGGGCCTCGTCCACAAGTATGGAATCCACCTCGTCTACGATGGCGTAATAGAAAGGCCTCTGCACAAGTTCGGAGGAGTTGTATTTCATGTTGTCGCGCAGGTAGTCGAACCCGAACTCGTTGTTCGTGCCGTAAGTGATGTCGCAGGCATAGGCTGATTTGCGGGCTTCATCGGACATGTCGTGCTGTATGACGCCCACGCTCAATCCGAGAAACTCGAAAACCGGCCCCATCCATTCCCTGTCGCGCCTGGCCAGGTAATCATTGACCGTCACGATGTGCACCCCGCGGCCCAAGAGAGCGTTAAGATAAGCGGGAAGAGTAGCCACCAGGGTTTTGCCTTCCCCGGTGGACATCTCGGCGATCTTCCCCTGGTGCAGGATCAGTCCGCCGATTATCTGCGAGTCGAAATGCCTGAGCCCGATGGTGCGCCTGGATGCTTCCCGGACCACCGCGAAGGCCTCGGCGAGAATCCCGTCGAAGACGCGGTTACGCGCCAGCTTCAGCTTCTCTTTCAGCCTCTCTTTTTCCTCGGCAATGGCGGCGTTCTCCACGGCCAAAGCGATCTCCGCGAGCCGATCCGCGCACGCCTTTTCCTTTTCCCGCAGGTATTCTCTGAACTGCTCGCTTTTACCGCGCAGTTCTGCGTCGGAGAGCCGGCCGACCTCCTCCTCCCGAGCATTCACGACGGCGACGGCGCCGGCCAGCGAAACCACCGCATCCAGCGAAGGCATCGGCATATCCGGATGCAACGTTATATTGATCCCCTTGTATTTGCGGTCAATCGTCTTCTGTTTACCGGCGAGCACCGCCTTCTTGAAAAAGCCGAACATCGCGTTTATCCTTCCGCTTTTTTTCTCAAATAGGCCTCGATGAAACCGTCGAGGTCCCCATCCATCACTCCGCCGGCGTCTCCGGTTTCCAGCCCGGTGCGATGGTCCTTAACCATGGTATACGGATGCATGACATAAGAACGGATTTGGCTGCCCCACTCTATTTTCTTCTTCGAGGAGTCGCATTGCCTGCTTAATTCCTCCTCTTTTCTACGCTGTTCTATCTCGTAAATCCTGGACTTCAGCATCTTCATCGCAGTCTGCTTATTCTGAAACTGGGACCTTTCATTCTGGCACTGCACGACGGTCCCTGTGGGGAGATGCGTAATGCGCACCGCCGAATCCGTAGTATTGACGCTCTGCCCGCCGGGGCCCGAAGAACGAAAAACGTCTATGCGCAGGTCTTTCTCTTCTATCTTGAAATCGACTTCGTCCTCTATTTCCGGGACGACGTCCACGGAGGCGAAAGAAGTATGTCTGCGTTTATTGGCGTCGAAGGGCGAGATGCGCACCAGGCGGTGGACGCCGCGCTCAGACCTCAAATAGCCGTAGGCGTGTTCTCCGCCCACGTACAACGTAGCGTTCTTAACACCGGCCTCTTCCCCGTAAAGGATATCTACCATTCTGGCTTCATACCCTTTATCTTCGGCCCAACGCGCGTACATCCTGAGCAGCATCTGCGCCCAGTCGCATGATTCGGTCCCGCCGGCCCCGGCGTTTACGCTCAAGAAAGCGCTGTTGGCGTCGAACCTTCCGCTTAAAAGAGTCTTCAGCTCCAGTTTCTCCACGCTGCGGGACAACGCTTCTACTCCGAAGCTTATCTCGGCTGCCAACTCCCCGTCATCTTCCTTAAGCAGCTCTGCCAGTTCCCGCAATTCCCTGTGTCTGTCTACCGTTTCCTGCCAGGGAGCGGTAACCGCCTTCAGAGATTTCAGGCGTTTCACCACGGAATTGGCCTTTTCCTGATTGTCCCAAAAGCCCGGCTCCGCCATCTCCGAAGAAAATCGCTCGACCTGTTCCAGCTTTTCTTCTATGTCAAAGATAACCTCTAAGCTGCTCGAGCTTCGCGTGAATACGCTCCAGGCCGGTCTTGATATTGTCTATCATCTCGTTCTCTCCTTGTAAAACGGCGTTGCCAGCCGCTTCTCAGCCCCGGCAGATGCCTCTCAGGGCGAGCATGAATTCGTCTTTGTTATCGCAGTAAATCAGGGCTGTCTCTTCCGTTATCTTGCCTTCTCTAACGAGTTTTACCAGCGCCTGGCTGAAAGACTGCATACCGTATACGGCGCCGTCGTCTACGAACTGGGGAATCTCCCATGTCTTTCCTTCCCTGAGCAGACGGCTGATGGTAGGGGTCTGCAACATGGTCTCGTAAGCAGGGATCCTTCCTTTCCCCTCCTTGGACGGGAGAAGTCGCAGAGAAATTACACCTTTAAGCAGATAGGACAGTTGGGTCCTTACCTCGGCATGCTGATGCGGAGGAAAGAAATTAACTATGCGTTCCAGCGTTTGCGGGGCATTAATGGTATGCAGAGTGCTCAATACCAGCACGCCGGTCTCGGCGGCGGTGAGCGCGGCGGACATGGTCTCGTAATCCCTGATGTTGCCTATGAAAATCACGTCCGGGCTCTGCAGTGTGAACGCGCGCAGCGCCACCGCATATGAAGACACGTCTATCCCCAACTCCCTCTGATTTATGATGGAGCGCTTGTCCTTGAAGGTGAACTCGATCGGTTCTTCCACGGTCAGGATGTGCTTGTTGGCGTTATTGTTCACGTATTCAATCATACTGGCTATCGTGGTGGATTTGCCGCTACCCACGCTGCCCGTCAGAAGAATCAACCCTCTTTTCTCCATGGAAAGCCTGGAGAGGATATCGGAAGGCAGATGTAATTCCTCGAAAGTCTGTATGGCAGACCGGATACTCCTGACCACCAGCGCCGGCCAATTCCTCTGCATGAAGATGCTGATACGGAAACGGTTATCCAGTTCCGGGACATACACGCCGAAGTCCACGTCCAGCGTGCGCTGAAAGAAATCCTTTAACTCGTTTGAGGTCAATTCCTTAACCGCTTCGTTTACCTCGTCAAGGGTGATTATCCTTTCGTCAACGGAGATGACCTCTCCGTCTATGCGCAGGCGCACGTTTGACCCGGCGCGGAAGAACATGTCCGAAGCGTTCCTGTCCAGCATCATCTTGAGATAGTTCTTGATATTGGTCATAATGGCACCTCCGCTGCTGCCTACGGAAAAATCATCTTCCCGCCGCCACTTATCCGAAGAAAATCTTGAATCTTGATTATATCATATCTTTGCCGTTTTTCGCTCAAATTCTATCAAAAACTTCTTCATCTTCCTGCCGTAAACATATTCCCCGGCATCGCCTCCGCTTTTCACCACACGGTGGCAGGGGATGAGTATCGGCCAAGGGTTATTCTTCAGGGCGGTCCCCACGGCGCGGCAGGACAGCTCATTCCCCGTCTTAGCCGCCACCCATTTATAAGTGCGCACTTGACCGTAGGGAATGGAGGCGACGGCGAGATACACTTCAAGCGCGAATGGGCTCAAACCGGTTCTCTTGCTTTTCATTTTCCCAGCATTCTTTTATTGCGCAGAAGGCGATGATAAGAAACCGCAAACCTGTGCGCTTCGTCTCGGATCCTGCGCAGTAGATTAAGACCGGCGCTTTCCCCGGAAAAGACCATTTCCCTTCCGTCGGCGAAACATACCTTCTCCATACTCCTTGCGGGATGTCCTCTGCGGGCGGCGCCCCGTTCCGGTTTCGCTATACCTATCAGCGGGATACCGAAGACCCCGGCCTCGGACAGCCCGGAAAGAGCGGAGGAAACCTGGCCTTTGCCTCCGTCTATGATTATCAGGTCGGGCAGCGGCAGTCCCTCCCTGAGCAGCCGGGAATAACGACGGAAAACTACTTCTTTCATCATGGCGAAATCGTTCATCCCCTGTTCCTGCCTTATGCGGAAACGGCGATAATTATGCTTGTCCGGACTGCCGCCGCCGAAAGAAACAAGAGAACCGCACGATTCCCTTCCCTGAATGCAGGAGATGTCGAAAGCCTCTATGCGTTCCGGGACGTTCTTCAGGCGCAGCCTGCGCTTCAGATCATCCAATTCCCTGCGGCTGCCTCCGGCCCTCATCGCGGACAAGGCGGAGATCTGATCCCGCAGCCCGGCAGCCGCCTCAAAATCCTTTTCGCCGGCGGCCTGTTCCATTCTGGCCGACAGGTCGGCGATGAGGATCTCATAACTCCCTTCCAGGAAGAGCTTGACGCGCCTGATGACGGCGGCGTAAGCCTCCGGAGAGATGCGGCCTACGCAGGGAGCGGGGCAAAGTCCGAGCCTGGAATAAAGACAGGGCCCTTTCGGCAATTTTGCACAAGAACGGAACCCGAAAAGCCTGCGCACGATCTTCAAAGCGGACCTGGCGGAAGCCGCGTCGGTATAAGGCCCGTAATACCCCGCCCCGGCTTCCGGTTCCCCCCGCCTGCGCACCAGCATTACGACGGGAAAATCGCCGCCGCCGATACTTATGAACGGGAATGTTTTGTCGTCTTTCCTGGATACGTTATAATGCGGCTGTTTTTCTTTTATAATTGAGGCTTCCAGCAGATCGGCTTCCCGTTCGCTGCCGGTGGTAATGAAATCTATCCGCTCTGTTTTTCCCACCAAAGCGGCTGTCCTGGCCGGATGCGGACCGGAAAAGTAGGAAGAGACCCTTTTCCTTAAGGACTTCGCTTTCCCGACGTAAAGAAGCGTTCCACCCGCGTTTTTAAAAAAATACACCCCGGGACCATCCGGTAATGCCGCGGCCCTGTTTCGTAAAATCAGGTTTTTTTCTTCATCCATCCCAGCAACTCTCCAGGCTCCGGACATTTCAACATCTTGCACACGGCGAGATATACGGCGCAGCAGCAGACAAAGTACACGGCCAGCCATGCCGCGTGAAAAAAGAAACCGCCGTCCCGGTAGTGGCCGGGCAGTCTCGACGAAATAAAAAAACAGGCGTATCCGGCGGTAGCGCCGGCGACGAGTATCTTCGCCAGAGAGACCGCTATCGCCCTAAGATCAAGCCCCCCGGTCTTTTTGTCGAGTATCCGGATAAGCATAAGGAAAGAAACGATTCCCGACACGGAACTTGCCAGGGCCAGTCCCTTTATTTTTAAAGGAAACATCAATAAAGCGTTAAGTATGACGTTGACCGTCAGGGCCGCCGCGGATACCTTCACCGGAGAGGCGGTATCATGCATGGCGAAAAAGCAGGAATTCAGCACTTTACTGCCGGCATAAGCGAATAGTCCTATACTGTAACAAGAGAGCGCATCCGCCGTGACGGACGAAGCGTAGGCGTCGAACCTGCCCCCGCTAAAAATCCCTTCTATGAGCCGGCCGGAAAGGGAAATAAAAAATGCCGATGCCGGTACCATCAGAAAGAACACCTGACGCAGACTGGTCACAAGAGTGGCCTTGAGATCGCCGGTCCTGTCAGCGTCTGCGGCCTGTGCGGACATCAGCGGCAAGGCCGCCTGCGCCACGGCGTTGCCGAATATCCCCACAGGAAATTGCACCAGCCTGTAGGCGAAATAAAGCACGGCCACTCCGCCTTCTCCCACGGCGAAAGCCAGCGAGCCGAAAACCGAATCGACGAAATTATTGAGTTGATAAATACACGTGCCGAATAATCGCGGCACGAGAAGCCGGACGACCTCGGCTGCGCCAGGATGGCTGAATTTAGTCAAGAACCCCTTTACGCGGAATCCGTAGGCGTAGACCACCGGAATCTGCACCGCCAACTGCAGAACCCCGCCTATCAGGATGCCGGAGGCCAGGCCGGTTATCCCTTCCCCGAAGAAAAGGGCGCAGACGATAATTGAAATATTCAACAGGCACGGCGCGAATGCCGGGGCCTTAAAATGGCCCAAAGAATTCAGCATGGCCATGGTATATGCCGCCAGGCTTATCAGCAGCAGATAAGGAAAAACCAGCCTGTTAAGCAGCACGGTCGTCTGGAACTTGACGGGGTCTGCGGTGAATCCCGGAGCGAAAACCCTGATTATGAAGGGAGAAAAGACCACTCCGGCCAGGACTATCGCCGCAAGCACGACCAGAAGGACGTTAAGCAGAACATTGGCCAGTTCCCAGAACTCGGTCCTGTCGCGCCTGAGGGCGTAGCGGCTGAACACCGGCACAAAAGCCGAATTCACCGCGCCTTCTCCGACTATATCACGGAAGAGATTCGGGATGCGAAAGGCCACGACGAAAGCCTGGGCGTA
Source organism: Candidatus Omnitrophota bacterium (assembly GCA_011620275.1). Lineage (GTDB taxonomy): Bacteria > Omnitrophota > Gorgyraeia > Gygaellales > Profunditerraquicolaceae > Undivivens. Next base: position 83,433 of record WOZK01000031.1, read on the forward strand.
AACGTATACGCCGAACATACGGGCTATGACTATGTCCCGGCAGAAGCCGAGAATGCGGGAACACAGGGTCGCCGCACCGATCAACCCGGCGGAACGCATCATCCCCCTGCATTGGTTATTATGTAACTCTCTTGTCACCAGCATTCCTTCACACGCAAATAAAATATTTGATTAATTACTGACGCCGTTGTATAATTGGACTTCTGGTCAATCCGCCGTCTAACCGTCTGATGACCAGACTTTTACGTATATAATAAACAGTACTTTGTTAAAAAACGGCTCAATTTAATGGTTTTATCGTCGAGAAGTTACGTTGAACTAACATGAAATCAAAGATAATCAACGCATTGAAATACGCGCAACGTTTCCAATGACAATGTATTACAATAAGATGGCTTTTGGAAAGTAAGCACAAAGAAATAAATTTTAACAAGGTACTGATAAATTCACAAGGAGAAAGTTATGCCAAGAAGACGCAGTTCCATATTAATGAACAAATTAAGCAAGAAAAGACACCTGCGTAATTTCAAGATCAAGAAAGAACTCAAGAAAAAGATCAAGGAATTACAGGTGCTTGTCGCGTCCAAAAACACCCAGGAAGCGCAAAAAGCCCTTAAAGAGGTTTTTTCCAAACTGGACAAGGCCGCCAAGAAAAGGATTATTCACCCTGCCACGGCCGACCGCCGCAAATCTCGTCTAAACAAAAAAGTAATGAAGACAACCTGAAGCGCGTCTCTATAGTCAATACCTGGAAGCCGCCGGTGAGTTCTTACCGGCGGTTTCTTTATCCGGATCCGGCGGCAAGGGCTCTTGCCGGGCGAGAGCCGCAATAAGACGCTCCAGGGCAAAAAGCGGTTTCAGCCGGCCGGTCTTTATCTGCAGATCGCAGCGCAATATCTCTTTGAAAGCCGCCGCCGAACGTTCCTTTTCCCATTTAGCGCAGGAATAACGCAGTCCTCCGAGAATGCGTTCCGGTTTCTCGCCGGCTTCTATAAGGCTGTGCAAGACCCTAAGCGCGTCTGCCGCCCTTCTGGAGCGCAACTGCCCGGCAAGAACAAAGGCGTCAGCATACGAAGTTTCCCCGAAGCGGACGAGGCGGCCGGCCCTGCATAAAGATGACTGAAAAGGGTCTTTGGGATCGAGCCGTTCGAAATCCACTACAAGCAATATAGATTTGTTGGCGGCCGCGGCGTAAGCCGAGATGAATTTCTTCGCGGCCGACGACAATGTGCCGGCGTTCTTCAGGACTATCATCCGCCGGGAAGCGCTCACCGGAATGCTCAAAATCCTTTCCTGCAAAGAACGCAGGTCCATATCGTTGCCGTAGAAAACGTCGAAGTTGAATTCCCGGGTATCGGAAGGCAGGAAGGTCTCTTTAAGCTGGTTCAAACGGAGGTTTTTTGCCGCGGAATCTTCGCCGGCAAAAACATAGACAAGGATATCGCCGGCTACCATTGTTCAACAGTGCGCTCCACTATTCTGCGGGCGAGATCAAGCAGCGCGTCGTTGACGGCGGCATCCTCCGACTTAGCGGCAGCCCCCTTGACGAAATAAGTGGTGTCTCCGGTGAAATTTCTCTCTTCCCAGAGCGATTTGTCTGCGCCGGGTTCCCACAGGCTTATGTTCACCAGCAGGTTCATCCGGTACTCGTCCACTTCGTTATCTGTGTTGTAACGCAGGGGATCCCTGCGGAATTCCACCAGTTCGCCTTTCAGTATCAGATCCGCATTCTCTATGCCGACCGGCTTAAGATTACCGTCCATAAGGAAACGGCGCGTAAGAATACGGGTAATATCGCTCTCCAGCATCGGACGGTAGACTTTATAACCCTGTCTGGAGTCGGACTCGCCGGTAATGTCGACTTTATTGACGAAAGGAGCGATATAAACCGTTTTGTAACTGCCGGTTATCATCGAGCGGGTGGTATAGCCGCAGGAGGAAAGCAGGAAACCTGCCGCAGCCGAAATAACGGCTGGTATGAACAAAAACCGAAGACGCTTCATTTCTTCTTCCTCTCGAGAATCTGTAGTCTTTCCAGCGATTTCGCAGCCCACATGGTGCCCGGATAATTTTTTACCACGTCTTCGTAATATATCCTGGCCGACTCATAAATCCTTTGTTTCTCGTAAAACCTGCCGGAATTGAAGATGCTGCATGCTTCCTTGTCCTTCAACGCGTCTATGTTCTTCTGCGCATCTGGCGAAAGAACGGCGTCCGGATGGGTGTTGACGAAAGCCTGAAACCTCTCCTTTGCCTCTTTTGTCGCGCCCTGGTCGTAATCCGGCCCCTGGGAAACGGCGGCGCGGCAGGCGGCTATCTGAAACTGAGCCGCAGGCACCCATTCGCTGTCCGGATAGGTCTTGATGAGCTTGAAAAAGGCTTCTTCCGCCTCATAGTAACGCGAAAGGCCCTTCAGCACTATGCCCAGCTTGTACTGAGCCTTGTCCGCCAGCGGTCCGTAATTGGAATTCTCCACCACCTTGGAGAATATCTCCACCCCCGGATTCTCCGGAGCGAATACCGCCGATACGCCTTTTCTCTTGCCGGAAACAAACTCTTCTCCTATACCGTACTGTCTTTCGATAGCCTCCTGGATTTTGTCGGAGAAAGGGTACTTATCTATCAACAGTTGGTAAGCCTTAAAAGCCTCGTAAGGCTTGCCGGCGGCTTCGTTTATTCTCCCAAGATAATACTGGCTGACAGCTGCTTCCGCCGACTTAGGGTAAGCCTTGATCAATTTCCGGAATTCTTTCCCGGCTTCCTCGTAATGCTTGCCTTCGAACAGGAAGATCGCCGCCTCGGCCTGTTCTTTCGGGGTGGGTTTCACGGCGGTCTTGGGATTGACCCATTTCCCGCTTTTAGGAGTCCATATCCAATAGGCGAACGCGGACTGATCCGTCAGCAGAATGAGAGAGAAGATAACAAGGAATACCCTGGTAAACATAGTGTTTACGGTAGCACAACCGCTATCTTTTGTCAACTGTGTCTTGACGGTGGGACTTAACGATGGGTGTGCAATGGGAAAAATTTTCTCTACCAGAACACCGGCCTCGTATCCTGTCTTAATTTATCCACGGCCAGGGAAAAATCCTCAGCCGTGCCGTAGAGTATAATACGGCAGGAGAGGACCGTAAAGCGGCCCGGTCCAAGTGGAATCGTTTCTCCGGCATTGGCGATAATGCCGATGTTCCCCGGTTCCGTTCTGTATTCATCCGATCTATGCAAGTTGGTCAATAACCCGGAATCGTAGATCATTATCATCCCGGGTAGGCCGGCATCGGGCGCTATCCCGAAATACATACTCCCCCGCAAACCTGGTTCTCCGGTAAATATCCCTCTTGCCGGAAATTTTTGTTCATAGAGACCTTCTATCCCGTGTAGCAACAGAGATAATTCGTGTGTCTCGTAGTGCCGCCCCAGCAAAGACGCAATGAAAAGGATGCGGGAAGGCGTTTTCTTATTAAGAGACAAAGAGGGGCTGTTCGCTGCGGATTCGTATTCAAAGAAGCGCCGCTTGAGCCCGCCGAGAACGATATCACGGGAATAGCGGATGTTACGGGAGTTGCCCCCGCAGCTCCAAGCGGGACCGTCCGCTCTTCTCAAGAACCGGACAAGGGGTGACTGTAACTGCAGACATAACTGATCCCTGGTATCTATCTCCAATTTTAAATCGAGCATATCTCCTTCCAGGCGGATCGTCCAAACCTGTTCAACATGGCCGCCTTCGTCATTACCGTCCTCACACCTTTTTGAGACTATCAGTTCTCCCTTTTTTGTCTCTACGCAGAAGTTTAGGGCGATGAAGCCCGGCGTATTATAGTCTTCCATGTCCGTGAACGATAAAAGTTCGCGGCCTTTCCAGAAAACGGTATTCCTGCCTCCGGAAGAAACGACCTTTATTCTTTGATTCATGATTTGCCCTTTGCTGAGCGGCCGCCGGATCAAGGAATTTATCTCTTGTCTGCTGAAGGCACAGATATCCCTGCCGGTTTTAGCGATGAACGCCTTCCGAGCCTCCCGGCTGATCCAGAAGTCAATCTTATCCTTTTCCGTATTCACGCTGTATATTTTCTCCATATCCGCTATTCTTCCTTTATATTCCTCCTCCTCATTCTTCATCACCCCGCGGAAATCGTAACAGGCCCCGAATTGGTAGTAGCGGCCCAGCCTGCCGGAAGACCCCACCGGATACATATTATTGCCGTCTATAATCAAATCCGCATTCCTGAAGCGTATTGACAACAACGCTCTCTTGTCCGGCGGTTCCAGACTGAAAACCTTGCTTGAATAGTCGTAAAGAAACACCGGATAACGCATGATACTGTTGTGCAGACGCATCTTTCCGTAAAGCCAGAGCAGAGAAGGATAGTGATTGGCCAGGACCACGCGCGCCGAACCGCCGGTAGCCGTCAAAGCCTCAGCCAGATTCTGGGCCGTCCCGAAGATTATGTCCTCTCCGGGGATCATGGACATAGACATTTTACCTGTAAAGGAGTCTCTGACAACCCCGCGCAGCAGCGGCAGTTGCCTGTTGTAATGGGAAATAAGCGTATAATTCGACAGGCTGAGCGCGATTATCGCGGCATATCCGGCTCTTTTTACCGTCTCCCTTCTCCGGGAAAGCATATTATGCATGCCGCAGGCGGAGATCAAGGCGAACGCCGGAAGATACTGAATCGTATAATAAGCGGAATGTATCCCGGAAAACCAGTAATAAGCGGTATGAAAGATATACGGGATCGTTATCCAGAAAATCAGAAAGGATTTAAAACGGACTTTGCTTTTTAGAAAATACGGAAAAGCGGCGATAAAAAAAAGACCTCCCAAATTCCCTAATTGGGTGGAAAAAAGATCTTTCAGATACGCGGTGGCCACGGTAATAACGGAATAAGCCGAACCGGCGCGCAGACTGGAGCTGAAACCCTTTATGTCATTCAGGTAATACCCGATTCGGCCCGAAACGAAATCCTGTCTGAATAGTATGAAAAAGAGCAACAGGAACAAAACCGTCCCGGCCGCAATGTTCAGCCATTGACGTGCTGAAAATGAAGGCCCACCTGGGCCGCGCCTGAAACCGGATAACAAATAAAGACCCGCCGGCAAAAGGACGTAAATTACGCTTTTCTCCGCCTTCAGCTTTATGAGAACCAGAAAACACAGCACAAAAAGCAGCGTTTTCCGGGCGGACCTGAAAAAATCGGAAGAAAGGAAACAATAATTACACACGGATACCAGGCTCGTGACGGCGATCGCGGTAAAGTAGATCCTCGCGAATCCGAAAACGGCAGGATACATAAGCGTAAGAAATGCCGCCAGGTATCCGACCTCCCGGTTTTTCACCAAGACGCCGGTTTTATATACGCTAAAAGCGAGAAGAAGAATAAAAAGGAAATTGGGATAAATTGCCGTTTGATAGGATACCCCGAACAGGGAAAAAAACGGCCAGCAGAATAATTCATACAGGCCCCTTTCCACGGCTTGAGGGCCGGCGAGTCTCCAGAGTATATGCGGCAGGCTGCGGGGATTATCCTGAACGTAATAAAAATTCTGCACCGAATCATAAAGAGACTGTTCCAGACAGTCGAATCCGGTGTTTATTTTCAGATAAGCCGTATTGTGCGCCGTATACGCTAATAGGAAGAGCAAGAATAGAACGAGCGCCGCGCCGATCTTCCTGCGCCGGGTTGAATTCATCATCTATAGCACCCTCCGGGCCGCGGCTCAGAATACATTCCTTGTTCTGAAAGCATACAATATTAACCAGAATATATCAAGAAGAGGACATATCCGCAACAGCCGCAGCAGCCTGAGCGGATGCCTGAGATAAACGATTCTGTAGGCGCGCGCCGTAAGGGCGCTCCGGCCCGAGGAGGAAAACAGATCGGCGTCCCGCATCTCTTGTGACGGAATCTCCGGACAGGAAAGAGCATAAAGCGGCGTGCCCGGCAGCGGCACGAACCTGGAGAAATGCACTATATCGGCATCTGTCGAACAGGCCGCCTTCACAGTCGCGGCGAAATCTTCTTCTTTCTCCCAGGGAAATCCGAGAATAAAAAAAACCCAGGTATTTATGCCCAGACGGCGGCATAAGGACAGCCCCCTCTCCACCTCGCGCGCGGAGAACCCCTTGTGTATTCTCGCCAGCGTGGACCCGCTCCCGCTCTCCGGCGCAAGCGCGATCATCCAAACTCCGGCTGATTTCATCGTCCGCAGCAGCTCTTCGTCAAGAGTATCCGCTCTTACGCCGTTGGTAAGCTGCAAAGACACCTTGATCCTTCTATGCAGGAGCAGCAGGCAGATCTCCATCACCCGATGCCGGTCCAAGGTAAAGTTATCGTCGTATAACGCGACCTCCTGCACGCCGAGTTCCTTTACCTGCCACTCTATTTCATCCACCACGTTCTCCGCCGACCTCGCCCGGTATTCTTCCCCGAGCACGTGGCAGCAGAAACCGCACTCAAACGGACAGCCGCGGGAAGATATCAACGCCGACACCGGAGCGGAACGCCTGACGGGAGTATAATATTTCCCGATGTCCAGCTTGTTCAAAGCCGGAAAGGGCAACTTGTCCAGATCTTTTATATACGGCCGCCTCCCGTTGAAACGCCACTGCCCTGAACCGTCGCGGAAATAATATCCTTTCTTGTCCGCTTCTCCAGGATAGCGCAGATATGCCGACAGACTCTCCTCCGCCTCGGAGACGAAGATCGCTTTCAAAGGCAGCGGGAAGAAAGCTTCCGGAGAAACGGTCGGCAGCGGCCCGCCGGCGACCAGTTCCACAGCGGGATAAAGCCGGTGTATCTCGTTAAGCAGAGCCGTGCCGCTCTCCACATTGGAGATGTTCAGACTTACGCCGACCGTCCTGTATCCGGCGGCCTGCCGCGCGGAGAAAGAATCTACCGCGCAGTCGACAACATCCACGGAAAAACCTCCTTTCTCCAGAAAAGAAGCCAAATAAAGAATACCCATGGGCGGAAAGATATTGATATAATTTCCGCCTCCCGGAGGAGGAAATATCAAAAGAAGGTCTTTCATAACAGAATCACCTATTATCGTAACGGCGCAAATACGGCATGGAGCCTTTCTGGCTACTACTTCGACAATGCCTTGACAGTGAGCTTGTCGAACTGTTCAGGACAGGCGCCCGCGGCTCCCCTACTTCTTCGGCACCCTCCAGCGGAAGCCGGGGATTTCTGCGGTTTGATTAAACGCTTATTTTCAATAAATGCCATGCCGCCCTGATATGCCGGAGCAACTCTTGCGGCGAACCGATCCGCGACAGACGCCCCAGAATATATTCCGGGTTGAAAAAAAGCCTGCGGTACGCGGCTTTTTCGGCCTGTATAAGCTCGGCCGCGGAGAGGTATGCCGTGCCTCCCCGGGGCAGACCGTAATTATTTACATCGTAACGTGCGTTATCCTCGCGCAGCCCCAGGCTCTCATATATTCCCCACAGCGGGGTGCCGCGGAAAGGGACGGGAAAAGAGAAATTCACGGCGTCGCCCTTCAATTGACGCGCGAAGTCCACGGTCTCCGATATATGTTTTCTCGTCTCCCAGGGGAAGCCTATTATAAAGAATAAATACGCCTGCAGTCCGCACTCTTTGCAGATATTAACTGCGCCGCGCACTTGTTCTTTGGTTATATTCTTCTTTATCATCCGCAGCGTATCTTCGCTGCCGCTCTCCGCGCCTATGCCGACGGCAAAACAACCCGCCCGTTTCATCGCCATCCCGAGTTCCCTGTCCAGACAATCCGCGCGGCTGTTTACCGCCCAGCGCGCAGGCAGGCCGCTGCCGGAAAGCTCCGTACAAAACCGCATCACCCACTCCCTGTCGGCGGTAAAGTTATCCGCGCGCAGCCAGAAATCCCTTATCCCGTGTCGGTATACGCATTCTCGCAGTTCCTCGAGTAAAGAAACATGCCCGCGCAGACGCAATCGTCTGCCGTTCACCAGAGGCGCCAGACAAAACACGCATCCCCCGAAACAACCCTTCCCGGTCAGTACCACACCCATCTTTCTGCCGTTATCCGGCATACGGTATAATCCGTTATCCAGTAAATGCCTCGCGGGAAACGGCAGAGAATCAAGCGCCGGCGGATTCGGATTCGGGCTTGTCACGAATACCGACCCTCTTTCGCGAAAAGCTATTCCCGGGATATCCTGCGGCGGAGTCCCTTTTACCAACTCTTCCAGAGCGGTCTCCGCTTCTTCCCAAAGGACGAAATCTATTTCCCCGGTCGCAAACAGAGCCTGCCGGCCTTCATCGGGGAAAAATCCTTTCAACACGCACACGGTATCTTTATTATGCCTTTTGGCAACGGCAAAAGCGCGGCAGTCGCAGCCACAGGTGAATAACGTGGCGCTGACAAGAAAGATGTCCGGGGAAAACAGACGGATATCTTTCTCTACCTCCTTCCAGCCCTTGCCTGCCGCCGGGTAATCGCGTATCAAAACCCTGATACCGCTCCTTTCCAGCACCGCCGCCAGATAGGCGAGATCGAGAGGAGGCCTGACAATATTCACGCTTTCCGATGCCACGGGAGACTGACAGCGTTCAAAACGGTCGTATATACCGGTGGGAGGATATATCAAAAGGGCTGTCTCCGCCGGTTTCCTATCCTTCATTTTCTCTCTCCGCGGCGGAGAACGCGCAAAGGGTTATGCCGCTTTCCTGCAACAGTTCCCTCGCCTCTCCGGAACACATCGCATCGGCTTCTTCATCCCAGGAATAACCCCAATGTCCGTAAAGGACGGAAAGTTCCCTGCCGGCTCTGGCAGGATGACAAATGATCTCGGAGAGTCCTTCATGCAGAGAAATTATTATTTTCTTCAGAATGGAGATATTTATACTGCCGGCATGAAGAACGCCTGTCGTCTCAACACAGGTCAGCAGGCCGGCCGCTCTTATCTGGGACAGCGCGCGCGCGCAAAACAAGTTCAATATCGCCTGCCAGACAACCCTGCGCAGGCCGGCGGACAACCAGCGCGGCCCGGGACGAGAATAAGGGACACGAATATACTTGATACCGTATTTCCTGCAATTGTCTATAACGATCTTCAGTATACCCGGAAGGATATGAAGATGCTGGTGGCTGTTGACGTGGACCACGCGTATGCCTGAACCACAGATTTTATCGAACTGGGCCCCTATTTCCTTCTCCAGTCCCCCGGGTTTTATGCCGCGAAGAAAATAACGCGGCAGGAAAGCGGCCCAATTCTCCGGTAAACGGCCTTCCCCGTCGGAAAGCCCGCTCTCCGCGGAAGCGGAGGATAAGGCATTCCCTTCCACAAGCAGGATGTGCAACCCGGCATCCAGGCCCGGAGACCGTCTGCAGAAAACCAGCGCCTCTTCGTATTCGCTGCCGTTGACGCATAAAGAGACGGAAGTAACTATCCCTCTTTCCACGCAATCCATTATGCCGCGGTTGATGCCCCGGGCAAGGCCGAAGTCATCGGCTGTCACAACCAGCTCTTTAATATTCTCACCCCTTCCAGAAGATCCTCCGCCTTAAGTTGACCGGCGCATCCCACGAGACGTGGAACGAGCCAGCCGGGTCTTAAATAAAACCTCCTGTAAAGCGACTTTCTTTGCGCGAGCAGCCGGCGCCCCTCTTCTTCCCCGCTCAGGAACGGACGGCCTGAATGGTCCCATCCTCCCGTGGTCTCTTCGCATAATCCGCGCGCCAGCGCCTCCCGGCGCAGGGCGGTCCCGAAATCCGGCATGGCAAAACTCACGCTTATGAAATCACAGCACATTCCTTTGATAAAAGCCGCGGTCTTAGCGAAAGACGCCCGGTCCTCTCCAGGCAGCCCCAATATAAAATACACCAGCGTGCGGATCCCTTCTTTTCTGCAGTTGACGACGGCCTCATGCACCTGCATAGGAGAAACGCGTTTATTGTACCGCTTTAAAACTTTTTCATCCCCGCTCTCGGCGCCTATCATTATCATGCGGCAGCCGGCGCGGCGCAGTATACGCGCAGTCCTTCTGTCCAAAAGAGGTTCCGCCCGGGAATTGCAGATCCAGCACAGGGATCCGCCGTAAAGAGCGGACAGCCTGCCGCATAGATCAACGGCGGCGCCCGGATCGGCCGTAAAACTGCAGTCGGCGAAAAAGATGTTGCGGACATCGGTCTTACGCCATATCCAGTCCATCTCCTCCATGATATTGCCTGTGTCCCTGCGGCTGTACGGCACTGAGGCCGCAGTGCAGAAACCGCACTTGAAAGGGCAGCCCGCGGAAGCGACGGTAGTAAAGAAAGGTCCCCGTTTGTCAAAAATCCCGGGGGGGAATCTGTACTGGCGCCCGTTGAAAAGCTCGTGACGCGGGACTGGGTAAGAGAACTTGCCGATGCCGGCGTTATCTTTCAAATGCAGCACACCGCTGCCGTCCCTGAAAAACATCCCGGAGATACCGCCGTAATCGCCGCGCAGGAACTTAAGCGCGTCATCATTGGTAAAATCCAAAAGCAAGCCGTCTATGAAAGGGTTCTGCTTCATAACGTCGGCGCCGATAGACCGGAAAACGGCGCTGCTGGCGACTATGAGGATGCCCGGCAGCCTCTCTTTGACCGCCTTGACGAAAGAAATATCCTCATTCAGATAAAGAGATCCTGTGGTAAAAATAACGGCGTGAAAACCTCCGGACAACACGTATTCCAGGCTGCGGCGGCGGTCGTCTCCGTGAGAATGGGGATCATAATAAGAAACCCGGAAATCCCCGCTAAATCTGCCGCTTAAGGCGATCAGGTCCTGCGGTGGCCAACAGTAGGCGGCTTTAGCCGAGAAAGTGCAGTAATAATCCCTCACGCATAGCTGCGGAGACGGCGGGTTCAAAAGCAGTATTTTCTTCATCTCCTCTCCGTCTTACGGCACACGAAAAGGACATGGGGATAAGGATATCCTTTATCTATTCTGCGTATGCCGACGGAAAGTCCTTCTTCCGCCAACAACTTCATCCAGGCGGCGCAGGTAAGAGGTTCCACGCGCTCCCGGTTCAGTTTTATCAACCGCGCAAATATTATTTCCTGCAGATAACAGAACAAGGCTTTCCACCCCGGTCCGGCGTCGGTTTCTTTGACAAGCAATACCCCGTCATTAGCCAGCGTTTCATAACACTTCCTGATAACGGCGATTTTTTCCTCGAACGGCAGTTGATAAAGGACATCGACCAGCAATATGCAATCTGCGGGTCCGGGATACGGTAAAGAAAGGATATCCCCTTGCACGAAAGAAAGCGACTCGAAACCGTTCTCTTCCGCGACGCGCGCCGAGGAACGGAGCCTCTCCGCTCGGCAGTCCACTGCGATTATCTGCCTCGACGGCAAAGAAGCGGAAAGCAGAAAAGAGAGTACGCCGAACCCGCACCCCAGGTCGAGAATACGCCCGCGCGCCGGGACAAATTCCGATATCCTGCCGAAGGGACAGGTCAATAAACGCAGCCGGCAGTATATCCCGGACCAGAAACCGGAATAACGCGAGATGCCGGATAAAACACGGGTTATCATTTATCGAACGGACGGCGTTTCCTTTCGGATACCGCGAAGCAGGCCATTTCGCGCAATATGCCGAAGATATTACCGAAGTTATCCAGTTTTGAGACGCCTTTCGCCCGCCGCAGATACTGCGCCGGGAACTGCGCTATCTTATAACCGGACCGTTTCGCCTTAACGAACATCTCTGTATTGATAAATGACCCCCTCGAACCTATCCTCAACGCGTTCAGTTTTCCACGGTCGAACAATTTAAAGGAGAAATTGACGTCTTTTATCCCGGAATTGAAAAAAAGATTGACCATTCCGTTGAATACAAATGAATACGCCGACCTGTGAAAGTTTTCCCGGAGGCATCCGCTCCGGTAAGCGGAAACTATATCGGCGTCTTCCCTTTCCATAAGTTCCACAGCGCGGCGGATATTTCCCATATCGCAGGGAAAATCGGCGTCGGTATATAAAACCGCCGATTTCGAAGCGGCTGCAAATCCCGCCAGCAGGGCGCCGCCCAACCCCAGCCTGCGGCTGTTGCGCACCGTTTTTATCCTGCTGTCTCCGGAGACGAGATTTTCAAGTATTACGGGGGTGGCGTCCGAACTATGATCGTCCACGGCGATCACTTCGAAGCACGGAGTAACGGAAGAGACGACGCGAATGGCTTCAGCGACGACCTCTCGCGCGTAATACTCTTCATTATACATGGGGATAACCACGCTTAAGCTATCTACTTTTTTCACCGCCCGCCGTCCCTGAAGGAGTTGATCCGCCTTAACCAATTGCTTTAATTATATTCTCCTTCCCGGCGAAGCGCAATATAAAATACCGAGGCTGCTGCAAAACCGGAGCCTGTCCTCCGGGTGAACCGGATAAAACCGGCCCATCAGATCTTAAACCATGCGCCCGGGAAACGTTCCAGGAAAACCAGCAAAGAAACCAGAACCGTAATCAGCGTGTCGGAGATAAAAGCGAAATATCCGGCCAGACGCGGCAGGAAAAGAACACTGATAATCTGACAGAAGCCGCAGATGGTGATCAAAGAAGTAAGCGGAGCCGCCAGCAGGTTAGCCGGTACAGCCACCCAGGAGAACAGCCGGAAATAGAACAATACGAACGGCAATGTCCCTATCCAGGCGGAAAAGCCGGTTATTCCTGCCTCCCTGCTCAAGCGCAGTAATTTGCCGCCCGCGGCCGCGTTGCCGGAAAGGGCACGAAAGAAAGGGCATAATACGGCGATGGCAAAGACGCTGAGAAAAGAGAGTTGGAAACTAACGCTGAAGAGCATCTGCGGATCGCAGAACAGCAGTACCGCGGCGGCGCAGCCGAGCAGATTGAGCAAAACGGCTTCCCTCCGCACAAGATACGCGGACAACAGGAGGACGGTCATCACCGCGGCGCGGAAAACCGGGGGCGCGGTTCCGGTGGCCGGGCAATACGCGGCCACGGCGCAACAGGCAAGAAAAATCCTGACCTTTCTCGGCACGCGCGCGGCCTTCAACAAAAAAAGCATGAAAAAAGCCACCAAACCGGTGTTGAAACCGCTGACCACCAGCAGATGCAGAGTGCCGGTACGCAGCATCGTTCTCTTGACGAGGGGCGGGATGCCGCGTTTATCCCCCAGCACCATAGCCGAGATTATCCCCTTTCCAGCCGGCGTGTGCTTGTAATTCAACATCTCTCCAAACCTATCGCGTAAAAACCTGCCGTTCTTTTCTCCGGATAAAAAACACAGGTCCCGCCCGGAGTCGAGGGAAAAATGTTTGGACCGCGAATAACGGCATTTTAATACGGCCTCCCTGCCGGAAGAATGTCCCGGGTAGAAATGAGCCAGCACTACAGCCGTTCCGGACGCCGACTGCCATCCGCCGCCCGCGCAGAAAGCCGACAATTTCATATCCAGCAGGTATCCCCGTCCGCGCCGGACAGCCTCCCCGCGGAACCGGCCTCGCAACAGATAAATCTCCCTGTCCGTCCGCAGCAGGCCCCGGTAATCGTCGGCCGGCCTCATTTCTCCGGCGCGGCCGCGGGCGCCTCCCAAAAAAAAACAAAGTATAATCACTGCCGCAAACCACGCCGCGCTCCTGTCCCGCATCAGCAGTATCACGGCAATCCCCGCCAGTCCGCAGACACAGCAAAGCGTGAACGGAACAGCCGCCGCTATCCCGCAGGCGAACGATAAAGCCGGCCATAGCACAGGATAGAGAAGAATAATCTCTCGTTTTATCGGTTCTCTCCTTCCAGATAAAAGAAATCCTTCAGCCTGCCGTATTTCGCCTCTCCGATTCCTTCGACTTCTTTCAACTCCCCGATACTCCCGAATCCGCCGCGCCGGGCGCGCAGAACGCATATGCGTTCCGCCAATTTCTCGCCTATCCCGGGCAGAGAACACAGCTCTTCTTTGCCGGCGCGGTTCAAATCCAGCTTCCCCACGCGGTAATAGATCCCCGGCAAAGGCCTGCTGCGCCGGAAATGTTTGCCCGCCGCCTCTGCGATAGAACCCGCCAGCACCACGCAACAGAGAAAAACCAGGGCGCGCTTTTCTTGAGGGGTAAAATATATCATCATATTAATAGACGCACTAACAGGGCTTTTTCTAACGCAAAAAAAACGGCCGTCCTCCATACCGGAGGAACGGCCGTTGGCGATACTAATACCTATTCTTGTGCTTAAACCGTGACTATATTGATCAGTTTGCCCGGCACCACTATCACGTTTTTTATATTCTTGCCCGCCAGCCAGGGAAGGACCTGTTCGTCGAACCGGGCCAGGCGTTTTAATTCTTCTTCGTTTATGTCGGCCGGGACCCGAAGTTTGGAACGCACCCTGCTGTTGACCTGCACCACGACGGTCAGAGTGGATTCTCTGAGCATTTCAGGGTCATAAGACGGCCAGCCGGAAACGAAAATAGTCTCCTTATGTCCTGTCTCTTCCCAGAGCTCCTCGCAGAAATGAGGGACAAACGGGGCAAGAAGCCTTAACAACACCGAATAGACCTCTCTATCCGCCCCTGACTGATAGACGGCGTTGACGAATTCCATCATCGCCGCGATGGCGGTATTGAATTTGAAGTTCTCCGCCTCGTCCGTGACTTTCTTTACCATACGGTGCATGGCCCGCAGGAGGCTCTCCGGAGAAGATGGAACAAGATTATCCTTGATCCGCCAGACGCGGTTAAGAAAACGGTGCGCTCCCTCCAGGCCGCGCTCATCCCATTCCAGTTCCGTTTCAGGGGGAGCGGCAAAAAGGATGAACAAACGCAGGGTGTCTGCCCCGTATCTTCTTATCATCGAGTCCGGATCGACGATGTTCCCCCTGGATTTTGACATCACCTCCCCGTCCTTAAGCACCATCCCCTGCGTTAAAAGACAGTTAAACGGCTCTTCCAGCTTGAGCATGCCGAGATCGCTGAAAAACTTGGTGAAGAATCTGGAATAAAGCAGATGCAGTATGGCGTGTTCTATGCCGCCGATATACTGGTCGACCGGCATCCAGTAAGCCGCATCCGCGCCGTTAAAAGGGGCGGATATCTCGCCTGGAGAGCAGTAACGCAAGAAATACCAGGAAGAATCGAAAAAAGTCGCCATGGTGTCGGTTTCCCGGCGCGCTTTGCCGCTGCACTTGGGACAGACGGTCTCGACGAACTCCGCGACTTTTCCCAGCGGGCTGCCGCCCTCCCCGGTAAAAGGCGCGTCGTCGGGTAACTCCACGGGGAGATGTTCGTAAGGCACAGGGACTATGCCGCAGTCCCGGCAATAGATTACCGGTATGGGAGTTCCCCAATAACGCTGCCTAGAGATCAGCCAGTCGCGCAGCCTCCAGCAGGTAACCTTCCTGCCCATACCTTCTTTTTCCATCCAGACCGATATCTTTTCCCGGGCTTCACCCGCAGGCAATCCGTCGAAATCTCCGGAATTTACCAGGATGCCGTTATCCTCATCCTCATACGCTTCCGCCATTTGCTCCGCAACCCGGCCGGGTTCGCCCGCAGACTGTATTACTATACGTAAAGGCAGATTGTGTTCTTTGGCGAAAAGGAAATCGCGCTGGTCGTGCGTGGGCACGGCCATTACTGCGCCGGTTCCGTAACCGGTCAGGACATAATCGGCGGTCCAGATAGGCACGCTTTCCGAGTTCACCGGGTTAACCGCGTAGGCGCCGGTAAAAATCCCTTCTTTTCCGGGTTCAGACAATGACGAAGCCTTTCTGCGCGCGCCTGCTCCGGAGATAAATTCTTTCACTTTGTTTTCCTGCGGCCGGCCTTTTATTATCTCCGGTAAAAGAGGATGTTCCGGGGCCATCACCAGATAGGTCGCCCCGAAAATAGTGTCCGGCCGGGTGGTGAAAACGGTAATCACGGAACCGTTGTTCTTTTCCCGGAAATAAATCTCCGTGCCCTCGCTTTTGCCCAACCAGTTCTCCTGCATGGCCCTGACCTTTTCCGGCCAATGTTCCAGTTTCTTGAGATCTTCCAGCAGGCGTTCCTGGTATTGCGTGATCTTCAGGTACCATTGTTCCAGCCGGCGCTGTTCCACCGGACTGTGACAGCGCCAGCAGCCGCCGTCTATCACTTCCTCATTGGCCAGGGTGGTGGCGCAGGAGGGGCACCAGTTGACCGGAGAGGCCTTTTTATACGCCAACCCTTTTTCCAGCATCTTCAGGAATATCCACTGGTTCCAGCGGTAATAACTGCTGTCGCAAGTCGCTACTTCGCGCTGCCAATCATAAGAAAATCCCATTTTCTTCAATTCAACACGCATTTCTTCTATGCACTTGTATGTCCAGACGTCCGGTTTTGTCCCGTTTTTGATCGCGGCATTCTCGGCCGGCTGTCCGAAAGCGTCAAACCCCATCGGATGCAGCACGTTATATCCGCACAAAGACTTATACCTGCTGTAAACGTCCCCGATGGTATAGTTACGCACGTGCCCCATGTGTATCTTCCCGGAAGGATATGGGAACATCTCCAGGCAGTAGAACTTACGCCGTGGGTCGCGTTGGGCGCGGAAAACCCCCTTTTCTTCCCAAATACGCTGCCATTTTTGTTCTATCCGCGAAAAATCATATTGTTCCATATTTTTCCCCCGTTCAAAACCCGCGATTCAACGCCCGCGTAATTCCTTTACCGTGCTTAAATTTATCGCGTCCGCCCTACCGCCGTCTTTCGGCGTCTCCAGGATGAAAGGCAGGTCTTTTAAAAACGGATGATTGACTATTCTGCGCATCCCTACGAGCCCTATCCTGCCTTTGCCGATATGTTCGTGCGCGTCCACGCGCGAACCGCAGGAACTCCTGCTGTCGTTAAGATGGACCAGTCTCAGTTTTTCCGTTCCGGTTTGATCTTTTATTTCCTTCAAGAGCTTAGCCAGCCCTGAAGCCGTGAAAAGATCGTACCCGGAGGCAAAGGCATGCGCCGTGTCAAGACAGATACCAACCCTTCCAGTGTCTTCAAGCGCTTCCAGCACCCTGCGCTGATGAGAAAAATCGTAGCCCAGGCAGTTGCCGGAGCCGGCTGAATTTTCCAGCAGTATCCCTACGGAAGAACCGGCGGTTTTCTTGATAATGGTATTAAGCGCATCGGCGAAACGCGCCAGTCCGGCGGCCTCACCCGCTCCCTTATGACAGCCCATATGGCTGACGATATAATCGGCGCCAAGGACTTCCGCGTCGCGCATATCTTCCACAAAAGCCTCCACGGAGGAAAGAAAAAGCTTTTTGTCCGCCGAGGCAAGATTTATCAGATATGAAATGTGTATGAAAACCGGGGTGATGCCGTTTTGCGCGCGTGCCTTGCGGAACCCCGCGGCCTGGGAAAGGTCCAGCGCCCTGCTGCGCCAGGACTGGGGACTGCGGCTGAAAAACTGCGCTGTATTACACCCCAATTCCGCGGCCCGGCCAGGCACCAGAGAAACCCCGCCCGCCGCGGAAATATGCGCACCCAAAAGCATAGGCATACCGGTTATCTCCGTGCGGCCGTCAAGCCATGCCGCCGATCATGCGGTCGATAGCCTCTCCCGCAGGCACCATCGGCATGACGTTTTCCCCGCTGTCTACGCGAAAATCAATAATGAACGTCCCGCGTGAAGATAGCGCCTTCTTCAACGCCGGACGCACTCCACTATTCCTGCGCACCAGAGCCCCGTCGAGACCGTAACTGCGCGCCAGCATGACGAAATCCGGCGAGCACAGCAACGACTGGCTGTAACGCCGCTTATAGAATAATTCCTGCCATTGACGCACCATCCCCAGGCATCCGTTATTCAATACCGCTATCTTAATATCTATACTTTCGGCGGCGCAGGTAGCCAGTTCCCGTAGATTCATCTGTATGGAGCCGTCTCCTGAAATAAGGAACACGGTATCGCGCGGAGAGGCGATCTTGGCGCCCATGGCCGCCGGCAGGCCGAACCCCATAGTCCCCAGTCCCCCGGAAGTTATCAGGCGACGCGGGCGTTCGAAAGGATACCATTGCGCGGTCCACATCTGGTTCTGCCCCACGTCGGTGACGATTATCGCTCTGCCTTTAGTGGCTTTATATATCTCTTCGATCACCGACTGCGGTTTTATCTTCCCGGACTCTTCTTTGTAAGATAAAGGATATTCTTTCTTGAGCCGGCAGACACGCTGCAGCCATTTGCCGGTATCCGGCAGTTTTTTCAAAGCTTTCAGCAGCTGAGCCAGCGCCGCCGAAGCGTCGGCGGTTATCGGCAGGTCGACGTCAATATTCTTGCCGATGGAAGAAGGATCTATGTCTATCTGTATGATCCTGGCTCGGGGCGCGAACGCATCGGCCCGTCCGGTGACCCTGTCGTCAAAACGCACGCCGACGGCTATAATCAAGTCCGATTCGCTGATCGCGCGGTTAGCGTAAACTGTTCCGTGCATGCCCGGCATACCCAGATAAAATCCGTGTCCGGCGGGGAAAACTCCCATGCCCATAAGCGTGACCGCCGCCGGACAGCGTATCTTGTCCGCCAACTCCACAAGCAGCCGTTGCGCCCCGGAAATTACAGCCCCGCCGCCGGCGATTATAAGCGGCCTCTTTGACGCCGCGATCAACTCCGCGGCCCTGTATATCTGACCTCTCTGCGCAGAAAGATTAACTTTCTCCTGCCTGGGGGAAGGCGCAAAGAGGTCCCCTTCAACTACCTGCTGCTGGACGTCCACCGGCAGGTCTATCAACACCGGGCCAGGCCTGCCTGAAGAAGCAAGGTGAAAAGCCTCGCGAACAACTCCCGGGATCTCACGAGCATCCTTCACCAGATAGTTATGCTTGGTTATGGGACGCGTGATGCCGGTAACGTCCGCTTCCTGAAAAGCATCGTTGCCTATAAGCGTGGTTTTTACCTGCCCGGTGACCGCCACCAGCGGCACTGAATCCATATAGGCTGTTGCCAGCCCGGTGACAAGGTTCACCGCGCCCGGCCCGGAAGTGGCGAGACATACGCCGGGTTTCCCCGTCACCCTGGCATAGCCGTCGGCGGCGTGAGAAGCGCCCTGTTCATGCCTGGTGAGCACAAAACGCACCCTGCTGTCGAAAAGAAGATCGAAGAGCGGAAGCACGGCGGCTCCGGGGTAACCGAAGATAACCTCCACCCCTTCCTTTTCCAGGCATTCCACCAGGACCCGGGCGCCGTTTCGGAAATGAACAGCCTGCAAAGGCGTGGTTTTCGAGATCTCTCTTTTCATAATAATTTTTCTTTCGCCGAAAAACAAACAAGGCGCTGTTGAAGAAGGGCCGGGACATCATCTCCCGGCCGCCTTGCCGCAGCGCCGCAGAATAAAAATGGTGGAGCTGAGGAGGATTGAACTCCTGACCCCTTGCATGCCATGCAAGTGCTCTCCCAGCTGAGCTACAGCCCCATGAATCAATTCGACGCGCCACGTCCGGAAGGCCGTGGTTGCTCATAATTTTGATACTGAGCGATGCCTATGCGGTTTGCTTAAACGCGACCTTGAGCGCGCGTTTAAGCGCCGTCGAAGTAAAATCCCGTATTTACCGCCCAGGATAGCACTCCGGGCAGAGTAATAATTATACAATAATTTTCTCAAATTGACAAATAGGATTTTAGATAGTATATTTATTATACTCAATAATGCTGGAGTGGTGGAATGGCATACACGTCGGTCTCAAAAACCGATGGGCTAACGTCCGTGTGGGTTCAACTCCCACCTCCAGCACCAGCTCCGCTTCTCCCCCTGAACACCTTTTACCGGCCGGAGTTTAAAGACAGTATCCTTGTTTTCGATAAGGCGCGGGCATACCGTGGAGCAGACCGGCAGCCCAAGACAGTAATCCCAAATTCTTCATGCCGTTTTCTTTCCGAGGAACTTTTTGAAAGTGTTTTCGCGAAGTGGGAAAAACGGGCGCGTTCCCGGGGAACGATGAAAATACAACCGCAAGCATTCTTGGAGGCTATCGTCTTTAATATTAACCGGCTTGTTGCTATTAACGCGCCGCCGCTTTTTGCGGCCCGCTAAAGCGGGCCCAAGGGATCCGTCTGCCCGCAGACGGGAATCCTGAGTTTTTTAGCGGTAATACGGGAATCAAACGGCTCCTGATTTGAAAAGCTCTGCCTAAAGAAGAGAATACCATTTTTTTGAAACGTTAGGTAGTCTGAGAATAAAAAGGAGAGCCGGCAGGAAAGGGAGAACCTGCGGTCAATTTCCTGAGGCGTAGTTACTGTTTTTTCCGCTGACGGCGGCGGTGACCATGGGAATCTCGGTATGGTAGAAATCGTAAACTTTTCCGGCTATGCGGGCGATGAATCTCTTAGCAGGATAGGAATTCTTGTAATTATGCCTGGTGAGCACGCATATGAGAAAATTGCCTCCCGGAACAAAGACTATTCCGGCGTCATGGCATACCCCGTATTCAAGCCCGGTTTTATGCGCCACAGGCGTGCCGGGAGGAAGCCTTGCCGGGATACGGTCGCGGATCCTCTGGGCCATAAGCATCTCCAGGCATCGGCGCGAATATTCCCTGTTTATCAGGCGGCCGTAATATATCTCTTCCAGGAGAAAGGCCATGTCCCTGGCGGTAGTATAATTCTCCCTGCCCTGTTTCCTGCTGAAGAAATCCATCATCTTCCTGGCCAGGTTGGTGTTTCTCAACCCCAGTTTACGAAACGACTCGTTCAGATAATCACGGCCCAGAAGGTCTATCAACAGATTGCTGGCGGTGTTATCGCTTTTAGTTATCATGATGGTCATCAGCTCGTTTACGCTGAAGACCGAACCGTCCGGCAGGTTCTTTATCACTCCGGATCCGGCGACTTTGTCCCTCCGTAACAGCCTTACCTTGCTCTCCAGATCAAGCTTGTTGCCGGCGGCGGAGAGAAAACAGGAAGCCATGATCGGCACTTTGGCCAGGCTGGCCGAAGGAAAAAGCATGTCCGGATTGATCTCTATCCTCCAGCCGGTAGAGAGATCCTCCACGACAATACCGGGGGTTACCCCCGCGCAGCGGGAGGCGTCCGCCCGCAGCCGTTCTTCAAGGGACTTCCAGGCATTCCTGCGCGCCTCAAGTATGCGGCGGTTCTGCTCTTCCCTTTCACAGACGGCCTTGTGATGCACCAGGACCGCCGAGCCAGCGGAGAGAAAAAATACGGCTGCCGCCGTACTTAGGATCATAATACGGTTCTTTTTCATTATCGCGTTTTAAAAAGGATTATTGCGAAGAAAGGCTGTGCTTAACGTCGATGTCCAGCGTCTGTCCGCCGTTTTCAGATAATAACTTTATATCGAATATCAGCTTGTCTATTTCCTTGCTGTCCGTCTTCTTGAGATACCCCATGTCCACGGAGGCCGTGCTTATTTTTCCCTCTTCCGTGGAGAGAGTCCCTGCGCGGCAGGCGAGCTGGCCGTATTGCATACCGTAAAGCGCCGCATTGGAATTCGCCCTGCGCAGCAGATCGTTCTCGATCAAATAATGGACGTTCGGTATGTAGGCGAAGAAGGCGAACACCACCACCGACATTATTATAAATAACGCTATAACGACTATTATCATCTGACCACGTCAACGAACCAGATGCGCAACCCTTCCATCTTCTTGATGTCGTTCTGGATGTCAATGAAGTTGGCTTTCCCGCTCGGCACCGTAACGGTGACTACGCAGAAATTCGGTTCGTACCCTTTCTTGTAGCTGAACTCCAGTTTGGGTTTATACTTACCTTCTACCAGCACTTCCTGTTTTTGCAGCGCCTTGCCGGAATTATAGGTATAAAGCACGAGGTCCCCGGTTGACTGCTCTACCGCGTATTTATACCAGACGTCGTCGGTCAAATCGTCCGGAGTGACATTATAGATATCCTTCTGCCCGCGGAAGAACATCTCGTTATTTACCTGCGCTTCACCGCTGAACGCCGGCGGGTCGAACACGGAGCCGTCGTCAACCCAGGTAGCGCTTATCAATCTCAGTTTCATATCCTCCAGCGTATAAGCGATCTGCGAATAGATATGCTGGCGCTCGGCGTAGACATCGATCTGTTTTTTGAAGAAGATAAAAGCGAGGCCGATGATCATCATCACGGCGCTGACCAGGACTACGCCGAGGAGCAGTTCCATTATCGTGAAAGCTTCTTCGCTCTTCTTTCTCTTCATGACTGTTTGTGCTCGAACGCCACCACGATGACGTTGATCTCCTTCAACGAAATATCCCCGGCGCTGGTGTCTTTATACCACTGCACGGAAACGGTATGCTCTCCCGGCGGAACGTTGTTGACGCCCACGACATTGTTGATCAAAGGCTGTGTTATGATGGGGGTCCTCGTCTCTATGTCCTTGGCCTCCGAATCGACGAAACACTTGGTATATATGGTATTGGCGGCTCCCAGGCCGCCGGCGTTCTTCACTTTGATGGCGATATTATATATTATCATCAGGTCTTTCGCCACCTCGTAATCTATCTTGATTCTGAAGATCTCGGTATAACTGTTGGGGGGGACACTTACGGAGGAAGAGAGAGTCTTTATCTCCGCGTGAACGTAGGGGTAAGACACCATATTGACGAACCGAACGTTCTTGGTATGAAAGATATTCTTGTAGTCGGTCTCATCATACGAAGAATTCACGGTTATCAGATTGTAAGGGATTCCTTCCTGGTCGACGGTGCCGGGGTCGTCTCCCATCCATTTCTTCTCTACGTTCACCGTCCAGTTGAATACCGGCTTTGAGCCGTAGTCTACGGGATCGCCGCTGTATGTCCCGGGTTCCAGAGCAGAATATGCCTTGGCCAGATACTCCTCCATCTTGGCCGCCGTCACCCCGCAGGCGCGGGACTTATTTTCCCCCTGTTTCAGCAGGAACCCTCCTCCGACCATGCCTTTGGAAAGTGCGGCGAATATGATCACGGCGATAATAATGGAAATCAGGACTTCTATCAGGGTAAAGCTTTTGTCCCGGGGCTTTAGCGTCATCTTATCCTTATTCCTTTACATCCCCTCTGGGCGTAATCGTAACGGTGTGCTACGCATGTCAGTCAGTTGGGCTGACGATCTTCATGGACGTTTTGTTTATCCTTTTCAGCCGGATGTGCGGCTCCGCCGGCCGGCCATGCGCTAGGCCGCAGCCGGCGGGTTTTACCAAAAACGCCTCTTATTCCTTTATATTCCCTATGGGCGTCAGCGTAATGAGCATACTGCGCATGTTGGCCGGGCTGACGATCTTCATGGACGTTTCGTTTATCCATTTCAGCCGGATGTCCAGGGTCGCCGGGAGTTCTCCGCCGAAATCGCTCGGTTTGATCAGATAACTACCGGTATGCGTGGGGTCCTGGACCTGGGTAAGGGTAACGCTGTTTCCCGCAGGGATGGTCATCACCGCGTCCTGCCCCAGCAGGGTGTTGTTCACGTAAAGCCTGGTCTTAACCACGTCCTGAGGAAAAGACTGCTCCGACGTCCCGTGCCAACTGTTACACAACTGCGGCCATATGGTATAGCCCTCAGAGCCCAAACCTTCCACTCTTATCGTCCAGGTGACCAATACGGTGGCGGTCTTTCTATAGGCCTCCGGGACTTCGAAGCTAACTTTTTCCATTCCCGGGATCTGGGTGTAATCCTGACATTCTCCCACTTTTGTCCCGTCCCCGAGTTTGCTGACCGTGCAGATCGGGGCCAGACTCAAGCCTTCGGGATATTGGGCCTCCAGATATTCCTTACATTCGGCGTTGTCCCCTTCATTGGCGAACTTGGGGAATTTAGCCGGCGGCAAATTCGCCTCCGTAGTCCCCAGCACCTGTTCCGTCATCGGCGCGGGATTGACCGTCATGCTGGACTTTTCGGCTAAAGCCGGTGAAGCCAGGACGCAAAACGCGATAACGGCAACAACTTTTCTGTACCACATACCTACCTCCTTTTTTACATCCCGGGCCGTGGCGGCGGGCAGGATGATGATGCTATTATTCTCTAATCCTGATTATTATCATCTGTACCGTATTGACCTCTATCTTGAGTCCTTCTCCCACTTCCGGAATGAAATAGTATAGTTTCACGCGATATCTTCTGCCCGCTTCTAGACCGGGACTATCGCTGGTTTTTTCCGAAACGTTCGTGGCTGCGAACACTGAGAATGCCTCGCTGAAGTTCTTCTGGCTCACGAAACTCTGGTGCGCGACGTCTCCGCTCTCATCGTCTATCACCTTGATCATGGTATAGAAATAGGTCTTGGTGCCGTCGGCCGGAGTCATCAAGGGGGTGGAGGCTATCTGCCAGATGACCACGACCTTTTCCCGGCTTTTGGCCACGAATTTATACGCGAAATCGGAATCTATATCCTTAAAACATTGCCGGCAGTCCCCGGCGGCGTCCAGGCACTTGAGCACCTGATTCTCCAGCGCCACGCAGTCGCCGGCGGTATAATTGGCGCAGGCCGTGCTTGAAATCCTGGTCTCGCAGTCGGCCTGGGTGCAATTCGCCGAATATCCGCTGGTGCAGGCATTCTTCTTGCAGCATTCCACAGCCTGCCGGCAGTTCCTGTAGTTATCGACATAAGTATTACATTTGTTGATACAGGTTTGATACTGCGGATTCACCCCATACTTATAACGGTATTTTACGCACTGTCCGGTATTGGGGTTGGTCTCGGTACAGATCTTGGTGATGCTGGTGTAAGGCGAGTACGAAGAACATTTAGCCAGTCCGCTGTCCGAGACGGGGGAACATGCCGGCGTCTTCGGAGAAAGGTTATTTTCATCGCAGAGATAGCCGTCGCATTCTCCATCCGGTTCCGTGGAACCGCATCCACGTTTGTGGCAATTCAAAGAACTCGGGTCGGAACACAGATTGGGGGAAGAAGTATAACCTGACATACAGCTCTTGTAAGCGCTGCAATAGCCTTCGGCGGTATCGGAGGCGCTGAAAGGGGCAGCCGAACAATTATATTGGGTCCCGGCGGACGGTGTGCAAGCGATCGCCGTCTTCGCGTTGTTCAAACAACAGTCAGGGCATGTTGCCTGGGCATTTATGCAGGCTTCGCATTCTTTGACCTTCTTGAATAGATTCGTGGTATAAGAACAGCTGACTTCCGAGACGGTCTTGTTCACGTCCTTGCTGACCATGTCCACAAACTGGTTCTGGGGCAGGTACTTAAGGTATTTATCCTTGGCGTAAACGGCATGCTTCGAATAGAGATGGATGGCGGCGAGAAACAGCAATACCGCGGCCAATATAAAAAACTTCTTCTTCATTTCCATACCGGGCACTCCTTGTCGGGGACCCCTCCGGCATCGGTAATCGTGACCGTGCGGCCGGCGCACATGCCGGATTTACGCGTCGCCGTAGCCGTATATCCTCCATCCCCCGTGGCCTGTATATCGTAAGAAAAAAGCGTATCGCCTATATTCCTGTAAGCATCGGCATTTATTGAATTAGGAAATAATGCCTTGCCTATTTCTTCTTCCTTGACCACGCCCCCGGTGTTGGAACAGACAAAGTACTCGCCGTTATCCAGTTTATACCTTTTCTGGGCGCTATAGATGCTTTTAAGATGATACTCCGCGGCCTTGGCTTTGTTCCTTTCCACTGTCTTATGAAAATCCAGAACGGCCAGTGATGATAATATTCCGACAATTACTACCACCACCATCATTTCTATTATTGTAAAAGCGTTCCGCGTCATATGCCCCTATATATTATAAAAGTCATAAATAAGTCCGTTTATATAAATTATAACCTATTTTGTGTGTAAAAACAATCTGTATAGTCGGTTGTCAGCGCGGCCTGCCTGCCGCTATATCCCTGGCAATAAGGTTACGGTTCAAATAAGGCATGACAGCGCGGTATATACGGTGTGCCATGATCCTGTAGCCGTAACTGTTGGGGTGCAAATAATCGCTTTTCAGCGACGGATCGGTGATTATCCCATCCATAACGCCCCTTATGAAAATAGCGCCTTTTCTCCGGCAAAGTGAACGAAAAGCCTGTCCATATTCCTCCATCAAAAGGTCGACGCTTATATCCACTACCGCTGCCATGGCGCCGCTTTCCTGTATATTGTCTATGATTTCCTGCATGTTCTTGACCGTTTCCTCGAAAGGGATTTTACTCAAAAGATCGTTGCCGCCGAACTCTACTATTACCATAACAGGCTCCTTGTCAAGGACATCCGTCTTTAATCTCCGCAGGGCTCCCCGCGTATCCTCTGCCGACAGTCCAGCGTTTATTACGTTAAATGAAGTAAGACTCGCCAGGATGACCGGGTAGGAACTGTTCGGTTCGACGCCATAGCCGGCGGTCAGGCTGTCGCCGAAACAAATTATGTTCTTTCCGGAAGAGTTAAGATTGCGGATATTAAAATCTACGCAGCTGGCCGCAAAGAAAAGAAACGCCAGGAAGGAACAGACACGGAATATGAACCCCGCTATTGTGACTTTACGCATCTCTCGACCTGCCTGTTCTGCGCGTATTGCAGCCTTAATTGTCCGCAGGCCGCTTCTATGTCCCGCCCGCGCGGCTGCCTGACCGTAGCCTGTATTCCCTGCTTGCGCAGGAATGAACTGAATACGGCGGTTTCCGCCGCGGAAGGCGGGCGCCATTCCATAGACGGCAACGGATTAAGCGGAATAAGATTAACCTTGCATCCCATACCTTTTAACATTCTACATAATTTAACCGCGGTTGGCAAAGAGGAATTTATCCCTTTTATCAGTATGTATTCAAAAGTCACCTGCCTGCCTGTATTGCGCGAATAAACCCGGCAGGCCGCCAGCAGCTGCGCCAAAGGATAGATTTCGTTCACAGGCATGAGCCGGCTCCTTACTTCATTGTCCGCGGCGTGTAAAGATACGGAAAGCTCAACCTGCAGCCTTTCTCCGGCAAGACGGGCTATCCCGGGCAGTATACCGGAGGTGGAAATGGTAATGCGTCGGGCGCCGATATGAAAAGATTCCTTTGAATTGATTATCCGGACGGCCTTGATAAGATTGTCGTAATTATTGAACGGCTCGCCGGTACCCATGAAAACAAGATGAGTGAGCCGGCCTCCGGCTTCTTTTTGCAGACGGCAGACCTGTTCCAGTATCTCTCCGCAGCTGAGGTTCCTTTCCAGCCCAAGCGCTCCGCTGGCGCAAAAGGCGCAGCGCAGACCGCAGCCTGCCTGAACGGAAATACATCCCGTCATCCTGCGCTCCGCCGGAATAAGCACGGATTCTATCATATTCCCGTCCGCCAGTTCAAAAAGAAGCTTCACGGTCCCGTCTCCGGAGACCAGTCTGCGCGCGATCACGGCGCTGTATATCAGAAAGTCCGAAGAAAGGTATTCCCTGAGGGGAGCAGGCAGGTCGCTCATCTCCCGGAACGTCCCGGCCATTTTCCTGTATATCCAGGCAAAAACCTGTTCTGCGTGAAAAGGCCGAATACCCGCGGCGTTAAACCGTTCCTTCAACTCCTCTAAAGACAACTCCTTTATATCGAGCATACACTCCTTCGTCGGCGGAAGCTCAATTACCGGCAGGCTGCGGGCGCAAGCGTTCTTTATCGGTCTTACCGGAGCGGTTCTTGGGAAGGGCAGGCAGGAATTTTATCTGCTGCGGGATCTTGAAATGCGCCAGGTGTTCGCGGCAGAAATAGCGCAGGTCTTCCGCAGAAACAGCGGTGTCTTGTTTCGACACCACCCAGGCTATGGGGATCTCTCCGCGCAATTTATCCGGAACGCCTACCACCGCGGCCTCCGCCACCGCGGGATGACGCAGCAGCACGGATTCCACTTCCGGTTCGAAAACGATCTCTCCCCCTACCTTGATCATCTCTTTCTTCCGGCCCACGATGAACAGGTCCCCCTCTGCGTCTATCCGCCCCAAATCCCCGGTATGAAACCACCCTCCCCGCATACTCTTGGCCGTCAGCTCCGGGTCCTTAAAATAACCGTCTGTGACTACCCATCCGCGCACCGCTACTTCTCCCACCGCTCCAGACTGCGCGGGTTTATCGTTTTCGTCAAGTATGCATATCTCAACCCACGGCACCGGTCTGCCCACGCTTTCTATCTTGGCCGACCCCCTGGAAAGCACCATTGTCGGGGCGTTGGTCTCGGTCATGCCCCAGCCGTTGAGAAGCTGCGCGCCGGGGCAGAATTTATGGAACCTGCGCAGCGCTTCCGGAGAACTGGAAGCGCCGAAAGTAACCACAAAGCGCAGGCTGGACAAATCGAAACTCTCGAATTCCTTCAGCTGCAGCAGGGCATAAAACATGGAAGGAACTATCCAGAAATAGGTGATCTTCCTCTCCTGCACGGTCTTGAGGAATTCCGCGGGGATAAAACGCTCCATAAGCACGAAAGTAAGCGAATACATGAGGCAGCACTGGATATAAGTCAAGCCGCCGAGGTGAGAAAAAGGCAAAGCGCAAAGCGCTACGTCTTCTCCGCTCAAATCTAAGAAATACTTTATTGCTTTCGGCGGAGCTTCCAGCTGGCGGTAGTTGACTATCACTCCTTTAGGCTTGCCGGTAGATCCCGAGGTATAAAATATTATCGCCGGATCGGAGTCCGCCGGGACGGGAAAACCGAAAATACCACGGTCTTTTTCCGGGAGCGCTTTAAACGGGAATACGCCGGATGAAAAGATCGTATCTTTGCTATTACATACGAAGACCGAAGAAAGCGCGGGCAGTTTTTCTTTCAACCCGCAGGCCGAAACCACTGTCTTTTCGCGCATAATCAGGGTTTTGGCTTCGCAATGTCCCAGGCAGGAGAGCAGTTCATCCGAAGTGAGCATAAAATCAAGCGGCACCGCCGTCGCGCCGAGAACCCACACCGCCAAGTAACTGAGGATGTATTCCGGGCAGCCCGGCAGGTATAAAGCTACCCTGTCTCCTTTGACTATACCGTGCGCAGACAAAGCCGCCGCCAGGGAAAAAACCTTATCCTTAAGTTCCCGAAAGGAAATTTCTTCTCCCCGGAAAACGAAAGCCGTTTTTTCCGGATGTTTCCGCGCCTGTTCTTTCAACAATGCCGCTATGTTCATTGTTTTCCCTCTATAAAGCCGGGGATTTCTGGGCGAGGGGATTAAAAACCGTACCAGTATAACTCACCAGGGATTTACCGCCTTCGCTTCTATCCAGCGCCACGTTCTTCAGGCGCGTATATTCCAGGAATCCCGCCCTCTCCAGTTCTTTGCCGAACCCGCTTTTTTTGAACCCGCCGTACGGAAGACCGGGAAAGAACATCCCGTAGGTATTTATCCAGACCGTGCCGGAGTTTATCCCCGCCGCAAGTTTCAAGGCCGCGCCTTCATCACGCGTCCAGATGGAAGCAGCCAGCCCGTAATCGGAATCATTGCAAAGACGCAGCGCCTCTTCCGGGCTTTTGAACCTGGAGAGCGCCGCCACCGGACCGAAGACCTCGCAGCGGAAGGTATCCATTTTCGAGGTCACTCCCGCCAACACCGTCGGTTCGTAAAAGAAACCATTGCGGAGACTTTCTTCGGACGGCGCCCTGCCGCCGCAGAGCAGTTCCGCCTTCGAACTCAACGTCTCCCCCACAAAGGAAGCAACCTTTTCCCTTTGCCCCTGCGATATCAAAGGCCCTATCTGCGTCCGGAAATCTGCGGCGTCGCCGTGCACATCTATCCCCGGTTCAGGAACACGGAAACAAGACAACTGTTCACCGCGGTCTCCAGATCGCTGCCGGCGAAAACCAGGGCTGCAGACTTCCCTCCCAATTCCATCAGCGTCTTCTTCGGGGAAACGGAGGTATGGCCGAGAATGGCCCCCCCCCGCTTTCGTTACTGCCTGTAAAAGATATCATGTCGCCCCTGTAGTCGGCACAAAGTTTTTTCCCCGCCAGTCCCCCTTCGCAATTCACCTTCAGCGGCGCGTTCGCGGATACCAACGGTTATCTTCAGCAGATATTCCCGGCGTTTATCCAAAGAAATATCTTTCCAGGAGCCGGAGTCGAACGCCCTGCGCGCGCCATCCAGCGCCGTTTCCAGTTCCGGCTCCAGAGCCAACTCCGCTTCGCACACCGGCACGCCGCAGGAAGGATTGATTACCGTCTTTCTGGCTCCTCCGTGGACGAATCTGCCGTTTATAAAAAGCCTGGCGTTTATGAAGACACCGGCACCTGTTTGAAAAGCTCAAACAGCCTGCTGAAAGGAACGTACCAGCGGGAAAGCTGGCCGAGCTGTCCCTTAAGTTTCATTTTCCCTTGTGTCACCGCCGTGAACGGATCGAGCCTGCCGGAGAAAACTTCTCTCCAGGCGGATGACGGGGCCGAGATCACGAACGGGGCCTCCGCGCTGCGTTCAACGGAACCTATCTTACCCTGCCGGAAAACGAATTTATAGGCGGTCCCGTCATCGTCCAGAACTACCGAAATCTGTAAAGTAAGCTCCAGTTCCCTGCCTTTTTCGGAGATAAAAGAGTCGCGGTTCACCAGGCCGACGATGGCGTCTATATGCTCAGGGGAAAACATCCGATAAACTCCCCCGGGATCCGCCGCTCGTTCCGTTTTCTCGTCCGTCGGCACTGACAAAGGTTCAGCCGCACAGGAGAACAGGCGCGCCAATGCCGCGGTCTTTATCGCCTCCTCCAGAGCCTGCGCAAGATCCAAGGCTTTTGCCATATCGCCGGCCGCCGAGACTATGCCGTGGTTCTTCAGCACTATAAGATTCCCCTGCCGCAGGGCCGCGGTGATTTCCTGAGACCTGGTCACGGTAGGAGTGTCCTGCGGCACCACCGGGACATTCCCGAGATAGAAAGATGCCTCGAAAGTAAACGGTTTGAAAGAATCCCTGACGCTGAAATAACCGTTGACGAAAGGCGGGTGGCAGTGCAATACGGCTTTTATATCCGGGAACTCCTTATAGATCATCCTGTGCATCGGCAGTTCTGAGCTGGGGAGCCTGCCCTCCTCCGCAATCCCGGAAACCAATCCCACGCAAACCATATCTTCTGCGGACAGCCTGCCCAGCCTGCTGCCGGAGGCGGTGATAATGATGCGTTTATCATCGAGCCTCACGCTCAGGTTGCCGGAAGCCGCCACCGCCATACCGCTGCGGTAAAGCTCCCTTCCGGTCTCTATCACTTCTGCCTCGGCCGTTTCCCTGATGAATTTCCCCGTCATTTTTAAAACCTCATATGGATATGTTTAGTGATCAGCCCCGCCGGCGTAACGTCGAAAGCCGGATAGCACTTTGTTAGAAAATATTTTTCTTCCCGATTATTTTTAAAATCGTCATTAACGTA
>WOZK01000024.1 GCA_011620275.1 Candidatus Omnitrophota bacterium
TCGAATTAAACCACATGTTCCACCGCTTGTGCGGGCCCCCGTCAATTCCTTTGAGTTTTAACCTTGCGGTCGTAGTCCCCAGGTGGAGCACTTAACGAGTTATCTTACGACGCTGAGGATTGCTCCCCAACACCTAGTGCTCATCGTTTACGGCTCGGACTACCAGGGTATCTAATCCTGTTTGCTCCCCGAGCTTTCGCAGTTCAGCGTCAGAGCCAGACCAGAGAGCCGCTTTCGCCACTGGTGTTCCTCCCGATATCTACAGATTTCACCCTTACACCGGGAATTCCGCTCTCCTCTTCTGGCCTCAATCCTGACAGTTTTTCAGGCAGTTCTGCGGTTGAGCCGCAGGATTTCACCTGAAACTTGACAGGACGCCTACCTGCCCTTTACACCCAATAAATCCGAGTAACGCTCGCCACCCCCGTATTACCGCGGCTGCTGGCACGGAGTTGGCCGTGGCTTCTTCTCTAGGTACCGTCAATCCAGACGGTTAAGCCTGGACATTCTTCCCCATCGAAAGAGGTTTACGATCCGAAAACCTTCATCCCTCACGCGGCGTCGCATAGTCAGGCTTTCGCCCATTGCTAAAGATCCTCGACTGCAGC
Source organism: Candidatus Omnitrophota bacterium (assembly GCA_011620275.1). GTDB lineage: Bacteria > Omnitrophota > Gorgyraeia > Gygaellales > Profunditerraquicolaceae > Undivivens. Next base: position 609 of record WOZK01000024.1, read on the forward strand.
CTCCCGTAGGAGTCGGGGCAGTGTCTCAGTCCCCGTGTGGCTGACCACCCTCTCAGGCCAGCTACCCGTCAAAAGCCTTGGTAGGCCATTACCCCACCAACTAGCTGATAGGACGCGAGCTAATCTTCAAGCGGCACCCCGGCTTTCGCCGGTGCACCTTTACTTGCAGCGGCTTGCGCCGCCGTAAGCACATCGGGTATTACCCTCACTTTCGCAAGGCTATTCCCGACTTGGAGGTATATTACTCACGTGTTCCTCACCAGTCTGCCGCTATATCCCCGGACAAATCGACATCCGCCTTGCGGCTTCAATCTCTCCATCCAGAGTATCGCTCGACTTGCATGCCTAATCCACGCCGCCAGCGTTCACTCTGAGCCAGGATCAAACTCTCCGAAAATCTAGAAAAGTTTGTATAAAGGCTCTTTATTGCTACTTTTACCCGCATAAATCCCTTAAGGATTTACGGGTCTTACTTTTTGTGCTTGGCTATTCCTAAATTCTCAAAGAACGATGATACCGAAATCTATCTAAAATAAAAAAGCGTCCCGCACCTTCCGGGACGCTTTCTTAAAAGCGCCAGATAGGCCCGATTGTCAACTGCCGATAATGTCAATAACCTGTTTTATTTTCTTCACGAAAATAGGATGGTATCAACTGCTGTCCTAGCAGGGTTTTTAAGTTATACCAAAGATGCCTTTGGTTGTCAATAACTTTTTTTTATTTTTTTTCACCTATTCTTATTCACAATCCCAACAGCCTGCTTGCTAATAAGTTAAGAATCTACGGCGAGACGAAATGACGGCCGGCGCATCGCTCCGCATTCAACATCGCGCGCCTCTACGGAAGTAAATAGCGCGGCAATTTACCTGCCCGCCACCAGCTGAGTGACCTGGAAAACCGGGAGGAACAAAGCAACGACGATACCACCCACCATCACTCCGAGAAAAGCGATAACCAGCGGTTCTATCATACTGGTCAGGCCCGAGACCTGCGCGTCTACCTGCTCGTCGTAGAAATCGGCTATCTTGGAAAGCATTTTTTCCAACTGCCCGGTCTGCTCCCCCACGCTTACCATACGGCAGACCATAGGAGGGAAGACGCTGCTTTTTGTCAAAGACGCTGCGATCGGCTCCCCGTTTCGAACCGCGGTCCGGCAATCGATAATGGTCTCTTCGACAATCTTGTTACCGGCTGTCTTGGCCACGATATCCAACGCGCTCAAAACGTTTACCCCGCTCTTGACGAGAGTAGAAAAAGTCCTGGAAAATTTGGCGACCGCCACTTTGCGAAAAAGCTCTCCCAGTATAGGCACGCGCAACTTCAGCCTGTCCAGATTACGCCTGCCCTTGTCGGTAGAAACAATCTTCTTCAAAGCGGCACCGACAGCCGCCATGGCTATCACCAGAAGAATGAAATACTGCTTCAGAGCGTCGCTGACACCGATCAGGATCCGCGTCAAGAGAGGCAGCTGCCCGCCCAGCATCTCGAATATCCCTTTGAAAGTTGGAACCACCTTCAGCAGCAACACCGCGGTTATCGCCAAGGCCATAGTAATCACGACCGCCGGATAGACAAGGCTTGATTTGACCTTCCGCGCCAGAGCCAAGGATTTCTCCAGATATGAAGCCAGCCGGTCAAGGACCTCATCGAGCATACCGGAAGCCTCCCCGGCCTTGGTCATATTCACGAAAAGTTCGGAGAATACCGCCGGGTACTTCGCTATCGCGTCGCTCAAACTGGTGCCGGCGCGGATATCCCTGGCTATCGCCTCCACCTTCTCTCTGAACGCCCTGGTCTCTAACTGCTCGGAAAGTATCGACAAGGCCTGCACCACCGGAATGCCGGCATCAATCATCGTGGCCAGCTGGCGCGAGAAAATAACCAGGTCCTCCGATTTAACTTTGCCGCCGGATACATTTTTCTGCGCGGCAGTCTTCACCGCCTCCACCTTCAGCACAATGAATTCTTTTTTATGCAGGGCGGCGACCGTTTCCGTTTCCGATTGCCCCTCAATGCTTCCGGCCAGGGTCTGGCCGTTCTTATCTTTTACCAGGTATTTATATACCGGCATAACCGCCTCAGGAGTCCACCTTGTCCACGACCCGCAGGAACGCTTCCACCACTTTGGAATCGAACTGCTTGCCGGAATTCTTTTTTATTTCCTGTACCGCTTCTTCTTTTGTCAGCGGTATTTTACGGTAGGAACGCGCCGAACGCATGGCATCATAGGCGTCCGCCAGATGTATAATCCGCGCCCCCAGCAGGATGTCGTCTCCGCTGCGGCCTTCCGGATACCCGCTGCCGTCATAATGCTCGTGATGCTGTTTAACAAGTTTAGTGACATCCTCAAGGAACGTCAACGGCTCCAGTATCTCCACCGCGGTGTTGGGGTGAAGTTTTATCTGTTCCCATTCCGCAGGAGTAAGGGCGGCCGGTTTCGACAATATGACATCTTCCACCCCGATCTTGCCGAGGTCGTGCAGTTCGCAGGCCTCGATAAGTTTTTCCAGGTCCTCTCCGCTGAGCCCCATTTCCTTGGCGATCACCGCCGCGTAAGAGGCCACATTCTCCGAATGCTTGCGCGTATATTTATCCTTGGCTTCTATGGTGTGCGCGAGCACCTTGATCGTGCGCATATAAGTGCTCCTAAGATCCTCATAGAGCTTCACCATGTTCTTGGTCGATTCTTCTATCCTTCTCGCCAGAATGTTATTCTGCTTATACAAAGAATGATTGTGTTCCTGGATATCGTTCAGCAGCTGTCTGTGCAAGGTCATTATATGACGCAGTTCCAGCCCTTTCTTCACGAGGAATATCAGTTTCTCCATGTTGATGGGCTTGAAAATGAAATCATATACCCCGCTCTTTATGCCGTCGCGCATCATACGGGGATCGGCCTCGTTCAAAAAACCTATTATTATACAGTCCTGGTCTATCTCGCGGAAAACCCGTATAAGATCATCCATAACCGTCCCCGGCATATCCAGTTTGATTATGATAAGCGGAAACGGATTATTGCGGAAAGCGGAAACGGCGGCTGCCACGTCCGTCTCGTGAAATACGGAATAACCGCCCTCTATGAGGAGTTCTTCCTTAAGATACCTGGCCATCTCGGTTTCATCTGTCAAGAGAAGTAATGCCTGAGCAGCGGACATATTATTCCTCCTTCGTGGCTCTAAGGGCTTCTTCGAGAGTAGTCAAACCGTCCCTGACCTTCAAGAACGCGTCGTGCCTGAGACTGCGCATCCCGGTCTCCCGGAAGGCATATTCCCTGATGGCATCCTCAGGGGACTTCTTTATGATCATTCCCCTGATGGTATCGTCTATGATCAGCGCCTCGGCTATAGCAATTCTACCATAAAAACCGCTGTTATTGCAATATTCGCACCCCGGAGCGGAATAAAGCGTCATTTTTTCCGCCGCGTCAGCGCCGCACCAATCGAAAAAACCCAGACTTTCCAGCATCCGGCGGTCGGTCTCAACCGGCTTTTTGCAGCGCGGACAGATGCGCCGACACAAGCGCTGGGCGCAAAGCGTGACTATACTGGTGGCGGCGAGAAAAGGCTCCACCCCCATGTCTATTATCCTGGTAATTGTGGAAATTGCGTCGTTGGTATGCAGAGTGGAAAGCACCAGCTGTCCGGTCAGAGAAGCTTTTATGGCGATATCGGCCGTCTCGGAATCCCTGATCTCTCCGATCATTATGATATCCGGACTCTGACGCAATAAAGCCCTCAGCCCGCCGGAAAAGTCCAGCCCTATATCGTGGGATACCTGGACCTGGCTGATACCGTATACCTGGTACTCTACCGGATCCTCGATGGTAACGATGTTCCTGTCCGGAGTGTTGAGCTGGTTCAATATCGAATACAAAGTGGTGGACTTACCCGAGCCGGTCGGACCGGTGACCAACATCATGCCGAAAGGTTTCTTCGCGGTTTCTTTGAACACCTCCAGCGGCTGCGGAGAGAAACCCAGTTTGTCCAGGCCGACCGAAAGCGAAGTCTTGTCCAAAATGCGCAATACGAATTTCTGCCCGTAAGTAGTCGGCAGGCAGGAAACCCTGAAATCTATCTCGCGGCCCTCGAAACGCACCCTGAAACGCCCGTCCTGAGGGACCCTGCTCTCGGTAATGTCAAGGTTGGAGATTATTTTAAGACGCGCGATAACCGCGTTCTGGTTTATTTTCGGTATCTTGAATATCTCCTGCAGTGCTCCGTCTATACGGTAGCGTATCTTCAGACAGTCGTGTTCGGGCTCTATATGTATATCGGAAGCGCGCTTGCGTATCGCCTGGCTGAGCAGATAATCCACTACTTTGACTATGGGCGGTTTCTGGCTTTGCCTGAAACCGGAACTCAAATCCATATCCTCGGAGGAAGACGCCTCCTCTTCCTCTTCGGCCCCGCCTTCTTCCTTCAGTATGGAACTTATGCCGGCCTCCTGCTCTTTCGGCCCGTATTGCGCCTCGATGGCCCGCGATATGTCCTCCTCCGTGCTCAACACAAGGTTCAGCCCGTATCCGGTCACGGCGCTCAGGTCGTCGATGGCGAAGATATTCAAAGGATCCGACAGGGCAACCGTCAAGGTGCCGCCGATCAGGGAAAGCGGTATTATGCGGTATTGCCTGGCGATCCGCTCCGGTATCAATTCGAACAGTTTAGCGTCGAATTTGTATTTATTCAGCCGCAGGAGCGGGATAAAAAGATGCTCCGACAGCACGGTTATCAGCTTTTCCTCGGTAATGAGTTTTTCGTCCAGGAGCACTCTTCGCAGCGGCAGCTGTTTTCTACGTTGGACCTCCAGCGCCTTACGCAGCGCCTTCTCCTCCACTGCCTTGCTGTTGACCAGTATCGAGATTATATTGTCTTTTATGGACACCATTTATTTTGTCTATCCCGCCGGTCACCCGCGCGGGCTCCTTGGCCGGCGGCCGCGCTATTCGTCGGCCGCAGTTACCCTGAAAACTTCTTCCACCGTGGTCACTCCTTCCCCCGCCAGTCTCATCCCCTGCTGCCGCAAAGTCTGCATACCTTCCTCTACCGCCTGCTTCTTTATCACGTATTCCTGGGCCATGTTAAAAATGAGGTTCTTTATCCCGGGTGTCAGCATCAGGACTTCGGCTATGCTTATACGTCCGCTGTATCCCGTCTTGGAACAAGCCTGACAGCCCTTACCGCGAAAAAACCTAAGCTCCCCGTCCGGCTTAATTTTAAGCCCTTCGGCAGTCTCCCTGCTCATAACATACTGCTCGCGGCAATGAGGACAAATCCTGCGCACCAGACGCTGCGAGACGGTACAAATAAGCGAAGAATTTATCAAATACGGCTCCACTCCCATGTTAACCAGCCTGGCGATAGCCCCTGCCGCAGTGGTGGAATGAAGCGTCGAAAGGACCAGGTGGCCGGTGAGGGCGCTTTTAATGGACATATCCACTGTCTCGAAATCCCTGATTTCCCCTATCATTATCACGTCCGGATCCTGCCTGAGGATAGAACGCAGGGCGGAGGCGAAAGTAAGCCCTATCTCCGGATGGACCGTTACCTGGTTGACCCCGATAAGCTGATATTCAACGGGGTCCTCCACCGTCACAAGGTTCCTGTCCGGTTTGCCGACGAATTTCAACATGGAATACAAGGTAGTGGTCTTGCCGCTGCCGGTAGGACCGCAGACCAGTATCATGCCGTGCGGCATGGAAGCGGCTTTCTTCAACAAAGAAATACAGTATTCCGAAAAACCGAGTTTGTCTATATCGAGCGTCGCCTGAGAGGTGTCCAGGACGCGCAAAGCGGCTTTTTCCCCGAAACTCGTGGGGATGACGGAGATACGGAAATCCACCTCCCGTCCCTCTATCTTCCTGCTGAACCTGCCGTCCTGAGGGAGGCGGTGCTCCGCTATGTTAAGTTCGGACATTACCTTAAGACGCGAAATTATGGATGCGTGCATGCCGAAAGGAGGAGCGCTTATCTCCTGCAGGATGCCGTCCACGCGCAGACGCACCCGAAGCTTTTTATCGAACGGCTCCACCAGAACGTCGGAAGCCCTCTGACGCACGGCTTCCATCAGTATCGCGTCCGTTACGCGTATGACCGGAGCCTGTTTGCTGATCAAGCTCAATTCCTGCTCGCTGAGGGATATTTCTTTTTCTTCGTTGACGAATTCCAGCGGACCGGAAGATATCTCCTGGACCAGTTTGTCCATCTCACCGTCCTCGGAGACAGCTTCAGGGTTCAATTCCAGGGCCTGCAGGATATCTCGGGAGGAGGAGATGACCGGATTTATCTTATAACCGGTTAACGACTCCACGTGCTCGATGGCCAGGACATCCAGAGGATTAGCCATCGCCAGCGTCAGCGTGTCTCCTATCTTGGAAAGCGGAAGTATCAAATAATGCTTGCCTACTTCTTTGGGGATAAGCCCCATCACTTCCTTATTTATCCTCAGTCTCTTCAGGTCGATGACCGGCAGCCCTATCCCGGAACTCACCGCCGACATCAATGCGGTCTCCTGGACGAACCCGGCGGATACCAAAATCTCGCTCAGCCGCACGCCCTTCTCCTTCTGCATGGCCAGGGCCTGCTCCAGCTGTTCGGAGGTAAGCAATTTATTTTGTATAAGTATGCTTTTAAGCCGTTCTTTGAGTGAGATCATATCACCGGTTCACGGTCTTATTGACTGTAATATTTCTCTATGGCGTTCTTTATATCGGAAGAGGTCGAGACAAAAGTCTGGACATGGCAGGCCGTCAGCATCTCCACGTCCTCTATCGCCTGGATGTTGAGCGGATTGGACATGGCGACGGTAAGATTGTCGCCGATCTTATCGACCGGTATGATCATGTATTGTTTGGCTACGCGGTCCGGCACGAGTTTTATTATCTCCCGGGCTATTTCGTAATTGGTCAGGGGGAGGAAAGGAAAACCGTACTGAGCGGTAATGGCCTGGGCGATATCCTCCTC
>WOZK01000034.1 GCA_011620275.1 Candidatus Omnitrophota bacterium
ATTCTTTAAATTTGCCTTGTAGAAGTTTTACCGGAAAATTTTGGGGAAACTCCACAAATATTGTTGCTTGACCCAGGATTTTTTGTGTGATAAAATCTTTTTCTACACGCCAAACTTTAATGCTTGACTGAAGTTAGAGTTCTGATATAATCAATCATTATTTTATGCTTCGACGGCGCTAAAGCCGCGCCTTTTAGGCTCTGGCGCATCGAATTGGTTTTTCCTCAACCCGTCCAAAAATGGAGCGACAATGAAGAAACATTTAACGACGCCATCTAAACGCGTAGGTAAAAGGAAGCACGGTTTCAAGAAACGGATGTCTACAAAAGGCGGCAGAAAAACGTTAGCTCGTCGTCGGCAAAAAGGAAGAAAAAGGTTGTCTATTTAATGACCCGGAAAATCTGTCTGAGCATTGTAGATATCTATCAAATGTATATCAGAGGATTTTTTCCGACATGCTGCCGTTTTACACCTACTTGTTCGGAATATGCCAGGCTGGCGTTTATACGTTACGGTTTATTCACCGGCGGCCTGAAAACCCTGTTTCGCATATTAAAATGTCAACCATTTAATCCGGCTTCCGGATACGACCCCTTAAAATAACTATGGAAAAAAGGCTGATTTCTGCAGTAGTCATTTCTACCTTGATTTTAATCATTTGGTCCGGCGCAACAAAAAGGTACTATCATATTGAAAATAAAGTAGTTGCATCAAAAAACACCGCAATGCAGTCTCCCAGGCCAACGATAAACACCCCACGGCCGGAAATTAATATTAATGAGTTGATCGCTTTTAATAATGACAACTTCACCGCCTATTTTATTGAAAAAGACGCGGCGATCTGGGAAATTGTTTTTAAAAAATATAAAGACTCCGGAATGAATTTAAAACACGCTTTCTTACTGGAAGACAATGGTTTAACATTTAAAAAATCGTCGGTCAACTTGAATTCCATTGCTTTTACTGCTACCGATAAAGAGAAGAGAATAGATAAGGTATTTAATTTTAATCCTAAGAATTATGCGTTAAATGTTAAAATAACTGTTGAAAACATATCTCCTAATCCCATAGAATTTCGTATCCCATTAATATTAGGGGAGTTTACGTTTAGTAATGATAACCAAGGGCGGTTTGATAAACTTACTATTTCCAGTCAGGATAAAGTTAAACATCTGAATCTACGCAAACCAGCCACTTTTCAAGATATAAGCTTTATTTCTTATGGGGATCGATATTTTACTGTAATATTAGGTGTTCCAGCGCGGCTACTTAAAGCCCAAGTTAATCCTGTAGGACAGAACAGCACAGAAATTGCGCTTTTAGACGAAAAAATAACGCTTTTACCGAGACAAAAAGAAGTTCTTCAATATAACGCATATATAGGCCCGCAGGATCTTAAGACGATAACTTCAGTAAATAAACAATGGTCTGCGGTAATAAATTTCGGCATGTTTGATTTTATAGCACAGCTGTTATTGCAAATGTTGGAATTTTTCTATCATATAGGCCATAATTGGGGGGGAGCTATCATCCTGCTCAGTGTGGCTATTTATCTTATTTTGTTCCCTTTATCGATCAAGCAGTTAAGATCAATGAAGCAGATGCAGGAATTACAGCCTAAAATAGAAGAACTACGTAAAACATATAAAGATAATCCCCAACGTTTGAATAAAGAAATAATGGAGCTATACCGCAGGCATAAGATTAATCCTTTGGGCGGTTGTCTGCCGGTTTTGTTGCAAATACCAGTGTTTTTTGCTTTATATCAGGTTTTAATTCGCTCCGTAGCACTTAAAGGAGCAAAATTCTTCTGGATTCAAGATCTTTCTCTGCCGGATAAAATAATCTCGTTACCAGGGACATTTCCTTTAATCGGTAATTCAATTAATATATTACCCATTTTGATGTCGGTAAGTATGTTTTTTCAGCAGAAATTATCCTCTGCAACGCAGATGAGCTCTTCTTCCGAACAACAAAAAATGATGCTTATTCTTTTTCCTATAATTTTTGTGTTCATCTTTTATAATATGCCTGCGGGCTTAGTTTTGTATTGGTTGGTTAATAATATTTTGATGTTAGTGCAACAGGTTAGAATGAACCGTATCAAAAAGACCGGAACCGTATCATAACCGTATCAAAAAACAAGGGGACAACTGTATAACTGTATCATGGAAGACTCTAAGGATATTGAAAGTTATGAATTTGAAGGAAATAGTTTTGAAGACGCTATTCAGCAAGCCTTGACAAAATTAAAAATTCCTAAAGAAAAGCTGAGTGTGGAAATCCTGACTGAAGGAGCTAAGGGATTATTTGGTATGCCAGGGGTCAAACCGGCACGTATTAGAGTTAGTATAAAGAAAAGTTAGCGCATGTTCCGCGTGGAACAGGACAAGATATGGGAAGAATAATTGCAGTATGTAATCAAAAAGGGGGTACTGGTAAAACTACCACTGCTATAAATATAGCGACTTACCTGGCTTTGGCAGGGAAACGGGTTCTTTTACTTGATTTGGATCCACAGGCGAATGCCACAAGCGGTTTAGGAATAAATAAGCACGATATTAAAAGGAGCACTTATCATATTTTGCTGGAAGAAATCGGTTTAGCAGAAGTCGTTATGCCTACCCTGGTGAAAAATTTAACTCTTGCTCCAGCAAATGTGGATTTGACCGGTGCCGAGGTGGAATTGGTTGGGGCACTGGGTAGAGAGTATCGGCTGAAGAATATCCTCGCACATGAAAAAGAAAAATACGACTTTGTGATAATTGATTCTCCGCCGTCATTAGGTTTATTGACAATTAATGGGTTGTGTGCGGCTAATACGGTTTTAATACCGGTGCAATGTGAATATTATGCCTTGGAAGGTTTAACTCAATTAATGAATACGGTAAGCTTGGTTCGCAAACATCTGAATCCGGCATTAGAGATAGAAGGGGTATTGATGACCATGGCCGATTTCCGTACCAATCTTACAAAAGAGGTCATAGAAGAAGCCCGGAAATTTTTTAAAGACAAAGTATTCAATTCGGTTATTCCCCGCAATGTACGGCTTACAGAGGCACCCAGCTATGGTAAACCGATTGCAGTTTATGATAAGGATTCCATAGGAGCTGCCAAATATGAGGAGTTAACACAAGAGATCTTACAGGGGGATATCGTCAAACCTGTTGCCGGCAACAAGGAGAATGGGGTTCTCTTGGAGTAATGTTTTGTCTGTATTTTTGTAGGCAGTGAAGTCTAAAGTTACATAGTAGAAGCACAGGATGCAACATCAGGGAGGTTTAATGGAAAAAAGGGCTTTAGGCAAAGGGATCGGGGCTTTAATTCCACCTGCACCAGTTATTCCTTTCAGTAGCGATTCAACGGTTACCTCTGCGAGGAGTACTATAGGCAACAGCGTTACTTATTTGCCGATGTCATCTATTAAACCTAATCCTTTACAACCCCGCGATACTTTTGATTCGCAAAGCCTGGAAGAGCTTACTCAGTCCATAAAAGAAAAAGGCATACTACAGCCGGTATTAGTCCGCCAACAGGGAGATGTTTATGAGCTTATAGCCGGAGAACGGCGCTATAGAGCAGCTAACCTATTGAATCTCAAAGAGATACCTGTTATTGTGCGAAATGTTGATGACCGGGATTCTTTGGAATTGGCATTGATTGAAAACATACAAAGGGAAAATCTTAATGTTATTGAAGAGGCGCGGGCATATCAATATCTGGTAGAGAAGTTTTCGGTAACTCAAGAAGAATTGAGCGATGTGCTCGGCAAGGCCCGGGCTACTGTAGCTAACATATTGCGGTTATTGAAGTTACCGCAAGAAATCCAAGAGGAGATTAAAAAAGGGCGCATATCTTATGCCCACGGAAGAGCGCTTTTAGAGGTGCAGGATATAAATCAACAGCGCAAGTTGGTGCAGGACATTATAAGTAAAGGCCTGTCCGTTCGAGAACTGGAGACGCTGTTGAAAAGCGGCCGCTCTTCACTGGGGCCTATAAAGAAGAGGCATTTAAAGCCGGCTGTGGGAGACACCATGGTGTCCGTGCTGGAGGAAGAACTTCAGCACATACTCGCCACCAAGGTTAGGATAGTGAAGAAAAAGAAACGGGGTTCGATAATCATCGAATTCTATTCATCTGAAGATATGAAACGACTCAGCGATAAAATCAAACAGGCATTCTCATCATAAGTCCCCGGAAGGAGAGACAGTTATGGACAACCAGGCGATATTGATCTTGATAAAACCGGACGGATTGAAAAAGTCGCTGACGGGAAACATTCTTACCCGGCTTTCCGAGACCAAGCTGGAGATTGTCGCCGCCAAGATGGTCAGAGTATCGAGGGAACTAGCCGCGGCTCATTATCAGCATTTGAAAGACAAGCCGTTTTTCCCGGAGCTTATAAGCTATTTGCAGGGGGAACTGCATAACCGCCGTAAAGTAATGGCCCTTGTTTACTGGGGACCGGATGCCATCACCAAATGTCGGCAGCTCGCCGGAGCGACCAACCCTGAAGAAGCGGATCCTACTACGATCCGCGGGTCTTACGGCCGGATCACCACCAAAGGGCTTTACGAAAACGTGGTGCATGTGTCCTCGAGCCCGGAAGAAGCGGAGCGCGAGATAAAACTTTGGTTCCGGCCGGAGGAGATAATAGTCGAGCTTTACCCGGCCAGGGAGAGTGTAGAGAAAGAGAAGAGAATACGTGTCTGGATTTAAAATCAAGGCGCGAAAATCTTCGGCTTTCATCAGTAGATTATACCTTATCGAAAAAGAAAACCCGGGTTTATTCCCGGGCAGTTTCACCATGCCGCATCCCACTCCGTCTATGGAGAGCGAGAGGAGAGTTGAGTTATGATCAGCAGTATGACCGGTTTCGCCAGTAATGAATCCCCGCTGGAACCCTGCGGCAGGATTTGCGTGGAGTTGCGCAGCATCAATCATAAGTTCCGCGAAGTATCCTTGCACCTGCCGGAAGGTTTTCTTTCCCTGGAGGAGCGCATCAAGAAGGAGATCGAATCCAAGGTGAAACGCGGCAGGATCACCTGCGTGATTTCGATAACCGGCGGCGCGGCCAACAAGATTTTCATAAACCGGAAACTGTTGAAGAATTATCTCGCGGAGCTTCACCATATCAGGAATGAATTCAGGATCAGCGATAATATTCGCATGGTCGAATTGATCAATCTTCCAGGGATCCTTTCTCTGGAAGAAAGCACATTGTCCAAGAACAAGATATGGCCCAGCCTGAAGCATCTCCTCTTCAAATCGGTGCAGGACTTGCTGAAGACAAGGCAGCGCGAAGGCAGGGCCATAGCCGGTTACCTGAAGTTGCGCGCTAAAAAGCTGGAGCGTTTTCTCAAAAACGTGAAATCCCGTTACTCCGAAAGCGTCAAGGCCAAGCTGGCCGTCTTGCGTAACGACGACGAGAAAGCGTCTTTCCTGAAAGACGCCGATATCAGCGAGGAGATGGAGAGGCTGGCTTTTCATATCAAGAACCTCACGAGGAAACTTTCGGCCAGCGGCGCGGTAGGGAAAGAAGTGGATTTCATCGCCCAGGAGATGCAGAGAGAGACCAATACCATGGGCGCGAAATCGAGCGACACGCGTGTTTCGGCGCTCGTCGTGCAGATGAAAAGTCAGATAGAGAAGATACGCGAACAGGCGCAGAATATAGAATAGCCCGGGAAACAGGTGAAAGCGGCCCTCGACAGACAAAAGAAAGGCAAAGACGGGTTTATTTTTATAATCTCCGGTCCTTCAGGGTCGGGGAAAACGACCCTTGCCCGGTTGCTGCTGAAGCAGAGAAATGCCTTTCGCGGCAGGCTGGTAAAATCCGTGTCTCTGACCACACGCAGGCCGCGTTCGGCGGAAAAACCCGGCAGAGACTATTTCTTTGTCGGCAAAGAAGAATTTTTGCGGCTGCGCAGGGATAAAAAAATTCTTGAATGGACAAAATATTTGGAGTATTATTACGGAACGCCTAAAGAGTTCGTAGAGAGCTGTTTAGACAAGGGTAAGTATCTTTTGATGTGCCTGGATCACAAAGGCGCGATGCGGGTGAAGAAGGTGTATCCGCGCCGCAGCGTGAGCGTTTTTCTCCGGCCGCCTTCCCTGCAGGTGTTGGAGCGAAGGATCCGCGGCCGCTGTAGCAGCACCTCTGAAGAAGAGATAAAGAAGAGGATGCTAAAAGCGAGGCGGGAAATGCGGCTGTGCGGAAGGTACGACCATTGCGTGGTGAACGGAGATTTAAAACACGCGTTAAAAGATTTAAAAAAGATCATCAGCAGCAGCGTAACGCGTAAAAGGAAAGGTTTAACGAATGGAATATCTTGATGTGCAGAGTATGGTTGCGAAAACAGAAAATTCGATATATAAGCTTGTTGTGTTGGCTTCCAAAAGGGCCCTTGAAATCTCCGAGGGCCAGCCGAAACTGGTACAAGTCACTTCAGCCAATCTGAAGCCTTCCATCATAGCCCTGGCCGAGATTTCCGCCGGCAAAATACAGGTAGCGACGGACAAAAATGGCGGGTAGGAAGAACGTCATTCTTGGGATAACTGCCGGCGCGGCAATCTATAAGGCATGCGAGATCGTGCGCAGGCTGAAAGAAGCCGGTTTCAACGTTATCCCGGTGCTTACCGAAGAGGCCGCCGGATTGATCAATCCGCTGTTATTCCGGGCGTTAAGCGGGAATAAGGTATATTATAAACTTTTCGACGGGGGAGAAGCTTGGGAGATCGAGCACGTTTCCCTCGCGGACAAAGCCGACATAATACTCGTGGCGCCGGCGACCGCCAATCTGCTCGGGAAGATAGCCGCCGGGATTTGCGACGATCTGTTGAGTTGCGTTATCGCCGCCAGCAGGGCGCCGGTTTTTTTCTGTCCGGCGATGAACGAGAACATGTATTTGAACAGGATCACGCAGGGGAACATCGCCAGGCTGAAGGAATGCGGGTATAAATTCATCGGGCCCAAAAAAGGAATGCTCGCCTGCGGGAAAAAAGGGACCGGCTGCCTTGAGGACGTAGAGGTTATCGTCGGAAAGGTCAAGGCCTGTCTGTTGTCCAGCCGCTAAGACGGCGCCCGGAAGATTGCGGCGGCATAGCCAAGTGGTAAGGCAGTGGTCTGCAAAACCACTATTCAGCGGTTCGAATCCGCTTGCCGCCTCCAAATTTAACAAATGTACCGGGCCGGGGTGGCGAAATTGGCATACGCACGGGACTTAAAATCCCGCGACCGCAAGGTCTTAAGGGTTCAACTCCCTTCCTCGGCAGTAGTACGCTGTTAAAAAACGGCTCAATTTAGTGGTTTTATCGTCGAGAAGATGCGTTGAATCAACATGAAATCAAAGATAATCAACGTATTGAAATACGCACAACGTTTCCAATGACAATGTGTTACAATAAGATGGTCTTTGAACAGTAAGCGCAAAGAAATAAATTTTAACAAAGTACTGTAAGATTCTTAATTAGCGCACGGAGCAAGCGAGAGCCGAAAATCGAGATTTGATTCGATGGAAGTTTTCGATTATCAGATCCACGGTAGAAAACAAATTCAGTCGGGCTCATAGCTCAGTTGGTTAGAGCGTCACGTTGACATCGTGAAGGTCAGGGGTTCGAGTCCCTTTGGGCCCACCATTTAATCGGAGCGCAGAAATCCCCGGTTTTTAAAACCGGATTTACTTTGGCCAATTGGAATAACCCCCTGCCTTAAAGGAGAGGCAGGTGTTTACTCGTGGGAAGTATTCACAGCACTTTGTTGCGCGCCAAAAACGGCTCAATTTAGTGGTTTTATCGTCGAGAAGATGCGTTGAATCAACATGAAATCAAAGATAATCAACGTATTGAAATACGCACAACGTTTCCAATGACAATGTGTTACAATAAGATGGTTTTTGGAAAGTAAGCACAAAGAAATAAATTTTAACAAAGTACTGTATTCACCTGTGTGTTATACCTTGGCCTATCGGAAGGCCAAGTATTCACCTGTGTTATACTTTGGCCTATCGGAAGGCCAAGTATTCACCTGTGTGAAAATGCGGGGAAGATTATCCTGCAAAGTACCGGAAAAAACGAAAGAATTTTCCAAGTTTCTACGACGCAGGGCTATTCAGGAAAGAAACCACGGATTTTATTCCGTGGAGGATTCATTTATGGATAATATGGACATAGAGGTATTAAGACATTCTTGCTCCCATATCATGGCACACGCTGTTCAAGAGCTGTGGCCGGGGACAAAACTCGGCATAGGACCTGCCATAGAAGACGGGTTTTATTATGATTTCGACAGGAAGGAGCCTTTTACCGAAGAAGACCTCGCGCACATCGAGGATAAAATGCGCGAGATCATCTCCCGCGACGAGCCTTTCATTGCCGTAAAGATGAATAAGGACGAGGCGCGAAGGCTGTTTTCCGGTCTGCAGGAAGGTTATAAACTGGAATTGCTCAAAGAGATACCGGGCGATGAAGTTACCGTGTACAGGACCGGGGAAAAATTCGTGGATTTATGCCGCGGTCCGCACGTCCCTTCCTCGGGGAGTATCAAGGCTTTCAAGCTCGTTTCGCTTGCCGGCGCTTACTGGCACGGGATAGAGACCAATCCGATGCTACAAAGGATTTATGGGGTCTGTTTTGAGCAAGAGAACCAGTTGCAGGAGCATCTGCGCAACATTGAGGAAGTGAAAAAACGGGATCACCGGAAACTCGGCCCGCAGTTGGGGTTGTTCGACATTTATCACGAGGAAGCCGGAGCCGGACTGGTTTTTTATCATCCTAAAGGCGCTGTCCTGCGCAGTATCATAGAAGATTACGAAAAGAAAGAGCATCTACGTCGCGGGTACCAGATGGTGATCACCCCGCATATAATGCAGGCAGGGCTGTGGAAAACTTCCGGGCATTACGATTATTACAAAGAGAATATGTATTCTTTTTCGATCGAGGGAAAAGAGTATGTTCTCAAGCCGATGAACTGCCCGGGACATATCCTGATATACAAATCCCGGATACGCAGTTACAGAGAACTGCCTCTGCGGCTTTTTGAACTCGGGACCGTGTACAGGCATGAAAAGGCGGGCGTTATGCACGGCCTCCTGCGCGTGCGCGGTTTTACCCAGGACGACGCGCATATCTTTTGTCTGCCCGAGCAGTTGAAGAGCGAGATCCAGGGGATAATAGATTTCGTGTTCGACACTATGAAAGTTTTCGGATTCGACTCTCTCGGCATAGAGCTGAGCACCAGACCGGAAAAATATATAGGTTCGGAAAAGGATTGGGAGACGGCGACATCCGCCCTGGAAGGCGCGCTGAAGGAACGCGGCTTGGCTTACGACATCAACCACGGCGACGGCGCTTTCTACGGGCCGAAGATAGATATCAAGTTGAAAGACGCTTTGAAACGAACCTGGCAATGTGCCACCATACAATGCGATTTTACCCTGCCGCAGCGTTTTGGGCTGGTTTACGCCGACGCCGACGGCTCGCAGAAACAGCCGGTCATGCTGCACCGGGTGGTATTGGGCAGTCTCGAGAGGTTCACCGGCGCCTTGATCGAACATTACGGAGGGAGTCTTCCTTTGTGGCTTTCTCCGGTGCAGGTGATACTTGTGCCGTTGAAAGAGGGGCAGGCTGTCTACGCGGCGGAGACCGCCAAAATCCTGGAGACAGCCGGAATAAGGGTGAAAGTGGACGGGCGCAACGAAACTTTGAATAAACGTATTCGGGAAGCGGAACTGGAGAAGGTTCCGTATGTCGCCGTTATCGGCGGACGGGAGGCGGAAAATAAAACCGTTTCCCTGCGAAAAAGAGGGGTTGGAGACCTGGGCGCGCTGTCCCGTGATAAATTCCTGGAACTGCTTGAGCAGGAGGATAGAGAGCGAAAATAAGTCTGCGCGAGTGCGCGGAATCAAACATTCAGCGTGGTTGTCGGGCGCGGCATGAAACCGGCGCGCAACGGCCGCGGGAAGGAGGGATGGTAAGATAAAAAAGTCCATCAGAATCAACGATAAAATAAGATCTTCGCAAGTTCGTCTGATAGGCCCGGAAGGGAATCAGCTCGGGATAGTGTCGATACAAAAAGCCTTGGAACTGGCCGCTCAAAGCGAGCTGGATCTGGTAGAGGTCGCTTCAGGCGCCGTTCCTCCGGTCTGCCGCATCTTAGATTTCAGCAAATTCAAATACGACCAGGAGAAGAAGGAACGGGAGGCGAAAAAACACCAGAAGATGGTCCGTCTCAAGGAGATTCGTCTCAAGCCGAACATAGACCAGCACGATTACAAGACCAAGCTGAAGCAGGTTTTGGATTTCCTGAAAGACAAAAACAAAGTCAGGATCAATCTTTTTTTCCGCGGCAGGCAGATGGAACACATAGATATCGGCAGGAAACTGCTTGAGAAGTTCGTAGTGGATACTCAGAACGACGGCACAGTGGAGAAAGGCGCTGCCATGGAAGGCAGGATTATTTCTATGGTGATTGCCCCGAAATAGACCGGGTAACAAGGGCAGCACCGGCAAGGACGGTACAGCAAAAGGCCTTTTTGTCTTTTGTCCGGGAAGTAAATATGATGAGGAGAGAAAGAGAAATGCCAAAATTAAAGACTAAAAAGGGCGTGGCCAAAAGGTTTAAGGTTACCGCCAAGGGTAAGGTTAAATACGCCCCGTGCAACAAGAGCCATCTTTTGACCAACAAGAAGAGGTCCAGGGTCCGAAAACTCAGAGAGTCCGACACCGTAAGCCTGGGAAAGCACGAGAAGTATCTGAAAAGGCTGCTACCTTACGCATAGAGGACGGCAGAATACGTTTTTTTCGGCGTCGCACCCGGGATGTTAGTAAAAAGAGAGAGGTTAGTCATGGCAAAAGTGAAACACAGCGTTGCTACAAGAAGAAGAAAAAAGAGAGTATTAAAACAGGCGGAAGGATATTGGGGAGACCGCAGCAAGCAGTTCCAACAGGCCCGCCGCGCGGTGATGCACGCGCTGGTTTATGAATACCGCGACAGGAAAAACCGCAAACGCGATTTCCGAAGGCTCTGGATCAGCAGGCTTAACGCCGCCTGCCGTTCCTGCGGCATGAAATACAGCGAATTCATAAACGGCCTGAAAAAAGCGCAGGTGGGACTGGACAGAAAAGTCCTTTCAGACCTGGCAATACGCGATCCCAAGGCCTTTGAGGAACTGATAAAAATCGCCAAAGCATAAGTATCCGTTTTCGGTCCACTACCGGGATAGAAAATGTACGTAATCATAGTAGGTTGCGGCAGGGTAGGCGCGGAGTTGGCCAGGCTTCTTTCGGGAGAAGGACACAATGTCGTCATCATCGACAAGAACAAGTCCGCCTTTTCCCGGCTGGGAGACGCCTTCAACGGACTTACACTTTCCGGCAACGGCTTCAACCAGGCTTTGCTTAAGCAGGCCGGGATCGAAAAAGCCGACGCCTTCTGTTCCGTGACCAACGGCGATAATACCAATTTGATCGCCGCGCAGGTGGCCAAACGCATTTTTAACGTTCCAAAAGTCCTCGCCAGGATTTACGACCCGCAGCGCGCGCACATCTACACCGCGCTGGGGATGGATATCATCAGCGGCACCGTGCTTTTTGCGGCGATGCTCCGCGACAAAATAATAGAAAGTCGATTCTCCAGTTATTTGATAGAGACAAAAGAACTCGGCGTGCTCGAACTGGAGGCCAAGAACGGTCTTGCCGGAAAGACGATAAAGGAGATAAACATCCCCGGCGAGTTTATGGTCGTGGCTCTGCGCAATCTTGAAGGCGTGGTTATCCCAGAGCCGTCTTTGGTGCTGAATGAGACCGATACGCTTACAGGGGTGGTAAAAGTCGCCAGCCTTAAGAGCGTCAAGGAGAAATTCGGGCTTTAGTCTTTTTTTCGGAGAAAGGTATGTATATCCTTATAGTTGGCGCCGGAAAAGTAGGATATTTCCTCGCCAGGAGGCTTTCCGAAAGCGGGCATACCGTTTCCATCGTGGATAGCGACCGGGATATTTGCGAGGAAACGGCTCGGAGCCTGGAAGTGCTGGCGATCAACGGCGACGGCTGCGACCAGGAAATACTGTCGGAAGCGGGGATATCCCGCGCCGACGTCGTGGCCGCGGTCACCGGTGACGATGAAGATAACCTCATCATCTGCCAGTTGGCCAAAGAACGTTTCGGAGTGAACCGCACCGTCGGCCGGGTCAACGATCCGGACAACGAATCCACTTTTTTCAAGCTGGGCGTTGACGTCCCGGTGGACGCGACGAAAATAATAGCCAAGATTATCGAAGAAGAGGTCTCCTTTTCCGATTTCGTGAACCTGATGAGCTTCAAGCGCGGCAAGCTCGCCCTTGTGCGCGTCGACCTGCCGGGCGATTCTCCCGTCATCAATAAACAGGTCAGCCAGCTTCAACTGCCCGCCGATTCCGTCCTGGTTTCCATATTGAGAAAAGAAGAAGTTATCGTCCCCAGAGGGACCACCGTTCTGCAGTCGGGGGACGACGTTATCGCTATCACCGCGATAGGGAACGAACCTCAGCTATTGAGGCTCCTTGCCGGTAAACTCTGAGAACGGGAGGGTTTCGTTCATATGGAAAGTAAGAATAAAATCTGGAACAGGATGATGGGTATCGTTTGGGAGGTTTCCTACGCCCTCGCCCTTATGCTGGCCGCGGCGGTTATCTGCGTGATCGTTCTGCTGGTGAAGATATGATACTGCGTCCGCGAGCCGAAGATATTGCGGTTATCGGATATTATCTCTCCAGGATAATACTCGGGCTCGGCCTGACCATGCTGCTGCCGTTGGGATGCGCGTTCCTTTGCGGGGAACGCGGCCCCTTCCTCGATTTTCTCATAACGGTCGAGATAACTTTCGTTTCCGGCCTGCTTATGATGCAGGTCTGCCGCGCCGTATACGAATCGGGAAAGAAAAAAGCTTCGGCATACGAAAAAAGCATCGATTCCATAGATCCGAACTGGATGCACGGAATGATCATGGTGGCCCTGTCTTGGCTGGCGGCGATGATCCTGGGCGCGATTCCTTTATGGCTGAGCGGACACTGGAATTCTTTTCTCGACGCCTGTTTCGATAGCATGTCCGGTTTCGCGACCACCGGATTATCTCTGGCGCAAGACCTGGATCATCTTTCCCTCACGCATAATCTCTGGCGGCATTTCACAATGTTCATCGGCGGGCAGGGAATAGTAGTCGTCGCCCTGTCTTTCTTCGTGAAAGGGTTTTCCGGCGCTTTTCGCATGTATGTCGGGGAAGCCCGCGACGAAAGGATCCTGCCGAACGTGATCAATACCGTGCGGTTCATCTGGGAAGTCAGCTTCACTTATCTTGCACTGGGCACCGCCGCGCTCTGGGCCGTTGGGATGAAAAACGGAATGGAACCCGGACGCGCATTGTTTCACGGGGCCTGCATTTTCATGGCCGCCTTCGACACCGGAGGCTTCGCTCCCCAGAGCCAGAACATGCTGTATTACCATAATTACGGCATGGAGATAATCACCGCGGTTTTGATGGTTCTGGGCGCGGTCAACTTTAGGCTGCATTATCACTTGTGGACCGGTAACCGCCGCGAACTGCTGCGCAATATCGAGATGAGGGTATTGTTCGTGAGTATCCTGGTGACTTTTATCGTCACCGCGGTCGGGCTCAAGACCGGAGGGTCGTCTTATGCCTCCGGAGGATTCCCTGTCCTGTTCAGAAAAGGTTTTTATCAGCTTCTATCCGGTCATACAGGCACCGGGTTCATGACCGTTTACGCCGAGCAGGTCGGCAAGGAATGGAGCGATCTCGCCCTGGTTGGAATGATCTGTGCCATGGCCCTGGGCGGCGCCGTTTCTTCCACCACCGGCGGTATCAAGATGCTGCGTATCGGCATAATCGCCGAGGCGTTCGTCCAGGATATAAAGAAGGTGATCTTTCCTTCCAGGGCGATGGTCGAGCAGAAGTTCCATCATATCAAAGAGGTTTTTCTGGAAGACAAGACCGTGCGGGCCGCCCTGATGGTCACCCTGGCATATATTATTCTTTACGGAATCGGGGCGCTGGCCGGCATGCTTTGCGGGTTTGGGTTTATCCCGTCGCTGTTCGAATCGACCTCGGCGGCGGCTAACGTCGGGCTTTCCTGCGGAATAACATCCGTCGGAATGCCGGCGGCGCTCAAGGTAGTTTATATTTTCCAGATGTGGGCCGGGAGGCTGGAGTTCATTGCCGTTTTTACCCTGGCCGGTTTTCTTCTGGCGGCGATAAAGGGGAAATGACGTGCGGATTATGTTGAGAACTCTGACGGTATTTTTTCTTTTTTCGGCCGCACTTGCCGTGTCTTGCCGGGGTGCCTGTGCCGGTCCGGAGACGGTGTCTTCTTCCGCCCTGTTTACCGATCCCGGGCTTTATGACGGGCGCACAATATCGTTTGAGGGAGAGGTTATCGGTGATATAATGAAACAGGGCCGTTACGCCTGGATTAACATCAATGACGGCCGCTCCGCCATAGGCGTCTTTACCGCCGCAGAGAATGTCGCCGGTCTGTCCGCTGGCGGCTATAAAAGACAGGGAGATATAGTAAGAGTCAGCGGAGAATTCCACCGTGCGTGCCATAGACACGGCGGAGACATGGATATTCACGCCGGCAGCGTTACCGTGATAATTAAGAGCGCGGCCAGGGAAGAATTAATCTGCCCTGCCGCGAAGAAAATGGCTGTTTTGTTAGCGGGGGCAATATGTCTGTTATTGATATCGATGCTTTACGGAAGACTGCGGAAGAAGAGATAACCGCCGTCTCTTCCGGACAGGCGTTGGAAGAACTGCGTAATAAATACCTGGGCAGGAAGGGGGTTCTCGCCGGGCTTACTGCGGAGATCCCTTCTATTGCGCCGGAAGAACGCGCGGCTTTCGGCAAAAAGGTCAACGCCCTGAAAGGAGTCCTGCTCGCCGCGTTCGAGCGGAAGCAGGCTTCCGGGACCGCTTTCTGTCCCTCAGGGGGAGCCGTGGCGGGAGTTGACATCAGCATGCCCGGCGTTGGACAGCCCGCGGGGAGCATTCATCTGATCACCCAGGTGGCGGAGGAAGTTACCGGTCTCTTCGCCAGGATGGGGTTTTCTGTGGAGGAAGGCCCGGAGATAGAAAACGAATTCAATAATTTCAGCGGGCTGAATATCCCGCTGGAACACCCTTCGCGCGACAATTTCGACACATTCTATCTCAAGTCTCCCGGCGGCGGCATCCTGGAAGAGAAAGACGGCAAGCTTCTTCTGAGAAGCCATACCTCTCCGATGCAAATAAGGGTAATGCGTTCCCGCAGGCCGCCGGTGGCGGTCGTAGTGCCCGGCAGAGTCTATCGCCCGGACGCCGTGGACGCCAGCCACTCCTTCATGTTCAATCAGATCGAAGGCTTCCTGGTGGACAGGGACGTGAATTTTTCGCACCTTAAGGGAGTTCTGGAATCTTTCGCACGCGGCATATTCGGGGAAGATATCAGGATGCGTTTCCGCCCCCACTTCTTTCCGTTCACCGAGCCGTCTGTAGAACTGGACGTTTCCTGCATTATATGCAAGGGCAAAGGATGCCCGCTTTGCGGCAGGAAGGGTTGGCTGGAGATCCTCGGGGCGGGGATGATACACCCCAACGTTTTCAGGAATGTAGGCTACGAACCCTCCAAATACAGCGGGTTCGCTTTCGGCATGGGAGTGGACCGGATAGCCTTGCTAAAATACGGCATAGATGATATAAGATTGTTGTTCCAGAACGACGTCAGGTTCCTGAAACAATTTTAAAGGGGAGATATGAAATTCAGTTATAACTGGATGAAAGATTTCGTCGAGATAACAGTGGACGCGGAGACCCTGGCGCATAAACTCACCATGGCCGGGCATGAGATCGGTTCCGTTATTCAGCAGGACGGAGATTTCATATTCGACGCCGAGATCACTTCCAACCGAGCCGACTGTTTTTGCATGACCGGCATGGCAAGAGAGGCTTCCGCGATCCTCGGTAAAAAATTCAAGGCCCCCGCCGGATTCTTCAAGAGCGTTCCCGGGAAGAACAGGGTTGCCGGGGTTTCCGTTTCCCTGGAGAGCGTCCGGGACTGCCCTCTGTATACCGCTACGGTCATAAGAGGCGTAAAGGTCGGACCTTCGCCGGAATGGCTGCGCAGGAGGCTGGAGAGTGTCGGCTGCAGGAGTATAAATAATATAGTGGACATAACCAATTACGCTCTTTTTGAATGGGGCGCGCCTTTGCACGCCTTTGATATGGACAAGATAGCCGGAGGCCGGATAATCGTTCGCCGGGCCGGACAGGGAGAGCGCCTGACCACCATAGACGGGAAAACCCATCTTTTGACGCCCAAAGTACTGGTTATCGCCGACAGCAGTAAGCCGATGGCCGCGGCCGGAATCATGGGCGCGGAAACGAGCGAGGTTTCTTCGGGCACAATCAACGTTTTGCTGGAAGGCGCGATTTTCGACCCAGTGCTGGTAAGAAAAGGCTGCCGTTTGATGGCCGCACAGACAGAAGCGTCCTACCGTTTCGAAAGAGGGGTGGACGCCGAAAGGGTCAAATTATCGGTGGAGCGCGCGTTGATGCTTATTGTTTCTCTTTGCGGCGGGAAAGCGCAGGTTTTTATCCGTAAGGGCTCCAGGGCCGCCGGACGCAAGCAGCTTGAATTTTCCGTTACCGGGGCCGAGAAACTTTTGAATATCAAGCTGGCCAAAGGAAAGGCTTATCGTATTCTCTCCGGCCTGGGATTTAAAGTGAAGGAATCCTCCTCATCCACGCTCAAAGTGGAAGTCCCTCTTTTCAGGAAAGACGTCGGACAGCAGGCCGACCTGGAGGAGGAGATCGCGCGCATATACGGATACGACAGGATAGTCCCTACGCTTCCTTTCGTCTCGGCCGATCCGTCGGGGTTGTCCTCCTGGCAGTGCGTTTCCGGGATTAAAAGACTTATCGCCGGACAGGGATTCCACGAAACCGTAACCTACGGTCTTGTGGAGAAGACTTCGCTGGATGTAATTTCGGAGAAACCGGGCGAGGCGATAGAGGTTTTAAATCCTTTGAGCCGCGAACAGGAGGTTCTGCGCACCTCGGTCATGCCGGGACTGCTGCGCTGCCTGGCGTATAACATTAATCAAAAACAGGAAGACCTGCGGTTTTTTGAGGTCGCGGACATTTATTACAGGGCTCCTTCTTCCGGGCACAGGGAAGAAAAAGTGCTCGCTCTGGCGGTCTGCGGCACGCGCAGGTATTTTAACGGCAGGGCGTTCTGCGAGGAAGAATTCGGACCCCTGCACATAAAGGGGGCGCTGGAGGAACTCTTTTCTTGGGCGGGAGTACAGGATTATTCTTTCAGGCAGCATTCCGTAGGCGGTAATATCACCGTACACGCGGGAGACGAAAAGCTGGGAGAAATCATTATTCTGGATAAGAAGCAGTCCGCGGCATTCGACATAAAAAACCGGAGCGCGGCGGCCGCCGAGATAAAGCTGGAGCCGGTTATGCGTTCGCGTCTGGCTCGGCGCAAGAGTTTTCGCAAAATGGCTCTTTTTCCCGCGGTGACCCGCGATATCAGCCTGTTGTTGAGAGAAGAGATACCGCTGCGGGATGTCTTCGAGCTCGCAGGGCGGGCGGGCGGCGGATTGTTGAAAGAACTGAAGTTGTCCGATGTTTATAAAGGGGAGCAGATATCCTCCGGTTATAAAGGATTGACGATATCCTGCGTTTACCGCTCGGAAGAGAAAACGCTGACCGAAGCGGAGGTCGCGCCCGCGCATGCGGCCGTCGTGCAGGCCCTTTCCGGCCACCCCGGTATTTCTCTGCGTTGAAAACAGGAAGAGTTCCCCCTGCGGGAATTGACAACGGCAGGATGCCGTGGTATACTTATTTTTGCAGCGTTAGATTCCCTGCCGTGCTCGTTAGGATGAATGATGTTTGGTGAACCAACACCGAGAACACGGGAGCCTTACTCTTTCGGCGTCTTGGCGCCGGAAGGATCGCTTCCAAACTGGGAAATGGGTTCAACCCGTCATTTGTCCAACGGCACAGGGCGGGGTTTTTTTATGCTTTTTTCGGACCGGAAATATGTCTTCCCAAGATAAAAAGAAAATCCCCGATGATGTAAAACATTCTGCCGCCGGCGGTGAAATCTGCCCGGACGTTCCGCTGGCTGTGCGTATGCGTCCCCGCGACCTGGAAGAATACGCCGGCCAGTCGCACCTGCTCGGCAAAGGAAAGCTCCTGCGCAGGGCGATCGAAGCCGACAAATTGACATCCCTGATCCTTTTCGGCCCGCCCGGGACGGGTAAAACCTCCCTCGCCTGGTGCATTTCCAGGATCACCAAGGCGCGCTACGTCGCCCTGAACGCCACCACTTCCAACGTCGAGCAGATGCGTAAGGAGATCGCGGCGGCAAGAGCGGCAAAGGCGTCCGGCGGAAGGACAATCCTTTTCATCGACGAGATACACCGTTTCAACAAGGCGCAGCAGGATGTGCTGCTGCCGGACGTGGAGGAACGCAACGTGGTGCTGATCGGCGCCACCGTGCAGAACCCGTTTTTCTCTCTCGTCTCCCCGATCCTTTCCCGTTCGCTGGTCTGCGAGTTGAAGAGTTTGAGCGTAGAGGATATAAAGGAGATAATCGGACGCGCGATTTCCGACAAAGAAAGGGGCTTGGGAGCGCTTAATGTGCATGCCGCTGCGGAAGCGGTGGAATTCCTGGCGCGCTCCTGCGAGGGGGACGCCAGGCGCGCCCTCAGCGCTTTGGAGATCGGAGTTTTGACTACGCCGCCTTCCCCGGACGGCACCATAAAGTTCGATCTGGCCGCCGCCTCCGAATCCATACAAAAGAAGGCCGTGCTTTACGACCGGGACGGCGACGGGCATTACGATACCGCTTCGGCTTTTATCAAGTCCATGCGCGGTTCCGATCCGGACGCCGCGCTTTACTGGATGGCCAAGATGCTTTATGCCGGCGAGGACCCGCGTTTCATTGCGCGCAGGATTTGCATCTGCGCTGCCGAGGACGTCGGCAACGCCGATCCGCTGGCGTCGGTGCTGGCCGCGTCAGCCTTGCAGATATCGGAATTCGTGGGGATGCCGGAAGCGCGCATCCCTCTGGCACAGGCCGCGGTGTATATCGCCTGCGCGCCGAAGTCCAACGCCGCCTATCTGGCCCTGGAGAAGGCCTATGCCGAAGTTGAGAACGAAACTGTTCAGGAGGTCCCCGATCATCTTAAAGACGCCTCTTACAAAGCCGCCGCTTCCCTGGGCAGGGGAAAAGATTACAAATACAGCCATGATTATCCCGGCCATTTCGTTCAACAGGATTACACCCTCCGCAAAGTGCGTTTTTACGAACCCACCGATATCGGCCACGAGGCTAGGATAAAACAGCGACTGGATAAAATTCGTTCGGGGAAATGATGCGCGCCGAGGACGAAAGACGCTTTTTCGAGCCCCTTTTTTCTTCGCTCCGCCTTCCCTAATGCTTCTTGTTTTATAGTTGATTTCCGTCTGCCGCGATGGTAAGATGTAAAAGAAAAAATTATCTTTTGACGGCTCCTGGCCGCCGTTTAACCCGGGCGTGCTGAAATGGCCGTTTTTCATTCGATATTATTTCTGAAGCGGATCAGCAGTCGGTTATCGCGCGTCTGAAAAGCGCGGATTTTCCTGCGGCAGTGGAGTTCTGTAACTATAGATAGAGCGGCTTAATCAAGACGCAGAAATCCCCGGGATTTTACCGGTAGTTTGTCATATTGGGTTATTCGACAAAGAAGCTCCGGAACAGGAGGTGTCTTATGGGAATTTTGGTGATTTTGACCGTATCCGCGATGGCGCTAATTCTGTTCGTTTTCGCCAGGAAGGCCAGCAACGGCTGTTGTTGCGGCTGGGAGGACAATGGTAAGAATCCTGCGGGGAAACAGAGGGATCCTGTTTGCGGGAAAGAGGTGGATCCCGATAAAGCGGCGGCAAAGATAAGTATATCCGGCAGGGCCTTTTTCTTCTGTTCGCTTGAATGTAAAGAAGAATTCGGCAGGGACAGCGGTAAATATCTGGATAACGGCGGTAAGGACAAACAATGCGGCTGTTGTGATTAATTCGGGGGGGCAGGATGATCTTTAAAAAGATGTTCATCGCGGTCTTTTTACTGGAGTTCACCACGATCGTGGGATGCGAAACCGTAAAAGGGGCGGGCGAAGGCGCCAAGAAAGACTGGCAGAACGCCCAAGAATTGGATGCCAAGATGAGGCAGGAGCTTTGGTAAAGCAATGATTTTCACAGAACAAAAACCGCGGGAAGAGATTCTCAGTTTTTTAAAAGGGCGCGGTCCGGTTTTTATCGTGGGATGCGCGGAGTGCGCTACCGCCTGCCATACCGGCGGAGAAGAAGAGGTGCGGCAGATGAAGGGGATACTTGAGGAGCAAGGTATCCCGGTGAGCGGGCTCTGCGTTCCGGAATCTCCGTGCGTGGCCGCAAACGTCAAAAATGCCCTCGCCGGTTTCGCGGAAGAATTGAAGCGCAGCGGCGCGGTGCTGGTAATGGCCTGTGGAATGGGGACGCAGACTGTTAAGGAGAACCTTCGCGTGAATGCCGTGGTCGTTCCCTGCTGCAACAGTATGTTCCCGGCTTCGGTAGACGCAAAGGGCGGATTCAGGCAGAACTGCGTGTTGTGCGGCGACTGTCTGTTGGAGGCAAGCGGCGCGGTCTGTCCTTTATCGCTTTGTCCCAAGGGTATGCTGAACGGCCCATGCGGCGGGATGACCGGAGGCAAATGCGAGGTCGATCCGGAAAAAGATTGCGTCTGGAGTTTGATATACGCTGAATTGAAGAAAAAAGGCAACCTTAGATTTCTGAATGAGATACGTAAACCGCGCGACTATTCGCTCGGTTTCGCCTCTTTAAAGGCGGGTAAAGGTGTTGACCATCCGGCCGGATTACATTAAAATAATAATATTATGAAAGAGTTGCGGAAGGATAATATAGAGTTTTTAAAAAGCAAGCTTCGCAGAAGGATTTTATCCCTTCTGAAAGCCCAGAGAGAAGAGATCCGTTGCAGGAAAAGCCAACAAATAAAGGAGGAGCTTTTTCGCAGTTTGTTGTTTAGAAAGGCAAGAACGGTAATGTGTTATGTGTCTTTTGGCGGGGAAGTCAGAACGCAGGAATTGATAAAGGAAGCAAGACAACTCGGGAAAATCGTTGCCGTGCCGGTTTGCGGCTGCAACAGGAGAATGAAACCTTGTGTTTTCCCGGAAGACGGGAAACTCAAGAAAGGCCTTTACGGCATCGGCGAGCCCGTGGATAGGAAGTTTATCGGATGTGATGATATAGACTTGATAATCGTACCCGGAGTGGCTTTTGACAAAGCCGGAAACCGCCTCGGCAGAGGCAAAGGGTATTACGATAACTTCTTGAAAAGACTTCCTTCAACGGTTCCTTCCGTGGGCCTGGCCTATGATTTCCAGGTCGTTCCGATAATCCCTTCCGCAGAACACGATACCGCTCTGACAAAAGTAATCTTTGCCTGAAAGCTGTGTCCGGAGTAGTTACAGGCGGACGTGTTCAGCCGACATTTCACAATAACTTCGTTTTTTCGGGAAGGGGGAAACCATGTTGTTAGCATTATTGATGCCCGTCACTGCAGCGGTAGCGCTGCTTTGCGGCTATTTATTGCGCCGTTATATCGCGGAAAGGAAAGTGAAAGATGCAGAGGCCCAGGTCAAGGCCATTATAGAACAGGCTAAAAAAGAAGCGCAGGACAAGCGCAGGGAAGCAGAGCTGGAATCCAAGGACTTGCTTTATCGCATGCGCCAGGATTTTGACAAGCAGACCCAGGAGCGCAGGCAGGAATTGATCTCTCTGGAGAAAAGGCTCTCCCAGAAAGAGGAAAATATCGACCGCCGCCTGGATCTGCTGGAGAAAAAAGAGAAAGAAATAGAGACCCGCCATGAAAATGTGCGGAAACAGGAGGATTCTCTGAAAGCCAGGGACGCCCACCTGGTGTCTTTGATAAACGAGGAAAAGGACAGGCTGCAGAAGATCGCTTCTCTTTCCGCCGATGAGGCCAAGCAGATACTCCTGACCAGGCTCAACGATGAATTAAGTTCAGAGAAAGCGCAGTTGATAAAGAAGCAGGAAGAGGAGATGAAGGAATCTTCCGCCAAGAAGGCCCAGGAGATATTGAGTCTTTCCATACAGCGCTGCGCGGTAGAGCATACGGTCGAATCCACTGTCAGCGTGGTCACCCTGCCCAGTGACGAAATGAAGGGGAGAGTCATCGGCAGGGAAGGCCGCAACATCAGGGCGTTCGAGATGGCTACGGGCGTGGATGTGATCATAGACGATACCCCTGAAGCGGTGACCATCTCCTGCTTCGACACAGTGCGCAGGGAGATAGCTCGTTTGAGCCTGGAAAAGCTTATCAGCGACGGCCGCATCCATCCCGGCAGGATAGAAGAGATTGTGGAGAAGACCAAGAAGGAGATGGAGGCAAAAATCAAGGAGGAAGGGGAAAAGGTCTCTTTCGAGTCCGGGGTGGAGAACCTTCATCCGGAATTGATAAAACTGCTCGGCCGCCTGAAATACCGCACCAGCTTTGGACAAAACGCGCTTCAGCATTCTAAAGAGGTTTCTTATCTTCTCGGCGTTATGGCCTCCGAGCTCGGCCTTGATTTCAAACTTGCCAGAAGAATAGGGTTGCTGCACGACATCGGCAAGGCCATCGATCATCAGGTCGAAGGTACACACGCCACGATAGGCGCCGAGCTCGCCAGGAAATACGGTGAATCGCCGGAGACGGTTGGGGCGATAGAGGCGCACCACGAGGAGGCGGAGCAGCGCAGTTTCTACGCGGTGCTTACCGTGGCCGCGGACGCAATCAGCGCCGCGCGTCCGGGCGCGCGCAGGGAGACGCTCGAGACATACATCAAGCGTCTGGACAAACTGGAATCGATAGCCAACCTTTTCAAGGGAGTGGAAAAATCGTTTGCCATTCAAGCGGGCAGGGAAATCCGGGTAGTCGTCCAACCGGAGAAAATATCCGATGCGGAGGCCGTTAACATGGCGCGCGAGATACGTAAGAAAATAGAAGAGGGCATGGAATATCCCGGTCAGATCAAGGTAACCGTGATCCGCGAGACCAGGGCCATAGAGTACGCGAAATAAAATGAAGATACTTTTCATAGGAGACATAGTCGGCAGCCCCGGGAGGAACGGTTTCCGCAAGGCACTGCCCGGGATAAAGCAGGAATTCGGGGTGGATTTCGTGATCGCCAACGCCGAGAATTCCGCCGGCGGTTCCGGGATAACCGAGAAGACGGCGGAGGACCTGTTTTCCGCCGGCGCCGATGCGCTCACTTCAGGAGACCACATCTGGAAGAAAAGCGAGATAATTCCGCTTATAGATAGAGAGAGGCGTATTTTGAGGCCGGCGAACGCGGCGGTCCAGGCCCCGGGCCGCGGAGCAGAGGTTTTCGAACTCTCCGGCGGCAGGCGAGTGGGGGTGTTGAACCTGCAGGGAAGGGTTTTTATGGAACCGTCCGAATGTCCGTTTAAAGCCGCGCAGGATGCGTTGCAAGAACTTTCCTCCCGCGCTAAAATAATAATCGTGGATATGCACGCGGAAGCGACTTCGGAAAAAGTGGCTATGGGCTGGTTTCTGGACGGCAAGGTTTCAGCCGTTCTCGGCACGCATACGCACGTCCAGACCGCCGATGAGCGCATCCTTCCCCGCGGCACGGCTTATATTACCGACGTAGGGATGTGCGGGCCGCACGATTCGGTCATCGGCAGAAAGATAGAACACGTTCTGCACAGATTCGTCACCGGGATGCCGGTGCGCTTCGAGGTTGCCGAAGAGAACGTCAGGGTTCAGGGAGTAGTGGTGGAGATAGACGAGGAAAGCGGCAGGGCCGCGGCGATCACGCGTGTCAACGCGGCCGCTTGACGAAGGGGATAAATGAGGAGATCTTTTATACCGGTATATATCTTGGCGGCGGCCGCGTTAACGGCTTCTCTTTTTTTCTGCCGGCCGTCTTCTGCGCAGGAAGAGAAAAAAGAAACGCCGGCTCGGATCGAATTTTCTCTCGATGTTTCCGGGCAGACTTCGCCGCGCCCGAAAATATTCGCGCCTTCGATAGACCTCAGCGGAAGGGGCGGCGGATTTGATCCTTCACGTCCGCAGTCTGCAGCCGGAGACGAGCCGTTCAGGAGATGGAGCGAAGAGATCGGGTTCCCCGGTTATTACCGCCTGCAGTTCGACCTCTGGGAGACTGCCCAGTTGAAGGACAATAGCGAAGCGCTGGAGAAGCAAACGGCTTATTATCGCGGCATCATCGACAAAATATGTTCTTCCGGCGGAACGGTGATCATGACTTTTTTCGGCACCCCCGCCGGGATGGGGAAAGTGCTGGATAAAAGAAGCCAGCTGCTGGATCCGCAGGAATTCAGGAAGCTGGTCAAGAAATACATCAGGGAATTCAGGAACGACAAGGTCTGGTTTGAGGTCTGGAGCGCCCCCGACCTTGACGATTTCTTTCTCGGAAGCACTCAGGATTATCTGTTGCTTTACCGCAGCGTGGCCGAGGCGGTGAAGGAGGTCGAAAACGAGGATAAGGTGCAGATATATCTCGGCGGTCCCGGAACCAGCTGGTGGTACCAGAATCCCGAGGGCAACACCGTGGCGGCTCCGGAGAAAAGCCTGATCTATGAGTTGATCCGGTATTGTTCGCGATACGGCCTGCCGCTGGATTTCATCACCTGGCATGCCTATTCCACCGACCCTTTCGCCGAGCAGTATAATACCGCATACAATAAACTACCGGTGGAATTGATCCGGGAATGGCTTTCTTATTTCAACCTCAGCAAGGACACGCCGTTGATCATAGATGAGTGGAATTACGACAACGGCCTGAACCTGCCGCAGGAGCGTTCGGAAAGAGGCAATATTGCCGCCAGTTACATCCCGGCCCGGCTGAAGGGAATGCAGACCTGCGGGGTGGACGGGCAGATTTATTACTGCCTCGAGGATTTTCATTCCAACAAAAAGCATGTCACCCGCAATATCGGAGCCTTCTGGTTCGATTCGCGGGGTAACCAGTATAAAGGCGGTCCGAAGGCGGCTTACAGCGTCTTTCGTATGCTCCAGTCGCTCGGGGACAATTTTTATCAGCTCTCTCCTTCGGCCGCCGGCAAAGGGGATGTCGGCATGCTGGCCGGCAGGAACGGTCAGAGGGTGAATGTGCTGGTTTATAATTACGTGAATCCCGAGGCAGCCAGGGATATGCTTTCCAGAAGCGTGGGATTGCTTAACACCGCAGAGAGAAAGATTCTTTTGCGCATGATAAAAGACGGCACTTACGGACGCCTGCTTTCCGGGCAGACGGACGTGCAGTCGCTCTGGGGGGTCACGAAGAGATTGCGGTCGCTGTTCGCCGACGCGGTCGCGCGCAACGATGAGATTGAAAAGAAAAAATCGTCCGTCCAGCCGTTCAGGATCACGCTGAAAAACATCAAAGGGGATTATCTGGCGCGTAAATACGTGGTGGATTTTTCTTGCGTTAAGGATTGCGTTTTTTCTCCGGTCCAGGAAAGAACGGTTTCCTGTTCCGGGACATTGGAAGAGACGGCGGAACTGCCGGCATATTCCGTGATGTTGTTCTCTTTCGAGCCGAAACCCGAGGAACCGCCCGCTGCTCCCGCGGCTGCGCAGGATGAACAACCCAAGCCGGCGGACTCCCCGGCTGTCCCGGCGGAGCAGTCCGCCCAGAAGAAGGATGTTCCTTAGACGGATGAAGAACATTCCGGAAGACGAAGAAGATTTTTTTACCGGGCGCCCGGAAAAGGGCCGGAAGATTTTTACTGTTTCGGAGATAAACCGTCGGATAAAGGAATTGATGGAGGCGGGGTTCCCGGAGGTGTGGGTGGAAGGGGAGGTTTCCGGGGCGACGAGAATAGCTACGGGCACCGTATTTTTTAATTTAAAAGACGCCTCCGGCCTGTTGAAATGCGTCATTTTTCCGCAGACGGCGCGCGACATAAAGTTCGAGTTGAAAGACGGCGACAAGCTGATTTGCCGCGGAGGCGTCAGCGTTTATGAGAGGGACGGCCGCTATCAGCTTTACGTGCGCAGTCTGGAGCCAAAAGGGCTCGGTAGCCTGCAGTTGGCCCTGGAGCAGTTGAAAAAGAAACTGGAGAAGGAAGGGCTTTTTGCATCGGAGCATAAGCGGAAGATTCCTTATCTGCCGTCGCGCATCGGCGTCATCACTTCCGCAACCGGCGCCGCCTTTAAAGATATCTTGAAAGTGGCGGCCGGGCGTTTCAGCGGGGTGCACATGATTTTGTATCCGGTTAAGGTGCAAGGAGAAGGAGCTGCCGGAGAGATCGCCTCCGCAGTCAGGGAATTCAATGTTTACAACGCGCGCGCGCGAAAAAATGAACGCATAGAGGTTTTAATTGTCGGGCGCGGCGGCGGCAGTATCGAAGATCTCTGGGCTTTCAACGAAGAGCCGGTGGCGAGAGCGGTTTATGATTCGGAGATCCCGGTGATCTCGGCCGTGGGACACGAGAGAGACTGGACCCTTTGCGATCTGACGGCGGACCTGCGGGCGCCGACTCCTTCGGCGGCCGCGGAACTGGTAGTTCCGGACAAAGAGGAACTGAGACAGAAACTTTCCCGGCTTACAGCTTCTCTGCAGGCGGGATTGAAGGATTTTACGCGTTTATCGAGGGAAGATTTGGATGCCCTGGTACACCGCATGCAGATGAGCGCGGCGCATTACCTGGAGATCGGCGCAAGCCGCATGGACTCCGCCGCCAAGAAGCTGCGGCTGTTGAATCCGAAGACGAGGCTTGAGCAGTTCCTTCGGAGAGTTTCCGAACTGTCCGGCAGGGCTTCAACGGCCTGGACGCATTTATTGCAGTTCAAGAACGAGGTTTTGAGGTCGGCCGCCGCCAATCTTAACGGATTGAGCCCTTTAAAAGTCCTTACCAGGGGATACAGCATCACTTTCTCCGCCGCGGGCGGGGTGGTTAGAAGCGCGAGGGAGGTTGCCGCCGGAGAGGGCATAAGGATAAAATTGCACGACGGCGAAATAACCGGTCAGGTAACGGAGGTGCGCGGAAATGGCGGAGATTAAGTTTGAAGAGGCGTTGAAAAAACTGGAAAAGATAGTCGAAGACCTGGAAAAGGGCGAATTGACCTTGGACGAGGCGCTTAAGAAATATCAGGAAGGGATAGAATTATCGCGCGCCTGTTCTTCGCGCCTGGAAAGCGCGCGCAAGAAGATAGAAGTCCTCTCGAAGAACAAGAAAGGCGATTTCGACCTTAAACCCTTTGAGGACGGGAAGGACGAATAGGAATAATGCTGCTGGAATATGTCAATTCTCCCGCCGACCTGCGCGGGCTGCCCCTCGATAAGTTGCCGGAACTTGCCGATGAAATACGTCGCCGTATACTGGATGTGGTCTCCGTAAACGGCGGACATCTGGCTTCCAGCCTCGGGGCAGTGGAACTCGCGATCGCCCTTCACTACTGCCTCGACACCCCGCGGGACAAGATCGTCTGGGATGTCGGCCACCAGACCTACGCCCATAAAATCATAACCGGCAGAAATGCCGAATTCGCCGGGCTGCGTAAATACGGCGGCCTGAGCGGCTTTCCCTGCAAAGAGGAATCGGAATACGATCTTTTTACCACCGGACACAGCTCGACAGCGGTATCCCTGGCCCTCGGCCTCGCCTGCGCCGGGGATCTCGAAGGAGGAGAAAAGAAATTCAAGACTGCCGCGGTGATCGGCGACGGTTCTTTGAGCGGCGGACTCTGTTTCGAGGGGTTAAATAACGCTGGCCACCTAAAAAAAGACTTGTTGGTGGTGTTGAATACCAATGAAATGAGCATCGCTCCCAACGTGGGGTCGGTGAGCACTTATATCAACAAGATAATATCTCTGCCGGTTTACAACCGTTTTCGCAGCTCGCTGGAGTCTTTTCTCAATTCCCGCGTGCCGCGCGGCAAGAGACTGCTCAAACTGGTCAACAAATTCGAGGAAGGGCTAAAAGGCCTTTTTATCCCCGGCGTTTTCTTCGAGGAGCTGGGTTTCAGGTATTTCGGCCCCTTCGACGGCAACAATCTCGCCCAGTTGATCCCGGCGATGAAGAAGATGCTCGCATTCAAGGAGCCTTTGTTTATGCACGTGATTACTAAGAAAGGGAAGGGGTTTCTTCCGGCGGAGAAGGACCCGGTGCGTTTCCACAGCACGGGTCCGTTCGATCTGCCCGCCGGTGAGAAACAGGAGCCGGCGCCTCTTTCGGCAGCTACCTATACTTCAATTTTCGGGCGAAAGATAGTCGATCTTGCCGCGCGGGATAAGAGGCTTACGGCGATAACCGCGGCGATGGCCGAGGGCACCGGTTTGGACGCCTTCCGGGATAAATATCCGCAAAGGTTCTTCGATGTCGGGATAGCCGAGGAGCACGCTGTTTGTTTCGCCGCCGGCCTTGCCAGGCAAGGGTTGATTCCGGTGGCGGCGATATACTCCACTTTTTTGCAGAGGGCGTATGACCAGATAATAGAGTGCGTGGCTTTACAGGGACTGCACGTGATCTTCGCTCTTGACCGGGCGGGGCTTGTCGGCGGCGACGGACCTACGCATCAGGGGATTTTCGACATAAGTTTTCTGCGCCACATCCCTAATATGACGATAATGGCCCCTGCGGACGCGCACGACCTGGAGATGATGCTGGAGTTTTCTCTGTCGTTGAAAGGACCGGTTTCATTGAGGTATCCCAAGACCTCCTCTTGCTTATTGCGCCGCAGGCTGACGGGCGGCATGGCCGTTCCGGTGAAGCTCGCCGGGGCGGAAGTCTTGAGAGAAGGGAATGATTTCACTATATTCGCCCTGGGCGGCGCCGTGTCGGCCGCGGAGGAAGCCGCGGCCATACTGGAAGAAAAAGGTTTGTCCGGCAACGTGGTCAACGCCAGGTTCGTAAAACCCTTAGACCACGGCTTGATAAAAGAAATCGCGGCGCGGGGGAAGCCGGTGTTTACGGTGGAGGAGGGGATCGTCGAGGGTGGATTCGGCTCGGCGGTGGAAGAAGTCCTAGGCGCGTCGGTGATCAAGCTCGGAGTGCCGGAGGAATTCCCTCCCTGCGCCAAGAGGCGGGAATTATTGGAACGTTACGGTCTGAATGCTGCTGGGATCGCCGGCAGAGTAGCCGTGGAAGCGAGGAAATAGGGATGGCTAAACCGGTCATAGACGCGGAGAAGTGCAAAGGTTGCGGGTTGTGCATTAATTTTTGCCATAAGGGGCTGTTGAAGAAAACCGGGAAGCTGAACGCGCTGGGCGCCGTGTATGTGGAGTTTGACGAAGATAAGAATACCTGCGGCGGATGCTGTTTCTGCGCCCTGGTCTGTCCGGAATGCTGTATAGAGGTGCAAAAGTGAACAAGGAAAAGAAAATTCTACTGAGCGGAAATGAAGCGATCGCTGAGGGCTCCATACAGGCAGGCTGCCGTTTCTACGCCGGGTATCCGATCACCCCGCAGAATGAACTGACCGCTTACATGGCCAGGCGTATGCCGGAGGCCGGAGGCGTTTTCATCCAGGCGGAATCGGAGATCGC
Source organism: Candidatus Omnitrophota bacterium (assembly GCA_011620275.1). Classification (GTDB taxonomy): domain Bacteria; phylum Omnitrophota; class Gorgyraeia; order Gygaellales; family Profunditerraquicolaceae; genus Undivivens. The sequence goes on from WOZK01000034.1 coordinate 29,608, forward strand.
GGCTATCAACATGGTACTGGGCGCGGCCGCAAGCGGGATCAGGGCGATGACTTCCTCTTCCAGCCCGGGAATAAGCCTGAAGCAGGAAGGGATATCTTATCTGGCCGGCGCGGAACTCCCGGCGGTGATCGTGAACATGATGCGCGGCGGGCCCGGGCTGGGCAATATCATGTCTTCGCAATCGGATTATTTCCAGGCGACCAAAGGCGGAGGTCACGGCGATTATCATTGTCTGGTGCTGGCGCCTTCCCGCGTGCAGGAGTCCTTCGATGCCATGTTTTCCGCTTTTTCTTTGGCCGAAAAATACCGCGTTCCGTCAATTATCTTGGGAGACGGAATGCTCGGCCAAGTTATGGAACCTTTCAGCGTGCGCGACCCTGCCGCGTTCGCCGGGGAAAAGACGGTGAAAGTTCCTAAACCGTGGGCGTTGACAGGATGCGCCGGCAGGGGACCGAATGTGGTTAAATCCTTTTATCTCCGGGACGGGGACCTCGAAGATTTTAATCTGCGTCTGCAAAAGAAATATGCCGTGATACTGAAAAAAGAGGCGCGTTACGAAGGCACAATGCTTAAAGACGCCGACCTGGTGCTGGTTGCTTACGGGACCATGGCCAGGATATGTTCGGCGGTGGTGCGCCGCCTGCGCAAAGAAGGGAAGAAAGCCGGATTGATCAGGCCGGTGACGCTCTGGCCTTTTCCGGTACAGGCCTTTTTGCCGAAAGCGTCTCCGGCGCGCACATTCCTGGTGGTGGAGATGTCCTACGGACAGATGCTGGAGGACGTGAAGCTGGCGCTCAACGGAAGGGCACAAGTAAGTTTTATCGGTAGAGCGGGCGGAGGCTTTCCGTTGGAAGAGGTGATAGCCGCGGAGGCGCGCAAACTATGAAAAAGATATTCTCCCGCCCGGAATCTTTACGCGACGCAGCGACCCACTACTGCCCGGGTTGCGGACACGGCATAGCGCACCGTCTGGTGGCGGAAGTGATAGACCTTCTGGGAGTCAGAGAAAAAGTCATTGCCGTGGCGCCGGTAGGGTGTGCCGTGGTGGCCTACGATTACTGGGATTTCGACTGTTGCGAGGCGGCGCACGGCAGGGCGCTGGCGGTTGCCACCGGGATTAAACGTTGCCGCCCCGACAGGGTCGTCTTCACTTATCAGGGAGACGGAGACCTTGCTGCCATCGGCACCAACGAGACCATACACGCCGCCAACCGCGGGGAGAACCTGACGGTCGTATTCGTGAACAACGCCATCTATGGTATGACCGGAGGACAGATGGCTCCGACCACTCTGATAGGCCAGGTAACCAGCACTACTCCCGGCGGCAGACAAGCGGAACTTCAGGGCTACCCGCTTAAAATATCCGAAATGCTGGCAATGCTTCCCGGCGTGAAATACGTGGAGCGCCGCGGGCTATTCTGCCCCCAGGAGATAATCAAAGCCAAGGCGGCTCTGCATTTGGCGTTCGACAACCAGATTAGAGGCGGGGGTTTTTCGCTGGTGGAACTGCTTTCGCCGTGTCCGACTTACTGGGGGATGTCTCCGGCGGCCGCGATGGACTGGATAAGGGATACAATGGTGAAAGAATTCCCGTTAGGCAGGATAAAGTAATGGTTAAATCCGCTAATATATTGGGGCAGGAAGAGAAAATAATCGCCGCCGGTTCCGGGGGGCAGGGGATAATGCTTCTGGGAAAGCTGTTGGCCGAGGCCGGCATGCGCGCCGGTCTCCGGGTGACGTGGCTGCCTTCTTATGGAGCCGAAGTCCGCGGCGGCACCGCCAATTGCATGGTGGTGATTTCCAAGTCGGAACCGGGATCTCCTTACGTGGAAAAAGCCGATACTCTGATCGTGATGAACCAGCCTTCTCTTGGAAGATTCCTCCCGCGGCTCAGGCAAGGAGGGTTGTTGTTGTATAATTCCTCGCTGGCACAGGCTTCGGTTAAAACCGCCCTTGACGTTCGCGGGTATCCTTTCACAGAGACTGCGGCCGCGGCCGCCGGTTCCCTGAAGGCCGCCAATATGGTGGCGCTCGGCGCCTATATCGCGGTCAAAAAGATGTTTCCCGCGGAAAAGATACTTGAGATAATTCAAGAGCAGAAACGTGAATTGCTGGAGATGAACAGGAAAGCGCTGCTTGCCGGCATCGCCCTGGTAAAATAGCCGGTAAGCCCGGTTTATCGACGGCGCTAAAGTGGTACGTCGAATTGATTTAGGTAAAGAAAGGAAAAAGAAGATGGTCAGAGTGAGGTTCGCGCCCAGTCCCACCGGGTTTTTGCATATTGGAGGTTCGCGCACGGCGTTGTTTAACTGGCTTTACGCGCGCGCCAAGGGAGGGAAATTCATCCTGCGCATAGAGGATACCGACGTTAAGCGCTCCAGACCGGAGTATCTCGAAGAGATACTTGACAGCCTTTCCTGGATGGGCTTCGACTGGGATGAAATATACTATCAGAGTAAACGGTTTGACATATACCGCGAAATCGCCGAGCGGCTCCTTCAGGAAGGCAAAGCTTACCGGGCTTCCCCGTCCGGGACGGACGCCGAGGGAGAAGAGGACGGAACGGAGATAGAAAAAAAGCAGGACGCCATAATCTTCAAGGTCGCGCAACAGAAGGTCGTTTTCAATGATCTGATCCACGGAGAGATTTCCTTCGACACCGGAGTGATCAAAGACCAAGTGCTCATCAAGTCCGACGGCACCCCGACTTACAACTTTGCCTGCGTGGTGGACGACGCAGCGATGAACATCAACCACGTTATCCGGGGAGATGATCACATCTCTAACACGCCGAAACAGATATTGCTTTACCAGGCGCTGAATTTTTCAGTACCGGAATACGCTCACCTGCCGTTGATTCTCGGCTCCGACGGCGGCCGCCTCTCCAAACGCACCGGAGCCACCGCCATCAGCGATTACCGCCGCATGGGATACCTGGCGGAGGCGCTGGTGAACTACCTTCTTTTGCTGGGCTGGTCGCCCGGAGGGAACCAGGAGATCATCGGCATAAGGGACGCGATCAAGAAGTTCGATATCAAAAACGCCAACAAGACCGCGGCCACTTTCGATATGGACAAACTGAACTGGATAAACAGCCAGTACATTAAGATCGCCGATACGCTGGACCTGTCAGCGGCGCTGGAACCGTTCCTTAAAGAACAGGGGCTCGATGTTTCTAAATTCAGCAAAGATTACCTGCTTTCCGTGGTCAAACTCTTCCAGGGCAGACTGGGCACTCTTAAGGATTTCCCCGCGTGGGCTGATTTCTTCTTCAAGGACGACTTTGTCGTTGATCCTCAGGCGAAGGAGAAATATTTGACCAGGGATTTCTCCCGCGAGTTCAAGTTGTTCGTGGACCGCCTGCAGGCGCTTGAACCGTTCGACATCGTAACCATCGAGCAATGCTTTCGCGGCCTGCTAGTGGAACTGGGCCTGCAGTCGAGAGAACTGATACACCCGGTCAGGGTGGCGCTCACCGGCAAGACCATCGGCCCCGGCCTGTTCGAGGTCATCTATTACCTTGGCAAAGAACGCGTCGGACGCAGGCTGACGGCCTGGGTGAAGCAATAACAGAAGGTTTTTCTTGCGTGGGCTGCGTAAAATTACGCTTGTCACAGCCGGGGCCCTGTAATAAAATAAAAAGCCTTGAATTGCCAGGGCTCTGCTTCGACTTCGCTCAGGATTTTCTATATAAAAGTTTTATAAGTAAGTGTTCCAATTGGTTTATTTATGAGCTTATGCTTCGACAATCTCAGCATTTTTTCTACTAAAAGATTTATATGATTATTGCCCTGTCGTCTAATCGGTAGGACTTCAGATTCTGGATCTGACTATCATGGTTCGAGTCCATGCGGGGCAGTGATTCGACGCGCCCTCATTTCATTCGGGCTTGCTCATCATCTGTGGGCGAGTTACTTTGAGATGAGGGCGTTGTTATTTAGGGGTGTGCAGAATCATCCTGAGCAAGTGGTGGTGCGCAAGAGAGTCCGCAAGGGCGAACGCGTAGAACCGGAGTGCGTCGAAGGACAAAAAATGTGGTTTGTTTATATGTTATTGTGCAAGGATGAAGCAATTTATACCGGTATCACCGATGATATAGATAGACGCGTAAAAGAACATATTCAAGGGAAAGGCGGGCATTTTACGGGGTATAATCGTCCAAAAGAGATCCTATATAAAGAAACATTTAAGAATCGCTTTGAAGCGGAACAACGTGAACGACAAATTAAGGGATGGACTCGCGCAAAGAAGAAAGCCTTGATAATGGGGAATAAAAGCGAGCTGATAAGTTTGAGTAAGTCTCGAGATTAGGCGTTCTTCATAGTAAAGCTAATATCGCCCAAGAAATTTGTAAAAAGGGGGCAAAATGTTTGAATGGTTAGAAGTAAATTTTCAGGGGATAGGTGTTCTTTTTTCTATTGGTGCTATAACATGGGCGGCTGTGCATTATATTAATTTACAGAGCAAGGAAGTAAAACAAAAAAGATTTGAGACTTATCATCTTTTAATAAGAAATTTTTTTGAACCCCTCCCTAATCAGGAAAAACCATTGTTAGACAGACAAATTGCAATAGTATTTGAAATGAGAAATTTCCCTGAATATTATGAAATATCTTTACGCATGTTGGAAGGACTTCTTCCAGAATGGGATAAAAAACAAGAATGGTTAAGATTAGCGGCAGAAACGAAGAGCACAATAAAATACATCGAGGACAAACAGAAATTCTTACAGTCTTTTCGGATTTATAGGGGAAATTGGCGATTGAGTAAAATAGACTAAATGAGCGTAAATATATTGTGAGGCGCATAAATGATGTCTGTTTTCATAATAAGCCAGTTGCAGATTTCGTCCAATGGGGGCAGTTTTCTTCCGCCAGCGGCGGAAGAAAACGGAGCAATTGAGCATTCGACATTTGAACAATGGAGGAGAGCGCGCTTGCGATCTAATCTCGATTTTCTACTCGTTAAGACATTTCTCGCGCAAGGATTTTCGTCTTTTATTTTAGCCAATCTCCTTGACAATTATATAAAACGTGTTATATTTATTGTAAGGTTAACCTTACATATGTTAGGTTTATATTATGGTTAAAATATTTCAAATTGAAGAAATCGTTGATTCTCTTTCCAAGGTGGCTATCTTGCGGCTTCTTACTGTCCGAAAGAACTTTAAAGCCACAGGCCGCCAGATTGCTAAGCTGGTAGGTTATTCGGCCCCTTCCACACATGATTCACTAAAGAGCCTGCATGAACGCAACATCTTAAAATTAGATATTATTGGTAAACAGCATATTTATACTTTAAATGAAGACGATCGAATTGTTCAAAAAATTATTCGTCCGATGTTTGCCGCAGAAAGTAACATTAAAAATGAAATCCGCGACTTTCTTTTAATAGAACTCAAACGGACTAAGAGTAAAACAAGAATTGTATCTTTAATCCTTTATGGAAGCGTGCAAACCGAGACAGCTAAAAAGGGAAGCGATATTGATGTTGCGGTGGTAGTGTCTAGGGCCGCGGATATTCAACCAGTTAAAAATGTTTTCCTTTCCGAAATAGCCTCCAGATTTAAGGCATATTTTGGCGTTCAGATAGATCCATATATAAAGTCCGCTGCAGAATTTAAGGAACGGCTTAAAAAGAACCAGCCGCCAGTTTCAACCTTAATGAAATCTTATTCCGTTTTATATGGGAAAGAACCATTGGAGATTTAAATATGACTGCTCGCGAGATAAAAATAAGGCAAGAGGGTAGGGCGGCAGCTTCCGAATATTTAAAGAAGGCCACTGATAATTATGAGCAGATGTTAGCCGCATTTAATGCTTCAAACTGGAATGCGGCAGCAACCTTGGCTATTCAATGTGCGATTTCATCCGCAGATGCGATTTGCGTCTATGGAAAGGGCGTGCGTTCGATTTCGCAAGACCACTTTGATGTTTGCGACCTGGTAGCTGGATTGCCGCTTGACGGCGCCGAGGAGAAATCAAGGCAGTTACGCAAAATCATCGCCCGCAAAAATCTCGTCCAATACGAATGCCGTAGTATCAATAAATCAGATGCGGATGAGATGGTCAAAGTTACCACAAGAATTTATCAATGGGTAAGGGAGATAATCGGGAAGATTTGAAACGAGAGGAAAGAATTATGAAGAATGAGTCCTTAACTGGTTTTGCTGGAAACTTCGTTAGGGGGAATCGCAAAACGTAAAAAGGAAGACAGCGGAAAAGACAAAGCTGAAAGTTTATTTTTTAGGGATGGATATGATAAGCTTTCAAACATCCCTTCCAAAGCGTATAATTTGATAACTAATTGGCAACATTGATGTTGTGGAACTCGGCTGGTGTCAACATCGGGCAGTGATTCGACGCGCCCTCATTTCATTCGGGCTTGCTCATCATCTGTGGGCGAGTTACTTTGAGATGAGGGCGTTGTTATTTAGGGGTGCGCAGAATCATCCCGAGAGACTGTTTTAAAACTCCACAAAAATAAAATTATTAACAACTAATTTTACAGCACACTAGTGCATTGTCAAATTAGTTCTTAATATTATTGTGGTTTCATGGTAAAATCTTCTCAGAA
>WOZK01000029.1 GCA_011620275.1 Candidatus Omnitrophota bacterium
TTTTCAGAACCAAAAAGTTTGTGCTGTTTAGTAAGTTTTTAGACAGCGCACGGAGTCCGCCGCAGGCAGACGCTTGCACAGAGAAAACGGGAATCAAAGGTCCATTTACCTGTCGGCCGCCGGTTGTGATCTCGTCAATAAACCGAGCACGTTGTCTTGGGTGAATACGGAAAGATCGGACGGATTATTAAGAAAATTTTCCACGTCTCTCTTTACTTTAACCCAGTCCGTTTTAACGACTTTTAAATTTTGCCGCCGCATTTCGTCAAGATAAGTGCCGTCAATACGCAAGTCTCTCAAATAAAAAAATCAAGCAGCGCCTTTTCCGGATAAGCGATAAACGACAATTGCCGGTTTGCCGCAACCGGCGCATACCCCCAAAAAGGCTGTTTTTAATATGCCGGTAGTCGAACGTGCCGACCGGAGTAACAACCTTCCCCGGCCGCTTGGTGGTAACCGACGTATAAATGCCGACAGCATCCGGGATAAGGTGTCCGTTCCCTTGTCTTGTCTCCCTTCGACGGGCTTCAGTAGTAGATTGGGAATAACCGGGACGGAATATCAGGACGGCATTGCTTTTAAACACAAAAAACCGGACGGCAGGCAAAAGCCGGGACCGTCCGGTTAATGATCTTACAAAGGGCGCTTACTTAGTTTCCGGCTGCACCACGGATTTCGCCGAGGAAAGCGCGGAGTTCTGCGCGGCAAGCCAGGCCGAATAAAGCCCGTCGGCATACGAACTGACGGACGCCGAAGCGTATCCATTATGGAAATAATTCTGCATAACTACGGCGTAGGTAGGGTCAACCCCCAGCGTGCCGGTCTGGGTGTTGAACGCGATCCCGGAACTGATCTTGAGATCGCTCAAATTGACGTAGGAATACTTCACGTTATCCGCGAACGCCCTGAAGGAATCGGTTATTCCCTTATACGGATTGACGCCCCCCTGGAAATATTCGGCCGCCTCGTTCTCAAAGCGGGAGAGGCCGTTCTCAATCTCGAAAAACGCGGCGGTCATCTGCATTTCCTGCAAGAATTTATCGGGCAGATACTCCACCGGCAGACAGGCGCCTTCGGATTCGGAAGCCTCTTTTTCCGGGACATTGAGCTGTACCAGGCCGGCGCCTTCCACGGGCGCCGTCCCTTTCCCGTCGTCGTATAGGGCCGAAATGGCCTCTTTGACCGCTTCGGTGGCCGCTTCCTTATAGCCTTCTACGATGGAGTCCAGGACTTCGCCGCGTTCTCCGTTGAGCTCGTATTCTTTCAGGAAGTCGGCGTCAAAACGCAACTCTATGCCGCCTCCGCTGTCCCTGGTTATAGAAACAGGAGAATTATCGGAGGTCTGCCCTACCGTGATAATGTCATAATCGAAATCTATGTCGCAGGCCGTCAGCGCCCAGGCATCAGCAAAGAAGACAGCCGATTCCAGCACCCTCTGGTCAGGGACAAAACCCCATTCTTCGAAGGCCTCGTAACATATATCGCCGGAGATTTCATTCAAGAACTCTTCTCGAAGGGCCCTTACCGATTCGACCGAGATCTCGTCTGACTGCGATGCCGGTGTTCCCATTGAAGAGCCGGAAGACTCCTCCATAGTCGTATCTTTAATATAACCGTCGTAGGCCGAAACAAAAGAGCAGGGGAACAGGGACAGGATCGCGATAAAAAGAACCAGACTTTTCCGCATAAAAACTCTCCTCTATATATTTCCTCTCCCCACTGCGCCAATAAGTTCTAAGGTATAACGCACGGGCGAATACTTGGCTTTCAGATTGGCCAAAGTAAATCCGGCTTCAAAGCCAGGGATTTATACGGTTTGATTAAACAGCGCACAGGGCCCGCCAACGCTTCAGTGGCGGACGATCAACTTTCTAATTTCGATTCTCGATTATCCGGAACTTATATACCAAAGGTAACACAAAATCACCCTGTATTTCAAGCCACTGAGCTGAATTTTGCTTCGTTTTACTGAAGTCTTACTTTGTTTATTTCTCCGGCCTGCTCCTTCTATTTGCCATACTTGCCGACAGCTAATTTACGGTCTTTCTCGTCATCTCCGGTCGAGAAGCTTCCCCAACCGCCTCCGTTTGTCGACTGAGAACCAGAACCTTCGTTTCCGCCTCCCCCTGATCTTCCGCGCAAACTCTCGCTGTAATCGTCGGTCCATTCCGCCCTTGCCTCCGGAGTGCCAGCCAATACATTATATGACTCTCCGGTATTAGTATCCACAATCTTTACGTTTCCCACGGAAGGAAGGTTATCGCTTGAAACGGCTATGCTTCCGTCGGGATTTTTCCTGACCTCATTCTCATCCAGCGAATATGTTTGCCGTGTCCTGCCTTCATTGTCGATAACCTTGACTTTTATGGGCTTGGTGTCGGAAGAAGAATGCCCGGATGAGCCTGAAGACGACGGGGATTCCGGGACTGAAGGCGCCGGCGTTTCCTCCGGAGTTATATCATAAGAAACACCGGCAAAAAAGGTCCGCGTGTATTGAGAAGACGGAACAAACTGTTCGTGAGCAACGGCGCTTTCGCTCCTGAACGTGGAGCTAAGCACCTCCGTATCAATATCGGTTTTCTTGTCCAGAGTATATGTCCGCAGGTTTGTGCCGAGTACATCACCTCCGCTGAGTTGCACCGGACGCTCGGAACTTGTCACAGCCGCCAGCATCTTCTCCTTGAAGTTTATACTACCCAGGTTATCGGAGAGTCCGGACGCCTTCACCGGATCCCCTTCTTTTCCGAAAACCATGAACTTCTCGCCTTCTCCTGTTAGAAGAGAATCCAGTTTGACCCGAAAAGCCGTGCCGCTCTTTTCCGGTGTTACGCTGTCCCCGGGAAGTTTTACGAGGAGTTTATTGCCGGTACTTGTATCGGCAGTACCGCTTCCGGTGGGAGTCATTAGCTGACTAATAGAGGTTGTGGTAGTTTCCTTTGTGACGGTATTCTCGTGTTTTCTGATAGTTGCGTCCCCGAAGTAAAACGCCGGGGTGGTGAAAGTAACATCCTTCAGGGTAAGCTTTTGCGTAACCCTGCCGGCGCCTTCAACATCTCCCAAATCAATGTCCTGCGTCCGGGAAACCGACGTTCTGCCGAACGAGCCGTAAGTATCGAGGAAAGATACGGTGTAAACCGAGTCCAGAACGGCGCTGTCGATTATGGAAGCCGCGCTTTGGATGTTTGAACCCCTTGACCAGGTGCCTCCGTCTCCGGCTTTCCAGCCGTAGGACGCGGGATTGCTCCAGCTTGAACCGCCTCCCCCGCCGGCAGAACCGGAAGTCGCCGAGATCGTGGAGAACGACGCCGGACTGAACGAACTGCCCCAGGACATGACTTTGCCGAAAGGCAAAACCGCGCTTAATAATCCTACCCCTAAGATTATAAGCAGATTTTTCATGTTACCCCCCTTTTGCCGCTTTTTCTTTTCAGGAGTTCCACCTTGGCGCCCCTGTGTTTGCGGAGATAAATAACCGTAAACAAAATATCAGGTGGCCATTGGAAGGTTTTGGACTGATAAGGCCCAAACTTTGTGAGGCGGGGACCGATTTTCTAAAACTTACAACTGAAGTTCCCCGGGCTTCAAACCCAGAGTTACTTTTCGAAAGCCGGAGATTTCTGCGGCTTGATTAAAGTCTAACATATCTGAATTGCGGTTTCCATAACACTAAGCGACTTTTGCTTCTATTAACAAGGAAGGGGCCGCAGTCATACGACTGCGGCCCCGATACTCAATTGAACATTCCCAGGCTGAAGAGCCATCTATTACGATGAAACTTGCGGGCTTACAACCCTTTTGAAACGATATAATCCACCAAATCCACCACCCTGCAGGAGTAGGCCCATTCGTTGTCATACCAGGCCATTACCTTGGCGAATTTACCGTTTATCACCTTGGTCAACGCCGAGTCCACGATACAGGAATGCGTCGAACCGCAGAAGTCCTTTGAAACCAGCGGCTCTTCCATATATCTCAATATCCCTTTCAACGCCCCCTCGGAAGCCTTCTTGAAAGCCGCGTTCAGAGTCTCCACGCTGGCTTCTTTTTCAAGATTGCAGGTCAAATCGGTCATTGACACGTCCGGCGTAGGCACCCTGATCGCCAGTCCGTCCATTTTTCCCTTCAATTCCGGGATTACGGAGCCGATTGCCTTGGCTGCGCCGGTGGAAGTCGGGATCATGGAAACCGCGGCGGCCCTGGCGCGGCGCAGGTCTTTATGCGCTAAATCCAGGATACGCTGGTCGTTGGTGTAAGAGTGGATAGTGGTCATCAACCCGTTTACGATGCCGAAGTTGTCCATCAGCACCTTGGCCATGGGAGCCAGGCAGTTGGTGGTGCAGGAAGCGTTGGAGATTATGTTATGGTTCTTGGGGTCGTATTTGGCCTCGTTGACGCCTAAAACGATCGTTATGTCCTCGCCTTTGGCCGGAGCCGAAATCACTATCTTTTTGGCTCCGCCCTTCTCGATATGTCCGATGCACTTTTCCCTCTCGGTGAATACGCCGGTGGACTCCACGACAACCTCCACTCCATAGTCCTTCCAGGGTATCTCCGCCGGGCTTTTACAGCTGAGTACCTTAACGGTCTTGCCGTTTATAACCAAAGAATCCTCTTTGACCTCTATCTCGGCGTCGAGAGTGCCGAAAGTAGAATCGTATTTGAGCATGTGAGCCAGCGTCTTGGTCCCGACCGGAAGGTCGTTAACCGCAACGAAATCGAACTTCGTGGATTTCTTTTGCAAGGCGGCCCTGTAAACCAGCCTGCCGATCCTGCCGAACCCGTTAATTCCTACTTTTACCGCCATTTCTTTTTCCTCCTTCTGTTCGCAACTTCCACTGCGTTGTTGCCGTATTTATGTTCTATTGTTCTATTACTTTGATCTCCTCTTTCTGTTCATTCAAATACTCCGCAGCAACTTCAGGTGGTGTGGGGATCATGTAAAACCCCGTGCCCCATTCGAACCCGGCGATCCTGGTCAATTTAGGTATAAATTCGATATGCCAGTGGTAGTCGCCCCGCTCCGCGGAATCGCCGTTGACCGGTGAAGAATGTATTATAAAGTTATATGCCATGTTTGGAAAGACTTTTTTTGTCTTTGCCACCACCGCGCGCATTATGGAAGCCAGCGGCAGGCGCTCGTGCTCGGGCATATTGCAAAAATAACCGTTGTGAACCTTGGGCATCACCCATATCTCGAACGGGAAACGGGAAACATAGGGGCAGAAAGCCAGGAAATACTCGTTCTCCGCGACGATGCGTTTTTTCTCCTCTTTTTCCTGCAACAGGATATCGCAAAACAAACAGCGCTCGCGGTAGTCGAAATAATTCTGCGCCCCTTTTATCTCCTCCATGACGTTCTTGGGCACCATCGGCAGGGCGATGATCTGACTGTGCGGATGTTCGATGGAAGCCCCGGCTTCGTGCCCGTAATTCTTGAAGATCATTATGTATTTGAACCGTTTATCCCGCATCAGGTCCAGCGAGCGGCGTATCGCCATGAAAAACACCAGCGCCACTTCACGGTCGGTAAGTTCCGGGAAATCCTTAAAATGATAGGGTGTCTCTATCAAAACCTCATGGGCCCCGATACCGTTGGACATATCATAGATACCGATGCCCCGCCTGCCGAGTTCCCCTTCTATATGCAGGGCCGGAAACCTGTTGGCTACTACCCGCACCCCCCAGCCGGGAGTATTAGGATTAGTGGACGGCTCGCGGCATACCTCTATTTCCGGCGGGGTCATAGACTCGCTGCCGTAACAAAACGGGCATTCCCCGTCTCCTTTTATCACGTTGGGCTCGTAGACATAATCGCCGGGCGCGTCCGGATTCTCCGTCTGCACGATTATCCAGCGTCCGGTTATAGGGTCTCTGCGCAGTTGCGCCATTTAAACTTCTACCTCTCTTAAGAAAGCCGCGGAATCCTCCGGGGATATCGGGCAGATGTAAAATCCGGTGCCCCATTCGAACCCGGCGATGCGGGTCAACCTCGGCATTATCTCTATGTGCCAATGGTAATCGTTGTCTATGGTCCGCCAATAGCCTGTCTTCTGCCTGCGGAAGGGCGCGGTGTGGATAACGTAATTATAGGCGGGGTCGTTCAGCCCTTTTTTTATCTTCAAAAGGGTCTTCTTAAGAGCCCCGGCCAGGGCTTCACGCTCGTTCTGCTGTAACGAGGTAAAGTCAGCGCTGTGCCTCTTGGGGAGTATCCATACCTCAAAGGGGAACCTGGCCGCGAACGGAGTGATAACCAAAAAGCCGTCCTCGTCAAGTATCACACGGGAACCGCCCTCTATCTCCTGGCTGACTATATCGCAGAATATACAGCGTTCATGATACTCATAATACTGTCTGGCTCCGAAAAGCTCCTCTTTAACCCGCTTGGGATTCACCGGCGTGGCTATAAGCTGGGAACGGGTATGATTGATGTTCCCCGCCCCGGCGCTCCAGCCGTGATTTTTGAAAACCAGTACGTATTTCAGCCTCTTGTCCTTCTCCAAATCGTTTATCCTTGAAATATAGGCTGAAATCACCTTGGAGATCTGAGTTTGCGGCAGATCGGCCATATTGCCCACGTGACGGCTGGTCTCGATGATCCGCTCATGCGCACCGATGCCGTTCATCACGTCATAAAGGCCTTTTCCGCGGCGTTCAAGGTTACCTTCCACGCGCAAGAAAGGCGAGATGCTGGAGACAACGCGTAATTGCCATCCGGGGGAATTTGCCGGCGTGCCGTGAGGGCGCACCGCGTATATCTCAGGCGGAGTTTCGGCTTCATGCCCTTCGCAAAAAGGGCAATCCCCCTCCTGCGGCAAGAAAGCCTCTCTGGAAGCGAAATGCTCCGGCCGCTTGGCGCGCTCGGTGGAGATTATCACCCATCTGCTGATAACCGGGTCTTTTCGTAACTCAGGCATAGTCTAATACTCGTCTATCGTTTATCGGTTATGATGCCCTGCTTTTTGTTTTTCCCTTCCCCTTGTGGGAAGTAATAAGGACGATGATACCCTTTCTGCATCTTCCTCATCGGATGAGAGGGAAGATTATCACCACTCTTAATCCTCCTCAGTTATCACCCCTCTTAATCCTCCTCAGTTGCCACCCCACCTTCATCCTCCCCATCAAGGGGAGGAAAGATTGGAGGTGGTTATCGGAGCAGGAAGATGAGAGTATATTATCCTTCATCGTGCTGTTT
>WOZK01000012.1:0-12526 GCA_011620275.1 Candidatus Omnitrophota bacterium
CTTTGCCAGGATCAATAAATTGTATTTACCCATTTAAAACTCAAACGAGCCTAAAAGTACAGATGCTGGATGTCAGGTGCTGGTTTTTAGAAGATGAAGCCCGTTACCAATTTCGCCGCGCATAATGCGAAGCTGCATTTCCCGTTTTTTGTGCCTCATTCCCGGCACTTACTGGTCAATCACCATTCCCGTCAGGCGGCTGCAGGCCTCGAGATACTTAAGGCCCGTTTTTTCTATGATCTCCGGGGGCAGCGACGGGACGCTAAAGGGGGTTTTGTCCCAGTAAAGGCCTTCCAGATAATCGCGCACGAACTGCTTGTCGAAGCTCGGCTGGGGGCCGCCGGGTTTATACATATCCGCCGGCCAGAAACGCGAAGAATCCGGGGTAAGCACTTCGTCTATCAGTATGATTTCCTCTCCGTCGAGGCCGAACTCGAACTTGGTGTCGGCGATGATTATCCCCCTGGCGGCGGCATATTCCTCCGCGCGGCGGTATATGGAAAGGCTCATTTCCTCCAGGCTGCAAGCGGTCTTCTCTCCGAGCATTTTCCGTACGTAATCCACGCTGACGTTCTCGTCGTGCCCGCTCTCGGCCTTGGTCGAAGGGGTGAAGATCGGGACGGGAAGCTTTTCTGATTCTCTTAGCCCCGCGGGAAGTCGCACCCCGCAAATGGAACCGCTCTTTTTATATTCTTTCCAGCCTGAACCGGAAAGATACCCCCTGACAATGCACTCCACCGGCAGAGGTTTGGTTTTCTTAACCAACATAGACCGGCCGGAGAGCTCTTGCGCGTAACGGCCCAGAGACTGCGGATAACCGGAAACATCCGCGGAAATAAAATGATGTTTCACGGTTTCCGCCAGAAAAGAGAACCAGAAAAGAGAAACGGCGGTGAGCACTTTTCCTTTACCGGGTATCCCCTCTTTCAGCACCACGTCGAAACAGGAGATGCGATCGGTGGAAACTACCAACAGTCGGCCGCCGAGATCGTAAACGTCCCGGACCTTGCCTCTCCTGAACAAAGGGAATTCCTTATAATCGGTAGATAACAATGCCCGCTCTCTCATAGCTCCTCCACCAGCTATTCCGCAATTATTTACCGGTTCCGGCCCTGCCGCCGGTAAGCCTCTTATGCAAAGCGTAATACTCCTGCCACAATTCTTCCGGCAGATCGTCGCCGAAGGTCTTGAAGAATTCCTTTATGCCCTTAAGCTCCTCAAGCCAGTCCTTTCTGTTGACAGCCAGCAGTTTTTTAATCGCCCCTTCCGCGAGGTTAAGCTTGGTCATATCGATGTCCTTCGTCCGCGGGAGGTACCCAATCGGGGTCTTTTGACAGCCTACCGTGCCGTTGCATCTGTCCAGTATCCATTCCAGCACGCGCAGGTTCTCTCTGTATCCCGGCCAGAGAAATTTTCCGTCCGCCCCGGTGCGGAACCAGTTCACGTGGAATATCCTGGGCGCCTTGGACATTTTCTTCCCCATATTCAGCCAATGCCTGAAGTAATGCCCCATATTGTATCCGCAGAACGGCAGCATAGCCATGGGGTCGCGGCGCACCTCTCCCTGCTTGCCGTATTGAGCGGCGGTACGCTCCGAACCCATAGTGGCCCCGGAAAAAACACCGTGCCTCCAGTTGAAGGTTTCGTAAACCAGAGGCGCCAGGTGCTGTCTTCTGCCGCCGAAAACTACGGCGCTGATAGGCACGCCGTGATGATGCTCCAGCCTGAAGGTTGCGGAAGGACACTGCGCCACGGGAGTGGTAAACCTGCTGTTGGGATGCGCCCCCAGCACCGGCCTGCCGTCTGCGTCCTGCGCGCCGCGCTTCCACGGTCTGCCCTGCCAGTCTATTCCGGACTCCGGGATCTCCCCGTCCGCGCCCTCCCACCAGACGGTACCGTCAGGCTTGAGAAGAACGTTCGTGAAGATAGTGTTGCGCTTGATGGTCTCCACCATATTGGGATTGGTCTTGCTGTTCGTCCCCGGAGCAACGCCGAAAAAACCTGTTTCGGGGTTGACCGCCCATAACGAACCATCGGTATCCACGCGCATCCAGGCGATATCGTCTCCCACGGTCCAGACGCGGTACCCTTTGCGCTTCAACCCCTCCGGCGGAACGAGCATAGCCAGGTTGGTCTTACCGCAGGCGCTGGGAAAAGCCGCCGCGATGTATTGGATCTGTCCGTTGGGACGCTCGACGCCCATTATCAGCATATGCTCGGCAAGCCAGCCTTCTCTTGCCGCCATATGGCTGGCTATACGCAGGGAAAGGCATTTCTTGCCGAGAAGAACGTTACCGCCGTAACCGGAGCCGACGCTCCAGATGGTGTTATCCTCGGGAAAATGCAGAATCAACCGCCTTTCAATGTTCAAATCCGCCTTGGAATGCAGACATTTTGTGAACTCGTTATTCTTTCCCAGAAAATTAAGCACGGGCAGTCCTACCCTGGTCATTATCATCATATTCAGGACCACGTATATCGAATCCGTCAGTTCCACACCCACCTTGCTGAAAGGAGACCCCACGGGCCCCATCGAGAAAGGTATAACGTACATTGTGCGCCCCGACATCGCGCCGGTGAAGATAGCGCGCGCTTTATCGTAAGCCTGCTGCGGCGGCATCCAGTTATTGATAGGCCCGGCGTCGTGCTGCTTGCGCGTGCAGATAAAAGTAAGATGCTCTGTGCGCGCCACGTCGTTAGGGTTGGTGCGATGCAGAAAACAGCCCGGCAGTTCTTTGGGATTAAGCGGTATTATCTCGCCCATGGCTGCCGATTTGCTTTCCAGAGTTTTCTTCTGCTCCTGGCTCCCGTCTATCAGCTCGATGTCGTCCGGCCTGCACATGGCGGCCATCTCCGCGACCCAGTCGTTGAGCACTTTATTTTCGAAAGTGATCCTACCCATAAATTCAGCCTTTCTTCAATGAAGCCCCTCACTCCGTGGGGTAATCCTTAGCCTTCCGGCTTGAAAGCCGGGGATTTCTGCGGTTTGATTAAATATTTGTGCGCGGAATCTGCGGCCACCGCCGCTTCTCCGCAGGCGTTAACCACCTGATAGAGGCTCTTGCTCACGCAATCGCCGCAGGCGAAAACCCCTTCCCGGGAAGTTTCCATACCGCGGCCGGTGATTATAAAACCGCTTTCATCGGTTTGCAACTGGTTCCGCAGGAAAGATGTGTTCGGCTGTATCCCCACGAAGATAAACACACCCCGGCAGGAAAGAGAACTTTTTTCACCGCTGGAGGTATCCTTCAAAGAGACCGCTTCCACAAGATTCTTCCCCTCTATCTCTTCCAGCACCGCATTGTAACGAAATTTTAGTCCCGCCCGCGCCCTTGCCTTTTCCTGGAGAATCTCGGCGGCGCGCAGTTCGGAACGCCGGTGCACCACGGTGACGGAAGAGGCGTACTCGCAAAGGAATATGGCTTCTTCCAGCGCCTTGTCGCCGCCGCCTACCACAACCACGTCCTTGCCGCGAAAAAAAGGCGCGTCGCAGGTTGCGCAATACGAAACTCCCCTGCCGGTCAATTCTTTTTCGCCTTTGACGCCCAGTCTCTTGGGCGCGGCCCCGCAGGCGATGATCAAACTACGGGCGCTGAACCGTCCTTCCGTGGTCTCAATATGAACCGCCCCGTCCTCGAAAGAAACCCCGCCGGCTTCAGCGGTCTGGAAAACGACACCCGTGTCCGCGGCCTGTAGACGGAATTTTTCCATCAATTCCGCGGTCCCTATCCCGCCGGGATAACCGGGATAGTTCTCTATGCTCGCGGAAAGAAGTATCTGGCCTCCGGGAGCCGCTTTCTCCAGAACCAGAGTGTCCATCCTGTAACGCCCGGCGTAAATCGCCGCGGTCAGCCCCGCGGGGCCGGCCCCCAATATGATCAAATCACGCACTGCCCGCCTCCTTGAATAAGGTTTCCGCCATGAACGAACTACGCACCAGCGGACCGGAAAAAACAGCCTTGAACCCGATCTCCCGCGCCGCGTCACCCAATGCGCGGAAGCGCTCCGGAGCGACGAACTCCACGACCGGAAAGGCCGCGCCGGGAGGAGCTATGTATTGCCCGAGAGTCACCATATCGCATCCGTTATCTTTAAGCATGCGCAAAACCTCCAGAACCTCGAGCGTCTTCTCTCCCATACCGAGCATCAGTGAGGATTTAGTCCTAATCCCCGGTTCCCGCATCTTTATCCTTCTCAAAAGCGCCAGGGAAAAATCCAGATCGCTCCCTGGCTTAACCCGGCCGAACAACGCCGGCACGGTCTCAATGTTATGACCTATAACCTCGGGCTTTTGCTCCAGCACAAGATCGAGCGCGGCAAAGGAACGTCCGAAATCCGGAATCAACAGTTCCACACGCGTGCCGCGAGCCGACTCCCGCAGGTTCTTGACGGCCGCGGCGAAAACCGAGGCCCCGCCGTCGGAAAGGTCATCCCTGGTCACGGAGGTGATCACCGCGTATTTGATCCCGAGGCGCGAAACAGCGGCGGCCACGCGCCCCGGTTCAAACCGGTCCTGCGGCTCGCGCTCCGCAGGACGGAGCGCGATATCGCAAAAAGCGCACCGCCTGGTGCAGCGTCTGCCCAGGATGAGAAAAGACAATTGCCGTTTTGAAAAACAAAAGCTTGTATTCGGACAGGCCGCCTCACGGCAAACGGTATTCACCCCAAACTCAGAGAGCGTTTCGGAAAACTCTTGAGAACTCCGGACGGGCAAAGGCTGACGAAGCCATTCCGGAAGCCTGTCCATCATGCGGACGTCTTTCTAAAATAGGAGACGGAACGGTCGTAAGTCTTCTCCGCCTGCGGCGGGAAAAAGCAGCCCGGAATTTCCTTGCGGGCGCGATGATAAGCGACGCATTCGCAGCAAATTCCCCTGCGGCCGCATCCCGGATAACTACAGGCGCAGTTTGCGCTGTTCCTCTCCCGGTTCAGGCAATCTGTCATTCTCGGACCTCCGGTAAAGTTCAGCCAATTTTCTTTTTAGGCGCACTTTATCAAACAAAGAAGCGTAATCCACTATCATGCGGCCTCTGAGATGGTCTATCTCGTGCTGAAAAACACAGGCAAGAAGGCCTTCGGCCGTTATGGTTACCGGATTAAAATCGTGGCCGAGCGCCTTAAGCGTTATTTTCCGGGCCCGGTTCACGTTTACCGATACCCCCGGAAGGCTCAAACACCCCTCTTCGATGGCCTGCCTGCCCTCCCTGCGGATTATCCGGGGGTTGATCAGCTTATAAAGCCCTGCTCCTATATCAACCACTATCATAGCCTCGCCGACGCCTATCTGCGGGGCGGCCAAGCCTATACCGGAATTAGCGTACATAAAACGGGCCATCGCGCTTAACAATTCGCGGTGCTCGGGCCCCGGCGTCTTGACGGACGCCGCTCTCGTGCGCAGGATCTCGCTGCCGTAAATTTCAATCTTTAAGCCTGTTTTCTTCATCTACGTTAACGATAACCGGTTTTGCCTGCCGGGCCGCGGAATCCTCCAGGGAAACGTAAGTGACGATGATCACGATGTCACCCAACACCGCGCTGCGTGCCGCGGGACCGTTCAAACAAATCACCCCGGATCCTTTCTCCCCGGGGATAGCGTAAGTCTCCAGGCGCTGGCCGTTATTAAGATTCAAAACCTCCACTTTTTCATGAGGGATTATATCGGCCTTATCCATGAGCAGACGGTCTATGGTAATGCTACCTTCGTAATTGAGGTTGGCCTCGGTCACCCTGGCCCTGTGTATCTTCGACTTCAATACCGTTCTCAACATCTGCATCTTCTCCTATTCAGCCGCGCTTAACCAGGCGGTACGTCTGACGGGCTATCATCAGTTCTTCGTTGGTCGGGATGACCAGTACGGCCGGTTTCCTGAGCAGGGCGTCGAACGCGCCGCGGCATATTTCCTTGCGCACGTTGGCCTTATTCTCGCCGATACCCCCGGTAAAAACCAGCGCGTCGCAACCGCCCAGGACAGCGGTATAGGCGCCAATATATTTCTTTACCCTGTAACAGAACATCCGCACGGCCAGAGCTGAACGTTTATTGCCGGCCGCCGAAGCCTTATCCAAATCGCGCATATCGTTGCTTATACCGGATACCCCCTTCAGCCCGCTTCTCTTGTTCAGGAGTTCTTCGATCTGACGGGTATCCATGCGCTTCTTGCGCATTATATAAGTGACCAACGCCGGATCGATATCTCCGCACCTGGTTCCCATAAGCAGACCTTCCAGGGGAGTAAATCCCATGCTGGTATCCACCGACCTGCCTCTGTCTATGGCTGCGATACTGCAGCCGTTGCCGAGATGACAGGTAATTATCTTGAGAGAAGACAGTTTTCTGCCCAGCTTGGCCGCCGCCTCCGCAGCCACGAACTCGTGGCTGGTTCCATGGAACCCGTATTTACGCACGCCGAATCTGGAGTAATATTCGTAAGGCAGTCCGTACATATAAACGTGATCCGGCATGCTCTGGTGGAAAGCGGTATCGAATACCGCTGTCTGTTTCACTCCCGGGAGAAGCTTTTTGCAGGCGGTTATACCGGAGAGATTGGCGGGATTATGCAGCGGCGCGATGGCGCAGCATTTCTTTATTCTGGCGATCACGCCGTTATCCACCACCACCGGCTCACGAAATCTTTCTCCGCCGTGCACTACCCTATGGCCCACGGCATCCACTCCGGTGATCTCCGCCAGTATTTTTCTCAGTCCGGAGAAATGATCCGGGACTCCGCTACCCCGCTCGCCTATATTCTCCAACACGCCTTTCAACAGCGAATCCTCCGCGGGCATGGAGAACACCCTGTATTTAATCGAGGAACTGCCGCTGTTGATGACCAGTATCTTCACTGGGCCCTCACTGCGGTGACCGCGGCGCAGTCCACTATATCCTCCACGGAACATCCGCGGGAAAGATCACTGCACGGTTTCGACAGTCCGAGCAGGATTGGACCGAGGGCCCTGGCCTTAGCCAGGCGCTGGGTTAGCTTATACGAAATGTTGCCTGCGGAGAGATCGGGAAATATCAGGATATTGGCTTTGCCGGCCATGGGATTGCCGGGAGACTTTATGCGCGCCACTTCCGGAACGATCGCCGCGTCCACCTGGAGTTCTCCGTCGGCCTCCAGGCGCGGGGCTTTCTCTTTCAGTATTTTCAGCGCCTCCACCATCTTTTCCACCGATTTGCCTTTAGCGGAACCTTTTGTGGAATAACTGAGAAACGCCAGGCGCGGCGGCATTTCCAGTATTTTGCTTCCCATCTCGGCAGCAGCCAAGGCTATGGAAGCCAGCTGCGGGGCGTCCGGATCCGTAATGACGCCGCAATCGGCATATATAAACAATCCGTTCTGCCCATATTCGCAATCCGGAACGTCCATTATAAAACAACTGCAGGCAAGCCCGATGTGTTTATCCACTCCCAGGCAAAGGATCGAGGCCCTGACCATGTCCGGGGTCGTGTGAACCGCCCCTGCGACGAACCCGTCGGCACGGCCGACCCTGGTATCCATGGCCGCGTAATATAAGGGGTCCTCGAAAATCATAGCGGCTTCTTCCCTGGTCATTCCTTTTGCCTTGCGCATCTGGAAGAATTCTTCCGCATATTTCTCCTTTTTCGCTTTGTCTATCCTGTCCGGGGTCAGGAGCACCGCGCGCGCAATACCTTCCCTGTTGAGTATTTCCGCCGCTTCCTGCGTGCGCTTGTCGCCGAATTCCGGCAGTAGTATGAGTTTCCCGGAAGCTTTGGCCTTTTCGCGTATCCTCAAGATAGAGTTCATTTCTACATTCCTTTCAATATACCTTCCATATCCACGTGGTCTTTTATCAGTTTGACCACTTCTTGAATCTTATGCTTGTCGCGCGGGCGTATCTTTACCGTCATATCGTGGATACGCGAGGCGACGTTATAGGTGTCGGTTTTTGCCAGCAGAACCGGTATCCGCGCCCTGGAAAGCAGTTCCATAATGGACTGGTCGGGAATGATCCCGCCGGAAAGAATGATCCCGGAAATGCGCAGTTTGTCCTTTTCCCCTTCACGGACGCAGCCAAGCGCGGTCATTATCACGTCTTCCCTGTCCCCGGAAGTTATCAATAGGCTGTCATCATCGAGATAACGGATTATATTCCGGGGCGTCATCGTCCCGACGATAATCTTGCGTATGTATACCTCGATGAATTCCCTGCCGCAGAGCAGTTCAAAATCGTTCTCTTCCAGTATCTGCTCTATGCTGGGGTATGACAGCGACGGCTCGTACGGCAGCACCCCGAGGACCTTTATACCCTTGCGTTCAAGCCCCTTTTTGACCAGAGCTTTCACCTTGTCAAGCTTCTCCGGAAGGACTTTGTTGATTATGACCCCTATGACTTTGACTCCCTCCTTGTCGAAGAGCGCTTTATTCAGGACTATCTCGTCTATCGGCCTCCCCACCCCGCCGGAAGAGATGATCACCGCCTTGGAACCCAGCATCTTCGCCACCGCGGCGTTGGAATGATCGAAGACCGAACCGACCCCGGCGTGTCCGGTCCCCTCTATAATCACCAAATCCCTGCTTTTAGAGACCCTGCGAAAGGCGTCCTTGATCCTGCGCGATATCGCGGCGGCGTCCGGCCTTACGATGTAGTTCTCGGTAAAGCCCCTCTCGACCGCTATCGGGCTCATATCCTTTATTCCGCCTTTTATGCCGCATACCTCCTCCAGGAGAAGGGAATCCTCGTCGAACTTAAGACCGTCCTCCTCGAGATAACGCTGCCCTATAGGCTTGATGAAACCAACGCCCTTGTACCTGCGCTGAAAATTACAGACAAGCCCCAGGCTGACCGTGGTCTTTCCGTCATTTTGCTGCGTGGCGGCAATAAATATTTTCTTCATCGCGGGACCAAAAGCGGTTAAGGAAGGTGAATCCGGCTTTAACACCAAGACTTCTACGCCTGAAATAAGTATTGTGTCCCCGGAATTAGTGAAGCAACTCCTCGATCTTACGCTTGAGCTCGCTCTTTCCGAAAGCCCCCACGGCCTGGTCCATCACCTGCCCGTTCCGAAAGAACATCAGAGTGGGAATAGACATTATGCCGTACTTAGTCGGCGTGCGGGAGTTATCGTCTATGTTCATCTTGACGAATTTCACCCGTCCGGCAAACTCTTTTTCCAGTTCCTCTATGACCGGAGAGAGCATCTTACAGGGCCCGCACCACGGCGCCCAGAAATCTACGACCACCGGCAAAAGGGATTTAAACACCTCATTCTCAAAAGCGTCATCGTTGATATTCACGAAAAGGTCTCCTTCAATAGGGTTAAAATGGGGAAATAATCCAGGGATAGAACCGCGCCTTATGACGAAACTGCGGGAGAGGCCCTATGGCGGTAAAATACCACAAATCACGGTTTTTTTCAAGTGTTTTGTCCGGGCTTCCCGGCGGGAATACGCGCCGGCAAGGGCACGGTCAGCGTCAACCTTGAATCGAAACCTTTTATGCCGCGCATCCCGGAGAATACGCCTACACAAGAAACAATATCCACCTTTACCACAATAAGGCCGGAAAGTTCCGCGGCCGCTTCGGCAGCGCCGGACCGGCCGGGCCGAGTCAACAGGCATATCTCTCCGACCGGAGTTTCATCCACTTCTTTTGAATAATAATCAAGTACCACCCTCGTCTCTGCGGCGAGGATACCGAAATAATTGCCGGAAGCCGGCACGCTGAAACTGCGCGCTTAAACCTGCTCGCCGTCATTCAGAAGGACCGCGTCCCAGGAATGCCGGTATGGAACCAATACCAGGGACAGCCCCCTCATCCTGCCGCGGATCTTGTGGAAGATACCGGAGATCCCCTGCGTGGAAAGATGAAAATATATATTGTCCGCGGGAAAGAAACCGAAAAGCCGGCAGTATTTTGATATCTCGGAACGGCTTGCCGCCATGAGGCTGACCAACGCGCCGAAATCCCTGTCCCTGCTTATTATCTCGAAGACTGAAACCACCTCTTCTCGGGGAGTAACATCAACCTTCCGGCGTGTAAACGGCAAGCCTGCTCGATTTCGCCGGAAGAATTGGAAGGAATCCTCAGATGTTTTCAGGTTACGCGGTTCCTGGGGATAGACACTATCAGACATTCGGGGATGATCGGCACCAGTTTATTTAATGCGGATTGGATATCACGGGAGAGTTCGGTATCGGTGGCGCGTATGGGCAGGCGTTCCTCGGCCAGCAGGCATAAAGATCTCTTCCGGCTCCTGCGGCGCGAGAGGCCAGCGATTCTTAAACAAGAGTCTTCCAACTGGCAAACAAGGACCCCGGCTGTTCTTTTTCTCAATCGTCGGTCTTGAGTTGAAAGGATTTGAACCGGCGCAGGTCAAACCAGGATGTCTATGCACGGAGCAATCGAGAGTTAAAGTCCGCCGACGCTTTAGTGGCGGACGGGCAACTCTCGATTCTCAAGTTTTGATTAAAAACTTGTTTTACAATATACTAATCGGGCAAAATGGAACAGATGACATCTCCCACGGAGACGGTATCTCCGCAGGAAACCTTCACCTCGCCTATCCTGCCGGAACAAGGAGACGGGACGTTGAAAGCCGCTTTGTCGGCGGTAAGCTCAAATAAATCGGCATCCTGTTTCACCGTATCTCCGGGTTCGCAATAAATGAACGTCACCCTGGCCTTTTCTACACCCGCGCCCAGGTGCGGGACTTTTACCTCTATGTTCATCTTCTGCTCTCCTCTATCCGTATGCCCCGCGGCCAGAAAACCTTAAGAAATGATTTTCGCATTTCCTCCAGCAGAACGGAATAAGCTAATTCCCGCGCGCGCGGCGCTTCCTCCTCAAGGCAGGTCATCTTTATATCCATCCCGCACGGTCTGATCAGCGAATACGGCTGCATATCGGCACTACGTATGTTAACCGACAAACCGTGAAAAGAAACCCAGCGGCTGAAAGCCACGCCGATAGAACATATCTTATTACGGTTATCTGTCCATACGCCAGGTAATCCTTCCCTGCGGTAAGCGGCCACCCCGAAACTTTCCAGGAAATCAAGCACACATTCTTCCAGTCTGCCGAGGAACCGGCTTATATCCCTGCCCAAGCAGGCGAGATTACAAACGGGATACACGGTGATCTGACCGGGGCCGTGATAAGATACACCTCCACCCCGGTTGACATAACGCAAATCTATGTTCATTGCCTTTAAAGTGCGGTGGTCCGCCAGGATGTCCGAGGCGCGGTGAGATGTGCCGCAGGTAATCACGGGATGATGGGAGCAAAAGATGAGAAAATGCAGTCCGGGATTGCCGGCGGCTTCGGCCAGGCATTCCTTCTGAACCCGCAGGGCGGCGTCGAAAGATGTCCGGCCGAGATCGATAACCCGCAGCACTTCTTCCATAAAGAAGCCCGCCTTAGAGTAATGAGTTTACGGAGTAGCGATTCCTTAAGATGAAAGCGACGATTCACATGCAATAATAGAAACCCGGCTGCATGATCGCTCCGGCGGGCGGCGGAGGCGTTACTATGCCGCACAAAGCGCCGAAAAAAGCTTCTTTAATCCCTCCGCCGACACGCGTAATCTGCCGCTCTCCGACGCGTCAAGCTCCAGCTCTATTACCTCCTGCACTCCGGAGCGCCCTATGCGGCAAGGCACTCCTATGCACATACCGCGCAGGCCGTATTCCCCTTCCAGCATAAAAGAAACGCCTCGTATCCTGCGGCTATCCATAACCACCGAATTAACCAAGTCGCATATCGCGGCCGACGGAGCGATATACGCGCTGCCGTTGCCGAAATAAGAAACGATTTCCTGTCCGCGGCCCACAGTGCGTCGGACCGCTTCTTCCACGGCGTTGGCATCCATTGATGCGCTCAACGGCTTGCCGTTAACGGTGGTAAAGCGGGGCAGAGGGATCATCCCTTCCCCGTGGCTGCCGATCACGGAGCCATCTATAGAGGAGGCAGGGACGCCGGTCATCTCCGACAATATGTTGGCGAAACGCGAGGCATCCAGGGTCATCCCCATCCCGAAAACCCTGCCGCGGCTGAAACCGGTAACGCGCAACGCCAGGGCCGTCATTAAATCCAACGGGTTCGTGACGATAATGAGCACAGCCCCCGGAGCCGAATCTTTTATTTTTAAACAGGCCTCTTTCAATATAGCGGCGTTCTTATTCAGGAGGTCCTCACGGGTCATTCCCGGCTTGCGCGCCAGGCCGGCCGTAAAAACCACTATATCGGAACCTTTCACGGCGGAGATGTCCCCGCTGCCGCAGACCCGGCAGTCGTACCCGAGAACATTCCCGGCGTCGTTGATATCGGCGGCTTTGCCTTTGGCCAGTCCCTCCGCTATATCCACGAGCACGACGTCTCCCAGACGCTCCTGCGCTATGCGCATTGCCGCCGTGCCGCCTACATTACCCGCTCCTATGACCGATATCTTCATACTAAAGCCCAATGTTTCTCTCTCGATTAACCGCCGAGTGAATACCTGGCCTTCCAATTGGCCAAGGTGTAACACACAGGTGAATACTTGGCCATCCTATTGGCCAAGGTG
>WOZK01000012.1:12626-104721 GCA_011620275.1 Candidatus Omnitrophota bacterium
ATTGGCCAAGGTGTAACACACAGGTGAATACTTGGCCATCCTATTGGCCAAGGTGTAACACACAGGTGAATACTTGGCCATCCTATTGGCCAAGGTGCAACCGGATTAAAACCCGGAGTTGTATAGGCGAAAGGATTAAGCTTTTTTAAGGGCCGCGATTACCGCGTCCGCCATCTGCGATGTCCCCACGCTCGACGGGTCGTTTCTATCCGCCTTCAGGTCGTAAGTGACGTTCTTTCCCTCGGCAATCACGAAACGGACGGCTTTTTCAAGCCTATCCGCGGCGTTATCCTCTCCCAGATGCCTGAGCATCAGCACCCCGGAGAGTATCATCGCCGTCGGGTTGACCTTGTTCATGCCGGCGTATTTCGGGGCCGAACCGTGCACCGCCTCGAATACGGCGTATTCTTCCCCGATATTGGCCCCCGGCGCGACGCCCAACCCGCCTACCAGTCCAGCGGCAAGATCGGAGAGTATATCACCGTAAAGATTGGGCAGGACAAGCACATCGTAATTGCGCGGTCTCTGTACCAATTGCATCGACATATTGTCGACTATCGCTTCCTCGAAATCAACGCGGCCTTCGTACTCTTGCGCGACTTCTCTTGCGGCCCTGAGAAAAAGTCCGTCCGTAAACTTCATTATGTTGGCTTTGTGCACCGCGGTTACCTTCTTGCGGCCGTATTTAAGGGCATACTCGAAAGCGTAACGCGCGATGCGCTGAGACGCCGAACGGGAGATAGGTTTGATCGAAATTCCGGAGTCGGGACGGATCTTCTTTCCGGATGCCGCGGAGATACGGGCGATCATCTCCCTGGTTTCTTCTTTGCCTTCCTCGAATTCTATCCCGGCGTAAAGGTCTTCGCTGTTCTCCCTCACTATGACCAGATTTATATCGCTGAAGGCGCTGCGCACACCGGGACAGGAACGGGCCGGCCTCACGCAGGCATAAAGATCGAGCGCCTGGCGTATGGCCACGTTCACCGAACGGAAGCCGCCGCCGATGGGAGTGATGATAGGCCCTTTTAAGGCCACCTTGTTCTTTTTCACGGAATCCACCACCGACTGCGGCAGAAGCTCCCCGAATTTATCAAGAGCGGCCTGGCCCGCGATTACGGTTTCCCATTCTATCCGTACCCCGGTAGCCTCTATGCATCTACGCGCCGCTTCGCTGACTTCCTGTCCTATCCCGTCGCCCGGTATAAGAGTAACTGTATACTTCATAACAACTGACCTTTCGATATTGATTTCCCGCAGACGATATTTACTCTAAGACATTCGTGATTCCCGGTCTACGATCAGACCTTGAATCCCCCGTATTTCTTATAGTAATTAACCAGCCCGCCCTCGCTCAACAGCGTCTGCATAAAAGCCGGAAAAGGTTTAATCCTGGACTCGCTGTTCATGGTGAGATTCCTGAGTATGCCGGCGTCAAGGTCTATGTTCAACGAGTCTTTCTCGTCTATGCCGGAGGTATCGGCCTCTATCAGCGGCAGGCCGATGTTGAAACCATTTCGGTAGAATATTCTGGCAAAAGACCTGGCTATCACGGCGACTATGCCGCTTTCCCTGATCACCAACGGCGCCTGCTCGCGCGACGACCCCATACCGAAATTACTTCCGGCCACGATCACTGAAACCCCGGGTTTGATCTTGGACGGGAAAGCCGGGTCGATATCCTCCATTATGTGCTTCGCCAGCTCTTTCATATCGGTGATGGCGAACTTATACCTGCCGGAAATGATGAAGTCGGTATTTATGTTGTCGCCCAATCTAATCGCTTCAGCATTAAATTTCATTATCTCCCCCCCTAGTGCACTGTTACATAAGTTCTTTAAACAGCGCAGAAAGTCCGCCAACGTTTCAGTGGCGGACGGTCAATCTTTCACAAAACTTATTCGTCAAAACATTTTGCGAATTCCGGGTTAAGTTATAATTGCCTGAATTCCTCCGGGTTCTTGACCTTTGACAACGCGGTCTCCAGGCTTATCAGGCCCTTCTGAAAAAGGTCCTTCAACGACTTATCCATGGTATGCATTCCGTGCTGGCTGCCGGTCTGCAGCAGCGTAGGGATCTGTTCTATTTCCTGTTCGCGCACCAGATTCCTGATGGCCGGGGTCCCGGTAAGGACCTCGGTAGCCACCACTCTGCCCTCGCCGGAAGCCACAGGCAGCAGAAGCTGCGAGACTACTCCCTGTATACAATCCGACAACTGGAGCCTGACCTGTTGCTGCTGATACGGAGGAAAAACATCTATGATCCTTTGTACAGTCTGGGGAGCGTCGGGCGTGTGCAGAGTCGCCAGCACAAGATGCCCGGTCTCAGCCGCGGTTAAAGTCGTGGATATCGTCTCCAGGTCGCGCATTTCCCCTACCACGATGACGTTGGGGTCCTGGCGTAAAGCGTGCTTCAGGGCGTTGGCGAAGGAATGCGTATCACTGTAGACCTCGCGCTGTTTGATCACACTCTTCTTGTTTTTATGAACGAATTCTATGGGGTCTTCTATACAGATTATATGCGCTTCGCGCTCGTTGTTGATCAGGTCAATCATCGCTGCAAGCGTGGTCGTCTTGCCCATACCGGTCGGGCCGGTAACCAGCACCAGTCCGTTCGGCCGGCGGGCGAGCTCCATCACAATAGAAGGCAAACCAAGGTCGTCGAAGGTAGGGATCTTCAGAGGGACGCGGCGGAAAGCCGCTTCCACCGAGTTCTTCTGCATATGAATGTTGACCCTGAAACGGTCCATACCGGGGAGAGAAAGCGAGAAATCCAGTTCCAGTTCTTTCTCGAACATCGCCTTCTGAGAAGCGTTCAGGACGGAATAGATCATCTGCTTGTTTTCATGTTTGGTCAAAGAAGAAAGTCCGGTGCGATACAGTTTGCCGTCTATACGCAATATGGGAGGCTCGTTCTCGGTAATATGCAAGTCTGAAGCGCGTTTCTCGATACACAACAGAAGGAGCTCATTGATTTCCATCAATTACCTCCGTTTCACAAATATTTCCTGGGATCCGCTATCCTGCCCTCCAGGGCGGAAGCAGCCGCCAGCGCCGGCGACCCCAGGTAAATGAACGCATTAGGATTCCCCATCCTTCCCTTGAAATTACGGTTCGCCGTCGAAATCACTTTTTCGCCGTCGGCCGGTATCCCGTTATGCGTGCCCACGCACGGTCCGCATCCCGCGACCACCACCGCGGCCCCGGCGGCGACGAAATCCCCGATGATACCTTCCTTGAGCGCCCGCAGGTATATATCGCGCGAAGCGGGAGCCACAATCAACCTGACTCCGGAAGCCACGCTGCGTTTTTTCAACACCGCTGCGGCCGCGCGCAGATCGCTTAACCG
The DNA here is from genome assembly GCA_011620275.1 of Candidatus Omnitrophota bacterium. GTDB lineage: Bacteria > Omnitrophota > Gorgyraeia > Gygaellales > Profunditerraquicolaceae > Undivivens. The sequence goes on from WOZK01000012.1 coordinate 15,972, forward strand.
GCCGTTGGTGCAGGTCCCTATGAAGACCTCCTGTATCTTGACCCCCTTGACTTTACCCACGGGAACGGCGCTATCGACGCTATGCGGTAGGGAAACCTGCGGCTCCAGCCTGGAGACGTCGTATTCCAGCACCCGCGCGTAACGCGCCCCCTTGTCCGGCGCCAAGCGCCGGATCCTCGAGACCGGAATTCCCCTGGCCTTAAACCAGGCTACGGTCACTGCATCTACCGGCATCAATCCGGCCTTGGCGCCCATCTCGACCGCCATGTTAGAAATGGTCATCCTGCCGTCCATATCCATGGAATCTATCGCACTGCCGCAAAATTCCAGCGCGTTATATGTGGCGCCGTCGGCCTTTATCTTGCCTATTATGTAAAGTACCGCGTCCTTGGCGTAAACGCCTCCGGGCAGCTTTCCGTTCAGGACGACCTTCAACGTCTCGGGGACCTTGAACCAGTTCTTCCCGGCCGCAAGCGTCACAGCCAGGTCGGTAGAACCGACGCCGGTCGAAAAAACGCCGAGCGCCCCGTATGTGCAGGTGTGCGAGTCGGCCCCCAAGACCAGATCTCCCGGCAGTATCCACCCGGATTCAGGGATCACCTGGTGACAAACACCGCATCCTATGTCGAAAACCGGCTGTTTGAATTCCGCCCCGAAAACGCGCATCTTTTTGTGCACGCGCGAAACGCCCTCAGAGGGAGAGGGAGCGCTGTGGTCTATCACCATGCAGAATTTAGTCTTCAGCTTCTTTATGCCCATTTCGCGCACGCGGTCGATTATTATGGACGACGTCCCGTCCTGCCCGAAAGTGAAATCTACCTTACAGATCGCGAAGTCTCCGGCCCGCAGGTCCCTGCCCGCGTGTTCGCTCAAGATCTTTTCTGCCAGCGTCTTGGGACTCATAGCGTCTTCACCCACTCTTCTATCCTGTCCATCCCTTCTTTTATCTGTTCCATCCCGGTAGCGAAACTGAAACGTATGTAATCCACTCTGCCGAATCCTTCTCCGGGTATGACTGCCACGAATTTATCTTCCAGCAGCTTGCCTGAGAAAACACCGGAGTCCATACCGGTCCCGGAGATATCGCAAAACACGTAGAAAGCCCCCTGCGGCACGACCGCTTTCAGGCCGGGCATTGAACTCAGTCTGGTCAACATATAATCCCTCCTGCCGGCGTATTCCGCGCGCATATTCTCGACGAATTTCTCGGGGGCCTTGAGAGCCGCCAGCGCCGCCTTCTGGCTTATGGAAGCAGGATTGGAAGTTGTGTGATCCTGTATGCGACCGATAGCCTCCGCTACGTCGGCCGGAGCGCCCAGGTAACCGATGCGCCAACCGGTCATGGCGTAGGTCTTGGAAACGCCGTTGACGGTCACCGCCAGGTCCTTCATTTCCGGATGCAGGCCGGCTATGGAGATATGCTTCAAACCGTCATAAATGAGTTTCTCGTATATCTCGTCGCTTATCACGAATATCTTGTTGGCGGCGCAGAATTCCGCTATCGCCCAAAGCTCCTTACGGATATATACGGAACCTGCCGGATTGGAAGGACTGTTCAAAATCAAGACTTTGGTTTTTGGAGAAACGTAGGCGTTCAGTTCTTCGGCGGTGACCCGGAAGCCGTTCTCCGGCGCGGTCTTCACGAAACGGGGCAGCCCGTCGCAAAGATGCACCATCTCGGGGTAACTGACCCAGTAAGGCAGAGGAATCAGGACTTCGTCGCCGGGATCAACCAGCGCCATCAGAACGTTGAAGATGGAATGTTTGGCGCCGCAGGAAATCACTACCTGTTCCGGCTTGTAATCAAGTCCGTTGTCCCTTTTGAATTTTTCGCTGATCAGCTTCTTAAGTTCGGGTATGCCTGTGCTCGGGGTGTATTTCGTGAAACCGGAATTTATCGCCTCTATCGCTGCGGTCTTTATAAAATCAGGCGTGTCGGCATCGGGTTCTCCGGCGGCAAAGCTGACGACATCCTTGCCCTCGGCCCTCAGCTTCCTGGCTTTGGAAGTTATCGCCAGCGTGGAAGACGGTTTTATTTTCTTCAATCGCTCGGCTATCCTGGTGTCTATGCGCATAGTATGAGCTTTACTTGATGCCGGAGCGGAGTGCGCGCCGGCTGAAGAACGGCCTGACTGCCGCCGGCCTACGGAGTGGGCTTATCTTTCTTATTGAATATCCCCTTGATACCGTCCAGGATCTTTTTTCCGCCCGGTTTGATTTCTTCCGCTGTGGGATGCTGCCAGGTTTTCTTGGGAGGCTGGGCTTTCGGCTCCTCTTTTACTTTCTCCGCCTCAATGACCGGCGTTTCCTTTTTCGAAGCCGGACGCTTTAAAGCCGGCAGTTTTTTCCCCTTGGGGAGCCGCGTAAATTCCAAAAGGACTATCTCCGCGTTGTCTCCCCGTCTGTTACCAAGACGCAAAATACGGCAATATCCGCCCTGGACATCCTTGAAAAGCGGGCCTATTTCCCCGAAGAGCCGGGAAACCAGTTCATGGGAACAAAGGACACGATAAGCGCGACGCTTGGCCGCCAGGGTATTCTCCTTGGCGAGAGTGATCATCTTCTCCGCCTCCGGCCTGACCGCGGCGGCGATGGCTTTAGTAGTTTTTATCCTGCCGCAGTTTATCAGGTTGCGTATAGTGCCGGCAATGGTGGCTTTTCTCCAACTGGTGAATCTATTCAAACGGCCTTTTTTTAGCTTATGTCTCATTTCTTTCCCCTCTAATTAAGGCGGCTACCGGGAAAACTGCCGCGGGAGTGTATGTTGTTCAATTACGCCGATTTCTTGAGTTTTTTGGGATCCACCGCCATACCGAGCGTCAAACCCATCCCGGCAAGCAGTTCCTTTATTTCGGTCAGCGATTTCTTGCCGAAATTCTTGAAACCGAGCATATCGTCTTCCGATCTCTTCACAAGATCGGCTATTATTTTTATGTTCGCTTCTCTAAGGCAGTTTGAACTGCGCACCGACAATTCGAGTTCAGATATCGGCAGACGCAGTTTCTCGTAAAGAGAAACCTCTTCTTTGGTCATCTCCGGTTCTTCTTCCTCTATGTCCTCGGGAAGCTGGCCGAAGCTGACGAAAATGTCCAGGTGCCTCTGCAGTATGTTCGAGGCGTAAAGCAGCGCGTCTTTGGGAGAGATAGAACCGTTGGTGGTTATTTCCAGCACCAGCTTGTCATAATCGGTCTTCTGCCCCACGCGCGTGTTCTCAACGTAGAAATTGACGTTCTTAACCGGGGTAAAAATCGAATCCAACGGTATGACGCCGATCGCCTGGTCTTCTTTTTTATTCGCCTCAGCTGGCACGTAACCGCGGCCGCGGCCCACTTCCAGTTCGGCCTCAAACTTGACATCCTTGGTCAGAGTAGCGATAAGCAGATCGGGATTGACCACGTCTATGGTCTCGTCCGTCTCGATATCCGCGGCGGTCACGGGACCCTTGGAATCCTTCCTGATGTAAATGGTCTTTGGAATATTGGAGTGCGCTCTCAATACCACGCTCTTGAGGTTGAGAATTATCTCCGTGACGTCCTCCAGCACCCCGGTGATAGCTGAGAACTCATGATTGACACCGCTGAATTTCACCGAAGTTATCGCGCTTCCCTCGATAGAGGAAAGAAGCACCCTGCGCAATGAATTGCCGAGCGTCACACCGTATCCTCTTTCGAAAGGCGCGGCGGTAAACTTACCGTAAGTGCCGGTATAAGTTGTCTCGTCACACTCCAAACGTTTCGGTAGTTGAAAATCCTTCCATTTTATGCCCATTTAGCTCGCTCCTTTGCGACTATGAAACTCCTCAGGCTAAAGCCCGAAGTCTCTTTCTCTAATAACCCGGTATCGCAAGATACCGGAAAATCTCTTCTGTTGACGCACAACGGCTTCAACACCGGAATCTCTACGCCTGAATTAAGTATTGTGTCCCCGGAATTCGAAACCATGCCATAAAAGAGCTTTATTTGGAATATAATTCTACGATCAGCTGTTCCTGTATCGTAGCCTGAATGTCCTCTTTCTCCGGCAGGCGCGCCACGCGTGCCGTCATCGCCTGCGGGTTGAACTCCAGCCATGTGGGAACGCTTCTGTCCTTCGTAGCCTCCAGGTTTTCCTTAAGTTTGTTGAGCGCCTTTTCAGTCCCCTTAATCTTAATCATCTCGTCTTTGCTGACCTGGTAGGAAGGAATGTTCACCCTGGTCTCGCCTACCCAGACGAAATTATGCCGCACGACCTGCCTGGCCTGGGCCCTCGAAACGGCAAGCCCCAGCCTAAAAATGACGTTGTCCAGCCTGCGTTCAAGCTGTTGCAGAAGCACTTTACCGGTGACGCCTTTGGTCTTGGCCGCCTGCGCGAAGTACCTCCTGAACTGACCTTCCATCATCCCGTACATCCGCTTAACCTTCTGTTTCTCGCGCAGCTGGACGCCGTAGTTGGAAAGCTTCACCCTTCCCTGTCCGTGGTCTCCGGGCGCGTAAGCCCTTTTGGTAAGCGTACATTTGGGGGAATTACATCTCGTCCCTTTCAGGAAAAGTTTCTCCCCTTCTCTTCTGCATAACCTGCATGCTGCTCCAGTATATCTTGCCATCTGAAATATCTCCTCGCGAATCTGCCCGTTTCCGGACGTTTATGCGCCCCTTATACCCTGCGCTGTTTTTTCGGACGGCAGCCGTTGTGCGGCATTGGTGTAACGTCCTTTATGGACGTAACCGTCAAACCGCCTGCCTGGAGCGCCCTTATGGCCGATTCCCGGCCGAAACCCGGGCCTTTTATCAGCACTTCCACTTCTTTCATCCCGATGTCTTTGGCTTTTCTCGCCGCGTCCGACGCCGCGACCTGCGCGGCAAAAGGGGTCGCTTTCTTGGAACCGGAATATCCTACCACGCCGGGGGTCGACCAGACCAGGACGTTGCCCTGTTTATCGGTTATGGTCACCACCGTGTTGTTAAAGCTGGCCTGAATGTGGGCGATACCGGCAATAATACCTCTGGCGGCTTTCTTTTTCTTCGCCTTATCCCTCGTAGACATAATACCGCATCCTCCTCGTTCGTTATTACTTACCGCCGGACTTGCCGGTTGCCGGTTTCTTTATGATCATGCCGCTGCCTTTACGGGGGCCTTTTCTCGTTCTGGCGTTGGTCTTGGTGCGCTGTCCGCGCACCGGCAGTCCCTTCTTGTGGCGCATACCACTCCAACTGCCGATATCCATGAGCCTTTTTATGTTCTGGGAGATATCGCGCCGCAGGTCGCCTTCAATTTTGTAAGAACTTTTCTGCAGGGCATTGGTGATACGCGATATTTCTTCCTCATTAAGTTCCTTGGCTCTCTTCTCCGGGCTAATCCCCACTTCTTCGAGTATCTTTTTAGCCAGAAAAGGGCCGATACCGTATAAATAGGTCAACGACACATCTATTCTTTTTTCTTTTGGAATATCTACGCCTATTATCCTTGGCACTTCCGTTCTCCTTTCACAAAAGCCGCGAGGGGGCAGAACACCTCACTATCCCTGGCGCTGTTTATGCTTGGGATTGGAACACAACACCCTGACCACACCCCGTCTTTTTATGATCTTGCATTTATCGCAAATCTTTTTCACGGATGACTTGACTTTCACTTTTAACCCCCTCTTCAGACGCCTGCTATTTGGACCTGAAGGTTATACGTCCCCGGCTGAGGTCATAAGGAGAAAGCTCCAGCTTGACCTTGTCCCCGGGGAGGATGCGGATAAAATGCATGCGCATTTTTCCCGAGACGTGGGCGAGCACCATATGCCCATTGTCCAACTGAACCCTGAACATGGCGTTAGGCAAGGCCTCCTGCACGGTCCCTTCAGTCTCTACAAGATCTTCTTTAGGCATATCCCAATCCCCCTCTGCCGGTAAGGATCTCCGGGCCCTGTTCCGTTACCGCCACCGTATGCTCAAAATGGGCCGACGGCAATCCGTCCCCGGTTACGGCGGTCCAGCCGTTATCGAGAATTTCCGACCGCCATGTTCCCATATTCACCATCGGTTCGATGGCAAGGACCATTCCTTCTTTAAGCAGCGGCCCTCTGCCCGGCATGCCGTAATTCGGCACTTCCGGTTCCTCATGCAGCTGCCGTCCGATGCCGTGCCCTACGAATTCCCTCACCACAGAGAATCCGTTTTTCTCCACGAATTTCTGTATGGCGTGCGACACGTCTCCCAGGCGGCAGCCGACCACAGCCGCCTTTATCCCTTCGTAGAGGGCTTGTCTGGTCACGCCTACCAGCCTGGCCATATCCGGAAGCGGAGTGCCGGCAATCACGGTAACGGCGGCGTCCGAAAAGTAACCGCAGTAATTGACGCCCAGGTCTATGCTGACGTTATCCCCATCCTTTATCATCCTGCTGCCGGGGATCCCATGCACTATCTCTTCATTTACCGATACGCAGGCGACCGCAGGAAAACCGCGGTATCCTTTGAAAGCAGGCACTACCTTCCTGCGCAATATCAAATCCTCCGCCACCCTGTCTACCTCGGCGGTAGTAATCCCCGGTACTACCGATTTCTCCAGCTCAAAAATAACCTCCGCGAGTATCCTCCCGGATTCCCGCAGCATTGCGAGATCACTTTTGGATTTTAAAGGAATCATCTTCTTCCCGCACCAGGTCTATGATCTTATCAAGAACAGCCATCGCTTCGCCGTCTGCAGCCAGGCGTTTCAGTATGCCTTTGGCGGAGTAATAATCTATGACCGGAGCCGATTCATTGTTGTATACCTCCAGCCTGCGCCTGATGGTCTCTTCCTTGTCGTCGGCCCGCTGATAAAGAGCAGCGGAACATGCGTCGCAGACCATTTCTTTCTTCGGCGGCATGTTCGTGGAGTGGTAATTGGCCCCGCATTTGCTGCATACCAGCCTTCCGGAAAGCCTCTGCACGATCACCTCTTCGCTGGTGTCGAGGTAAACGGCCATATCTATATCCAGGCCGGGGCCGGAGAGTATTCCCTCCAGCGTCTTAGCCTGCGCGGTATTGCGGGGGTAGCCGTCAAGAATAAAACCGCTTCTGACATCTTTCTGTTCGAAGCGCCCGGTCAGCATCCTGGTCACCAGTTCGTCCGGAACCAGCAGACCTTTGTCCATATAGGATTTCGCTTCGCGCCCGAGTCCCGTGCCCTCCGTTACGTTCTTGCGCAGCAGGTCACCGGTCGAGATATGCGGCACGCCAAGGCGTTCCGCGAGCCTTTTCGACTGTGTTCCTTTGCCCGCGCCCGGAGGACCCAAGAGGACGATATTCATTTATCTTCTTCCTTTTATGCGGCCGCCTTTGATGAAACCGTCGTAATGATGCATTATCAAATGCGACTCGATCTGTTTGACCGTATCCAACATTACCCCCACGATAATCAGGATACCGGTGCCGCCGAAAAATGAGGCCACAAGGTAAGGGACCTTTAACCAAGCCATTATCAAATCGGGGAAAATGGCGATTACGGCAATGAAGGTAGCCCCGGCGAAAGTGATACGCAGCAGCACGTATTCGAGAAACTGCACCGTGGCCGTGCCCGGACGTATGCCGGGGATGAACCCTCCGTATTTTTTCATGTTCTCCGCTAGATCGGCGGAATTAAAAACGATCGTGTTGTAGAAAAAACAGAAAAACATTATCAATAAAGCATAGATAACCGTGTAAAGGACCTGCCCCCTCATCAGACCGTTGGCCATCCTCTGAAAAGCCGGGTTCTGGATGAACGACGCCAGAGTGGCCGGAAAAAGTATTATTGATTGCGCGAAGATAATAGCGATGACGCCCGACATATCGACCTTCAACGGTATGTACGTGCTCTGCCCGCCGTATATCTTCCTGCCGACAACCCTTCTGGCGTATTGAACCGGTATGCGGCGCTGCCCCTGCGTGACGAGTATGACCGCGAATACTACGCTGACCAGAAGCGCCGCCATAATCAGCAACGTGAAAGGCTGTATCTGACGGCGCGACGGCGAAAAAGGCGACAGGAGAACGAAAAGCTGCTGCATCGCGGTAGGAATACGCGAGATAATGCCGGCGGTGATGACCAGGGATATCCCGTTGCCTATACCGTGCTCCTGTATCTGCTCCCCCAGCCACATAATAAAGATGGTGCCGGTAGTCAGGGTGAGAACAGTTAATATCCTGAATCCCCAGCCCGGATGCATTACGATCCTGGCGAGTTCCTGCGGGGCGTCGGCCGAACCGCCTATATTCTCCAGCCAAAGGGAGATGAAATAAGATTGTATAATCGCAAGCAGGACCGTGCCGTAGCGCGTCAACTGGTTAATCTTCTCGTATCCCGCCTTGCCTTCCTTGGCGAGTTTTTCCAAAGCCGGGATTACCGCCGTCAAAAGCTGCAATATGATGGAAGAGGATATATAGGGCATGATCCCGAGCGCGAAGATCGTGAGCTTTTCCATAGCGCCGCCGGAAAACATGTTTATTATGCCAAAGAGCGTCCCGCCCTGGGTCTTGGCCATCGAATTAAAAAAACCGGAGAGCGCGGCGGCGTCTATCCCTGGCGTGGGCACGTAACATCCGATGCGGTAAACGGCCAGCAACATACAAGTAACGATCAAACGTCTTTTAAGGTCGGGTATCTTGAACGCGTTGCCCAACGCCTTAAACATCTTCTATGACCTCCGCTTTTGAACCGGCCTTCTCTATCTTTTCCACGGCCTGTTTTGAAAAAGCGTGCGCCCTGATGGTGACGGCCTTCTTCACGTCCCCCTCGGACAGGACCTTGACCGGCAACGCGGCTTTCTTTATCAACCCCTTCTCTGCCATTACCTCGGGAGTTATCGTTTTGTCGTCAAGCTTGAAAATCATTCCCAGGCTGACTATCTGCACTTTTGAGGGCCTGCGGCTGTTGAACCCGCGCTTTGGCATACGCCTGATCATCGGCGTCTGTCCGCCTTCGAAACCGGGATAGAAATCGCGGCCGGCCCTGGAAGTCTGCCCCTTGCTGCCGCGGGTGGAAGTCTTTCCGTGCCCGGAACCCGACCCTCTGCCGAGCAGTTTCTTGGGTTTATGCGCGCCTTTCGGAACCGTCAGATTATACAATCCGAACGCGGAACGCTTTTCCTGATTCGTCGCAGTGTTGGTAGTAGCCATCTTATGCCTTTAGTTGTTTTAGCCCCGAAACGGTGGCTTTTATGACATTGACCGGATTGTTGCTTTTCAGCGATTTAGTAAGGATGTCCTTTATTCCGGCGGACTCGCAAACCGCCCTGACCGGACCGGAAGCGATTACGCCGGTTCCTTCGGAAGCCGGTTTCATGAGGACCTTGGCCGCCCCAAACTCTCCGGTAACTTCATGCATGATTGTGCTGCCCGCCATGGGAACGCTCACCAGCGACTTCTTGGCCTTGGCGAGGGCTTTGCGTATACTGTCCGCCACCTCATTGGCCTTACCCATCGCAAAACCAACCTTGCCTTTGGTATCGCCTACCACGACCAGGGCGCTGAAGGCCATCTTCTTACCGCCTTTGGTAACCTTGGTTACCCGGTTTATGGTAATTACTTTTTCTACAAGTTCCGGCTGATTCTCAATATTGAGTTCACGCATTTAGAATTCCAATCCCCCTTTTCTCAAGCTCTCTGCGAAAGCCTTGACGCGGCCGTGGTAAAGATAACCGGCGCGGTCGAACACTATGCTGGAAATACCCTTGCTTTTCGCGCGCGCGGCGAACGCCTCGCCGAGCTGCGCCGCGGCCTTGATATTTCCGGCCTGGGACAGCTTGGCCTTAAGCTGCTTGTCGAGCGTCGAAAGCGAGAAGACTATCCGCTTAGCGGTGTCGTCTACGGCCTGGGCCGAAAAATTATTCAAACTGCGGTGTACGACGACGCGCGGTTTATCGGCGGTACCGGTTATTTTGAGTGTGATACGCTTGTGCCTCTTTATCCTGCGCAGTTCGTTCTTGTTTTTCATTTTACAGAAAGACTCCCGTTATTTACTGCCCGCCTGGGCTTTTCCCATCTTCTTTTTCACGTGTTCGCCGACGTAACGGATGCCTTTGCCTTTATACGGCTCCGGCGGGTATATCGCCCTTATCTCCGAAGAAATCTTCCCGACCTTCTCTTTATCAATCCCCTTCACCACCAGGATGGTGGGCTTCGGCGTTTCTATCTTTATGCCTTCGGGAATGGCGACATTGACCGGATGAGAGAAACCCAGATTCATATTCAGCGTGCTTCCCTGCACCTGCGCCTTGAATCCCACGCCGATAATCTCCATTTCCCTGGAATAACCTTCCGTCACGCCTTTTATGTTGTTGACCAGCAAAGCACGGTAAAGACCGTGCAAAGACCTTTCCGGTTTGGTATCATTCTGCCTCTTGACGAGCAGTTGTTCCTCTTTCTGCTCGACCGTTATGGTCCCGCACAGCTTCAACTCCAGACTGCCTTTGGGCCCGGTGATCTTGACGAAACGGTCTTTGATCTCGACCTTCACATCCTTGGGTACGGCTATCGCTTTTCTTCCTATTCTCGACATGTTATATTCCGTGGTTTTCCGGTTATGCTGCGGTTGACTGAATTACCAAATATATCCTACTACTTCACCGCCTATCCCCCGCTCCCTGGCCTGGTTGTTCGTCATCAGCCCCTGGGAAGTGGAAATGATTGCTATGCCCTTGCCCCTCAAAACCTGGGGAATGTCCTTCGCCCCGACGTAAGTTTTCTTGCCGGGAGTGGAGATGCGGGAAATGTTCCTTATCGCCGGGAGGCCGTGCTCGTATTTCAGATAAACGCGCAGGACTCCCTGCTTGTTGTCCTCGATCACCTTGAACTCTTCAATATACTGTTCCGCCTTGAGTATCTCAAATATACTTTTCAGCATATTGGAAGCTGGGACATCCACCTTTTCCTTACCTGTCATTAACGCGTTACGCACTATCGTAAACGCATCGGCTATCAAATCGGTTCTCGACATTTTCTCTCCTTAAATTGCCAAGCCAAGCCTCACCAACTGGCTTTTTTTACTCCGGGAATCAATCCGCGCCAGGCAAGTTCCCTAAAACAGATGCGGCAGAGCGCGAACCGCTTGAGGAACCCTCCCGACCTGCCGCAGATATTGCAGCGGTTGTATTTTCTCGAGGAAAACTTTGGGGTGCGTTTCCATCTGGCTATCTGTGAATTTTTCGCCATTTGCTCCTATGCTCCTTCTTTGTTCGACGTCTTGAACGGCATCCCAAAGAATTTAAGCAGCGCTTTCGACTGCTCGCGGGAAGCCGAACCTTTTATCACGAAAGTTATGTCCATCCCCTGAGACCTGCTGACCCTGTCCACCTCAATCTCGGGGAAAATGCTCTGTTCGGTAAGCCCGAGGGTATAATTACCCGCCGCGTCGAAAGAAGTATCCCGGACACCGCGGAAATCCCGGATACGCGGCATGGCTATGTTTATCAGCCTGTCCAGGAACTCGTACATTTTATGCCTGCGCAAAGTCACCACGCAGCCCACCGGCTGTTTTTGCCGGACCTTAAAATTGGAAATGGCCTTCTTGGCCCTGCGCATGACCGGCCTCTGACCGGTTATGACCGCCAGTTCATCCATTGCCTTCTCCAGTATTTTCACATCCTGCGTCGCCTTCCCCACTCCCATGTTCACCACGATCTTTTCCAGACGCGGCACGGCGTTCGGGTTTTTAAGCGAGAACTGCTTCATCATTTCCGGGACGATCGACTTTCTGTATTCCTCAAGCATGCGTGGTATCATATTATATGGCCTCTTTACAGCGTTTACAGATCCTTGTTTTGCTGCCGTCCTTCAAGACGCTGAATCCCACCTTAACCGGACGGTTGCAGTTTTTGCAAACTACAAGCACGTTGGCGCAGGACAGGGGTCTCTCGACTTCGATTATTCCGCCCCTCTGGTCCTGTTTAGTCTGGCGCATATGTTTCTTTTTTTTGTTGACCCCCTCCACGACGACCAGCGCGCTCTCGGCAAGGTATTCGAGGACCTTCCCCCTCTTTCCCCTGTCTTTGCCCTTCATAACTTGCACATTATCGTTCTTTCTTATTTTATACATGGTCAAATTACCTCTGGAGCAAGCGAGATTATTTTTGTGAAATTCCTGTCCCTGAGTTCCCTCGCCACCGGGCCGAAAACGCGCGTGCCGCGGGGATTTGACGCCGCGTCTATAAAAACTATCGCGTTGCGGTCGAAACGCAGGATAGAGCCGTTCTCACGCCTGATTGCGTTCTTCGTCCTCACCACCACCGCTTTCGCCACTTCGCCTTTTTTGATGACCGCGTTAGGCGCCGCTTCCTTGACGTTTACGTTTATAGTGTCCCCCACTTCGGCGAACAGCTTGCCCTTACGCCCGAGAACGCCGATCAAAGAAGCCTTCTTGGCGCCGGTATTATCGGCTACGTTAAGAATCGACCTTAGCTGTATCATTTCTTCTTCCCTTTTTTACGGTTTCGCCATGAAACCGGCACTTCTGAAGCACGGCCACGACTCTAAAATGCTTATCCTTGGATAAAGGCCTGGTCTCCGCGATACTTACGGTATCTCCCGTCTTGGCGGAATTATTCTCGTCATGAGCCTTGTATTTCTTGTAAGTCTTGATTATGCGGTTGTATTTCTTGTGCTTGTATGTCCTCTGCACCTTTACGACAACCGTCTTCTGCATCTTGTCGCTTACGATTACACCGGTCAGTTCTTTTCCTCTACCCATTTTTTTTCTCTTCCTTCTCCCGGCAGACAGTCCGGACAAGAGCCAGCTCATGCCTTATGGCGGAGAACATATGGGGTTTCTCCACCCTGCCTCCGTAACGCTGCTGGTTCAGCTTGAAAAGCTCTTCCTTAAGGGTCTTCTCCCTTTGTGACAGGTCCTGCGACGTTAAATTACGAAGCTCTTTTATCTTCATGACTGCGCTCTCTTCTAATTAAGCCCCCCGGTGCCCAACCGTTGAGGACAGGCGCCCGTGTTCCTGGATCGAGCAGCCCCGTCTTGATTAGTGCGTCCTGGTGACGAACTTGGTCTTTACGGGCAGCTTGTAGGCCGCCAGGCGGAAACACTGCCGGGCGTACTCTTCGGGTACACCGCCGAGCTCAAAGAGGATCTTTCCCCTCTTAACCAGACACATCCAATGGTCGATATCGCCCTTGCCTTTTCCCATGCGGACCTCGGCCGGTTTCTTGGTGACGGACTGGTCGGTAAAAATCCGGATCCACAATTTGCCGCCTTTATTCAATTTACGCGCCAGCAGGACTCGCACGGATTCTATCTGCGTGTTCTTTAACGTGCCGTTATCAAGGCTCTTCAAACCGTATTCTCCAAAAGCAAGGCTCGAGCCCCGGACGGCAATACCTCTGCGGTTACCGCACTGCAAATTCCGATATTTGACCCTCTTTGGCATCATTACCATATCTATATACCCCTGACGGCCTTAAGCCTGCTGTTGCTGCGCATCGGTCCCGGGCGCCGCTTGCTGATGCGGTGCCGCGGCTGCCGGCGCGCTTTTCTGTTCGTTTTCTTTGTCCTTGGAAGAATGCGTGCCGCGTTTAGGCAGCAATGTAGATATATCCAGTATCTCGCCCTTATATATCCAAACCTTCACTCCTATCAGCCCATAGGTGGTCAACGCCTCGGCAAAACCGTAATCTATGTCCGCCCGCATGGTCTGCAACGGGATCTTCCCCTGTTTGTAGCTTTCGGTCCTGGCGATCTCCGCCCCGTTAAGACGGCCGGAACAGATAACCCTGATCCCCTTGGCTCCCGCGGACATGGAGTTCTCTATCGTTCTCTTAACCGCCCTGCGAAAGGCTATTCGTCTCTCCAGCTGCTGGGCGACGTTTTGCGCGACAAGCTGGGAATCCAGAGCGGGATTCTGCACTTCCTCTATATCTATGGATATCTCCTTCTTAAGGATCCCATTGACGTCCTGGCGCAGTTTCTCTATGTCGGCCCCGTGCCTGCCGATAATGATACCCGGCCTGGCGGAATAAATGCGGATCTTGGTCTTTTCGGTGAGCCTCTCGATAACCACCCGCGATATGGCGGCGTGCTTGAATTTCTCCAGTATGTACTTGCGTACCCGAAAATCATCGGCGATAAAACGCGCGTACTCCCTAGGTTTGGCGAACCATCTGCTCTGCCATGTCTTTATGTAACCAATTCGTAAAAGTGTCGGATGAACCTTCTGTCCCATGAAATTATTCTCCCGGTTTCAGATCAAGCTCTATGCGTATGTGCGAAGTCCTTTTGAGGATGGGTTCGGCCCTTCCGAACGCCGCCGCCTTGAACCTCTTCCACATCGGCCCGCAGTTGCACTCGGCGCCGGAGACGTAAAGCTGGGAGGCGTTGAACCCCTTAATCCTGGCATTGGCTACCGCAGACCTGAGTATTTTTATAAGATATTCGTTGGCTCTTTTATTCACCGTCAAAAGAATACTCTCCGCCTCGGATACACTCCTGGACTTGATCAACGCCAGCGTCTGCCGCACTTTGCGCGGGGCGAGCCTTAAGTATCTTCCTTCTGCCTTCGCTATCATCTTTATTCTGTCCTTCCTGATGCCTCTATCTATAAATACGAAACTGCTCCAACGGCCTTAGGTCTTCTCCACCGCTTTCTTGGCCTTTACGCCACCGTGCTTCTTGAAGATCCGGCTCGGCGCGAACTCGCCCATTTTATGCCCGACCATATTCTCGGTGACGAACACCGGAATGTGCCTGTGCCCGTCGTAAACGGCGAACGTGAAACCGACGAATTCCGGCAAAACCGTGGATTTGCGGGACCAGGTCTTGATAGCCTGCCTCTGTCCGGCGCGCCTGGCTCTGTCAACTTTTTTGACCAGACTTTCCTCTACATACGGACCCTTCTTAAGCGAACGCGGCATTTTTATTTCCTTCTCTTAACAATGAATTTATTGGAATATCTTCCCGGTTTTCTGGTTTTGTACCCCTTGGTCGGTTTTCCCCAGGGGGTCACCGGATGAGGATTTCCCTGTCCGGATTTTCCTTCGCCGCCGCCGTGCGGATGGTCGTGCGGATTCATCACCACGCCCCTGACCGTGGGTTTTACGCCCATCCATCTCGTGCGGCCGGCCTTGCCTATGACTACGGTATCATGCTCCACGTTGCTCAACTGACCGATTGAGGCGCGGCATTCCATGCTGAACATGCGGATCTCGCCGGACGGCATCTTGATCAGGACCGAATCGCCTTCTTTGGCGGTTATCTGCGCGCAGGTCCCGGCGCTGCGGACGATCTGCCCGCCTTTACCCCTGCTCAATTCTATGTTGTGGATCATGGTACCCGAAGGTATATCCTTGAGACGCAGGCAATTCCCCGGCTTGGCCTCGGCCGCCGTTTCCCCGGCCGATATCACTGTATCGCCCCTCTGCAATCCCAGGGGGGCAAGGATATACCGCTTCCTTTTGTCGGGATACTCGACCAGCGCAAGCCTGGCGGTGCGGTTAGGATCATACTCTATTCCCAGCACTGTCGCAGGGACGTCCAAAATGTCCCTTTTGAAATCCACCTGCCTGTACATCCTTTTATGCCCGCCGCCTACATGCCTAACCGTTACCCTGCCGGCGTTGTTACGGCCTCCGCTTTTTTTCAAGGGGGATAAAAGAGACCTCTGCGGACCTTCCCTGGATATATCTCTGAAATCGTGGCCGGTCATCCATCTGCGCGGATGCGTCGTCGGTTTATATATTTTAGTGCCCATTCATCTTCCTCGTGATTATAACTCTCTGCTCAATCAAACAGCTTCCAGTTTCTGTCCCTGTTCCAAAGTAACTACCGCCTTCTTGGTGTCGGAAGTCCGGCCTTCCTGACGCCGCACCCTTTTGATCTTTCCCTTGTAAACGAAAGTGTTGACGCCGGTGACCTTGACTTTATAAATCTTCTCCACTGCCCGCCTGACCTGAAGTTTATTGGCGTTTATATCCACCAATAACAAATATTTATTCTGCCGCCCCATGCGCGTAGACTTCTCTGTGCCGAGTATGGATTTTACGACTTGATGTGAAATCATTTGTTGAACCTCTCAAGCAATACGGTTAAAGCTCCTTTGGTGCAGACTATCGTCTTGTGCGACAATAGCTCGTAAGCGTTGGTGTCGCCGGCCCTGGAGACGCGCAGGCCTGCTATGTTGCCGGCGGCCCTGCCCACGTTACCGTCCACTTTATCTACCAGAAGCAGGCATCTGATATCCGGGGTTTTCCGGGACTGTTTCATCCCGAGCGCGGAAAGAACGGAAGCAATCTCCCTGGTCTTGCCGGCCGTGGCCTTTATATCATCAAGCACTTTCACGGCGTTCTCCGAGACTTTAACGGAAAAAGCCTCTTTCAGGGCGCCGCGCTTGATCTTTGCAGGCAGAGAATACGAAAAATCCCTGGGATGCGGCCCGAAGACCACGCCGCCGTGGTACCACAAAGGATTACGGCTGGAGCCAACCCTGGCGCGCCCGGTGCCTTTCTGTTTCCACGGCTTGCGTCCGCCGCCGGAAACTTCGCCGCGGGTCTTCGTGGAGGCTAACCCCTTGCGCTGTCCTGCACGCAGGTTTACGATGGCTTGATAAATCAAAGAAGTATTTAGTTTATCACTAATTACTTCTTTGTCAAGCTTTATGCTGTCTACTTCTTTGCCTTTTGCGTCTAAAACCGGTAATGTTATCATTTTCTCGACGGGATAATGCTTCTTGTTGTTTTAGCTTTTCTTAACCTTCTTCTTTTTTGCGCTGCGTATAAGCACCAGCCCGTTTTTAGGCCCGGGAACGGCGCCTGTGACCAGGATGACGTTGCTTTCAGCATCTACCGCGGCTACCTTCAGGTTCTGAACGGTAACACGCGAGCTCCCCATGTGGCCGGGCATGTGATGACCTTTAATGACTCTGCCCGGCGTGGTGCTGGAGCCGATGGAACCTACGCGCCTGCGGGAAGTCGAGCCGTGTGTCATCGGGCCACCCTTCCAATGCCATCTCTTCATGCCGCCCTGGAACCCCTTGCCGATGCTAACTCCGGTAACGTCCACGGAATCGCCTTCCTTGAAACAATCCGCCTTGATCTGGTCTCCGGCCTTGAATTCAGTCCCTGCGTCGCGCGGTATCTCCCTGATATATCTATGCGCCGCCGTTCCGGCCTTCTTGAAAACTCCGAGTAGAGGCTTGTTGCTCTTGGATTCCTTGCTTTTTCCGAAAGCCACCTGCAGACTCTTATCCTTCACGCAGAGCACCGGGCAGGGGCCGGCCTCGACGGCCGTGACCGTGATCCTCACGCCGCCAGCGCTGAATATCTGAGTCATCCCTATTTTCCTGCCTAATATTCCACCCATCTTGACAAATCCCTTTTTATTGTATAAAGCGGCGCCTCTTGCGCTGGAACAAGCGTGACGCGGCCGTTACTTTATCTCTACGTCGACGCCAGCCGGTAAATTCAGTTTTCTCAGAGAATCTATGGTCTTGGATGTCGGCTCGTAAATATCTATAAGCCGCTTGTGGGTAAAGAGACCGAACTGCTCCCTGGATTTTTTATCTATGACGGGAGAACAAAGAACGGTGTAAATTTCCCTCTTGGTAGGCAACGGAACGGGACCGGAAATCTTCGCTCCCGTGCGCCTGACCGTATCCACTATCTCTTCGACTGTCTGATCCAGTAAGCGGTGATCGTATGCTTTAAGTTTTATGCGTATTTTCTGATTCATCGGTTGTTCCGTTCAGTCTCCGCTCCTCCGCGGCCGGTCCTTACGGCCGGCCGCGGAAGCCGAAGATCATTCTTCCGTATTAAGCGATTATCTCGGTGACTACTCCTGCGCCGACGGTATGACCGCCTTCGCGTATAGCGAAACGAGACTCTTTTTCCATGGCGATAGGAGTTATCAGCTCCACTTCAAATTGCACGTTGTCTCCCGGCATTACCATTTCCACGCCCTGCGGAAGCTTGGACGAGCCGGTGACGTCGGTCGTGCGGAAATAGAACTGCGGCCTGTACCCGGAGAAAAACGGGGTGTGCCTGCCGCCCTCTTCCTTGGTCAGGATGTAAACCTGCGCCTTGAACTTGGTATGCGGGGTGATCGACTTCGGCGCGGCGATTACCATCCCGCGCTCGATATCTTTCTTGTCCACGCCTCTGAGCAGAAGCCCGACGTTGTCTCCGGCCTGCCCTTCGTCCAGGGTCTTCCTGAACATCTCTATTCCGGTAACGACGCTCTTCTTGACTTCCGGGCGCAGCCCGATTATCTCGACTTCGTCGTTGACCTTAACCTTGCCGCGCTCGATCCTTCCGGTACCGACGGTTCCGCGGCCCTCGATCGTGAACACATCTTCCACCGCCATCAGCATCGGCTTATCCAGTTCGCGGGTCGGCAGCGGGATGAACTCATCGGCCGCCTTAACCAGCTCCAGGATAGGCGCCGCTTCAGGGCTGTTGGGATCGGTGCACTGCAGCGCTTTCAGGGCGCTCCCCTTGATGATCGGGGTCTTATCGCCCGGATAGCCGTACTTGGTGAGCAAATCCCTGATCTCCATCTCCACCAGGTCGAGCAGTTCCTTGTCGGTTACGATATCGACCTTGTTCAGGAAGACTACCATCGCCGGAACGTTGACCTGCCTGGCCAATAGGATATGCTCCCTGGTCTGGGGCATCGGGCCGTCGGCGGCTGAGACCACCAGTATGGCCCCGTCCATCTGAGCCGCGCCGGTGATCATGTTCTTTATGTAATCCGCGTGTCCCGGGCAGTCGATATGCGCGTAATGCCTGTTGTCGGTCTCGTATTCCACGTGAGCGACCGAAATCGTGACAACCTTGGTCTCGTCCCTTACCGTGCCGCCCTTGGCGATATCGGCATATTCCCTTGCCTGCGCTTTTCCCATCTTCGAAAGAACATGGGTAATGGCTGCCGTCAGGGTGGTCTTGCCGTGATCGATGTGGCCGATTGTACCTATGTTCGCGTGCGGTTTACTTCTCACAAACTTCTCTTTAGCCATTACGTCACCTCCTAAGTTTAATTATGCACCCTTGCGTGAACTTATCCCTGCGACTATTTTCTCTGATATATGTGAAGGCACCTCTGCGTAGAACGAAGGCTCCATTGTATAAGACGCGCGCCCTTGTGTCAAGGATCTCAACACGGTAGCGTAATTGAACACCTCCGACAACGGCACGTGCGCTCTTATAGCCCTTACGTTGCTTCTGGGAGTTATCGAGATTATCTTGGCGCGCCGAGAGCTGAGGTCGCCGATAACCGCTCCCATGAATTCCTCCGGGGTGGTCGCCTCCAGGTCCATGATCGGCTCAAGCAGGAACGACTTAGCCTTCGCCAAACCCTCTTTCAACCCGATGCTTGCCGCCATCTTGAACGACATCTCGGATGAATCGACGTCATGATACGAACCGTCAACCAGGGTGACTTTTATATCGGTGACCGGATAACCGGCGAGGATACCGCTTTTCGCCGTCTCAAAAATACCCTGTTTCACGGCCGGGATATACTCCTGCGGGATCGCTCCACCTTTTATTTTGTTCTCGAAAGTGACCCCCAGTCCGGGCGCTTCCTGGGGCTCCACATCTATGACCACGTGCCCGTACTGGCCGCGGCCGCCGCTCTGCTGAATAAACTTTCCGGTCACGTTCACCTTCTGGCGCACGGTCTCGCGGTAAGCTACTTGAGGCACCCCTACCTGCACATCCACATTGAACTCGCGCAGAAGGCGGTCGGTGATGATCTCCAAATGCAACTGCCCCATCCCCGACATCAAGGTCTGGCCGGTCTCCTGGTTATAAGTGATGCGGAAAGTCGGGTCTTCTTCGGACAGTTTGTGCAACGACATACCGAGCCGCTCCTGATCGTTCTTGGTCTTTGGCTCGATAGACTGAGAAAGCACCGGCTCCGGGAATTTCATCGCTTCCAGCAGGATCTGGTTGTTCTCGTTGCAAAGGGTATCTCCTGTCTTGGTATCCTTCAGCCCCACTACGGCCACGATGTCCCCGGCGTAAGCCGCTTCGATTATCTCCTGACGGTTGGAGTGCATCTTCAAAAGCTTGGTCACGCGCTCCTTCACCCTTCGAGCGGCGTTATAAATATAAGTCCCGGAAGTCAGCGTCCCGGCGTAAATCCTGGTATAATTCAGTTTTCCCACGAACGGATCGGTGGCTATCTTGAAGCACAACGCTGTCAGAGGCGCGTCGTCTTCGGTCTTGATCTCCTCGAAATCTCCGCTGTCAGGCTTTGTCCCTTTGATGGGCGGCAGATCCAGAGGCGAAGGCAGATAGTCGCATACCGCGTCCAACAGCAGCTGCACGCCTTTGTTCTTGAAAGAGGTGCCGCAAAGCACCGGCACGAATTTGTTCTCGATTACGCCTTTGCGCACTGCCTTCTTTATCTCCTCGGCCCCGATCTCCTGTCCGCCGAGGTATTTCTCCATGATCCCGTCGTCCGCCTCGGAAAGCCTCTCCAGCATTTCGCTGCGCAGGCGCTCGGCCTCGGCCTTCAAGTCATCCGGCCATCCCGGGACGACCTCCTGTTCTTTTCCGAGATCATCCTTGTAAATAATGGTCTTCTTTTCTATAAGATCAAGAATGCCTTTGAAGTTCTCCTCCTGGCCGTAATTGAACTGTATGGCCGCGGCATTCGCCCCGAGTTTATCGTGTATCTGTTTGATCACCTCGCGCATGCTGCTGCCGGTCCTGTCCATCTTGTTGATGTAGGCTATGCGCGGAACATGGTAACGTTCTGCCTGGCGCCAGACCGTCTCGGACTGCGGTTCAACTCCGCCGACTCCGCAGAAAACCACCACGGCTCCGTCGAGGACCTTGAGTGAACGCTCCACCTCCACGGTAAAATCCACGTGTCCGGGGGTGTCGATTATATTGATGAAACAATCCTTCCAGCGGCAGGTGGTGGCGGCCGCGGTGATGGTAATGCCGCGCTCCTGCTCCTGCGGCATCCAGTCCATGACGGCGTTGCCGTCGTGCACTTCCCCGATCTTATAAGTCTTACCGGTATAAAAAAGAATGCGTTCGGTAGTGGTGGTCTTCCCGGCATCAATGTGCGCGATGATACCGATATTCCTTAATTTATCTAAAGGTATCTGTCTGGCCATATTCTTTCCCTTACCACCTGAAATGGGCAAAAGCCTTGTTAGACTCAGCCATTTTGTGGGTATCGTCCCTCTTCTTTATGCTCGAGCCTTCGTTTTTATAAGCCGCTATGATCTCATCGGCCAACCTCTGATCCATGGACTTGCCTTTCTTGCCGCGGGCGAAATCCCGTATCCAACGCAGGGCTATCGAGGTGCCGCGCTCCTGCCGGACTTCGATCGGGACCTGGTAGGTGGCGCCTCCGACCCTGCGGGGTTTGACTTCCAGCCTGGGCCTGGCGTTGTCTATTGCCTTGTGGAATATCTTGAGGACATCCGGCTCGTTCAAGTGCTGTCTGACGATCTCGAACGCCCCGTATACTATGCTTTCCGCAACGGCCTTCTTACCCTCATACATCACCATATTTATGAACTTGCCGACGATCTTGCTGTTGAACTTCGGATCAGCCGCTATTTCCTTTTCTTGTGCCTTTCTTCTTCTCATATCGCTGCTACGCTCCTATTTAAGCTTTAGGCCTTTTGGCGCCGTATTTAGACCGGGACTTCCTGCGCGCGCTTACTCCAGCGGCATCGAGACTGCCCCTGACTATATGATACCTTACACCGGGGAGGTCCTTGACGCGTCCGCCCCTGACCAGGACGATCGAATGCTCCTGAAGATTGTGCCCTTCCCCAGGGATGTAGGCGGTGACTTCTATGCCGGTGGTGAGCCTGACCCTGGCTATCTTGCGCAAAGCCGAGTTGGGCTTTTTCGGGGTCATCGTCCTGACCTGCAGGCACACGCCCCGGCGCTGCGGGCATGCCTTCAAAGCAGGGGACTTCGTCTTCTTTTTCTTGGAGATCCTACCTAACCTGATTAGCTGTGTGATTGTCGGCATATATTTATTCCTTTACGGTTTCTTCTGCGGCAACAGGCTCTGCGGCCTCCACAGGCACGGCATCTGCTGACTTTTGTATTTTTATTTCCCGGTGGGTATGGAATCCCGTTCCTGCCGGGATCAAATGTCCCACGATAACGTTCTCTTTCAGACCGAACAGATCGTCTTTCTTACCGGCAGCCGCGGCCTCGGTCAGGACGCGAGTGGTCTCCTGGAAGCTTGCCGCGGATATGAAACTGTCCGTAGTCAGCGAAGCCTTGGTGATGCCCAGCAGCAGCGGAGTCGCCGAGGCCGGTTTGCCGCCCTTTTTCAGCACTTCCGCGTTAGCCTGCCTGAATGTCCACTTGTCCACCTGCTGCCCCACCAGGAACTCGCTGTCCCCGGGATTTTCTATACGGACCTTCTTAAGCATCTGCCTGATGATAACTTCAATATGCTTGTCGTTTATGCGTACGCCCTGCAGGCGGTAAACCTCCTGTATCTCGTTTACCAGGTACTCCTGCAGCACCTTGTCGCCGCAGACACGCAGGATGTCCTGCAGGACCACCGGTCCGTCGGTGAGCTGCTGACCGGCCGCGACCTTGTCCGCCTTGTAAACGTTGGGGTGTTTCCCGTGCGGGATGGCATACTCCCTTGACATCCCTGTCGGGGACTTGACGACAATCACCCTCTGGCCTTTTTTCGTCTCACCAAATTCTATGAACCCGTCGATCTCGCTGATAACGGCCGGGTCTTTCGGCCTTCTGGCCTCGAACAGCTCCGCCACGCGCGGCAAACCGCCGGTGATGTCCCTGGTCTTGACGACCAATCTGGGTATCTTGGCCAGCATGTCTCCGGCGTCGACCGTCTGGCCGTCCTTGACCAGTATATGCGCTCCGACGCTGATCGGGTATATGCCCATCACCTCGCCGGCCGCGCTTGCTATGACGATCTGCGGATGGAACTCCTGCTTGTGCTCGACCACTATGCGTTCGGTCAACTTTGTGACCGGATTAAGTTCTTCCTGTATGGTCTGGCCTTCCTTGATATCCTCGTATTTTACTTTACCGCCGACCTCGGTAAGGATCGGGATCGTATACGGGTCCCAGCGCACGAAAGCCACGCCCTTGTTGATCTCCGCCCCATCGGCCACGCTGATGAAAGCCCCCTGAGGAACGGTATAGCGTTCTAACTCCCTGCCCTGTTCGTCGTTGATGCTGATGCTTCCGTTCCTGTTGAGTACCACGAACTCCTTGTTCTTGTCGGTGACGCGCAGGCCGTGATACTTTACCATGCCCTTGTTCTTGGACTTGTAGAGCGACTGCTCTACGGTCCTGGACGCCGTGCCTCCTATATGGAACGTTCTCATCGTCAACTGCGTGCCCGGCTCGCCGATACTCTGCGCGGCCACGACACCCACGGCGTCTCCGATTTCGACCAGCCTTCCGCTGGCGAGGTTGCGGCCGTAGCACTTTGAGCAAACTCCCCTGCCGGATTCGCATGTAAGAACGCTGCGGATACGTATGCGCTCTATGCCGAGCCTCTCGATCATCTCCGCCTTCTCCTCCGTGATCTCCAAGCCCTGCTCGACGATGACCTCGTCGGTGATGATGTCCACGATGTTATCGAGCGCGACTCGCCCGGCGATGCGGTCCTTGAGGCTGACCACCACTTCGTCGCCCTCGATGATTGCCGAGACGGTAATCCCGTTAAGAGTGCCGCAGTCATCCTCCTCGATAATCACCTCCTGCGCAACATCCACCAGCCTCCTGGTAAGGTATCCGGCGTCGGCCGTCTTCAAGGCCGTGTCGGCGAGGCCTTTCCTTGCGCCGTGCGTAGAGATAAAATACTCGAGAACCGTCAACCCCTCGCGAAAATTGGCGGTAATCGGGTTCTCGATGATCTCGCCGGAAGGCTTGGCCATCAGACCTCGCATGCCGGCAAGCTGCCTGACTTGCAGTTTAGAACCGCGAGCCCCGGAATCGGCCATGATGAAAATCGGATTAAATTTCGGCATCTCTTTGAAAAGAAGGTCGGATATCTTATCGGTTGTATGCGTCCAGATATCGATAACCTTGCTCTTGCGTTCCCTGTCGGTAATAATACCCCGGCGGTACTGTTCTTCAACTTTGGAGACCTCCGCTCTGGATTCCTTGAGCACGTCCTGTTTCTCTTTCGGGACCAGCAGGTCGTCCATACCTATGGATATCCCGCCCAGGGTCGCGTAAATAAACCCGAGCTTCTTGCTCTCGTCGACCAGCTGGATGGTACGCTGGTGGCCGTAACGCTTATAGCAGACGGCGACTATGTTGCCTACCAGGCCCTTATTCAACTCCTTATTGACGAATCCGAAATCGGACGGCAGTAAACGGTTAAAAATGACCCTGCCGGGAGTGGTCTCTATGATCTGCCTGCCGTCGATCCTGTTGCCTTCGGCAATGTCCATTACCTGGTCGACGCGCAGCCTGATCTTGGCGTGCAGATCCGCTTCCTTGTCCTCATAGGCGGTTATTACCTCGGAAGCGTCGGCGAAAATACGGTTCTCCCCCTTGCCGCCCTCTTTCATTTTGGTCAGGTAGGAAACGCCGAGAATGATGTCCTGCGTAGGAGAAATTATCGGCCGGCCGTCGGCGGGCGAAAAAAGGTTGTTCACCGACATCATCAGCACCCGGACCTCGATCTGGGCTTCGAGAGATAGCGGCACGTGAACGGCCATCTGGTCTCCGTCGAAGTCGGCGTTGAACGCAGTACAAACGAGAGGATGTATCTTTATCGCCTTACCCTCGATAAGCACCGGCTGAAAAGCCTGAATGCTCAGTCTGTGCAACGTCGGCGCGCGGTTGAGCATTACCGGATGGTCTTTAATGACCTCATCCAGTATATCCCACACCTCTATCTTGCCGCGCTCCACCATGCGGCGCGCGCCCTTGATGGTATGCACGAAACCCTTCTCACGGAGCTTCTTTATGATGAACGGTTCAAAAAGTTCCAGCGCCATCTGCTTGGGCAGTCCGCATTCGTTCAGACTCAATTCGGGGCCGACGACAATTACCGAACGGCCGGAATAATCCACGCGTTTGCCGAGCAGGTTCTGGCGGAAACGCCCCTGTTTACCCTTGAGCATATCGGAAAGGGACTTCAACGGACGGTTGTTGGCTGCGACCACGGCGCGGCCGTGCCTGCCGTTATCGAGCAGGGCGTCCACCGCCTCCTGGAGCATCCTCTTCTCGTTGCGGATGATGATCTCCGGGGCGTTCAGCTCGATGAGTTTCTTCAAACGGTTATTGCGATTGATTACCCTGCGGTAAAGATCGTTGAGATCGGAACTGGCGAAACGCCCTCCGTCAAGCGGCACCAGCGGACGCAGGTCGGGAGGAATCACGGGAAGTATCTCCAGGATCATCCACTCCGCCTTGTTCCCGGATTTGCGGAAATCCTCGAGTACTTTTAAAGTCTTGGTATTGCGCCTGCCGCTTGTCTGCTCTTTTTCTTTGGAGAGTTCGCTGCGCAGCTGCTCGGCGTGCTTGTCGAGATCCACTTCCTTCAGCAGTTCGCTGACCGCCTCGGCGCCTATCATGGCCTTGAAGCTCGCGCCGTATTTGACGACGGCTTCCTGATACTGCTCTTCAGTCAAAAGCTCCTTTTTCTTCAACGGGGAGTCGCCCGGATCAACCACCACGTATTCCTCGTAATAAATCACCTTCTCCAGGTCGCGCAGACCTATATCGAGGATAGCGGAAAGGCGCGAAGGCACCGCCTTGAAAAACCAGATATGCGTGACAGGCGCGGCCAGCTCAATGTGACCCATGCGGTCCCTGCGCACGGAAGAATGATCCACGGTGACCCCGCAGCGGTCACAGGTAATTCCCTTGAATTTTATTCCTTTATACTTTCCGCAGTTGCATTCCCAGTCCCTGACGGGGCCGAATATCTTCTCGCAGAACAACCCGTCTTTTTCCGGTTTCAGCGTGCGGTAGTTTATAGTCTCCGCTTTTTTTACCTCGCCCTTGGACCAGCTCCTGATCACCTGGGGCGAAGCGATCTTGATCGAAATACGGTCAAAGGAATTAATTTCTTCCATTTTCACTTTCCTTCTTCTCCGTGCGAATGTCCAGGCACAGTCCTTGTAATTCCTTTATCAGGACGTTGAACGATTCCGGCGTCCCGTATGTTAGCCTTTGTTCGCCCTTGACTATGGCTTCGTATATATGCGTCCTGCCGGTAACGTCGTCGCTCTTGACGGTAAGCATCTCCTGCAGGGTGAACGCCGCGCCGTAAGCCTCCAGGGCCCAAACTTCCATCTCTCCCAGCCTCTGGCCTCCGAACTGGGCCTTGCCGCCGAGCGGCTGCTGTGTGACGAGGGAATACGGCCCTATTGAACGGGCATGTATCTTTTCGTCCACCAGATGAATGAGCTTCATAATATAAATGTACCCCACACAGACCTTCTGGTCGAACTTCTCCCCGGTAAAGCCGTCGTAAAGGTTTATCTTGCCTTCTTCCGGCAGGTTCGCCTTGCGCAGAAGTTCCTTGATCTCCGCCTCGCTGGCTCCGTCGAAAACCGGGGTGTCCACCGAAAACCCGAGCGCCTTTGCCGCCCATCCCAGATGCGTCTCCAAGATCTGGCCGACGTTCATGCGGGAAGGAACGCCCAGAGGATTCAGCACCACCTCAACCGGCCTTCCGTCCGGAAGAAAAGGCATATCTTCCTCGGGAAGGATGCGCGCGACCACGCCCTTGTTGCCGTGGCGGCCAGCGAGTTTGTCTCCCTGGGAGAGCCTGCGCTTTGTGGCGATGTAAACCACGACCCGTTTCAACACACCGGGAGGCAGTTCATCGCCGCGTTTGACCCTGTCGATCTCCTGTTCCTGCTCGGAGAGCAATTCCTGGAGCTGTTCGTCGAAAGAAGCCGCTATTATCCTGGCTTCTTCGTTCTGATCGATGTCTATCACCGGGACCTTCTTCTTATCCACACCCAGGAACTGACTGAGCCTGTTGATCTTCTCGTTCTCGACGAACTCTATCTCCTGCCTATAATAGGCCTTGATCTCCTTTATACGCGCGAGCTCGGAGGTCTTCTCATCCTTGGATTTCCTGCCGCGGTCCTTGCGCTGAAAAATGTGCACGTCAACCACCACGCCCTCGACCCCGGGCGGAACGGCAAGAGACGTGTCGCGCACGTCGGAAGCCTTTTCGCCGAATATGGCGCGCAGCAGACGCTCTTCCGGCGATAATTCAGACTCCGTCTTGGGAGTGACCTTGCCGACCAGAATGTCCCCCGCCCCGACCTCGGCTCCGATGCGCACCACGCCGTCTTCGTCGAGGTTTTTCAGCGACTCCTCGCTGACATTGGGGATATCCCTGGTTATCTCCTCGTTGCCGAGGCGAGTCTCCGTCGCTTCTATCTCGAACTCCTCTATGTGTATCGAGGTAAACAGGTCCTCCCGGACCACCTTCTCGCTTATCAGTATGGCGTCCTCGAAGTTGTAACCTCTCCAGGGCATGAAAGCGCAGAGCAGGTTGCGGCCGAGGGCCAGTTCGCCTTTGCGCGTGCTGGTGCCGTCCGCCAGTACCTGCCCCTTCTCCACGTGCTCTCCGAGCTTGACGATCGGCCTCTGATTGAAACAAGTATCGGCGTTGGTCCTCTGGAACTTCTTTAAATGGTATATTCTTTTGCCTACCGTTATGGTAGAGGCGTCCACGCTGGTGATCTTGCCCGAATCCTCGGCGATCACCACGACCCCGGAATCGCGCGCGACCTTCCCTTCCATCTGCGTCCCCACCAGAGGAGCTTCCGGCACCATCAACGGCACGGCCTGTCTCTGCATGTTCGAACCCATCAGGGCGCGGTTAGCGTCGTCATGCTCGAGAAACGGGATAAGCGACGCGGCGACGGAAACCAACTGTTTAGGCGAGACGTCCATATACTGGACTTTATTGGGATGCACTTTCGGGAAATCGTCCCTGAAACGGCATGAAACTTCTTTCTCCAGGAAATTTCCGTCGGAATCGATGGTGGCGTTGGCCTGGGCGATGATCTTATCCTCTTCCAGGTCTGCCGTGAGATATTCTATCTTGCGGGTCACCCTGCCGTTCTCGACTTTCCTGTAAGGCGTTTCCAGCAGCCCGAGCGCATTTACCCTGGCGTAACAACTCAAGGAGGAAATCAAACCGATATTCGGGCCTTCCGGGGTTTCTATGGGACAGATACGACCGTAATGCGAAGGATGTATGTCCCTGACCTCGAAGCCGGCCCTCTCCCTGGACAAACCTCCGGGGCCGAGCGCGCTCAGCCTTCTTTTATGCGTCATCTCGGCCAGGGGATTTATCTGGTCCATGAACTGGGACAGCTGGCTGCGCGAAAAGAAATCCCTGATCTGATTGGAAAGCAGTTTGGAATTAACGAGGTAATGCACGTTAAGGTTTTCCATCTCTCCCAGCAGGCTGATTCTCTCGACTATGGAACGTTCGACCCTGGAGAGACCGATCCTGACCTGGTTCTGCACGAGTTCGCCGACTGTCTTGACTCTGCGGTTACCCAGATGGTCTATATCGTCTATCTTGCCTTCCCCGCTCTTAAGCCTGATCAGATACTCGATGACCTTGATTACCGTGGCCGAATCCAGCACCCGCTTGTCCAGGGGGACATCCATCCCAAGCTTGCGGTTGAGGATGAAACGGCCGGCCTTTTCCAGGTCATACCTGGCGGGATCGAAGAACAAACGGTAAAAAAGCGCTTCCGCCGCCTCGCGCGTCACCGGTTCGCTGGGGCGCATCTTGCGGTAGAAATCTATATAAGCTTCCTCTTTATTACGCGTGGAGTCTTTCTTAAGGGTATTCTCTATCTCCGGATACTGCTTGCCGAACACGGCTATGATCTCCTTGTCGGAAGAATAACCCAGTATCCTCAATATCTGCGTGGCGGGAAAATTGCGGCGTCGGTCAACATAGGCGAGGATCGTCTCTGAAAGGTCATGTTTGAATTCCAGCCA
The DNA here is from genome assembly GCA_011620275.1 of Candidatus Omnitrophota bacterium. Classification (GTDB taxonomy): domain Bacteria; phylum Omnitrophota; class Gorgyraeia; order Gygaellales; family Profunditerraquicolaceae; genus Undivivens. Next base: position 44,861 of record WOZK01000012.1, read on the forward strand.
AGCGCCCCTGTAGGGTATGATCCTGCCGTAAAATATCTTCTTGCCGGTGGGATGGTCCTCTTCCTCGAAGGAAACGCCGGGCGAACGCTGCAGCTGGCTGACGACCACCCGTTCGTCACCGTTTATAATGAAAGTCCCGGTATCGGTCATCAGCGGGATCTCGCCGAAATAAGCCTCTTGTTCCTTGGCCTCCCGGGCGGTAGTCAGGCGGAAACGCACTTTCAAAGGCGCCCCGAAAGTGACCGAACGCCTCTTGGATTCCGGCAGATCATACTTGGGTTTTCCGAGCGAATAACTGAGGTACTCCAGTTTTACGGAACGGTCCTGGTTCTCTATGGGAAATATCTCCTCGAAAACCTCCTGCAGCCCCTGACGCTTGCGTTCCGCCGCCGGCACATCTATCTGCAGGAAATCACGATACGACCCAAGCTGCATATCCAGCAAATGGGGCAGATCGTATGTTTCCTTCAGCTTACCGAAACTCTTTCTTTTCGCCATGGTTATTCCCGACCTTCTCTATAAATAACTCCCGAAACTTTTATTTCAGTTCGACGGTCGCTCCGGCGGCCTCGAGTTTCTTCTTCATCTCCTCGGCTTCTTCTTTGTTGACCCCTTCCTTGACGGTCTTGGGAGCGCCGTCCACGAGATCCTTGGCTTCCTTCAGGCCGAGGTTGGTAATAGTCCTTACTTCCTTGATGACGGCTATCTTGTTCGCACCCGAAGCGGTGAGGACGACGTTGAACGACGTTTTCTCTTCCGCGGGAGCGGCTCCGCCCGCTGCGGCTCCGCCTGCTGCGGGCGCCATCATCATCGGCATATTGGCCTGGACGCCGAATTTATCTTCCAGCGCCTTGACCAATTCTGAAAGTTCCAGCACCGTCAACCCTTCTATCGTCTTGATCATCTCTTCCAGTTTCTCGCTTGCCATTTCCATTCCTCCTTGTTTTTCGCTAATCGGCAGCCGGCCGCGCCAACTAAGCGGCGGCAGACTTTTTCTGCTTTATTTGTTCGACACAGTAAACGAACTTCTTCAACGTCTGGTTAAGCACCATGACGATGCCCGTAATCGGCGACTTGAGCGCCATGACCGTCTTGACGCGCAGCATCTCTTTCGAAGGCAGTTTGGAGAGTTCCAGTACCTCGGCGGCAGTGAGAGGCTTGCCGAAGAGAAAACCCGCTTCTATTTTCAAGGGCTCGTGTTCCTTCGCGAAACCGCAAAGCGTTTTCGAAACGGCCACCGCGTCTTCTCCCGAGACAACGAGACCACAGGGACCTTCGACGGAAACGGCGAGCGCGTCCTGCCCGGAATCCTTGAACACGCGCCTGGCTACGCTATTCTTCACCACCTGCAGCTTGGCTCCGGTATCGTTAAGGGACTGCCTTAAAACCGACATCTCCGGTGAGGACAGGCCGGAATATTTGACTATAAAAAATCCGGCGTCCGGGGCGCTGATATTATCCTTGATGATCTTGCCGGACGTCTCCTTTATTATCAGGCTGATTTTCTTCATATCGCAACCCTCATACCCGGATTCATTGTGGAAGAGACCGCGAAAGCCTTCACGAATTTTCCTTTTACCGAACCCGGTTTAGCCTCATTTATCGCGTCTATCACGCAATTCGCGTTCTCCAAAAGCTGCTCTTCGCTAAACGACAACTTACCAGCCGAGAGATGTATCCCGCCCTGCTTGTCCACGCGGAACTCCACCTTCCCCTTGCGCACGTCCCGGATCGCTTTCGCGACGTCGGTGGTGACCGTTCCGGTCTTGGGGCTGGGCATCAGGCCTTTGGGACCGAGGATCTTGCCCAGTTTGCTCAAATCCTTCATCATATCCGGTGTGGCGATAACACAGTCGAAATCCAGGAAACCGGCGGCGACCTTCTCCATCAGATCTCCGGCACCGACGTAATCGGCCTGGGCGTCCCTGGCGTCCCGCTCCTGCTCCCCCTTGCAGAACACGGCGATCTTCACTTTCCTGCCCGTGCCGTGCGGAAGCAGCACGGTGCCGCGGATCATCTGGTCGGATTTCTTGGTATCCACGTTAAGGTTGAAATGCAGGTCCAGGGACCCGGAGAATTTCGGCTGGGCCAGCGACTTAAGAAGGCTCACCGCTTCCTTAAGCGTGTAGACCTTGTCCTTATTCACTAGTTTCTCGGTTGTCTGGTATCTCTTGCTGCGCTTTTTCATATTATTGCTCGACTTCTATGCCCATGCTCCTGGCCGTTCCCGCGATGATCTTGCGCGCGGCCTCAAGACTTTTGGTGTTCAGATCGGGCATCTTCTGTTTGGCGATCTCCTCGACTTGTTTTTGGTTTATCTTGCCTATGATCTCTTTTCCGGCTGTCGCGGAGGCCTTCGCCAAGTTGGCCGCCCTCTTGATGAGAACGGAAGACGGCGGACTCTTTATTATAAAGGTAAAGGATTTGTCCTCGTAAACGCTGATGACTACCGGAAGGATTAAACCGTCCCTTCCCTTGGTCTGTTCGTTGAACTGTTTGCAGAACTGCATTATATTCACACCGTGCTGCCCCAGGGCCGGGCCTACCGGCGGCGCCGGATTGGCGGCGCCTGCGGGAACGTGCAATTTGATCTGAGCGGTAACTTTCTTTCCAGCCATGGCTAAACCTTCTCCACTTGCCAGTATTCCAGTTCGACCGGAGTGGACCGCCCGAATATGGAGATACTGACCTTGATTTTACCCTTTTCAGGGTGAACTTCCTCTATGGTACCGTTGAAATTGACGAAAGGCCCTTCCGTTACCCTGACCTGCTCGCCTTTTTCGAAAATTATCTTGGGGCTGGGCTTGCTCTGCGTCTCCTCCGTGCGCTTAAGTATGCTGTCTACTTCCTTCTGCGGCAGCGGCATCGGCTTTTTGCCCAATCCGATGAAACCGGTCACGCCCGGCGTAGTTTTTATCAGCAAATGCGTGGCGTCATTAAGCTCCATCTCCACCATTAGGTAACCGGGAAAGAATTTTCTCTGGGAAAGCCTCTTCTTGCCGGAACGGATCTCGGAGATCTGTTCCGTGGGGATGACGATGCCGCTTATCTGCTCCTGCAAACCGCTGGAAGCGACGCGCGTCTCGAGCAGCGCCCTTACTTTTTCCTCGAACCCTGTCTGGGTGTGAACGACATACCAATTTTTCATCTGAACATGAAGGTAACGAAACGGGTAAGGAAGAAATCGACTATGAAAATGAAAATCGCCATAATCGCGGTAAGACCGATCACTACGCCGGTGGCTCCGATGAGCTCCTGCTTACTTGACCAGGAAACCTTGCCTAGTTCGGCTTTTACTTCCCCCAAAAATCTTGCCGGTTTATCGAATAAATTCATTGTTTGTTTCTGTTCTTTCTCCCGCCGCCTGATCAGCAGGGGCGGAGGGACTTGAACCCCCAGGACAGGATTTGGAGTCCCGCCGTTTAGCCAATTAACGGACGCCCCTATTTGGTCTCTTTATGCGGCGAGTGTTTCCTGCACACCCTGCAGAACTTCTTCAGTTCGAGCTTATCCTGATGCTTTTTTTTATTTTTTGTGGTGGTGTAGTTCTTATTCTTGCAGACCGTACATTCCACCGTGATTATTTCTCGCATGATTTTTCGCCTGTTTTTCTCGGTACCGGTTAAACCTTACGGGAAATTTCTAAGCTGGAGACGGGAATTGAACCCGTGACCCCGTCCTTACCAAGGACGTGCTCTACCAACTGAGCTACTCCAGCGACGGGATATCACGATTGATCGCCAACTTCCGGAGAAACAAAAAAACTCACCCATTAAGAATTCCTGCGGGATTCTTAAAACTGGAAAGCCTGCGTTGATTTTATGTCCGTTATTTCTACAGGCAGTACCCTTTGGGGCGATGTAGATAGTAGAATATATAGTAAAAAATCTCTGTTGTCAATGTTTTTTTAATAAAATTTAATCAAACCGCAGAAATCCCCGGTTTTTTCAAGAGGGATTTTTCCGGCATCTTACGACACGGAGTTAATCAAGGAAGAAAACCCGGGCGCATGTCCTGAGCAGTTCGACAGGCTCACTACTGAAGCCCGTCGAAGGATCAGCCCGGAGAGCTTCATTAGGCGGGACCGGGTGGCGGCCTAGCGGAGGAATTTTTACGCAGGGTTAAGGAGTATTTCGCAAGTTCTATGAAATCGGCCGGAGAAAGAACCTCTCCCCTGGCCTGGGCGGGTATCCCCTTATCCTGCAGGAAACGCTCCAATTTTTCGCGCTCTATGAAGTCTTTAAGGGTATTCTTCAGCATTTTCCGCCTTTGCCCGAACGCGGCCGCAGCCAGACGGAAAAAAATCTTTTGCGCTTCCCCTTCCAGCGGCAGGGTTTTTTTGGGAATAAGCCTAACGAAACAGGAATCCACCTTGGGCACAGGGTAAAAACAGGAGTTCTTTATCTTAAAAAACACCGCGGCATCGCCGTAATACTGCGCGAAAAGACTCAAGGGGCCATATTCATCGCTTCCGGCCTGCGCGCATAACCTTTGACCATACTCCAGCTGCACGGTAAGATAGATCTCCGAAACCAGCCCCCGGCCCTCAAGCAGAAGTTTTTCCAGGATGGGGGAAGCGATATAATAAGGAATATTACCTACCGCCTTCAGCCCTCTCTCTCCGCCCGCGGAGAAAGAGTCGTAAAGAGACCGTATGTTAAGCTTCAGGATGTCCGAGTTGATCACCCGGACGTTGTCCCTGCCGGACACCACACGGCCGAGCTCCGGGAGCAGGTCGCAGTCTATTTCCACCGCCGCGACCTCGGCAGCCGTCTCGGCCAGCAGAGTTGTCAACTCGCCCATGCCCGCCCCGATTTCCAGCACGCGGTCTCCGCGTTCCAAACCGCAGGCGGACGCGACCCTTCTCAACACGTTCCTGTCCACCAGGAAATTCTGCCCTAGTTTCTTTTTAGGTTTAATGCGCATTTTACCGCCAGCCGCACGGCGCACGCCAGAGAAGAAGGGTCTTCTAAACCCGGTCTGTCCGCGATATCGAAAGCAGTGCCGTGCAAAGGTGAAGTCCGAACGTATGGAAGCCCGATTGTAAGATTGACGCCGGAACCGGCTCCGGTAATTTTCAAAGGAATCATTGCCTGGTCGTGATACATCGCTACCACGCAGTCGTATCTGCCGCTGAGCGCCCGCGCAATGGCCGTGTCCGCGGCAAGCGGACCGTCTATCCCGCCGAACTTCAAACGCAGGCGGGCGGTTTCGGGAGCGAGCAGACGGACTTCTTCGTCGCCTATTACGCCGTTATCGCCTGCGTGCGGATTGACACCGCAGACCGCCAGCCGCGGAGAGGCGATACGAAACATCCCTTTCAGGCAACGCCGCACGGAGGTCACCGCCGAGGTAAGCCTTCCCGGTTTTATGGCCTGCGCGGCTTTCCGCAGCGGCAGATGCCTGGTGAGAACGACAAAACGCAGTTTATCGTTAAGCAGCAGCATCTCCGCTTCCGCCGTCCCCGACTTCCAGGCCAGGTATTCGGTATGTCCCGGCCATTTGAAACCGGCGGCATTGACCGCTTCCTTGGAGATGGGACAGGTAACCAGACAGTCATATCTGCCGGCGGAGAGTCCTGCACAAGCGGCCTCAAGGTATTCCATACAGGCGCGCCCGTTGAGCGGGCTGATCCTGCCGAAAGAAAAGCCTTTTGCCGGGACATTATCCAGGTCTTCCAAACGGACGCCTTGCGGCAGTCCGTAACCGCGCGGCAGCATGGAAAGGACACGCGCGCTGCCGATCACCGTGAAATCAGCCCGCAGGCGGCAGTCCCTTAAAGCCCTGCCGATTATGCCGGGACCGATTCCGGAAGGGTCGCCCATCGTGACGCACACTCTTATTCTTCCTGCCATGGTTTCCGCCGACCGGGGATTCTTATTCAACAACATTTATTTTAATGTAGGCCTTCGCCTTCAATTTATCCAGCCAGGAGGCCAGCCCTTCCTGGAATTTCCTCGTGAAAAGTATATCCCGGATCTCCTCTCTGACTTCATCCAGCTTTTGGCTGCGCGGTTCGACGATACCGGTGACCCTGAAAACGTAAAACTCGTTCTCCGCCTTCAACGGATAAGAAAACTCGCCGGTCTTTAAGCTGAAGACCACGTCCTCGATGTTCTTTTTAAACTGCCCGTTCTTAAATAACTGCAGCGTGCCGGGAGTCACCCCGGCGGCGGCGGCGGCTTCCCCGAATCCTTTTGCGTCCTTTAAAGCGGCATAGAACTTCGCCGCTTTGTCTTCTTCCCGGGTAACGATATATTCCACGCTGCGCTGCTCAGGCAGTTCAAACAGCTTCTTATCCTCCTCGAAATACGAAGTTATCTCCTGCGGATCAACGTTGACCCTGCTCTTTACCTGCTTATTTATAACCTCGTACATCAGCATCTGTTCCCTGATTTTCTCCTCGAGGTCCGACTGGACGAGCCCCTGCTCCAGCAAAGTCTGCTGGAACACCGCCTCGGAAGGATATTTGCTTTTTATATCCTCCACCCTGGCCTTGACCCGCGCTTCATCGGCTTTTAGCCCGCTTCTCCTGGCCTCCTGAAGTATCAACCGGTCTTCTATAAGCTTGAACAGCAGTTCCTGCCTGCTCTTAGCCCGGGCACCCTGCTCCTGCATGCCGGCGAACGCGACGTAATCGTTCAACTCCTTGAGAGTAATTATATCCTTGTTCACTATCGCGGCGATACTGTCCGGCGCCGCGCAGGAAGAACCCGGGACAAGGAATAAAACCAGCATTATGATCGCGCCTATCGATTTATTGAATCTCATTTTCTCCCACCCCTGCTTTCTTGTAGACCGCGACCGCTTCCCGAAGAAGCCTGCAATAAAGGTCAAAACCGACCGCCGCGATAAAACCGTGTTGTTCCAGGCCGAGCACGTTCCCGGCCCCTCTTATCTCCAAATCTTCCATCGCTATGCTGAAACCTGCGCCAAGCTGGGAATACTTCTCTATGGCGTTCACTCTTTTGATGCCGTCGGCTCCGGCCGCCCCGGAATGCGGCAGAAGCAGATAGGCGTAGGCCTGTTTGTCGAACCTGCCCACGCGGCCGCGCAGTTGATGCAGGTCCGAGAGGCCGAAGGCATGGGCGTTGTTGATGATAATCGTATTCGCCCTGGGAACGTCAATACCGGTCTCGATGATCATCGTGCAGAAGAGCACGTCGAACTTGCCGCCGAAGAAACCGGACACGACCGCTTCAAGCTCCGCGGCCGGCATCTGCCCGTGCCCGACCGCGCACCTGACGGAACCCGGCAGGCCGGCCGCGACCTTTTCTTTGAGTTTCTCCAGGTCGCGGATGCGGTTGTGCACGAAATAAACCTGCCCGCCCCTGCGTAGTTCAGCGGAGATCGCCTCCCGGATAAGGTCTTCGTCATATTTTACCACAACGGTCTTCACAGGCAACCGGTTTTGAGGAGGGGTATTTATGACCGACATCTCCTTTACGTTCATCAGGCTCATATACAGCGTGCGCGGTATAGGTGTGGCTGTGAGCGTGAGGACATCGGTCGAGACCCTGTACATCTTCAGTTTCTCCTTCGCCCTGACCCCGAAACGCTGTTCCTCGTCTATAATCAACAGTCCCAGGTTCTTGAACTTGACGTCCTCCGAAAGCAGGCGGTGCGTGCCGATGACGATATCGGCCGCTCCGGAGGCTATCTCGGAAACTATCCCGGCCTGTTCTCCGCGGGAGCGAAAACGCGAAAGCATGCGCACGTTGAACGGAAAATCCGCCAGGCGCGAGGTAAAATTAGCGTAATGCTGCTCAGCTAAGATAGTAGTCGGCACGAGGTAAGCCACCTGCCTGCCGTCCATCACCGCCTTGAAGGCTGCGCGCATGGCGACCTCGGTCTTCCCGTAACCCACGTCACCGCAAAGCAGCCTATCCATCGGCCGGCCGGACTCCATATCTTCTTTGACCCTGGAGACGGCCGTCGCCTGGTCCGGCGTCTCGCGGTAGGGAAAGGACCGCTCGAATTTCTTCTGCCATTCTCCGTCCGGGGAATAGGCGAACCCTTTAACGCTGCGCCGCATCGCCTCCAGCGACACCAGCTCCATGGCAAGCTTGCGCACCGCCTTCCTGGCGCGTTCCTTGACCCTCTGCCACTGCCTGCCGCCCAGACGGTAAAGCCTGGGCCTGCGCACCTGAAAGGCGATGTATTTCTGGACCAGATACATCTGCTCCACCGGGACGTAAAGTTTCTCGCTCCGGTCGTATTCTATGACCAAGTGATCGACCGGCTGTCCACCGGAAGAGATCTTTTTCATCCCCAGGAACCTGCCTATGCCGTGGCGATTATGCACCACATAATCGCCGCGTTTCAAATCGAGGAAATTGAACAGCGGAGAGTCTTCGCCGAAGGCAACGGCGGGCAGACGCGCCTTGCCGCCGAAGGGCAGGATGATCGCCATCCGATGTTCCCAGGTCTTCTCTCCCGTGGACGGCTCGAAGGTATAGAGCCCGGAAAGTCTGTCCAGGTCGAAATTAAGACGCAAAGGCAGTTCAAAGGTGGAGGGGAAAACGTCAATCACCTCGCCCCGGCGGGCGAAATCCCCTTCCTCCGCCACCGCGTCCTGCCGTTTATAACCGAGCCGCGCCAGCGCCGAACATATGGCCTCGGGGCCAGCGTCATAACCGGGATAAAGTTTCAGGAAATCGAAAGCGGAATCTTTTAGCTGAGCGGGACGATGATATACTGCGGGCATTTAGTCAAGCAGCGGCCCCCGGTTTAAAAGCCGGGGGCTCTGCGCGTAGGGAATCGATTATTTTTTCTTTGCCGCTCCGGACCAGGCCAGCACTAAAGGCGAAGCTATATATATGGTCGAATACACGCCGGAGATGAAACCGACGATCAGTGTGAAGGCGAAATTACCAAGTACTTCTCCTCCGAAAAGAAATATCGACAGCACCGTCAACAGGGTCACGCCAGAAGTAAGGATGGTCCTGCCCAAAGTCTGGTTCACGCTCAGGTTTATCAGCTGGTAAAGACTCTTATTGCGGTAAAGATGGGAGTTCTCCCTGACCCTGTCGTAAATGACTATGGTATCGTTGATCGAATAACCGGCTATGGTCAGAAGAGCGGTGACGGTCAGAAGATCCATCTGCCTGCCGCTCAAGGCCATTACCCCGCAGGCGACCAGCACGTCGTGAAAAATGGCGAGAACGCCGGCCGCGGCGAAATTAAAATGCCTGAAACGTATGCCTACATAAACCAGTATCCCCGCCAGCGACCATAAAAGCGCCTTGACGGCCTTGTCTTTCAGGTGTTTTCCGGCGACCGGACCGACCTTTTCCAGACGCATCAGCTCGATCTTCTCTCCCGGGAATTTTTTCTTCAATTCCGCGGTGAGACGGTCGTTCCTGTCGACCCCGGTCTTTATCAGCACCTGACGAGGGTTCTCCTTGAACTGCTGAATGGAGGCGTCGGCAAGGTCTATCTCCTTCAACGCCTCTCTCACCGCTTCTACCTGCACCGGTTTCTCGAACAGGTATTCCTGGAGCTGTCCTCCGGCGAAGTCGATGCCGTAAGCGCGCGCACCTTTGCTGAAGAAAGAAAACATCCCCAGCCCTATGACCAGCAGAGAGATAAAATAGAAAATATGCCTCTTGCCGATGAAATCCATCCTGGTGCCTTTTATCATCTTCATCATCGGCAGTGATTTTATCCAGCCCGCGGATATCAGCAGTTCAAAAACGGTCCTCGTCATTATCACCGCGGTGAAAAGGCTGGCGCAGAGGCCGATGGTCAGGGTCACGGCGAAACCGCGTATGGGCCCGGTACCGAACTGAAAAAGCATGAAAGCGGCGATCAGCGTCGTGATGTTGGAATCGAATATGGCGCTGAAAGCCTTGTTGTAACCGGTCTCGACCGCCGCCCGCAGCGGCCTGCCCTGCAGCAGTTCCTCCCGAATGCGCTCATTGATAAGCACGTTGGCGTCGACCGCCATACCCAGAGAAAGCACCATCCCGGCGATGCCCGGTAAAGTCAAAGTAGCGGATATGCCGGGAAAAAGATACGGAAGCAGCCCCAGGCATCCCAAAGAGATAAGCAGGTTGCAGAAGAGCGCCAAATCGGCTATCACCCCGGGAAGAAGATAATACAAAGCCATAAAAATAAACACCAGCGCCATGCCCACGATGATTGCCTTGACCCCGGAATTTATGGAATCCTGGCCGAGCAACGGGCCGATACTACGCTCTTCCTCTATATACATGGGCGCGGGCAGCGCGCCTACCTTCAGTATAACCGAAAGATCCTGGGCCTCCGCCGCGTCAAATTGCCCCTGTATCACGGCCTGGCCCGAAGGTATGGCCTCCCGGATCACCGGGGCCGACTGGACCTTGCCGTCCAGCACGATTGCCAGCCTTTTGCCCACATTGGCGCCGGTAATCTCGGCGAATTTTTTCGCCCCCTCTGCGTTGAACTCGAGAGAAACCAGAGGCTCATTGAAAGAGCTCTGGTTGAAACGCACGGAGGCGTCCTTGATGGAATCCCCGGTCATCGCCGCCTTCGTCTCCAGCAGTAAAGGCTCCTTCTCCTCTCCGGCGTATTTTAATTCATAGCCTTCCGGCACGCTGCCGGCCAGCGCCGCCTGCAATTTATCCGGTTCGGAAGATACCACCTTGAACTCCAACAGGGCGGTTTTGCCGATGATATCCACGGCGCGCTGCCTGTCGGACATGCCGGGAAGCTGCACCACTATCTCATCGTCTCCCTGGCGCTGTATGGAGGTCTCCCTTACGCCGAACTCGTCTATCCTGTTCCTGATGACCTCTATCGCCCTGTCCGCGGCCTCGCTCCTCTGAGCCGCCGGGATGGCCGAAGTGTCGACTCTAAGCAGCAGGTGCGTGCCGCCCTTCAGGTCAAGGCCGAGATTAATACGTTTCTCCAGGGGGAAAGCGAAAAACGCGCAGACACCCAGAACCGCCAATATTCCCAACGTCTTATAGAGAAGATTTTTATGCATATCCCGATTTCCCCTTCTTACCTACCGGTTATTTCTGTTGTTCTTTCCTTGACACTGCGGAAATGCAGTTCTTTTCCACCTCTATTTTTACATTCTCGTCTATGCGCAGGACGACGCTCGTCTCTTTGACGTTGACGACTGTCCCGTGTATCCCGCCGGAGGTGACCACTTCGTCGTTCTTGGCCAGGGCGGAGAGCATCTTCTGGTGCTCTTTATCGCGCATACGCTGCGGCCTGATCAGCATGAAGTAAAAAACCACGAAGATCATCGCCAGCGGTAAAAGGTTCAATATCAGATTCGGTGCCTGAGTCCCCATAGTTTACCCCCTCGTAAATGAGCGGACGACCCACGCCCGGTGCCTCGCGTGGGCTGCTGTCCCGCTGTTCCTGTCCCCTTATGTTTCAAGGGACATTCTATAATATAATGCCCGGGCGCCGGCGCGTTCCGGCGTTATTAACCCTTACGCTTTCTTCGCCTTATTATAAAGGCTCTTAACGGTGTCCGAAGGCTGGGCCCCTTTGGAAACCCAATACTCGTATCTGGCCACTTTCAGCGTTGAAGACGCCTTGAAAGGATCGTAGGAACCGATCTCCTCGATGCTTTTGCCGTCCCTACTCCTGTTCTCATCAAGAACGACGACGCGGTAATATGCCCTGCCCTTGACGTTCTTTCCTATTCTTTTCAAACGGATACGTACTGCCATTTTGCTAAACCTCCTTCAAGATTATGCGTTTAACGGCTTTGTGTTATGGCCTCAAGCAGAGCCCTGGCCTTGTTGGCTGTTTCAATGTATTCTTTTGCCGGGACCGAATCCGCGACTATACCGGCGCCCACCTGGATATAAGCGGTGCCGTCCTTTATAGAAATGGTGCGTATGGTAATACAGGTATCCATATTCCCGGAGAAACTGAAATACCCCACGCAGCCGGCATACGGCCCCCTCCTGGTTTTCTCCAGTTCCTCGATTATCTCCATCGCCCGTATCTTGGGACTGCCGCTGACTGTTCCGGCCGGAAAACACGCCGCCAGCACGTCATAAGCGTCGTGCCCTTTTTTCAGCTTGCCGGTCACCTCGCTGACCAGATGCATAACGTGCGAATATTTCTCTACTTTCATGAATTCGCCCACCCGCACGCTGCCTTCCCTGCTTACCCGCCCAACGTCGTTCCTGCCGAGGTCCACCAGCATCACGTGCTCGGCGCGCTCTTTTCCGTCTCCCAGGAGGTCCTTCTCATTGAAAGAGTCCTCCCGCTCGTCGGTCCCGCGCGGCCGGGTGCCCGCGATCGGCCGGGTGCGCACGAGCCCGTCCTCGCAGCGCACCAGCATCTCCGGAGACGCCCCAACCATTGTTATCTCCCCTAATTCAAGAAAAAACATATACGGAGAAGGATTTATGCTGCGCAACCTGCGGTAGACATCGAACGGCGGACGGCAAAGAGCCGTCTGCATCCTGCGCGACAACACAACCTGGATTATCTCTCCATCCCTGATATATTTCTTGGCCTTCTCCACCATCCGGCAGTATTCGGCGCGCGTAGCGCCTCCAGAAGGAGGCAACGGACGCGCGGTCTTTACCCTCGCGCTTCTCGCCGCCGGGAGACTTCGTGACAACCTGGCGTTAAGCGCAGTTATCCGGCGCAAGGACTGCCGGTAAAGGCGTTCCATCTTTTGAATGCCGCGCGTTCCCCCGCGCTGCGGCAGAAAAACGTTGGAGACGACCATAATAGTATGCCGGAAATGGTCGAAAATCAGGATGTCGTCGGCAAGCAGGAAAACACAGTCCGGAAAACCGGCGTCGTCCCTCTTCAAATCCGGCAGTTCTTCAAAGAACCTCGCCATGTCGTAACCGGCGTATCCGACAAGCCCTCCGCAAAAACGCGGCAGCCGCGGCACGCGCACCGGACGCAGATCCTTCATCAGTTTCTTCAGTTCGTCGAGAGGGCCTCTGCCGGTTTCGGCCCTGAAACGCCGGACGCCGCCGGATACCCCTCTGCCGCAGAGGCGAGCGGCGCCGTCCTTGCTCTTAAAAACGACCCGGGGGTCGGTGCCAAGGAACGAATACCTGGCTATCTTCTCCTGCCCCTCGACCGATTCCAGCAAAAAAGAATACCTTCCTTTACGTATTTTCAGGAACGCCGAGACCGGCGTATCAAAATCGGCGTTCACCTCGGCATAGACGGGCACGACATTGCCGTGCGCGGCGAGCTTCCTGAACTCCCGGAACGAAACGGGATGGAACGAAAGGGTGTTATCCATTCTTCTTCTTGGTCCTTATTGTTCTGTAAAAACAACTGCGTTTCCCCGTATGGCAGGCGATATCTCCGACCTGTCTTACTTTGATCAACAGGGCGTCCACATCGCAATCGTAGGCGATGGACTTTACAATCTGGAAATGCCCGGAAGTTTCCCCCTTTACCCAGAATTCGCGGCGGGAACGGGACCAGAAACAGGTCTTGCCGGATTTGATCGTCCTGCGCAAAGATTCCGGGTTCATATAACCCAGCATCAGCACAGTCCCATCCTTATAATCCTGGATGACGGCAGGAATCAACCCCTTATCGTCAAGTTTTAACTTATCGAAACTGAAAACATCGTCTTTCTTGCCTGACTTATTCACTCTCTTGGGCCTCCTCATATGTTGGAGATATCTTTAACGCACTTATACGATCTTTACGTCACCGCAGCCGTTATCCGGCTGAAAGGCGCACCTGCACACCGTTTGCCGAGAGATATTCCTTGACTTGCATTACCGAGTATTTGCGGTAATGGAATATGGAAGCTGCAAGGCAGGCGTCGGCTTTTCCGGCAATGAACCCGTCCAGGAAATGCCGCGGACAGCCCGCACCTCCGGAAGCTATTACCGGCACCTGCACCGCGGAAGAAACAGCCGCCGTCAACTCCAGGTCATAACCGTTCTCCGTGCCGTCGGAATCCATACTGGTGAGCAGTATCTCGCCGGAGCCTCGCTCAACAGCCTCTTTTGCCCAGGCAACGGCATCCTTTCCCGTCGGTGTCCTGCCGCCGTGGATGGTCACTTCCCAGCCCCCCCCGGAACGCCTGGCGTCTATAGCAGTCACTATGCACTGCGCCCCAAACTTGCGGGACGCCCCGGAGATCAACCCGGGATCGAGCACTGCCGCGGTATTCAAAGAAACCTTGTCGGCGCCGGCGCCCAGCAGCGCGCTGATGTCTTCCAGTGTACTGATTCCTCCGCCCACGGTAAAAGGCATGTAAATGACTTCCGCGATTCTTTCCACCAGGGGCCGCAAGGTCTTCCTTTTTTCGCAGCTGGCGGTGATGTCCAGGAAAACCAGTTCATCGGCGCCCTGCCCGTCGTAAATAGCGGCCACCTCCACCGGATCTCCGGCATCTTTGAGGCCGAGAAACTTCACGCCCTTAACCACCCGCCCGTCTTTTATGTCCAGGCAGGGAATGATTCTTTTTGTCAACATTCTTATAAACCGGCTTTCTCCACCCCGCAGAACTTCAAAGAAATAAAAACTCACCGGGTTTACTGATTTCCGCGGTTTGATTAAAGATACTTGCGCAGAGATTTCCAGGTCCTCTTGCCGACTTTGCCGTCCGCTTTGAGGTTGTTGGCCCTTTGATAGTCTTTTATGGCTTCTCGTGTCTGCCTGCCGAACTTTCCGTCGATGCTCCCCGGGTTGTAGCCGGCGTTCTTCAGCGCCTTTTGTATCTGCTTCACGGTCGGCCTGGATTTGACTTCCCTGTTTTCCTCGCTGTAAACGGCAGAGACCGACTGTTCATGCGCGCACCCAAGCTCATTCCTTAACCCGGCTATCTCCTCATCCTTAGCCTGCACCTGCGCGTTCATCGCGGTAAGTTGATTATTAAGCCTTTGTATCTCCATGTCCTTCTGTTTCGCGCCGGTAGTCGCGCACCCCGACAATAATAAAGACACCGCTGTAACGACCGTCAAGATCATTAACCGCATCTGTTCCTCCTTTTCACGCTCTGCCGGAGATCCTCCGGCATATTCTCCGTAAACGGTAAAACCCTGCCGCCTGCGGCCCGAATCGCCTGCCGCATAGTGAACTTTTTTTCGTAGATCGCCTTACCGGTAATGATCCCGCTCAATCCCTTATCCTCAAGCCCGCAAAGCTCTCTTATATCCCGCAGGCTGGATATACCGCCGGAAGCGATAACGCGCATCCCGCTTTCCCTAAGGAGTTTCCTGACCGCCGGAACGTTCGGCCCCTTCAGGGTGCCGTCCCTTAATGTGTCGGTATAGATCATCTCGCTGAAACCTGTTCTCTTGAGCGAACGCGCGAAATCAGCCGCATCAAGCCCGCTGTGGCTTTCCACCCATCCTTTTACCATAATCCTGCCGTTTGCGGCGTCCACGCTGATGATCACCCGCTCCCCGAATTTCCCGTAGGCTTTCTCAAGGAAAACGCGGTCTTCCACCGCCCTGGTACCGAGAATGACCCTGCTTATACCGGCGTCCAGAACCCGCCCGATCGCCTGCAATGTCCGTATACCGCCTCCGAGTTGCACTGGGATACCGGCCGCCCTGGCTATTTTAGCGGCGAGCGAAAGATTGCTCTGCCTGCCGCTTTTTGCGCCGTCGAGGTCCACGACATGTATCATTCGCGCCCCCTGCGCGGCCCATTCGACCGCCACCGCTACCGCGTCACGCGAATACTCCTTGCTGCGGCAAAACTCGCCCTTCACCAGCCGCACCACGCGGCCGCCCTGCAGGTCTATAGCCGGAAATATGTCCACCATCAGTTAAGCGCGATGAAATTCTGCAGTATACGCAGGCCTGCCCCCTGGCTTTTTTCCGGATGGAACTGCACTGCGTACACGTTGTCTTTCCAGGCAACGGATGTGAAATCTATCCCGTATTCCGTTAGCCCGGCGGAAACCGAGACTTCACGCGGCGACGCGTAATAGGAATGGCAGAAATAGACATATTCGCCGTCTTCTATCCCTCGCAGAAGCGGACAGTCGCGGCCGGAAACGCCGAGTCTTAACCTGTTCCAGCCCATATGCGGAACCTTTAGCCCGCCGCGGAATTTCAGCACCCTGCCGTCCAAAACACCAAGTCCCTTGTGCGAGGAGGCTTCTTCACTTTCGCAAAAAAGTACCTGCATCCCCAAACAGATACCGAGAATAATCTTGCCGGAAGCCGCCTGTTTTTTCAAAAGCACGGCGCCGCCGCGGTCCAGATACTCCATTGCGTCATCGAAAGCTCCGACGCCGGGAAGCACGATCTTATCCGCAGCAGAAAGTTCATCTTCTTTACAGGTCAAAACGGTCCGCGCGCCAAGATTTTCCAGCGCCTTGCGCACGCTGTGTATGTTCCCGATCCCGTAATCGAATATCGCTATCATGCCTTCCTTAAAAACTCGTCAGACGGTTACGGTAACGAAACCCGTTTCGCTTCCCGGTCACGGTTACCAACAAGACCCGACCTATCTTTCCTCCCCTCGATGAGGAGGATTAAGGAGGGATGGCAATCAATGCGCTGTTTGACAAGTTTTTTACAGCGCACTGTGTCCGCCGCTGAAGCGCCGGCGAGACTAAAACAAGGGTATCGTAACCGTTACCGACAGACGATTAATCAATCACTCCCTTACTGGAAGGAACACCCTTCCTGCGCGGGTCGATTTCCACAGCAGAACGCAAAGCCAACCCCAGCGCCTTGAACGCCGGTTCGAGCGTGCTATGCAAGTCGCTGCCGGCACCGTTTATCTTCACGTGCAGATTCATACCTAACTGTTTGGCGAAGGCGTCCAGAAAATGCTCCGCGTCACCGACACCATAGCCCTCGCTGCCTTCCGGCTTTAGCCCCTGGGGGGAAATAATTTTAAAATACCCGCGGCCGCAGATATCTGCGGCGACGTCGGCCGACGCTTCCTCCATAGGAACCGAAGCCCACCCTATGCGCCTGATGCCGCATTTATCGCCCAACGCTTCCTTGAAAGCCTTGCCCAGCGCGATGCCGACATCTTCGTTAGTATGGTGTATATCGACCTTGAAATCGCCTTTAGCCGATATCTCCAGGTCGAACATCCCCCAGAACGAAAACAACTCCAGAAGGTGGTTCAGCAATCCTATACCGGTCTCTATTTTGCTTTCGCCGGAGCCGTCTATCTCCAGTTTAAGACCGATATCGGTTTCCTTCGTGGTCCTTTTGATTTCCGCATTACGCATGCTTTATCCCTTCCCCGGCTCGGTGTGAAACCGTGCCTTCACGGAATCCAGATGGTACGTCATTCCCTCTATGGAAGCCACTTTCTCCAGCGGCTCACGGATCCTCTCCAGCGCCTTCTTGGAATAACTTATTATATGCAGGCTCTTGACGAAATCAAGCGTGGATAACCCGGAGAAAAACCGCGCCGTGCCGCCGGTCGGCAGAACGTGGCTGGGACCGGCTACGTAATCTCCCACCGCCGCCGGGCTGTAATGTCCCAAGAATACGGCGCCGGCGTGCCTGACGTGCTTAAGCAGCGGTCCGGGGTCAGTCACGAGTATCTCCAGGTGCTCCGGGGCTATGCGGTTGGATATATCCACCGCCTGTTCCAGATTCTTGGTCAGCACGACGTAGCCGTTTACCGAAGGTATCTGTCCCACCACTTCTTTAGCCAGGCTCTTGGAATTGGTCACCAGTATCGCCAGCCCCTGAGAGTGCTCCGCCTGCGCCTTGAGATCGGCGATGATGTGCCGGTGGTTGCTGTAACGGTTGGCGATGATCACCAGTTCGGTCGGGCCGGCGACCATATCGATGTCCACTTCCCCGAACACCTGCCTTTTGGCTTCGCTGACATATATATTACCCGGACCGACTATCTTGTCAACCCTCGGGATGGTGCGGGTGCCGTAGGCAAGCGCGGCTATACCCTGCGCTCCGCCGACCCTGTAAATTTCGTCGACCTTCAAAAGATTGGCCACCACCAGTATATGCGGATTGATGTGACCGGTCTTGTCCGGCGGGCTGATCAGCGCTATCTTCTTGACGCCCGCCAGGCGCGCCGGCAGGACGCTCATGTAAACGCAGGAGACCAGCGGAGCAGTACCCGCCGGGACATAAATACCCACCCTCTCCAGCGGCACGTAATTCTCGCCCAGCACCACTCCTTCGTCGGAACGCATCCTCCAGGACTTACGTTCCATCCTGCGGTAAAACCGCGTGATATTATCTATGATCACCTTCAGGCTGGAGACGAAATTCGAGCTGATATTCTGATACGCGCCGCTGATCTCTATTTCGCTCACCTTCAACTGCTTCGGGGTCATCTTCACGCCGTCGAATTTCCTCGCGTATTTAAGAACCGCTTCGTCTCCGTTAAGCCTGACGTCGTCGAGTATCCGGCGCACTTTTTCGTCCACGCGCCTGGAACGGTAGAAACGCCTGTTATATATCTTCTCCAGCGCTCCGCTGCTGGAACGTATTATCTTCATATCTCCGCCCGCTCCGCCAATTCCTTGAACTTAAGCAGCGCCTCCTCAATCTTGTCCGGACGGCTGCCGCCGGCCTGCGCAAAATCCGCCCTGCCCCCTCCGCTGCCTCCGATGACCGCCGCCACTTCGCCTATCATGCCGGAGACCTTTAACCCGCCGGCGCAAAGGTCCTGCGTCGCTCCCAACACCAGAAAAGCCCTGCCGCCCTTAACGCTTCCCAGAGCGAACAAGGTCGCCCGCGCGCTTTCTTTTTTGAGGCTGTCCACGGTCCTGCGCAAAACGTCCGGGTCGGCTCCAGCGATCATCCCGCTTACCAGCTTGAAATTATTTATCTTCTGCGCGGAGTCCAGCAGTTTCAGAGCCGAACTCCTGGCATTCTCCATTCGAAGCACAGATAATTCCTTCTCGAGATCCCTAATCCTGGACGCCTTCTTCTGCGCCTCTGCTACGAGCGCATTCGCTGGCACGCCCAGCGCCTCTGCCGCGGAAGATATAACGGCGTCCTTCTCTTTCGCCAACGCGTAAGCGGCGGAACCGGTCACAGCTTCTATCCTGCGCACTCCCTGCGCTACCGAACTCTCCTGCAGAATCCTGAACTGCCCGATCTGTCCGGCGAAATCAAGATGCGTGCCGCCGCAAAGCTCTTTGGAAATGCCCGGTACCGTGATTACCCGCACTTTCTCGGCGTATTTCTCCGCGAAAAAAGCCAGTGCTCCTTCGGATTTAGCCTCCTCAAGAGTCATCTCCCGCTTTTCCAATGCGGGATTCTCCAGCACGAACCTGTTGACGAGCGCCTCCACTCTGTCCAGTTCTTCCCGGGAAAGCGCGGAGGGATTGGCGAAATCAAAACGCAGCCTATCCTCCGCTACCATCGACCCTTGCTGCCTAACCTGGGGGCCGAGTACTAAACGCAGCGCCGCTTGAAGAAGATGGGTTGCCGTATGATTCCTGGCGACGTTCAACCTGCGCTCTTTATCAAGAACGCAGAGGACATCTTCACCCTTACGCAGTACCCCGGATATAACCCGGCAATCATGCATGACTATTTTATCTATTTTTTTCGTATCTATGACCTGGACCTGCGCGTCGGCGCCTTTTATCGTTCCCGTGTCGCCGCACTGACCCCCGGATTCCGCGTAAAAAACGCTGCGGTCCAGCACCACACGCACCCGGCCGCCCTGCCCCGCCTCTTTGATCTCTTCGTCTCCCGCTATTATCTTCAGTACGCGCCCTTGCGCCTCGAAGCTCGTGTAGCCGAGGAATTCCGTTTCAGGCAGCCCTTTCTGCCAGGTCTGCTCCAGGCAAAACACGTCTCCTTGCATGACGCTCCCGGCCTTCGAACGGTTCTTCTGCAATTGCATCTCTTTCTCGAAAGACCCGGCGCTGAGCTCTATGCCCTGTCCGGCCGCCCAGGAGGAAGTAAGCTCAAAAGGTATCCCGTAAGTATCATAGAGCTGAAAAGCCGCGATACCGGCCTTGTGAGCGTCCGGAGAGGAACGAAAACACCCGAGCTTGGCTTCCAGCATGGTTTCACTGTCGGAAAGAGTCGTCTGGAACGACCGCTCCTCCGCGGAGATCACCGCTTCTATCCCGGCGGACCTTTCGGCGAGTTCAGGATAAGGAAGACTCATCGCCCGGGCCGCCACCGGCACCAATGTGTGCAAAAAAATCCTGTTGATCCCGATCCCTCTCAAATGGAGAACGCTCTTGCGTATGAGTTTCCTCACCACGTAGCCGCGCGCCTCGTTGGACGGCAGTATTCCGTCGTAAATCGCGAATACCGCCGCGCGCAGGTGATCGGCAACCGCGTAAACTTCGCTTGCCGCAACCTCGAGACCTCCGACAGGACAGCCTGCCTTGATGGCATCAACCAGCGGACTGAAGGCGTCGGTCTCAAAATTGCTCTTAACGCCCTGCATTACCGCGGAAATCCTTTCCAGTCCCATGCCGGTATCGATGTTCTTTTGCGGCAAAGGCTCCAGTATCCCGCCTTCCCTGCGGTTGAACTGCGTGAAAACAAGATTCCATATCTCCACGTATCTCCCGCAGCCGCAGCCCGGGCCGCAATCCGGAGAAGAACAGGCAAACCCCGTACCCATATCAAAGAATATCTCGGAACACGGACCACAGGGGCCGTTCGGACCTTTTTCCCTGGCGTCGGCCGGCCAGAAATTATCTTTGTCCCCCAGCCTGGCTATACGCGCCTCCGGAACACGCACATCCTCTTTCCATATGCAGTAGGCCTCATCGTCATCTTTATGCACCGATACGCTGAGTTTCGCGGGGTCTATCTGCAGCTCGACGGTAAGAAATTCCCAGGCCCAGTTTATAGCCTCCTTCTTGAAGTAATCTCCGAAGGAAAAGTTGCCCAGCATCTCGAAGAAGGTATGGTGGCAGTCGGTCTTGCCGACCTTCTCCAGGTCGTCCGTCCTTAGACAACGCTGCGCGGTGACCGCCCGGCTGAATCCGGTAAGGCAACCCATAAACTGCTTCTTGAACTGGTTCATTCCGGCGGGGGTAAAAAGCACCGTCGGATCATCAGCCGGAACAAGCGAATCGCTCTCCACCACGCGGTGCCCGCGCTTGGAAAAAAAATCAAGATATTTAGCCCTTATTTCGTCAGTCTTCATATTCGTCCCCGGCGGCATGGCCGCCAAAAAATCTCTCCGTCACATTTGCTACAACCCCGGGGCAGAAACCGCGCCGCGATAAAAAAGCGAACAGCCGGCGTTTCAGTTTCAGCTTCTCGCCGCCGCGCAGCAGCGAACGTTTCCTGGAGATAACAAGCTCTATAGCCGCCTTTTCCTCTGAATAACCGCCTGCCAGGAGCCTGTCAAGCGCCCTCTCCGCCAAAATCCGCTCCACGCCTTTAGAAGACAGTTCCCTGCCTATGCGTGAAAGGCCGTAGGAACGCGCCGCCCTGCTCTGCGCCCAGGCGCGTGCGAAAGACGCGTCATCCAGGAATTTCTTGTCCTGCAGAAAAGAAATCGTATCCGCAACGGCGGCCGGAGAAAAACCTTTCTTCTGCAGCCGGAATTCCATTTCCCGCACGCTGCGCGGCCTGAACTTCAATAAGAGAAAGGCGTACCGCAGAGCTTCAACCAGGCCGCCTTCTACCGGATCCCTCTTCTTTAACACTTGGCTTTCCAATTAGCCAAAGTATAACGCACGAGCGAATACTTGGCACTCCGATTAGCCAAGGTATAACGCACGAGCGAATACTTGGCTTTCCAATTAGCCAAGGTATTATTTCGATAGGCTAAGGTAAACCCGGCTCGAAAGCCGCGGATTTCTGCGGTTTGATGAAGATGGATTCCAGCGGTCATTTAAGCGGATTTTAAATACGGAAAAAGAACCGGGGACGACCTGCGCGTCATTTCTTCGCTTCAGCCGGAACACCGACGCTGCCCGCGGAGATCGCCTGGCGGAATTCTTTTTCCATTTCCTGAAAGAGCTTAGGCTGTTCTTTCAAGGCTCTTATCGCCACGTCTCTGCCCTGCCCGATCTTTTCGTTCTTGAAAGAGATCCATGTCCCGGACTTATCGACCAGCCCCAAGTTCATCGCCGCATCCAGAAGGCTTCCCATCTTTGAGATACCTTCATTGTGCAATATATCGAATTCCGCCTCGCGGAAAGGCGGCGCCACCTTATTCTTCACCACGCGCACCCTTGTCCTTCCGCCGATCACCCGGTCGGCCTCTTTCAGAGAAGCTATACGCCTGATGTCAAGGCGGACGGAAGAGTAAAACTTCAACGCCCTGCCGCCGGGGGTAGTCTCCGGATTGCCGAACATAACGCCTATCTTTTCGCGGATCTGGTTTATGAAGATAACGCACGTCTTGGAACGGTTGATGGCGCCGGTCAGTTTCCTCAATGCCTGCGACATAAGGCGCGCCTGCAGTCCCATGTGGGAATCGCCCATCTCGCCTTCTATCTCGGCGCGCGGAGTTAACGCCGCCACCGAATCTATAACCACCAGATCTACCGCGTTCGAACGCACCAGGGTTTCGGTGATATCCAACGCCTGCTCTCCGGTATCCGGCTGGGAAATAAGCAGGTCATCGAGATTAACGCCTATCACGTTGCCGGCATAAGCCGAGTCAAAGGCGTGTTCCGCGTCGATAAAAGCCGCCACCCCGCCTTTTTTCTGGATCTCACGTATCACGCTCAGAGTAAGAGTGGTCTTACCGGATGCTTCCGGACCGAAAACCTCGATCACCCTCCCTTTGGGAAGACCACCTACCCCCAGCGCCCAGTCAAGGGTATAAGAACCGGTCGGGATCACCTCCACGTCTATCTTTACGTCCCCGCCCAGGGTCATAATGGAACCTTTACCATGATGCTTCTCTATCTGGGAAAGGGCCAATTCAAGGGCTTTCTTGCGGTCGTTTATCTCTTTAGATTCCTCTTTTTTCTTTTCAACCGGCATAAATACCTCCGCGTTCCTGCGGCATTAATAAAAATTAACCATTATCTTGATTAAGGTTTGTAAACTAAGGGCGTTTACCCTAACGTCCCGCACAGCAAGACGTTATTATAACCCACCCCTTTTACCGTGTCAAACAAATAATCCCCCCCCTGGGGGCCCCCTGGGGCCGTTTCAAAATCACCTGCGATACGGCAAATTCACTGTCTGCGTATGCTGTAAAGCCCGCCAGACATTGCGTCCAGATAAGCGGTCAATTCCCGAAGTCGTATCTCTTTATCGAAACGGCGCTTCCTGTCTTCCAGTCGCATATTTGCCAGCTCATGCCGCACGCGCAAGCGTTCGAAATAAGCCTTGGTCACCTGCTCTATTATCTCCTGACGCAATTCCGCGGTAAGCTTGGACCGCACGTCTATGGAGGTCTGGGCGTCGTTCCAGATCAAATCACCAAGTTCCCAGACCAAGGCAACCGACCACTCCTGCGTATATCTTCCTTTGCGCAAGCAATCATCCTCTTGTCTGGTAGTAGAGCCTCCCTCCCAGTGCCAGCGATCGGTGCCGTTACGATCGGCAGAGACCGATACCCTGGGGAGCCAGCCGCGCGCCGCCGCCAGTTTCCTCCAGCGAAATATCTTTTCCTGGCCGGAATCGGTAAGCGCTATAGACGCTTCCACTACCTCCCGTATGCCCGGTTCTCCTTCTTCTTCGGCAGGAGGACGCGAATCTACGGGGTACGCAGGAGGCCCCAATACGCCGGTCTCTACGATACCGCTATCGCAGAGAAGTAAAAGCCTTCCGGGAGCCGCCACAGCTATTTCGTTTATTCTTCTAATACCGGCGGGAACGCCCGCTTCCGACCAGTACCCTATGGAGGGATAATAAACGAAAACTTCTCTCCCGTCCGTCGCATAGATCTCTCCCCCGTATCCGGCCGTGACCGCGGACAAAGGATACCGGGGCAGGCCCTGCGCGCTCAATTCTTCAAACTGCCCGTCGGAGCTCTGCGCCAGATAAATGCGTCCGCGGCAGTAAGCGCACACTCCGCCGTGCGGGAGCGCGGCGATCAGCGCGTTGCCGCTTGCCCGGGCCTCCTGCGCCGGCTCATCATCCCCGCCGCCGGGTTCATCTTCTCCCTCGGGAACAGCGCCGCAGGACAAAATCCTGTCCCAGGTATTCCCGTTATCAAAGCTCTCGTAGATCCCGTTCGAGGCCGCCAGATAAATACCGTCTCGCGCGCCGCGGCAAAGCCGATAAACAGGCATAGACGACAACGCCCCCCCGGCCTTAACCCAGTGCCCTCCGTTATCGTCGCTAATGACCAATCCGTCCTCTCCGGCGGCAAGGACTCTGCTTCCGGAACAAAGAATCGAGAACAAACCTTTACCCCTGAACACCCGCCGCCATTCCCTGCCGCCGTCAGAGCTGCAATATACCCCGGTGGAAGAAGCGGCAAAGATAGTGCCGCCGGAGCCGGAAAATGCCCGCACCTCGCCTTTGATTCCGCGAGTCCTTCCGTAACGCTCCCAGTTCAATCCCCGGTCCTCGCTTTTCCAGACCGTATCCTTTGAACCGGACAGAAAAACGTTACCGCCGAGAAACAGGACGCAAAAGGCGTCTTTTACCGAAACGCTGTCCTCTCCGCTTGCCTTTTTCAACGGTACAGGCGCTGAAAGGAACAGCGGCAGGAAGGCGATCACGCACCATTTACGCATAAGACTCCTCCTTTCGTTTTAAATACACAAGTATTCTCTTTATTTAATAGACGGTGCAAGGAGGGAAAATCTAACGGACAATTCTTAACGCCGCCTTGGGTCGGCCGATAATGGGCAAGAGTTCATCGTGCGGGCCGAAGAGAAGAGAAAAAAAACGGAGGGTTCTTTATAATTCCAGTTCGCGGAATTTTTTGCGCAGGTCGTAAAAAGCCGGCATATCTATTTCTCTCAAAACGGTCTGCGCCTTACGCAGGTATTCCCTGGCCTCCTGTTTTCGCCGGGCGGATTTACAGATAAAGGCCAGATGGCAGTATGCCTCCGCCAATTCCGGCACTGCTCCGGCCTTGACGGCATTGGCTTCCGCCGTCATAAACGAACGCTCCGCGGAAACATAGTCTCCGGTCTCCAGGTACAATTCTCCTATCATATTGTGGTCTCCGGCGATATTGGCATAATTACGCTGTTTAATATCCAATTTCAGCCCTTTCAAATAAAGCTCCAGAGCCCGGGGGTAATCCTTCTCCAGTAGAAAAACCTCCCCCAAATTAAAATAGCAATCGCTAAGCTCTTCCCCGGCTCCGAGACGCTCGAAAATACGCTGGCTTTTCAGGTAAAACTTTTTTGCCGCCGAATAATCGTCTTTGTTGACGAAAACAAGGCCGATATCGAAATAATCGCAGGCAAGATTGTATTTATGACGGTATATCCACTGTTTTTCCCTGTTGATATCCGAGCTCTTAGTCAATAATTCCAGGGCGGCGTCATAATTCCCTGCGTCGATCTGCCAAACCGCCATCCTGCGCAGAACCAGCGCTTCATTCAGACGGTCATGGTTTTCTCTCGCCAGCGCCAGGGACTTGCTGTAGAACCCGGCCGCCCCGGCGTGTTTACCCTGCATCTGATATATCCAGCCGATACCGGCATAGGCGCAGGAGAGACCGCTTTGATAACCGTTCTCCGCGCATTGCTTGGCAAGCTCGTAATAACACTCCAGCGCCTCCTTGCGCCGTCCGGACTGCTCGTAAATTTCCCCCAGGAAACGGTATGCCGCCACAC
Source organism: Candidatus Omnitrophota bacterium (assembly GCA_011620275.1). GTDB lineage: Bacteria > Omnitrophota > Gorgyraeia > Gygaellales > Profunditerraquicolaceae > Undivivens. Next base: position 70,452 of record WOZK01000012.1, read on the forward strand.
AACGGGGAGTTTTGTTTACGATGTCCCTGAAAACGGCAGCGGCCGCGGCATGCTCTCCGCCGCGAAACATCCTCCGGCCCTTAAGTAAAAGCAGGTAATTGCTCTCTTCTTCCTGCGCGGAGGGGCCAAAAAGAAGCACGGCTCCCGTCATCAAGGCAGCAGCCGCGGTCTTCCAGTTCCTTCGCAGACGGTTGCCTGCGATGGAGATCCGCCGCCGCTCGTAAAGCACGGTATCCGGTCTGCCGTATAACACATACCTGCTCCATGTCCCGATACGCGAAGACTGGGAATATCTGCATAAGCGCACGATTTCCGCTATGGACAGCCCGCCCCGCAGCCGGCGGTAGAACCCGGCGGCAAAATCCCTGCAGGCGGCGTCCTGCGCAGCCGCGATCGTCCCCAGGTAATGCATAGTCCCGTGCAGCAGGAAGGAACCGGCTAACGACGGCAAGCCCCGCCGCCCTGCCGCAGAAACGCAGGCATTAGCGAAAACAAACGAAGGAAGAGCTGAAACCCCGGCGGCCTGCATGACGTCTTCGGCGCCGAATATCCCGTCGTTGAGCACCCATCCCCCTTTTACCCCCGGCAGGCAATGCCCGGCGAAGTGGATCATATCGTAGCGTCCAAGGGCCTCGCGCAGGAACATCTTGCCGGCGGGAAAAGACCTGAAATCAACGCTTATGCCCGGCAGGCGCGACAGGATACCTTTTATTTCCAACCCTTCCGCATAGGCGTAAGGCAATCCTCCTGCGGGGTCGGCGAGTACGAGCGCTCTCGCCGGAAACGGCGGTCTCTCTCTGCGGACGTAATCTTTTTCCCCACGGTAACGCAGTATCCTCGAACAGGCAAACCTGCGGCAGAGAAAATCAGTCCCGTCATAAGCGAGTTCCCACGGCACCTCGACAAGCCGTTCGTCGAGCAGTATCAAAAGGGTTCTCCGTCCGCTCCCGGAAAGGATTTCCCTGACCCGTGACGGAAATACGGATTTCCATAACAACCGGCCGGAGGAAATCATCTCCCGTGCGCCGTCTTCTCCCGGAATATATAAACCGCGGGTAGAAGAAAAGAAAGGGAACCTGCCGCATAGAGAATTCAGTTCCTCGGCGGGGAAACCGCAGCGCAGGTGGCGTCTGACCGGAGAGCACTCCATATCTTTTCGATCGAAAACGCCGAGAAATATCTCCCCGTCTTCCAGTAAGATCTCTGCTATCAGCAACGCCCCACCTTAACCTTTAAAAAGCAGCCTCACCGCCGCCAGCCTTACGCCCTCCGGAGACGATATCTCCAGGAGATAATCTCCCACCGGAACGCAATCGAACCCTCCCACTCCTGCCGAAAGGACTTTAGATTCATATTCTCGCCCTCGGCAGAAGAGCGACGCCCGAATATCCCCGGGCGGTAGACTCCCGTGTATCCCGCACCGGAGAGAAAAAAAACCGCCGGAACAGCCGGAAACCGTTATTTCAAACCTCAAGCTGTCCCGGACGCTTCTCAACACTGCTTTACCCGTTCCCTGCGGCCGTCTTCCTCTGGCGAGCCCCTCCAGCGCGTATCTCCTGGCAGATAATCCCCCGGACGCGCGCAAAAAACGGAAAATCCCATCTTTCCAGGAGAATTCGGCCTCGGGAAGCGCCGCTCCGGAAAAGAGCCCCTTCAACTCGGCTTTTCTTTCCTCTCCTAAAATAGGAGAGGAAAAGTCCTCTTCCGTTGCCGCGACGGAAACGATCTCCGCGCACCTGCCGCAGTCCAGAATATGCTCCTTTACGTAAGCCTCTTCCGGCTCCGTTAGCCTGCCCTCAAGAAAACAAACCAGAGTCTCTTCGTCCGGATGCTTGACAGGCATTACTCCGCGCGAAGCCTTCCACCGTTTATAAACTTTTTTTATTAATTGCCGCTCATCCATCCTCTCACCCGTCCTTCCGGTCCGCGGCGAGGTCATAACCCCTGCTACGGAAACATTCGCGCAGCCTGCCGAGCACCCGTTTCCTGCGCATATCCACGGCCCCTCTCGAACTGCGCAGCAGTTTCTGTAGATGCCCGAGGCGCAGGCCGCGTGCGAAATACAATTCCATAAAATACTTGTCCTCAAGACCAAGTCTTTCTATACAGCTTTTGAGATGATCTACCATTTCGCTCTCCTGCGCGGAACCCGCGGCGTCCGCCACCGCGTTACCTTGCGTAAAACAATATTCAACTTCCGGGGTCTCCTCCTCCTGATAAAAATGATGAACTCTGCGCGCGCGGTCTATGGTGGCGTTAAGCGCCACCTGGCGCAGCCAGCTTGCCAGGCTGCAGCCGTTTCTGGCCTGAAAAGTGCGAAGCTTACGGAAATCGTCTTTCAGCAAAGAAAGGAATATTTCCTGAAGTATATCCTGGGGATTGATCTCGGAAGCGGAAGCGCCTCTGGCCTTCAAGGCGTTATGGACGAAACTGAAGATAAGCTGGGAATACCTGTCTACGAATTCGCTCCAGGCCGCCTTGTCGCCCATGACGCAGCGCCGGATGAAATCCATATCATCCATACGGGTATTTTGTCTACTTTGATTTGAATTCCCCGGTCCGAAAGTCGAGCGAAAGGATGTAAGGTATCTTAGACTGGGGTTCTCTGCCGCCCTTTGTGCATCTCTCGGCCACGCCTCTCTGGCCCTCGGAAGAAAGATAATAGCGGAAATAATGAGTCGGGACGCATTTTTCCGGAGCGATCACATCGAGCTCTTTAACCGACTGCGCGCTCTCTCCGGTGAACATGCTGAGCGCCTGCTGCGCGTTGCGCAGCTGCCCAAGCACGTAACGAGCCTCCGCGACGCGTGATTTCTCTATGATGTCCCTTAAAGCGGCGAAACCCATGAACAAAAGGGCCAGGATGATCAGGATGGTGATAATGAGTTCGAGAAAAGAAAAACCCAATTTCATAATATATTATTTTAGTAGCTTATGGGGAAATGGCAAGCAGAAAAAAAAGGGGGCGTTTCCCAGCGGGAACACCCCCTTAGTTATTACGCTAACTGTCCTTATTTAAAAAAACCGTGCGCGATTATGAACGACGCGAAAACGATGGACACCATGGACATCAGCTTGATTAAAATGTTCAAGCTGGGGCCGGAAGTATCCTTGAAAGGATCGCCAACGGTATCTCCTACAACCCCCGCTTTGTGGGCTATCGACCCTTTACCGCCGTGATGCCCTTCTTCGATGAACTTCTTGGCATTGTCCCATGCCCCGCCGGCATTAGCCATCATTACCGCAAGCACGAAACCGGTGACCGTGGCCCCCGTCAATAATCCGACGACCGCTTCCACTCCCACGAAAATACCCACCAGTATAGGCGCGGCAATCGCCAGCAGAGAAGCCGGAATCATTTCTTTTTGCGCGGCAGCGGTAGCTATATCCACGCAGCGTGCGTAATCAGGCTTGGCCTTGCCTTCCAACAGACCGGTTATCTCTTTAAACTGTCGGCGGACTTCCACCACTATCTTGCCCGCAGCGCGCCCCACGGCGCGCATGGTCAAGGCGCAAAAAAGGAACGGCAGCATCCCGCCCAGAAACAACCCGACCAGGACGTTGGGATTGATAAGACTCAAGGAAAGTTCTTTACCGGCAAGCGCCACCTGGTCACGGTAAGCCGCGATCAGCGCCAGCGCCGTCAAGGCCGCAGAACCGATGGCAAAACCTTTTCCGGTCGCCGCTGTAGTATTGCCCAAAGCGTCCAGCGCGTCTGTCCTCTTGCGCACTTCAGGAGGAAGATGAGACATCTCCGCGTTCCCCCCGGCGTTGTCCGCCACCGGCCCGTAAGCGTCGGTAGCAAGCGTGATACCGAGCGTCGAAAGCATGCCGACCGCCGATATCCCTATTCCGTAAAGACCGGTCCCGTAATTAGAGGCGCCGCCCGACAGGAAGAAACTCAACATAATCGCCAAACAAACTATTATTACGGGAACGGCGGTGGACATCATTCCTACCGCCATACCTCCGATAATTACCGTGGCCGGACCGGTCAAGGCCGAGTCGGCGATGCCCTGTGTCGGTTTAAAGCTGCTCGAGGTGTAGTACTCGGTGCAAAGACCGATGATCATTCCCGCGATCAAGCCGGCCAGCACGGAATAGTAAACCCCGATATGCTGCATACCAAGCGTTCCCTTGACCAGGAAAAAAGAAACCACCGCGACTATAAAGGAACTGACAAAAACGCCTTTTCTCAAGGCCGCCAGAAGCACTCGCTGGTTAGCCTCTTCACGGCTCTTGACGAAAAACGTCCCGATGATAGAAGCGACCACGCCCACGGCCGCCATGACCATGGGAACGGTGACCCCGGGAAGACCGAGACCGGCCGTCACGCCCAGCGCGGAAGTGGCCACGATGGAGCCCACGTATGATTCGTATAGATCGGCTCCCATGCCGGCTACGTCTCCCACGTTATCCCCCACGTTATCGGCGATTACCGCCGGGTTGCGCGGGTCGTCTTCGGGAATGCCCGCCTCAACCTTACCCACAAGGTCGGCGCCCACGTCTGCGGCCTTGGTAAATATACCGCCTCCCACGCGCGCGAACAACGCCTGTGAACTGGCGCCCATGCCGAAACAAAGCATAGTAGAAGTAATGGCGGTTATTTTATCCATGCCGTAAGGAATAGCATGCGTTCCGTAATACCAATTAAGAAAATAATACCAGATGCTCAAATCAAGCAGCCCCAGACCGACTACCACCAGCCCCATGACTGCGCCGCTGGAAAAAGCCACGCGCAAGCCGGAATTAAGGCTTTTAGTGGCGGCCTGCGCCGTGCGGTTGGAGGCGTTGGTCGCCACCGTCATGCCGATAAAACCGGACAAGCCGGAAAAGAAACCGCCGGTAAGGAAGGCGAACGGCACGAATATCACCAGGTAGTTCTTGAAGGACAGATAAAACAGTATCAGGGAGACCACGGCAAAGAATATGCCCACTCCGACGTATTGCCTCTTCAGATAAGCGCGCGCGCCTACCTTTACCGCCAGAGCGATCTCCTTCATGCGGTCGTTACCCTGGTCCTGTCTCATAATGAAACAAGCCAGATACGCCGCGAACGAAAGCGCCAGGATCGAACCTACGGGTGCCATCCAAAGAAAATCTGAAAACATCTCTACTACCTCCTTTTGCCTGTTGAAAAACCATACCGGAGGCTTCCGGCTCCCGGGGCCTTGTCCGGGTAAAATTTAGAAAATAGATTATCACGTTTCGGAAATGGAGTCAATTAAAAAAAACCGGTTTGTACCGGGTTTTGTTTCTGAAATAACAACACCAAATCTATTCCGGTTATTCGGACCAGGTTTTCGCATTGTTCCGGGACCCAGTACCTAAAATCCGTATTACCGCGTTCTTCTCGCCGCGAAGGTGAAGGCAAGAAAGTAGCTGCGCCAGGCGGCGTCCGTGGAATGGAAGCTGTTCTCCCCGAAGAAATCGTCCACTATCGCTTCCCGCATCCTGGTAAGCTCCTTGAGACGGGGAAACCCTTTTGCCGCGCTTATGGTGAGGTCTGACAGTTCCAGGGCGCGCTCGGCCGCGCGGCGCGCATAATCCGGATTATTGCGGGAACGCCAATTAACGGCCCGTTCCACCTCGCTGCCTATATTAGCCATCTGCTCGGCAAAGGTCAATTCCTGCCAGCGTCCGGCGGCAAGCTCCTTATGCTGACAACTCATCTCTTTATCCTCTCCGCCACTATGGCGGCTATCTCCCTGCGCAACTTTTCGTCATCAACGCCGCGGCTTTTATTACCCTGTGAAGGGCGAAGATTGATCATCGAATCGAATTCGATAAAAGAATCATCCTGAAGATCGGGATAAAGATTGATCCCCCAGAGATATTTTTGCTTAGAACCATCATCGAGCAAAGCGGCTTCCAGATCGGAATGCAAATCAGCATCAACCGCTATCAGCCTGCGTTCGGTGTCCACGACCGCCTTGACCATATTGCCGAATCCTTCCTCCGCCATCCGCTTCAACTCGTCTATAACCAATGTTTTCGATATTATTCTCATGGCCTCGCAATATCCTCCATATCTTCCATTCCTTCCCCGTTACTTAAATCGGTCTTTTTATTATAATGCTCATACACCATCCTTAATCCCCGCAGGGTCAGGTCAGGCTCGATACGGTCGAAAACGCGGGTATAACGGCTGATAAACCGTATGTCGCCGCCGGTGCCGATAACCACGGCCTTGCCTCCAAGCTGTTTCTTCATCCCGTCGCAGAGTCCATCGCAGACTGCGGCGGTCCCTCTTACTACGCCGTTCAATATGCCGTCCTGCGTGCGCTTGCCCAGCAATCCGGAAGGAGCCTGCAGTTTGACTTTCGGCAGCAGAGCCGTCCCCTCGCTCAAAGCCCGTAGCTGCATACCCATCCCGGGAAATATCATACCTCCCAGGTATTCGCCCCGCGCGGACACCGCGTCAAAGGTGACAGCCGTCCCCAAGTCAACACAGATCAAAGGCACTCCAAACAGCTTAGCCGCGGCGTAAGCGTTCACCAAACGGTCTTGCCCGGTTTCTTTCGGCCTCGTATAAAGGTTTTTCAACGGCACTATCACGCCGTTGCTGCCGACCACCATCGGCTTAAACAAAGACAACAGTTTCAGGCAGCGGCAGAAGGAACGCGTCGCCGCCGGCACCACGCTACAGATCACCACGTCCCCAGCGCCTTTTATGCCGATATTGCGCAGGCTCGCGCCGCAATTCTCCGCGCGCGCGGTGGGGATATTCACGCGGCGCAGCAGCCTCTCACCGAAAAAAACCCCGGCGGTGATATTGCTGTTGCCGATATCAAACGCGAAAAGCGGCTTCATAGTTTTCATTTTTTCAACCTCCCGATCTCTTTGAGTTTATCCCTAAAGGCTGCGGCCTTCTCAAACTGAAGGTTGCGCGCCGCCAGTTCCATTTCATACTCCAGCTCGGAGGCGTAACGGTTCAACTCATATTCTTCTTTGTTGAGGCCGGTCAGGTCTTCCACGTAATCCTCGGCTTTATCGTATATTTCGATGCCGTCTTTTATTGCCTTGTTCACGGAGACAGGCGTAATTCCGTGCTCTTTGTTATATTCAAGCTGTATCCTGCGGCGACGGTTGGATTCCGAGATCGCCTTGCGCATGGAATCTGTCACACTGTCGGCATACATCACCACCGTGCCGTTTATGTTACGAGCCGCTCTGCCGGAGACCTGAATCAACGAAGTGGCGGAACGCAGAAAGCCCTCTTTATCGGCGTCGAGAATCGCCACCAGCGACACCTCCGGCAGATCCAGCCCTTCACGCAGAAGATTCACTCCCACCACGCAGTCAAAATCCTTTTTCCGCAGTCCTTTCAGTATTTTGCTGCGCTCGAAGGTTTTGACCTCGGAATGCAGATATTTGACCCTCACCCCGCGTTCCTGAAGATACGTGCTCAAATCCTCGGCCATGCGTTTCGTCAGAGTAGTAACCAATGTTCTTTCTTCGCGCGAGGCGCGCTCCTTGACAAGCTTGAGCAAATCATCCACCTGCCCCTCCACCGGCTTGATCTCCACCTGGGGGTCCACCAGACCGGTCGGCCTGATTATCTGCTCTACCACGTTCCCCTTGCTCTGCCCGATCTCGTATTTTTCCGGAGTGGCGGAAACGAATATCGTCTGCCCCATCAAAGCCTCTATCTCCGGAAATCTGAGCGGCCGGTTATCCAGGCATGACGGCAGGCGGAAACCGTATTCTATCAACACTTCCTTCCTGGCGCGGTCTCCCTCAAACATCCCGCGCAGTTGCGGCACGGTCACGTGCGATTCGTCTATGATGGTCAGGAATCCCGTCGGGAAATAATCCATCAGACAATACGGGCGCGACCCGGGCGGCCTGCCGGAGAGGTAACGGGAATAATTCTCTATCCCGTGGCAGTAACCGGTCTCTTTAAGCATCTCCATGTCATACTTGGTGCGGGACTCGAGGCGCTGCGCCTCCAATAGCTTATTCTGTCGGCGCAGTTCATCGCAGCGCAGGCGCATATCCGCGCTGATCGACTCCATAGCCGGAGACATCAACTCCTGCGCTACCAGAAAATGCTTGGCGGGATACACCGCCGCCTTCTCCATGCCGGCGAGAATATTCCCGGATACCGGGTCGACCTCGCTGATCTTGTCCACTCTGTCTCCGTAGAATTCCACTCTCAAAGCGGTTTCCCTGTAAGCCGGATATATCTCGACCGTATCCCCCCTGACGCGGAAACGTCCGCGTTTGAACTCGTAATCGTTTCTTTCATACTGCACGTTCACCAGGTCAAGCATCAGCCTGTCGCGACCGTTTTCCGAACCTTTCTCTACGAAAACCAGCGCGTCGCGGTAGTCATCGGGAGAACCGAGGTTATAAATACAGGAGACCGAAGCCACGATTATCACGTCCCTGCGCGACATCAAAGAACTGGTGGCGGAAAGACGCAAACGGTCCAGCCTGTCGTTTATGGAGGCGTCTTTCTCTATATATGTGTCCGTTGACGGGATGTAGGCTTCCGGCTGATAATAATCGTAGTAGCTGACGAAATACTCCACGGCGTTGTGCGGGAAGAATTCCTTGAACTCCGAATACAGCTGCGCGGCGAGCGTCTTATTATGAGAGATGACCAGAACGGGGATATTCAGCCCGGCTATCACGTTCGCCAAGGTGAAGGTTTTTCCCGATCCCGTGACCCCGAGCAGAGTCTGGCGGGAATTACCGGAAAGAATTAACCGGGTGAGCTTCTCTATCGCCTGCGGCTGGTCGCCGCGCGGGCGGTAAGAAGAAACCAGCTTGAACAAAGACATTTCACCTGCCTTTTACGGCCGCCGGGATGAATTCCATGCTGATGTCCGCCGATTTAACGTTATGGGTGAGCGCTCCCACGGAGATGATATCCGCGCCGGCGGCGGCGTAAGCGCGAATATTGGAAAGAGTGATGCCTCCAGACACCTCCAGCAAAGGAACGCGCCGTTCCGCCTTGCCGCGCAGCCGCACCGCTTTACGGATATCGACGGGCTTCATATTATCGAGCATAATGATGTCCGGCTTAAGCGAAAGCGCCATGCGGAAGTCATCCAGGTTCTCTACTTCTATCTCTATCTTCATCTTTCCGTGCGGGAACCTGTTCCTTAGCTTTGAGAACGCGCGGCTCAAATAAAGGTGTTTGCCGCTTTTCGGGCAGGCCGCCAGATGATTGTCCTTTACCAGCACCATTTCATCCAGGCAGCTGCGGTGGTTATCCGCCCCTCCCGTACGCACGGCGTATTTCTGCAAGGAGCGCAAACCGGGGAAAGTCTTGCGCGTATCCACCACTTTGACGCCGTAGGATTTCACTTTGTCGGCGTAAGCGCGAGCCTGAGTGGCTATCCCGGAAAGCATCCCTACGAAATTTATAGCGACACGCTCTCCTTTTAGCAGTGAACGCGCCTTTCCGCTCACGCGTGCCAGTTCTGCGCCGCGTCGGACTTTTTCGCCTTCTCTGCGCAGCTTCCTAAAGGAGACTTTTTCGTCAACCTGCCTGAATACCTCGGCGGCGATGTCCAGACCGCAGACCACCATCTCCCGGACGGCGATGAAAGAAGCCGAAGCTGAACAGCCTCCGGGCACGAAAAAATCCGTGGTGACGTCACCGCTGCCGATATCCTCGCGCAGCGCCTGCGACACTATCCTGCCGTATTCTATATTATTTCCGCAATTCTTCATATATTCCGCGGTACCTTTCCAGGGTCTCTTTCAACTCCCGCAGTCTATCTTTCTCTTTATCCACAATTTCCCCGGGGGCTTTGTCTGCGAAACCAGGTTTTGCCAGCATAGCTTCCTTGCCGCGGATCGCCCCGGATGTATTATCAATTTTAACGCGGAGTTTTTCCCTTTGCGCCGCGATATCCACTATACCTACGAGCAAAACGCTCACATGCATACCCCCGGCTACTGCGGCAACCGAAGACGGTTTATGATTGTACCCTTTCTCAATGCCAAGAACGGATATTCTCGCCAGACGGCGTATGACCGCGGAAAGCGGCTTCAGCGCCTCTGCCTGCGCCTTTGAAGAAGCAGCTATGACCGCGGGTACCTCCTTCTGCGGCGGAATGTCGAGTTCCTGACGGATGTTGCGCACAGCGGCGATCACGGCAAAGATATCCTCCATGAAAGTCTCCGCCTTGCGGTCCTGGCGCAAATCCTTGTGTGCCGGCCAGGCGCGCGTCATAACTGAATCGCCCACGTGCGGAAGTTTCTGCCAAATCTCCTCGGTGATAAACGGCATGAAAGGATGCAAGGCGGCCAGGAAGTTCTCCAGCACACGCAGCATCACCGACTGGTTCTGCCGATCCTTCATATCAAGCTTGATTATCTCCAGGTACCAGTCGCAGTATTCCTTCCAGAAAAAAGAATACAGCAGGTTGGCCGCCTCGTTGAAGCGGAAAGCGGAGAGCGAGGCATCGGTTTTCTTCAGGGTGACGGAAAGCCTGCTCAATATCCATCGGTTGACCGCGCTTAAATCCTTTTCAGAAGAAACGGCGGACGCCTCAACCGCCCCTGTTCCCGGCTCAAGGTTCATCATCACCAGGCGCGAGGCGTTCCATATCTTGTTGGCGAAATTTCTGCCCTGCTCGAACCTCTCCCTGGAAAGATAAACGTCCTGCCCTTGGGCTGTGATGGCGATCAGGCTGAAACGCAGGGCGTCGGTGCCGTATTGCGAAATTATTTCCAGCGGGTCGATGCTGTTTCCCAGGGATTTGGACATCTTCCTGCCGTCCTTATCCCTGACCGTGCCGTGTATATAGACGTCCCTGAACGGTATGTCCCCCATGAACTCAAACCCGGCCATAATCATGCGCGCCACCCAGAAAAAGATGATCTCAGAGGCGGTGGTCAGGGTATCGGTGGGATAGAAATACGCCAGTTCTTTCTTTTTCTTCTTCTCTTCTTTTCCCTGCCCGAACGGCCAGCCGAAAGTGGCGAACGGCCAGAGCCAAGAAGAAAACCAGGTGTCAAGCACATCCTCATCCTGACGCAGCTGCGCGTTTCCGCAGACCGGGCATTTCTCCGGTTTAGTCCCGGATACAATGACCCCCTCTTCCTCATTATTTTTCCGGCCGGAATCTCTGTCCGCGCGCGATGGACTATCGGCTGTGGATTGTTCCTGCCGCCTAAGGCAGCTGTCGCAGTAATAAACCGGCAGTCGGTGCCCCCACCAGATCTGCCGTGAGATACACCAATCCTGAATGTTCTCCATCCAGTTCAGATAGACCTTGGTCCAGCGCTTCGGATAAAACTTGATTCTACCCTTTTTCACCGCTTCTATGGCAGGCAAAGAAAGCGGCTTCATCTTCACGAACCACTGCCTGGAAAGATACGGTTCGATTATGGTGTGGCAGCGATAACAGTGCCCGGCGGAAAGCTTATGCGGTTCTATCTTCTCCAGCAGGCCTTTTTCCTTCATATCTTCCAGCACGACTTCCCTGGCCTCAAACCTGTCCATCCCGGAATACTCTCCGGCAAGGTCGTTCATCCTGCCGTCCGGGTGCATCACGTTGATGAATTGCAGTCCGTGCTTTCTGCCCATACGGTAATCGTTGGGATCGTGCGCCGGGGTGACCTTGACCGCTCCGGTACCGAAGCCGGCGTCCACTTCCGAATCGGCGATAATCTTTATCTCTCTGCCGGCCAAAGGCAGCAACAGCGTTTTTCCGACGAGTTTCTTATAGCGCCTGTCATTTGGATTGACCGCGACCGCGGTATCGCCGAGCATGGTCTCCGGCCTGGTAGTGGCAACCGTCACGGACCGCGAAGGGTCGTCCTTCAAGGGATATTTGAGATAATAAAGATGCGCGTCCAGCTCATGGTGCGGGGCCTCTTCGTCTGCGAGGGCGGTCTGGCATCGCGGGCACCAGTTGATAATGTATTCGCCGCGGTAAACAAGGCCTTTTTCGTAAAGCCGGATGAAGACCTCCGTGACCGCCCTGGAATATCCCTCATCCATGGTGAACCGCGCGCGCGTCCAGTCACAGGATGCGCCGAGTTTCCTGAGCTGTTTTATAATAGTTGAGCCGTACTGTTCCTTCCACTGCCAGACGCGCTCCAGAAATTTCTCGCGGCCAAGGTCCTGCCTGCGCAGTCCTTCCTTCATCAGCATCTTCTCCACCACGTTCTGGGTGGCGATGCCGGCGTGGTCTGTCCCGGGCATCCAGAGGCTCGACTTCCCTTTCATACGCTGCTGCCGGATAAGTATATCCTGAATGGTATCGTTGAGGGCGTGCCCCATATGCAGAATACCAGTGACATTGGGAGGAGGAATAACGATGGAAAAAGGTTTCTTCCCGGAATCCGCCGAAACCCCGAAATAACCATTATCTTCCCAGAACTTATACCATTTGTCCTCGGTATCCGCGGGATTGTAATGAGTGGGTATCTCGTTTATATTTTCTTCCATGAATAATCTCCGGGTGAAAACCGGCTGCGGTTACGGTAACGAAAGACGATTGACGATACGGGCATCGTAACCGGGAAACGATAGACGAGTTTTAATATCGGTAACGGTTACGGATATAGTCAACCGATCTTCCCTCTCTAATAGCGTACTTCTCCCCAGTTCAGTAAGTTTTTTAAACAGCACACTTTGTCCGCCATTGAATCGTTGACGACACTAAAACAAGGACAGCGCAACCGAAAGACGATATAAACAACCGGATTTTGTAACTTCTGCACTCTGATTAACCGCGGGAGGATCTATCCTTAAGCAGTTTATATTCCACGCTGTCCGACAAAGCCTGCCAGGAGGCCTCGATTATGTTCTCTGAAACGCCGATCGTATTCCAGGTATCCCCGGCGTCCTGCGACTGTATAAGAACGCGCACCTTGGCGGCGGTACCGTCTTTTTCATTAAGCACGCGCACCTTGAAATCGCTCAAGTGCATGCGCGCAAGATCGGGATAGAAATCCCGAAGCGCCTTGCGCAGGGCGTTATCCAGGGCGTTGACCGGGCCGTCGCCCTCGGCTGCGGTATACTCCCGGGAACCCTTGACTTTTATCTTTATAATCGCCTCGGTGGTTATTTTTCCATCCTGCCTGCGCTCCACCACCACCCTGAAACCCTCCAACTCGAAGAATTTCTCGTGTTTCTTTATTTCCCTCTGCAGCAGCAGCTCGAAAGAGGCTTCCGCGGCCTCGAACTGGTATCCTTTATGCTCCAGTTCCTGGACCAGTTTAAGTAACTTCTTCGTCTTGGGGTCGTTTTTGGTCAAGTCCATTTCCAGGTCGCGGGCGCGCAGCAATATCCCGGTCTTTCCCCCGAGCTCCGAAAGCAGCATCCTGCGCCTGTTCCCGACGAGCGCCGGATCGATGTGCTCGTAAGTAGCGCAGTTTTTCATCACCGCGTTAATGTGCACCCCGCCCTTGTGCGCGAACGCCGAGATTCCGCTGTAAGGCTGGTCGTTCCTGATCGTCATATTGCTGATCTCGCTGACAAAATGAGACAATCTGGTCAGTCCCTTCAATTTATCGGCGGGAAGACAGCGCACTCCCATTTTCAACTGCAGATTAGCGATAATCGGGATAAGATCGGCGTTGCCGCAGCGCTCGCCGTAACCGTTTATAGTCCCCTGCGCCATAACCGCTCCCGCTTCCACCGCGGCCAAGGAATTGGCCACCGCCAACCCCCCGTCATTATGACAATGTATTCCGATATCGGCCTTCAACAGTGATTTCACTTCCTTAACCACGCGCAAGACCTCCGAAGAGAGCGTTCCACCGTTGGTATCGCAGAGCACCAGCACGGAGGCGCCGGCATCTCTGGCGGTCAACAGGCACTGCAATGCGTAATCGCGGTTGGCTTTGTAGGCGTCAAAGAAATGTTCCGCGTCATAAAAAACGGCCAAGCCTTTGCCGCGCAGAAAAGACACCGAATCCCTGATCATGGATAGATTCTCTTCCGGCGTTGTCTTCAGCACGTCTCTGATGTGCAGGTCCCAGGTCTTACCGAACAGCGCGGCGCAGGAAACACCGCTCTTGAGGAACGCCTTGAGGTTGGCGTCCTGCGATGCCTTTATGCCCGGCCGGCGGGTGGAGCCGAAAGCCACCAGTTCCGCGCAGGCAAGTCTGCGTTTAGACATCTTCAAAAAAAACTCCATGTCCTTGGGATTGGACCCCGGCCAGCCTCCTTCGATATAATGGATGCCCGCCTTATCCAGTTCCATGGCGATGGCGAGTTTATCAGAAACGGTGTAGGAAATACCTTCCCCCTGAGACCCATCCCGCAAAGTAGTGTCGTAAACAGCCACGCTGTTCTTCATAATCGCCTCTATTTCTTTTTGCCCATGCCGAATTTATCGTGCAGTATGCGCACGGCTTCTTCAGCCGATTTCTTCTTTATGATACAGGAGATACTAATGTCCGAGGTGGAAATCATATCTATATTTATATTGTTGGCTGCCAAAGCGGCGAACATCATAGCCGCCACGCCGGGATGTGATTTCATTCCCACGCCTATCACCGAGATGCGCGCAATATCATCATCCTGCAGTATCTCCCCCGCCCCCACGTCCGCCGCCGCCTCTTTAGCGAGTTTAACCGCCCTGGCCAAGTCGGACTTGGCGACGGTGAAAGAGATATCGGTTTTACGCAGGTGGCTGACGTTCTGAACGATCATGTCTACGTTTATGGATTTCTCGGCCATAAGGCTGAATATCTTCGCGGCGATGCCGGGCTGGTCCTGCAATCCGCAGACCGTTACCTTAGCTTCATTCTTGTTCAAGGTTATTCCGCTGACCATCAACTCTTCCATATCTTTTACCTCCCTGATTATCATCGTCCCCGGCTTGTCCGAAAAAGAAGACCGGACATGTATCGGCACGTCGAATTTCTTGGCAACTTCGATCGATCTTGCCTGCATCACCTGCGCGCCCAAAGAGGCCATTTCCAGCATCTCGTCATACGTGATGGTGGAAAGCTTTCTCGCCGACGGCTCGACCCTGGGATCGGTAGTGAATATGCCTTCCACGTCAGTGTATATCTCGCACTCATCGGCCTTCAACTCTTTGGCCAGCGCCACCGCCGTCAAGTCCGAACCGCCGCGGCCCAAAGTGGTAATATCCTGATCCGGGGTGACCCCCTGGAACCCGGCCACGATCACGATCCTGCCCTTTTCCAGCTCCGCCTTTACTTTCGCGGGATTTATTTTCAGGATACGGGCCCTGGTATGGCAGCGGTCTGTGATAATACCCACCTGCAGGCCGGTCATCGATATCGCCTCATAACCCAGTTTGTGTATGGCCATTGCCAGCAATGCCACGGAGATTTGCTCGCCGGTGGACAGAAGCATATCCATCTCCCTCTCCGAAGGATTGCTGTTTATCCTGGCCGCCAGTTCTATCAATTCATCGGTGGTATCGCCCAACGCGGACACCACCACTATCAGGTTATCACCGTTCTTTTTGTAGGCGGCCACCCGCTTGGCGACGTTCTGTATCCTCTCCACATTGGCGACCGAAGAGCCGCCAAACTTCTGCACTACCAAACGCCCTTTCATCTAAACCTTCCCTCCGTTTATGAAATAAGCCATCAATTCGTGGCCTTTATCGAAAACAAGTCCGCTTTTGCGCGCCTCGCTCTCGCTGTAAACGGCGGCACTCCCCGGATGAATATCCGGCCCGTATATTCCGAAACATACCGGGTCGGCGGAGTGGCTGCGCAGCGCCACCGGTGTGGGGTGGTCGGGCATCACCAGTATGCGTAGTCCCTGCTGTTTTTTTGCCGCGTCAAGAAACCTACGCACCACCGCGTGATCAAAACGCTCGATGGCGGTTATCTTCTGCCGCAGGTCGCCGTTATGTCCCGCCTCGTCAGGGGCCTCCACGTGAACGAAAACGAAATCGTGCTTCTCCAGAGACTTGACCCCGGCCTCAGCCTTACCTTCGTAATTAGTATCGTAATACCCGGTGGCTCCCGGCACGTCTATCACGTCCAGGCCGATGATGCGCCCCAGACCTTTTAGAAGGTCCACGGCGGAGATAACGCTGCCGCTGATCCCGAACATATCGCTGAAACGCGGCATGCGCGGTTTCACACCCTGCCCCCAGAGCCAGATCATATTGGCGGGGTTCTCTTTCAAATCTATGCGCACCTGGTTGATCTCGTGCGTCTCCAGCAGGGATCGGGAATCTTTCATCAGCTTGATCAGATGCTGCGCCCCTCCGCCTTTAGGCAGATTGCGGGAAACGGTCTGCCCGGAGATATCGTGAGGCGGTTTACACTCGGTCTCGTGCAACCCCAAAGCCGTTCCTCCGGAAGCAAGCATTAAATGCCGATAGCTGACGCCCGGATAGAACCTAAAATTCCCGCCGCCGATGCCGCGGTCTACGAACTTTATAAGCTGTTCCGCTTCTTTGGAACTGATATGCCCGGCGCTGTAATCCTCCAAGATGTCCCCGGAGACGGTAATCAGGTTACAGCGAAAAGCAACATCCCCTTCTTTCATCTCCACGCCGAGATTGGCCGCTTCCAGCGGGCCGCGGCCGGCATAATACTCCGCGGGATTATATCCCAGTATGGACATATTGGCCACGTCCGAACCGGCGGCCATTCTGTCCGGGATGGTCCTCGCGACACCAAGCATTCCTTTTCTGGCGAGAAAATCCATCGCCGGGGTGTCGGCCGTCTCGATCGGCGTCTTGCCTCCGAGTTCCTGCAAAGGGTAATCGGCCATGCCGTCGGCGACCAGGACGGCGTATTTTAATCTAACTTTTTCAGCAGGCATCCCTGGACAACCCTTCCGCTATGCAGCGCACCAGATGCACGGCCAGGCTCTTTTTGGAACAGAAAGGGCCGCTTAATTTGCCGTCTTTAACGATGTAAGCCTCATAAAGATTGTTACGAATGGTATTGGCAACCACGATCTCCGCCCCGCAACGCTCGGCCAGATGCACGGCTTCTTTATGCAGTTCTTTTGCCGCAGCCTGGGGCTCGAATTTGAAACCCACGAGCATAAGCGCAGGATCCTGCTTCTTTATGGAATCTATAATCTTGGGAGTGGCAGCCAGCTTCAAAGCCAGATTCTTCCTGCCCGAGGGGATTTTCCTACGGTGCGCGTGCCTCGGCTGGTAATCGGAGACGGCCGCCGAGTGTATAACCACGTCGTATTTGCGGCGGACCAGCTCGCGCGAGAGCTTTTCCCGCAGGTCGGAAAAGAACTTGAAAGACTCGGTATACTTACTGTTAACCAGTCTTGACTCCAGCAGAGACGGCCCCAACAGCAGACGCACGGACGCCCCCATCTTCTTGACTTCCTCGGCCAGCAGCAGACCGGTTTCACCGGTAGCGGTATTGCTGATCACCCGCACGTCATCGATAGGCACCCACGTCGGCCCTGCGGTGATCAACACTTTCTTATCCTTTAACCCGTTCGGTCGCTTCTTGGTTTTGGCTTTCATCTATGATAGCACTCCCTTTAGAAGAACAGTCCACACTATTTCCCGTTCCTGATCATCCTTCGTAACCGTAATCTTAAAATCCCATCTTCCCCAGTATCTCCTTCATCTGAGCGTCAACCGTCAACGGTTTTGCCACGCTTTTGATTGCCCGGTCAGGATCTTTCAGGCCATGGCCGGTCAGGATGCAGACGATACGCAATTTCTCCTTGCCGGAGAAAAATCCGGCTGCGGAAAGTTTCAAAAGCCCGGCAACGGAGGCGCAGGAGGCCGGCTCGGCGAACACCCCGTCTTTTTCCGCCAGCAGTTTATACGCCTCCAGTATCTCTTCATCAGAGACCATATCTATCAACCCGCCGGACTCGTCCCTGGCCTGTTCGGCCTGCTTCCAGCTGGCGGGATTACCGATGCGTATGGCAGTAGCGATCGTCTCGGGATTCTCCACTATCCTCCCCCTAACTATCGGAGCCGCCCCTTCGGCCTGGAAACCCAGCAACCCGGGCAGGGAAGTTATTTTCCCTTCCTGGAGATACTGCTTGTAGCCTTTCCAGTAAGCGGTGATATTGCCGGCGTTCCCGACCGGCATCACCTGGAAATCAGGGGCGCCTTCCAAAGCGTCGCAAATCTCGAAACTCCCGGTTTTCTGCCCTTCAATACGGAAAGGGTTCAGGGAATTCACCAGGGTTATCGGGTATTTCTCCGCGGTTTCGCGCACCAGGCGCAGCGCGTCGTCGAAATTGCCGCGCACCTGCAAAACCAGGGCGCCGTGTATCAAAGCCTGGCTCAATTTCCCCATGGCGATGTGGCCGTCCGGTATCAGCACGACGCATTTTATCCCGGCGCGCGCCGCGTAAGCGGCGGCAGAAGCGGAAGTATTGCCGGTGGACGCGCAGATCACGGCGCGGGAACCTTCCTCGCAGGCCTTGGAAATGGCCATGGTCATGCCGCGGTCTTTGAAGGAACCGGTGGGATTAAGCCCTTCGTATTTCAAATAGACCAAGCACCCGGCTCCCAGTCTGGAACTCAAGTAAGGCGAGAAAATCAGCGGCGTGTTCCCCTCGTTTAGAGTAACCACCGGAGTGGCCCCGCTTACCGGCAGATATTTCCTGTATTTCTCGATCACCCCGCGGTAAAACATGATTTTTATATCTCCTCTATGCGGATAGCCACCGATTTTTCCTTTATCACATCAAGCTTGTCTATCACGGTCAGCGCGGAACGCAATTTCTTCTCCAGCGCGTCGTGTACCACCATTACAATCGGCACGGCCTGGCCGCCGCGCGCCGGTTTCTGCGTGACCGACTCTATGCTGATCCCGGACTTCGCAAACACCCCGGATATCTTTGCCAGCACGCCCGGTTTATCGTCGGCCGTCACTCTTATGTAATACCGGCTTTCTATCTCGTCTATGCTGCGCAGACGTTTCACCTCGGCGTCGGGAGTAATATTAAGCGTAGGCCTGAACAAACCGGCCTTCATATCCTGCGCCAGGTCCACCAGGTCGGAGACCACGGCAGACGCCGCGGAGAACTGGCCGGCTCCGGGGCCGTAAAAAAGCAATTCCCCGGCCAGGTCGCTGGAGACGAAGATGGCGTTGAAGACGCCGTTCACGGAAGCGAGCAAATGCCCGGAACTGATCAAAGTCGGATGTACCCGCACCTCCAACGCGTCGCCCTCCTTCTTGGCTATCGCCAACAGTTTGATCTCGAAATCGAGTTCTTTGGCATAATTGATGTCCTGCAGGGATACCCTGGAAATCCCTTCCACATAAACTTCCCCGATGCGCACCATCCTTCCGAAACAAAGATAAGTGAGTATGACAAGCTTATGCGCGGAATCCATTCCTTCGATGTCGAGCGTGGGGTCTTTCTCGGCGAAACCGCGCTTCTGCGCCTCCTTGAGCGCCTCGGAGAAGCCGCAGTTCTCCGCCGACATACGGGAAAGCACGAAATTGGTGGTGCCGTTGACTATACCGAACACCCCTGCGAAGTTATTGGCGACCAGACCTTCTCTCAACGCCTTTATGATCGGAATGCCTGCCCCGACCGAGGCCTCGAAATAAACGCTCTTTCCCCTGTCCTGGGCAAGCGTAAAGATATCCGTCCCGTGGTGAGCAAGCAGAGCTTTATTGGCAGTGACCACGTTCTTGCCTTTTTTAAGCGCTTCGGTCACGAATTCACGCGCCGGGTTTATGCCGCCGATCAGCTCCACCACGATGTCTATTTGGGGATCTTCAAGGATATCGGAGACATTGACGGTCAACAGCGACTTATCCAAAGAAACGCCGCGCTTGGAAGAGATATCCTTGTCGCAGACTTTCTTGAGCTCAATCTCCATACCGGTCTTTTCGCGCAGCATCGCTTTCTTGTCGCGCAGTATCTTTATCATGCCGGCACCGACGTTGCCGAACCCTATCAACCCTATGTTTATCTTCCTGGCGCTCATGGTATGTACCTCTCTTTTCTCGGATATTACTTGGCGTTCTTAAGATGATATTCCACCGTCCCGCCGATCACCCTGCGATGGTTCTCGTCAACCGCGACGAACTGGATACGAGTATCGTAAATCATGTTCTTGCTAATCTCCCTCGACTCCACCACTTTACCCATCAAAAGGATCGGATGCGCGTCGAAAGGAAGTCTTATCTCCAGGGCCAGGTTAGTGCCCGGCTCAAAAGAGCGGTTGGTGGTCAAAAGCATGCCTCCCAGGCTGAGGTTCTTAGTCTGGGAAATGTCCACGTTGTTGGCTTCATCGAAGACCCTGTAAGAGACCACGAAACGACCGCTTGCTCTGGGGTACTTACGCTTTTCTTCTCCCTTATACTGCGTCATATCGCCTCCCTTGAAATCTCCGCTGTTAGGCTTTATTATTCTGGATGTGTTCGCCGGACGGTATCGGTATTCTACCTTAGGACATGCCAAAGCCCCGATTGTAAGTCTCAAGATGCGCATTTATAAACTACACAAAATTGTATTATATACGCGCGCTTAAATAATGTAAATAGAAAGTTAAATAAGGGAAAGCTGCGAAATGGAAGAAAAACGGCGGGGCAGCCGTCACTCTTTCTTCATTTGGCGGGTCATCAGATCCTTTACCGCTTTTACCGGCGACTTGCCTTTATACAGAACGCGGTATACTTCCCCGCAAATAGGCATATCCACCTTGTAACGCAGGCTCAATCCGTGCGCCGATTCGGCTGTCGGCACTCCTTCGGCTATCATCAGCCCCATCTTGCGCCTGATATCGGCAAGCGTCCTCCCCATACCGATCTGTTCGCCCACGAACCTGTTGCGGCTGTCGCGGCTGATACAGGTAGTAACCAGGTCTCCCAGTCCGCTGATGCCGCTGAACGTCCTGGGTTTTGCCGACATGGCCGCGCCAAGCCTGGTAATCTCCGCCAGACCGCGGGAAAGCAGTGCCGCTTTTGTGTTTGAGCCGAAACCAAGCCCATCGGAGATACCGCAGGCTATGGCTATCACGTTCTTCAGGCTGCCGCCCAGTTCCACGCCTGTCACGTCGTCGTTACCGTAAATACGGAAGCTTTCGCTGATAAACAAAGATTGCAGTTCTTCGCGGACGTCCTTTCTGCCGGAAGCGATCACGGCCGTCGTCGGTATCCCTAAAGCGACCTCTCTGGCGATGGTCGGCCCGGAAAGCACGGCCACTCGTATCCTGCCCAGTTCTTCGCTTACGACCTCGGACATCCTTTTCAGGGAGCCGGCCTCTATGCCTTTGACCACGCTGAGATAATCCGCCCCGCGCGGCAGGCGGCACCCTTTCATTTTGCGCAATACTCCGCGCAAGTATTGTGAAGGAACGGCCAGGACAATAACATCGCTGTCCGAACAGGCTTTCTCCAAGTCGGAAGTTATGAATATCTTACCGGGGATCTTGAAGCCGGGCAGGAATTTCTTGTTCTCGCGGTATCTGTTCAGATAAACCGCATACTCCGGGAAAGCGCTCCAGATAGAGACGTCGACATCCTTCCGGGAAAGCAGGATGGCAAGCGTCGTTCCCCAACCGCCGTCCCCTATAAACGCTATCTTCTTTCTTTTCATACCTTAAACCTGTTCCGGCGGAAAGACTATCCTGGGGACCAAGACGTGTCCTTCTTCTCTCGTGATAAATCTCAAACCGACCTTATGCAACCCGTCCTCGTCCCGTCCCTCCGCCCTTACCACGCAGCCGATTATCCCGCCCTGATACATGAAACATCGTTTCTCCATGTCGTGACAAAAATCAAGGGTGTCCTTGTCGAAAGAAAGCCAAAGGATGTCGTCCATCTGAACGTCGTCTTTTATACGGCAAAAAATACCGCTTTGACTGATATCCGCGGTATAACCTTCCAGAAGCTTATCTATAGTCTCGCGCTTACAGATCTTGTAGGCCAGCGGAGTCACGTATTCCACCCTGGCGTATTCTCTTCTCTCTTTACCGAATATGCCGTCGCTCATTAAAATTCCTCGGTCTATTTTATCTCCAGCCCGGTTTTATTGGTACGCAGTTTGGCCAGGTCCCAACTGTATTCATACAAATGCAGTCCCTTGCTCGCCGCGATAATCTCACCGTCCTCCACGCCTATCTCCTGAGCCATATACTGCTTTACCAGTTCCAGACCTCCCAGGTTGGAAGGAAAGCCTCCCCAGAGATCCCAGGAACGGAAATAAAGTATGAAATGCAGTTTGCCGTAGCGCACGCGCGTGTCTATCAGGCGCAGGCACGGCGGATCGTTAAGCTTTATGTCCGACGGCATACCTATCTCCATCACCGCCTGGTTCGTACCCGGGCCTTTCTCCTTATAGATGCGTATGACCTCCTCGATCTGGTTGACGTCAAGAGGTATCTCCTTGAACATTCCGCTGCCGTCCTGTTTCACCTTCACCCGCGGCGCGACCAGCCTTTCTCCGTAAGTATAATCCTCCGTCTCGGTCTTGGCGCCGGTAAGCAGATATCCCAGGTATCCCTGAACGTAATCCATATCTGTGGGAGCCGGAATGCTCATGCCTTCCGGAATGATCGGTATAATCTGATGAGATGGTTT
The DNA here is from genome assembly GCA_011620275.1 of Candidatus Omnitrophota bacterium. Lineage (GTDB taxonomy): Bacteria > Omnitrophota > Gorgyraeia > Gygaellales > Profunditerraquicolaceae > Undivivens. Next base: position 92,901 of record WOZK01000012.1, read on the forward strand.
TTTGATCTTGATTACCGCGAAATCGAATTCCAGGCGCCTCTGCCCTTCGTAGCTGCCGCGGGTGATTGTATAGACATGCCCTTTATCCAGTATCTTTGACAGACACTGGAACCAGGCGTCGTCCACGTCGAAGGCATCGATAAAAACAGGTTCCAGAGATTCTCTTTCCGGCATAGGCTGAGGTACTTGAAAAATCCCCTTCAAGGATAAAACCAGTGTTCTTACTACCCCGGGACTGCGATTTCAAGAGCGAGAGAGGGGAATCGAACCCCCGTATATAGCTTGTCCCGCCTTCTTTTTAACCTTTGACTAAAATGCCGCGGGATTTCGCTATATAAAAGCTTTCTGTGCTCAAGAAAGCTATTGTTCTCTTTCAAATCTATCTCTGAACATCAAGAAACTTGTCTCGTGGCCTTATTCTCTAATTGCCTGCGAGATTTCGTTCCCTGTTCAATCTCAGAGCGAGAGAGGGGAATCGAACCCCCGTATATAGCTTGGAAGGCTATTGTTCTACCATTGAACTACTCTCGCAAATAATGCGTCTTTAAGGTGCTTGTCCCGCCTCCTATACAACTACTCTTTGAGACGGGATTTCGTTCAGCCTTCGGCCGAACTCAAGAAGGTTATTGTTCTACCATTGAACTACTCTCGCGAATCGCATCAATCTGCAAAACTATCCTGCTCATTATATCTAATTTCGCAGGATTTCATTCTATACTTTTCTTGTTGAATTTAAATGGGCAGAGTAGGATTCGAACCTACGTAGCACGAGTGCAACAGATTTACAGTCTGTCCCCTTTAGCCACTTGGGTATCTGCCCGCGTTATGCGCTGCTAAATTAATATAACAGCGCACAGAGCAATCGAGAAGCGAAATTTGAAAGTTGAGCGGCATCGAGATTGCGGTCTGATCTCTAATTCCGATTTTCAAATATAAGAAAGATGAATTTTATCTAATCCCTCGTGCTTCATCCTTCGTTATACCGCGGTATAGTCAAATAACAATCGGGGCGACAGGACTTGAACCTGTGACCTCTTGAACCCCATTCAAGCGCTCTAGCCAAGCTGAGCCACGCCCCGTAATCTTTTATCCAGGAAGCCTCGCCAATGCTTTTATGACGGACCCCGTAAATCTATTATCCCGGCCTGGGAAAGCACTTCCCCTGCCGCTTTTTCGCTGAAAAAATCTGTTGGTTTATTCGTAGAGTAATGAAGCTCACTGGGCTAAAACCAGGAGTTTTCTACCACTTTAGCGAAATTTCTCCGAAGCAGCCCCCCCCTCTTTGCGCAGCGATACCTTCCAGTTTATCCTACGCATTCATCTTCGCACAAGCGAATACTTGGCCTTCCTATTGGCCAAGGTATAACCAAGCTTGAAAACTTAGGGGTTTTTGCGTAGGAGAATAAATATACCAGAACTTTCCAAGGGTGTAAAGAAAGATTTTGCGGATATGTGCGGATAGACAGTTAGAAACGAGGAATTATCATATAATTAAGTATTGTGTCCCCGGAATGCGAAATGCAGAACCCGTTTTAAAAGAAAAAAGCCGGCGAGAGGAATCGAACCCCCGACCCGCTGTTTACAAAACAGCTGCTCTACCAACTGAGCTACGCCGGCGTGAAAGTTTGATGGACGGATGAAGTGAAAGGAACGGAGCGTTTGTTCCGCTTCCGGCGGAATGGCAATAACGATAACCGTTTTGTCAAAGCTTTGATATGCTCTTGATCGCTTGTGGGATTTTATCAATAATATCCCCGGCAATCAAGCTAATTTTTGTCTTCTCCGCCGCCGCCATGTCCCCTGCCAGGCCGTGCAGATAGACAGCGAATTTGGCTGCCGTGAAACAATCCAGCCCCTGTCCGATGAAGGCGGCCAGCATACCTGCCAGCACGTCGCCGGAGCCGGCGGTGGCCATGCCTGGATTACCGGTATTATTGATATAACAGCGGCCGTCCGGCCCCGCGACCACGGTACGATGCCCCTTGAGCACTACGGTGATACAGTATTTGCGCGCGAAATCAATCGCCGTCTGTTTCCTGCTCCCCTGAATCTTCCCCACGCTCAACCCGGTCAACCTGGACATCTCTCCGGGATGCGGAGTAATCACCAGCCCCCAGCGCCCGGCAGGAGGCAACAACTCCGGTCTGCCCGCGAATGCGTTCAAGCCGTCGGCGTCGAGTACCTTGGGAAGACCGATCTTCCGGACAAGATTCACGACCAATGCGCGTGTCCCCGCAGCCTGTCCCAAACCCGGACCGACAAGCAGGACATTACAGCTATCGGCGAACTTTCTTATGGAAGAAAAACCGGAGGAAAGAAAAACTCCTTTGCCAGCGTCCGGCAAAGGCAGAGTCATCAATTCAGGGGTTTTTTTTCGGATAAGGGCGTTGTTAATGGATGCCGGGACGGCAAGAGTAACCAGTCCGGAGCCGCTGCGTAAGGCAGCGTAACCGGAAAGAAGAGCCGCCCCGGAGAATCCGGCAGAGCCGGCCACGATCAGTAGATGGCCATAATCGCCTTTATGGGAATCAGCTTTCCTTTTCGACAAACGCGTTGGCAACCGCATAGCTTTTCACGTGGGAAATGGAAACATGGACTTTTTTACCGCAGGCCTTGCCGTTTAAAATACGACACCAGGGACGGCCTTCTTCGTCGTTTACTATCTGCACGTCTTTCCAGGTCAAGGAATTGTCGTTGAACGCCTTGAATACAGCCTCCTTGGCGGCGAACCTGCCGGCCAGGTGCTGGTAAAAACTGGCGTGCTTCTCGGCGTTCTTCAGCTCTTCTCCGGTGAATACCCTCTCCAGGAACTGCTTTCCCCAGCGCTCCACTGCCTGGCGCAGTCGCCTCACTTCGGTAATGTCCACACCGGTGCCTATTATAGCCATATCAGCCGCCGATCAGCTCTTTCATATCCTTGACCGCCCGGACAATGCCTGTGATGACGGCGCGGCAGATGATGGAATAACCTATATTGTATTCCTCTATCTGGCGGATGGAGGTAACGGCTTTAACGTTACGATAATCCAGCCCGTGCCCGGCGTAGATACGCAGGCCTTTCCCGGCGCCGTAAACAGCGGCTTCTTTCAATTCCCGTAACCGGCGTCTTGCCGCGACAGGTGAGGCGGCATTGGCGTAACTGCCTGTATGCAATTCCACCGCTTTAACTCCGCATTTTACCGCGGCGTCTATCTGGCATTTCAAAGGATCGATAAACAGGCTGGGCTCGGTTCCGGCGGAACGCAATTTTTCGACCGCTTTACTGACGCGCGCAAACTGCGCGCAGACGTCAAGGCCGCCTTCGGTGGTGACTTCCTTTCTTTTCTCAGGCACTAATGTAACCTGGTCCGGCCGGACTTTGCAGGCCACCGCCACTATATCCGGGGCCAGCGACATCTCCATATTGAACTTAACGCGCACCGCCTGCCTGAGCAGAAAAATATCCCTGTCGTTAATATGCCTGCGGTCCTCGCGCAGATGGGCAACTATGGCGTCGGCGCCGGCGGATTGGCAAAGCACGGCCGCGTAAACAGGATCCGGCTCATCCCCGGAACGCCTGATCTGTCTGACACTGGCCACGTGATCTATGTTTACACCCAGACTGGACATCCGCCTGCGGCTCCGTTTTAAAATTCCATATTTATGATTTCTCCGCGGACATAAAGCCATATCATGACCGCCAGCAGCAAGGCTATCAACAGCAGCCACGGATGCTGCCTAAACATTATAAGCGACCTGTACAGGAAATTCCCTTGCGATTTATGTTTCTTAAGCATCGTCCGGCTCCGTCATGAATTGTTTGGCTTTACGCACCAGTTCTTCCCTGCTTAAATCCCTGTACATCCTCCCCCGGTAAACAAGAGAAATATCGTTCCTCTCTTCCGAGACCACGAAGACTACCGCATCCGTTTCTTCGCTCAGTCCGAGCGCGGCGCGATGACGGGTGCCGTAAATGCGGTTCAGATCCTGGTTGTCGCTCAAGGGAAATATCGACCCTGCCGAAGCCACCCTGCCGTTACGAATAATCAACCCCCCGTCATGAAGCAGGCTGTTACGGGTAAAGATCGTTTCTATAAGTTCCAATGATACTTTGGCGTCTAACTGCACGCCGTTTTCTATATAGGCGGTGAGGGAATCGTTCTTCTCCAGAACGATCAGGGCTCCGCTCTTGTAACGGCAGAGATTGTCGGCGGCACGGCTGGACTCGTCAAGCACAACATCCAGTTCCTCTTCCCGAAAGGTGCTGCTGAAAATATGGCGCTGGCCGAGCTTGGCCAGCCCGCGCCGTATCTCCGGGTGGAAAATGACCAGGATGGCGATAACCGAAATGCCGAATAACTTAGTGATCAGCCAGCTCAGGACCGTGAACTCGAATTTCTGAAAGAGAAGGAACGCCACCAGGAGCACGATTATGCCGCGTAAGACCTGCAGAGCCCTTGTCCCCTCGAAGAAAAGCAGGACGTGATAGATAAACCACCAGAGAATGAATATCTCTATCAGCGCTTTCCAGGTTATCGTGCTAAGGATATAGTCCATATTTACAAATCCGGGTTCTGGATGTCAGGTTCTGAGTTCTGGCAAAAAACCTTCAGGAAAGTTGCGGCAGCACGCGCCATCAGGGACACATCTTTTCGGCTACGGCGAGCGCTTCTTGGGCGGCTTTGACGTTGTGCACCCGCAGGATATCGGCGCCGCGCTCTGCAGCCATCACGGCCGCCGCGAGTCCGGCGTTGTCGCGTTCCCGAGGAGCCGCTCTTTTGAGTATCTTGCCGAGAAAGGCTTTCCTTGAAACCCCCACTAAAAGCGGACGGCCGATGGCGCGCAGTCCGCGCAACTCTTTGAGCAATTCAATATTATGTTCCGGCAGCTTGCCGAAGCCTATGCCGGGGTCGAGAAGTATTCCATCCGGCCTTACTCCGCTTTCAAGGGCCTTTTCCAAGGCGAGCGACAAAAAAGCGTGCACTTCTTTCGCCACGCTTCCGTAAGATGCCGATTTCTGCATCACCGCCGGGGAACGGCCTTTCATATGCATAATGACCACGCCGGCGCCGCTTGAAGCGGCGAGTTTCACCATTTTCGCGTCTCGCAGTCCGCCGATATCGTTTATCAGCACGGCTCCGCTTTCCAGCGCGCGCGCCGCCACTTCCGGCTTGCGGGTATCTATGGAAACCGGAATCTTGAGCCTGCCGCAGATAAGCTTTACCGCGGGTATCGTCCTGCGCAGTTCCTCACGCAGAGGGACGGCGCGGCTTCCCGGCCGCGTGGACTCGCCTCCGACGTCTATTATATCGGCCCCTTCGGCGGCCATCTGCTCGGCACGTTCCGCCGCCGCCATATAGTCTATCCCTCCGGAATAGATACCGTCCCCGCTGAAGGAATCCGGGGTGAGGTTTAATATCCCCATCACGTATTTGCGGCGGCCCGGGTAGAGGGTGTATTTACCTAGTTTAAGCCGGTATTCGCTCCTGAAATAATTTTCCAGCGCGGCGGTTATCCTGTCCGACAAGGAAGAAAGCCCCAAAGGCTGAAGTTTAAGTTTCTCACGCAGGCGGTTGAACTGGGCAAGACTGCCGATCAGAAGACACTCCGTTTTCCTGCGCCCTCCGCTGATGGCGTGGCGCGGGACAGCGGCGTCGCCGCCGCAGGAAAGCATTTCCTGTTTAAGGATGTTCGCGCAGATACAGCTCAGATCATCGGCCTTAAGCAATATGCAGGAGGCCTTGGGGAGCATTATCCCGATACCGTAGGCATCGACCTCCATACGGGACATTTCGTTTCCGGCGGCAGCGGGGTCCCCGGAGTTTAAAAAACGCAAGCGCATAATTTTATGCCGTGCTTGGAGTTCCCGTAGAAGGCATCTCACTTTCAACAGGTTTATCGTTCTTTTTCATGCCGAGCAGAGCTTTTACCTCTTCTCCGTCCAGAACTTCTTTTTCCAGCAGTTTATCAACCAGTGACTTCATTTTTCCCTTGTTGGCAGTAAGCAGTTCTTTGGCCCTCAAATATGCCTCGTCGACTATATTCCTGACCTCCTCATCTATCTGCCTTGCGGTCTCATCGCTGTAATTACGCTCTTCCATCAGGTCCCTGCCGAGAAAAACCAACCCTTCCCTTTTCCCCAAAGTCACGTGCCCGAGCTTATCGGACATGCCGAACTGACAGACCATGCGCCTGGCGGTCTGCGTGGCGACCTCCAGGTCGTTCTGGGCTCCGGTGGTAATTTCTCCAAGATTGATATCTTCCGAGACTCTGCCCCCCAGCATAAGCGTGATCTCGGCGATCAATTCCTTCCTGGTCCAGTAATGCCTGTCTTCCATCGGCGGGGTGAAGGTATACCCGCCGGCCAGGCCGCGCGGGATTATTGAGACCTTCTTCAATTGGTTCACTTCCGGTAAAAGCAGAGAAAGCAACGCGTGCCCCGCTTCATGCAGGGCGGTGATCTCTTTCTCTTTCTTCGACATCAACCGGCTCTTTTTCTCCGGACCCATTAAGACCCTCTCCACGGATTTTTCGAAGTCGGACTGTTCCACCGCATCCTTGTTGAAACGCGCCGCCAGCAGGGCCGCCTCGTTGCAAAGATTGGCGAGGTCCGCCCCGGAAAAACCGGGCGTCTGCCCGGCCAAAGACTTGAAATCCACCAAGGGGGAAACCTTGATCTTCCTGGTATGCACAAGCAGTATCTCCTCGCGGCCTTTTATATCCGGGAGATTCACCACGATCTGCCTGTCGAACCTGCCCGGACGCAGCAGCGCCGGGTCGAGCGTGTCGGGACGGTTGGTGGCGGCGATAAGAATCAACCCTTTCTGCGCGTCGAACCCATCCATCTCCACCAGCAACTGGTTCAAAGTCTGCTCTCTCTCGTCGTGCCCGCCGCCTATGCCGGAAAACCGAAGCCTGCCCACCGCGTCTATCTCATCGATAAAAATGATCGCCCCTTTACCGGGTAGCTGCGCTGCCCGCCTTCCCTGGTCGAAAAGATCACGCACGCGGCTTGCGCCGACGCCGACAAACATCTCCACAAAATCCGACCCGGAGATACTAAAAAAGGGAACGCCTGCCTCGCCGGACACTGCTTTCGCTATCAAAGTCTTGCCGCAGCCCGGAGGTCCGACCAGCAGAACACCTTTGGGTATTTTGCCGCCCAGGCGTTGAAACTTCTTAGGATCCTTCAGAAATTCGATAACCTCCTTAAGTTCCTCTTTGGCTTCATCCACCCCTGCGACATCGTTGAAGGTAACCTTCTCCCCGCCTTCTCCTTCACTGTGCATCTTGGGCCTGATCTTGCCGAAAGTCATTATCCTGCTGCCCAGTTGCTCTCCCCGGTTGGCCATCATCCACCAGAGCGCGATCAACAGTATGATCGGCCCGAAACTGAAGAAAAACGTCGGCCAGAAATTACGCAGAGGTTTGACGTCAAAACTCTTGACGTTCTCTCGTAAAAGCTTCAGCAGCTCCTGGTCGTTCTCCGGTATGGTCAGTTTGAAACGCGCTCCGCTGGAAAACTCCCCCTGGATTTCGTTTTCCATTTTGACCGCCGATTTTATCCTGTCCGGGGCCTCCTTGAGAGTCCGATAGAATTCCCCGTAAGCCACCTCCTGCGGGATCCCATGCACGGAAACATTTAGAGAGTTTATCATCAAGATAAAGGCCAAGACGGCCAATATCCAGCCTAAAGGGAACCGCATATTGTTGTAGGGGTTTTTATTAAGCTGCCTTTTATTCCCATTGGATTTTTTCATAATAATCGACTCCGGCGGTGTTTTAGCGGAGACCGCAGCGGTTAATGCGGCTTCCCCGTTAATGGTGGGAACTGAAATTTCCGACCCTGTTAATTATATCCGTAACAAACTGTTAAAGCAAGCATTACTTATTGCTTTTCCCGGCGGGACCGGCGGAAATACAGAAACGCCCCGCGTTTCTCCACAAAATATCCTTTAGGCAGGTCGACCACCGAACCGGAAGGCCGGTTGAACAGCATATCTTCTATCTCTTCCATATGTTTGGACGTAATCCTGCGGGTTGACCCCTGCAACGCGCCGATCCGCAGCCTGATCACCATCCGCCGCAGGGATGGATGCATACGCAGAAGCGAAAGAGTCTTTATAGGTGCCGCTCCCCTGTCTCCCGCAACAATATGCGCCCGGGAAAGAATATAATCATAATCGCAGGAGACGTTCTCAGCCAGGCTATTCAAGACTTCCTTGACCCGCGGATTGTATTCCTTCTCCAACAAAGGAATAAGTTTGCGGCGCAGTTTATTGCGTAAGAACGACTCATCGCTGTTACTCGGGTCGCGGAAAGGACGCAGTTTAAAATCCCGCAGATAGCGTTCTATTTCAACGCGTTTCACTTCTATCAACGGCCTGATAAAAACACATCCGCCCAATTCTTTCAAAGCGGACATACCGGAAAGTCCCGCAAGACCGCTGCCGCGCAGTATGCGCATCAAAACCGTCTCCGCCTGATCATCCATGTTGTGCCCCAGGGCGACCCTCCCGGCCTTAAGCTTTTTCGCCAGCCTGCGCAGGAAATCCAGTCTCGCCAGGCGGGCGGCCTCTTCCAGAGAACCCTTCCCGCCTTTCAGTTTGATCACATCGCCTCCGCCGGCATAGAAAGGCAACCCCATTTGCTCCGCTATCTTGCGCACGAACACCGGCTCGCGATGCGACTCTTCTCTGAGCCCATGGTCAAAATGCGCCACCCTGAGATCCAGGCGCAAATCCTCCGACAATGAACGTAAACAATAAAGCAGCGCCAACGAATCAGGACCTCCGGATACGGCGACAATCACCCTGTCTCCGGGACGTAAAAGAGAATGCTTCCTGATCGTGGAGCGAACGGTTTGAATTATCATGTGGTATTGAAAGAACACCTGCCTCTCCATTAAAGCAGGGTGCTATTCCGACAGGCTAATCCGGCTTGAAAGCCGGTAATTTCTACGGTTTGATTAAACTGACAATGTCTTGGCCGGATAATTCTTATTTTAAAAGAGGTCTCTTCAAGGAGTAAGATTATTGTAATAATAATCCCACCCCCACCCCACCAGTTGGTTGCTGTCGAAAACCAGAGGGGTCTCGCCTGCCGAGGGATCATTCGACGCGTTAGGAACGTAATACACCTCCACCAGCCTGCCGCCGTTTTTCATCGTTTCCATACGATAAGTGCTGGGATTGAAGAACCCTCTGCTGCGGCCGGAGAGGCCCTCGCCAAGCAGTACATTCAACGCCACGCCCGGGCTCATCCCGCGGACAAGCATGGAAGTCCGTAGATTACCCTCTCCGCGCCCTCCTGAAGACCTCACGTTGACGGATATAGGCTCCGTACCGCTGAACGCGGACGGATCTCTCAAGCTAAGGCCGTCATCCGGAAGCAACAGGTTGGATGGAGAGAAAAGATTGGGATCTGTCAATAAAGGGAACGTCTCGCAGCCGGTAAGCAGAACGGTTGTAAAAAGATATAAACAACAGGCCACCGCGCCAGGATTCTTCAGGAAAGGATATTGCGTCATAGTGGATATAATCTTATCATCCAGGCAAACAAGAGTCAATGGATATCGTAAAGTCCTAATAGAAAGACGAGGCAGGAGGCACGAAGAATGCAGTGGAGCCCTTTCGGGCTAAGACCAGAAGCTCCTCTTTCATTTTTAACTTTAGGAGAAAGCTGGTGGCGGAGAGTGGATTTTTGAGCACCTTTTCTCTTGTCCAGAGCGAAATCCCGCTCTTTATAAGCGGGAAAACCACTAAGCGTTAATGCATCTTCATTTGACTTAAAGCAGAACTGGTGGCGGAGAGTGGATTTAAACCACCGACCAAGCGGGTATGAGCCGCGTGCTCTATCAGGCTGAGCTACTCCGCCGAATTTACGTATCAAGCTTCTATTTCAAAAATGTCTCTAAGGAAAGTGGATTTTTGAGCACCTTTTCTCTTGTCCAGAGCGAAATCCCGCTCTTTATAAGCGGGAAAACCACCGACCAAGCGGGTATGAGCCGCGTGCTCTATCAGGCTGAGCTACTCCGCCGCAAAAACGTTTTTTAGTTTAGCACAAAACAGCCTCTAATCAAGAGGAAAAATGAATAGTTAAGTGCCGCGCCATAATTAAAGTATTGTGTCCCCGGAACTACTGCGCCTGCTGGCCGCGCATGACCGGACAACGGGAGCGGGTAATACTGTAGTTTTTTCCGGCCTCGTACTGGCCTCTATTAAAACACCTGTATCCGGTTCCCTTGCACATACTGCAGAGACCGCTGAAGAGCAGGCCGGCGAATACCAGCCAAAGGAACGCGGCGACGAAATATCCGAATATTTTCAATCTTCTGTCGGCGCATTTGGAAACGGTGAACAAAACAAAGAAACTTATTGTCAGCGATATTGAAGCCGGTATCAGATTCAGACCTCTTCCTAAACACATAATACACACCTCCTTTTTCCCGGGTTAAGACACCTCTTCCCGCCGCCGGTTCTCATTTACCGCGAAGTTCGCTCAGCACCCTGCCCCAGAGCGCCTGAATCTGTTTCAGGGTATCGGTCCCGGAACCGCGTTCTCCCGCGTAAGACAGGTATTCGTCGAACTTGGCCTTTATCTGCGCATCCGGAACGGCGTCTATCAACGAACACACCTTACGGCCGTCCCAAGTCTTTAAAACTGCCAGCATTTCTCCCCGGGACATCTTTTCTCGGAGCCCGTAGGATTTCTGTAATCCCTGCACTTCGGAGAGCATGGCGTAAACCTCCCTGTACCTGGCGGAGAATTCCGCGTCGTCCATAGCTTCTATCCTCTGCGATAAACGGCGTATCCCGTCCTGGCCGACAAGCGCCTTGGCCAGCGCCTTGAAAGAAACCGCGATGGCCGTCGCGCCCGCCCCTCCTCCTTCAGCGCACGAGCCGGTCCCGACCAAGAAAAACATCATACAGACGGCGGCAAAGGCGGCTCTCTTCAAACAAAACTTCATTCAGGTCTTAAAATGGTCCAGTATCTTGTTCAGGTGGTCGGTAATCTGTTTCAATTCGCTGAAGCAAAGCCTCTTATGCTCAACCACCTCGCTCCCGGATATGCTGTCCAAATTGCTCTTAAGGGTATTAAAATCTTCCTTAAGAACGTTTAATTCCGCCCTAATCTTCAATATCATACGGTTGAAGACGTTGGCCAGTTCCTGCAATTGGTCAAGTTTACGCAGCTTGAAATCCGCGCTGAAGTCGCCATCTTCAAGCGACTGCATGATCTTGCGAAACCGGTATAACGGCCCGGCGAGCTTGTGTGAAAAAACCAGCGTTGTGAAGATGGTGAAGAGGCTGACCACGATCATCACTATAAGCACAGTCTGCAGCAGTATTGGCAGAAGCAGATCGGCGGTAGACTTCACCACTACCCTGGAATTCTCCACAGTGATCGAAGTATACCTCAAAGAAAGAAAATATATAAGCCCGATAGTCAAGGCGCTGCCGGCCGCGACTATACCACAGAATTTCATGATGAATTTGGATTGAAAACCGCGGTCAATGAATAACTGCCTACGTCTGATCTCTCTCTTCCCGGTCTTCGCTTTCTCCATAAAATCCCCCTTCCATTATATGTTACGTGCTATGGAGCCCCTCGGGACAATCCTTCGGTGAGCCTTGGCAGTGAGGCTGTCGAACTGCTCAAGGCAAGTGCCCGCGGCTCTTCTATTTCTCCAACGTATATTCACACAGGTGAACACTTTCCCAATTCCACACAAGGGCAAGGTGTTATTGCAATTGGCCAAGGTGTTAACACTCAAGGGTAAGGTGTTATCAGTACTTTGTTAAAATTTATTTCTTTGTGCTTACTGTTCAAAGACCATCTT
>WOZK01000033.1 GCA_011620275.1 Candidatus Omnitrophota bacterium
GCTGAACAATAGCGGTGAACTGTGTAAGAAGACCGAAGGCTTGAGTAAACTTTAATAGAGGAAGGCTCAAGTTAAACGGATATGTGCCTATAGCTTGAAGCCGTATTGGGGAAAACCCGACGTACGGAATTTTAGGGGGGATTTTGGAAACACAGGCTAAAAACGCTGTGCGCCAGAATTCTACCAGACACTGAAGATAAGATTCAGGTCTATCGGAAGGTCCACTACCAAGGCTTGCCGAAGGATTAAACCGGGGAGCTTTAGTATACGCTCCGGGGCTTACCCGGAGGCAGCAGCGGGTTACCGGAATACGGAACAGGTTTTATGGAAAATCGAGGATTCAAGATTTCCGAAGTGCGCGTGGTGGAAGCCTCGGCCGGTTCAGGCAAGACTTACGCCCTGGCGGGCAGATACGTCAAACTTCTTCTTTCCGGCGTCGCGCCGCGCAGTATCCTGGCGATTACGTTCTCCAATAAAGCGGCTGTTGAGATGAAGAGCCGCATCCTTGATCTGCTGAAAAGGATCGCGCTCGACGCTTTCCGCGACGAAAAGAGCAAAAAGTCTCTTTACGATTATCTCCAGGCTCCCGGGGACGTGCGCGCCGCCGCTTTCTCTGCCGTAGACGGCATTCTGGCCGGGTACAATTTTCTCCAGATACAGACGATAGACAGTTTCATAAACGCGGTGCTGTCGGGCTGCGCCTTTCGATTGGATATTTCCCCTTCTTTCCGCATAAAAGACGACTTTAGGCGGTATATCGCCTACGGTTTCGACAGGATGGTGGACGACGCCGGAGTCCCGGGCAGGGAACGCGACGTTTTTCTTCGTTTCCTGAAGCAGTATATTTATCTCGAAAACCGTAAAAGCTGGATTCCCAGAAAAGACATAATCTCGATAATATCGGGATTGTTCGAAAAGAGCAATTCCTACGGCCTTCCGCTGGCTAAATATCCCGTGGAACCGGCGGAACTGATCAAGAAACGCGAAGAGATCTTTTCCCTGATGCTGGAATTGAAGCCGCTGCTTCCCGAAGGGATCAATATGTCCACCTGGCGGACGTTCATGGAAAAATTGACCCCCGAGGCGGACCAGTCGAAGATGGAGAGATTTTGGAAGCCTTTTTCCAAGGAAGAATTAAAGATGCGAAAGGGAGAACGCGCACCGGCGGAGGCCGAGGCGCTCTGGGACAGGATAAAGAAGGAGATATCGGAGTATTGCGAGTGGTCCGCTTATTCGCGGTTCAATTGTTACGTGGATATCTTCGAAGGTGTAAGAAAGAACCTGTTGTCTTTGTCCAGGAAGGAGAACGTCCTGTTCCTTCATGAACTGAACAGCCGGCTTCATCTGTTATGGGAAGAAGGTAACGTCGACGTCCCGGAATTGTATTACAGACTTGCCACCCGTTACCGGCATTTCCTTATAGACGAATTCCAGGATACCAGCGTTATCCAGTGGCAGAATCTGCAGCCTATGGCGGAGGAGGCTTTGGCCAACGGGGGTTCTCTTTTTCTGGTCGGGGACAGGAAGCAGGGAATATACCGTTTTCGGGGCGGCGATACCTCGTTGATGGAGACTGTTCCTCTTTCATTATCCCGCTTCAATGTATCTCCGGATGTTCTTGACCGCAACTACCGCAGCGGCCGTGTCATAGTGGAGTTCAATAATCACGTCTTTTCACGAGCCAATCTCGAGAAATTCTTGTCCGCGCTTTCCCCGCAGGAGACGGGGGAAGTGCCGCAGGCGGAAACGGTGTTGGACATATTCGCCAATGCCGGCCAGCAGGCTTCGGCCGGGCCGGAAATCCCCCCGGGATATGTCTCTATCCGCGAGGAATGCGGAGAGGATAAAGACGCTTGCCGGGAGAATATATGCGTCAGGACGGCGGAGATAATAGGGGAAGCACGCGAATCAGGAAGATTCGGATTCGAAGATATGGCGGTACTCTGCCGTTCCAACAGCGAAGCCGGGCGGATCACCGCAAGCCTGTTGGAGAGGGGAATACCGGTTGAGTCTGAAAAGACTATGAATATCCGAGACAACGCCCTGGTCAAGGAGATCGTTTCGCTGCTGACGTTCCTCGACTCGCCGCTCGACAATCTTTCTTTCGCATCTTTTCTCCTCGGCAGGATATTCCCGGCGGCTTCAGGCATCCCGGCTGATTCTCTTCACGATTTCTTTTTCCGTCTTGCCGGGGCGCGCGATTGTTTCGCAGGGGGGCTGTATTATTACCGCGAATTTCAGAAGGAATTCCCGCGGGTTTGGGAGGAGTTGTTTGAGCCTTTCTTCAAGAATGCCGGATTGATGCCGCTTTACGAGATGACCGTGGATATCGTTTCCCGTTTTTCGCTCTCCGCCAATTTTTCCGAAGAGAGCGGTTTTATCTGCGGACTTCTGGAGCTGATAAAAGAAAGCGAACCTGAATGCCGCGGGTCCGCCGGTATATTCCTGGAATGGTTCGCTTCGCTCCCCGCGGACAGGCTTAATCTGCGCGTCCCTTCCAGCGGTTCGGTGAAGGTGCTTACGATACATAAAGCGAAGGGACTGGAATTTCCCCTGGTGATAGTTCCTTTCATGGAATTCAGGTTCAAGACGGGGTCCCGCGGAACCGAGGGGACGGAGTCGTTCGTATTCGAAGCCGGTAAGGATTCCGCCCACCTTGTGCATCTGGCTTCCCAGGAAGCCGTCGATTTCTCTCCCGTTCTTAAAAGCCTCCGCTTAAGGGAATATTACGGAGCGGTGGGAGACGAGCTCTGCGCCGCTTACGTCGCCTGCACCAGGGCGGTCTGCGAACTGCACGTAATAATTCCGGTTACCGGTAAGACCAATCCGGCGGCGGCATTGTTTCCTCCGGGCGGATACGCCGCCGGGGCCTCGGTGAAATACCGTGTTAACAGGGTCTTGCCCGGAGGGCATCTTCTGCTTCCGGCCCCCCGTTACGGCAGCTGGATGGAGTTACTGCGGGAGGAATTCCCTTCCGGAGAGGAATTGAAAAACAGGGAGGCGATAGCGGAAGGAGAAACGCTCCATTATCTATTGTCGGCAGTAGGTTCGTCCGGCGGGCGTCTTTCTTCCGGCGAAGAGCTGGACGCGGCCTGCGCGTTCCTGGCGGACGGGGAACAGAAAGTGGAGAACGCTCGAAAAAAGGCGCTGGCTTTGTTGAAAAGCGATGCTACGGCGTGGATATTTGAAGGGACGGCCGGAGACAGAAAAGTCTACTGCGAGAAAGAAATCGTTCTCGCCTCCGGGCGCAGCCTGAGGATAGACAGGCTTATAGAAGAAAAGGATAATATCGTCGTGGTGGATTACAAGAGTTCGCGTGCCGGACGGGAGAGGTATCTGGATCAGATAAAGGAGTATATCGGCGCCGCGTCCGGTATATACCCCGGCAGGAAGGTATCGGGAGTGATAGTTTATATGGATGAGCTGGAGACGGAGGCGGTCGGTGGCGGATAAGACGATCTTACTGCGGATGGAAGACGATATGATAAGTTTTCTGGCGGATGAACTGCTGCGGGAATTTCCCGCCGGTTCCTCCCCGGGGCTCGGCGGCGCCGCCCTGGTCTTCGGGGGCAAACGTCCGGCTCTTTTCTTGAAAAAGGAACTGGCGCGCCGTCTGGGCGGTAATTTTTACCCGCCGTCGTTTTTTTCCATGGACGAATTCATTTCGCATATCGTTTCGAAGAACGAACAGTTTACCCTTATGCCGGAGCTGGAAGCCGCGCATCTGGTGTATTCGCTGGCTAAAGATATCTCGCCTTCTATCCTCGGCGGAGCACAGAGTTTCTCCCGTTTTTATCCCTGGGCCGGGGAGATACTGGATATGATAGAGCAGCTCGATTTGGAAGGGATAAAGGAACCGGTGCTGGAGGAACTGAAGCTTAAAGCCGAGATCGGTTACGACGTACCGGAACACGTCAACGAGCTGTTGAAAAGCGTGAATTCAATAAGAAAAGAGTATCACGGCTATCAGTCCGATAATAGACGTTATTCGCGCGGAATGCTTTACCTGCGGGCGGCCGAGTGCGCCGCCCGCGCGCCCGTTCCCGGTTTCGACAGAATTTATTTCTGCGGGTTGTTCTATCTGCATTCCTGCGAGGAGAAGATCATCGGCAGTCTCTATTCCCGCGGGCAGGCGGTCCCGGTATTCCAGGGTGATCCGCGGGAGTGGCCGGTATTGAGCAAAACCATGTCGCTTTTCGGCCTTTCGCCGTCCGACGGTCGTTCGGCCGCGGGCAGGGCGCCTGAGATATCGCTTTATGCCGGATTCGACCTGCATTCCCAGGTCGGAGTAGTCCGCGGCCTGCTTTCCGGAAAGAAGGACGGCGGTTTCTCCGGCACGGCGGTGGTATTGCCTGAACCGGAGGGGCTGGTCCCGTTGTTGTCCGAGGTCTCAAGCCTGATGGATGATTTCAACGTTTCCATGGGGTATCCTTTAAAAAGAAGCCCGGTCTATTCTTTGTTCCGAGCGGTCTGCGAGGCGCAGGAAAGCAGGGACGCTTCGGGCAGATATTACGCCTCCGATTACCTGCGGGTGATATTGCATCCTCTGGTAAAGAATCTCAGGTTTTCTTACGCGCCTTCGGTGACCAGAATATTGATGCACAAAACGGAAGAAGTCCTGCGCGGCAGGCTGGATTCCGACCTGGGAGGCAGACTGTTTGTTTCTCTCGATGAAATAGAAAAAACCGCTTTGATCTACGATCTCGCGGCGGAATCGGAAGAGGCGGCAGACAGGGACGGACTTGCGCAAATTTTATCGGCGGTACACGGGCTTTTTTTTAGAAAATGGGAAAAGGTGGAGGGCATCAAGGCGTTCTCGCTGCTTCTGGACGAGGCTGCCGGAGCATTGGTGCAGCGCGGCATGTTCGAGACTTATCCTTTGAACTCGGCGGCGGTCGAGAGACTGCTGCGCATAGCGGGAGAATTCGCTTCCGCGCCTTTTACCGGGGAAGAATTCTCCAGGCAGGACCTGTTCACGCTTTTCCTGGAAAGACTGGAAAAGGCGTTTGCCGCTTTCAGCGGATCGCCCTTGAAAGGGCTGCAGATACTAGGACTGTTGGAGACGAGATGCCTTAAGTTCCGCGAGATAATCGTCATGGAGGCCAACGAACGGTATCTGCCAAGATTGCGCCTTTACGAGCCTTTGATACCCAGGGAGATATTGATTAGCATGGGCATCAACCGGCTGGAGAAAGAAGAAGAGATACAACGGTATCTCTTTCGCAGACTCATCTCCGGCGCCGAGAAAGTTACCCTGGTCTACCGCGAATGCCCGGAGAATGAAAGAAGCCGCTTTATAGAAGAGCTTGTCTGGGAACGGCAGAAACTTTCCGGCTACCGGCAGCAGCCGGCCGTAACCAGAGCCGGATTCAATGTCTGTTTTAAACCCCGGGGAGTTGTTATCAAGAAAAACAAACGGGTGCTTGAACATCTTCACGGCATGACTTATTCGGCTTCATCGGTGAACGCCTACCTTTCCTGCCCGTTGAAATTCTATTACCGTTATGTCCTGGGGTTGAAGGAAAAAGAGGATTCTTTGCAGGACCCTGACGGCGCCGACATCGGCACGTTCCTGCACTCCTTGCTGGAACAAACGTTCGGCGGTTTTCTGGGCAGGAAGCCGTTAATAGACGTCCGGTTCAGGGATTTTTTTCTCGGGATTTTCGAGAAGAAGTTTGATTCCGAACTCGGCAAACGCATGAAATCAGACGCCTTTATGGTCAAGGAAATAATGCGTCACCGCCTTGAGAAGTTTCTTCTTGCGGAAGGGGCGCGCCCGGTGGCTTCTCTTCTGGCTTTGGAGAAGGATTTTCGCGGAAGCATCCTTTTAGGCGGCGTGGATGTGTCGTTCAAGGCCAGGGTCGATAGAATAGACGGCCTGGAAGACGGATCGCTGATGGTTCTGGATTATAAAACGGGAGGAATGGAGGTCCCGGGAGGCAAATTCCGTTTCTCTGGCGCTTCCCCGGAGAGGGAAGAGATAAAGAAGGAGATCGGATCTTTTCAACTTCCGGTATATGTTTATTTCGCATCCCGCGATTACCCCGGATTCCGGCTGGTTAACGCCGCCCTTTACAGTCTTAGGGACGCGGACCGTTCGGCTGCGCTGATGAAGCTTTTCGGAGAAGATCTGCAGGCGCAGGCGCGGGAAGAAGCGATGAAAGATTATTTGTCGGCGTTGGAAGCTCTTTTTACGCGCGGGATACTGGCTTCGGAAGTGCCTTTCAGCCCGGATAAAAGCGATCCCCAGGCGTGTTCTTATTGTCCGTTCGGTGCGATGTGTTAATTCCCGTAATTCCGGGGACACGATACTTAAATAAAGTGTCGTGTCCCTGCCAGGTACTATCCCCGGTAACTTATTATAGCCATGCTTCTTTGTCTATGCTATACTACTTGAATTCCTGGGACACGATACTCTTAAAGTATCGTGTCCCCGCATAATTAAGTATTGTGTCCCCGGAACTTTAACGCTAAGGAAGATAGATGAGATATCCCGGAAGAGTAAATCTGGTTCTTGCGGTATGCGGTATATTTTTACTGTCGCTCGGCTGTATAAGCGCTGTCCGTGCGCAGCCGGTTCAGGACAAAGGGAAGAAACAGCTTTATTTCTTCTATTCTCCGACCTGCAGGGAGTGCGCCGATGCCAGGATGACGACTCTACCTTCTCTGCGGTCGCTTTTCGGGGAGAAGATTGACGTTGTTGAACTGGACATAAGCCTGCCAGAACAATATAAATTTTATTTCTCACTGCGCCGGCAGTATTATTATGCGCTGCAAAACGATCATTGGCCGGTGTTTTTTCTTGAGGGGCAATTCCTGTCCGGAAAAAGCAAGGAATCGCCGGAATCGTTCGTGCGCAGGATTATACAGGATGGCGGTGCCGCAGGTAAACCCGGCTCCGGGTCCGTTCCGGTAGATATCAAAGATAACTTTGCCGGACTGGGGATGCTGGCGGTCGTTTCCGCCGGGCTGGTGGACGGGATCAATCCCTGCGCTTTCACTGTGATCGTTTTCTTCATTTCATTCCTGGCCCTGCAGAAGTATTCCCGCAAAGAACTGCTTTTCGTGGGAGCGGTATTCATTCTGGCTGTATTCTTCGCTTATATAATGATCGGTTTGGGCATATTCGGATTTCTCTATAAACTTAACCGGTTCTGGCAGGTCGCCAACGCCGTTAATTTCGTTTTCGGTATCTTCAGCCTGGCGCTGGGGGTAGCGGCGGTATACGACATAATCGTTTTTTATTCCAGGGGAGGCGGCAATAAGATGGCGCTTCGTCTTCCGACCGCGGTCAAAGCCAGGATACAGGGAGTTATAGCGGATTCTTACCGCAGGGAAAGGGATCCCGGCCCGGAACGGCGCAGCCTGCGCGCGCACGCCGCGACCGCTTTTTCCACCGGGTTCCTTGTTTCTCTGCTGGAGTCGGTATGTACCGGACAGATGTATCTGCCTACGATCGTCTTCGTGCTGAAGACCGCGGAATTCAAGGCTAAAGCGTGGTTTTATCTTTTTCTCTACAATATTATGTTCATTTTACCCCTGGCCGTGGTGCTTACAATAGCACTTTTCGGGGTGACTTCTTCCAGGATGGCATCATTCGTGAGCAGAAAAATCCCTGTTTTAAAAGCGGCAATGGCTGCCGTTTTCTTCATAATGGGTTTTCTTTTGATCAGGAGGCCTTAATGAAAACTCTTATAGTCGCCGGGTTGCTTGCGTCTTTTTTCTTGTGCGGATGCGTTGCGCCTAAGGCCGCCGCGGTCAAAAGGCCGGCGGTATCTTTTGTGCCGGCAGGGGGAGGGGAGAAGCGGAAAGAAAGCGTGAGCTATGATTTCGGCTCTGTACGGGAGGGAGATATCCGGGAGCACGCTTTTCTTATCCAGAACGAGGGAAAGAAGAAATTAACGATAATCGGTACCGTGGCTTCCTGCGGCTGCACATCTGCTTCGGTAAGAAAGAACACGCTCGCGCCGGGGGAAGAAACGTTCCTGGATGTGAAGTTCGACAGCAAGGGGTATTCCGGGGCGACCACCCAGTTCGTTTACGTCAATACCGATGATGTTGACAATCCGGCGCTGAAGTTTATAATAAAAGCGGTGGTGGTACCCCGGTGAGCTTTATTATACGAAAGACGGAGCGCGAGGTATGAAAACGGAACACTTACGTAACCGGGAGACGAAACAAACTTCGTTACCGTTACCGAATTACTGGAGGATAATACGATGTTCATGCTCAGGTTGAAAATGTGGCTTTTGGTGACCGCCCTTTTCGGTATAGTATACGCCTTGGTAGTAATGCTCGGCTATTACGCCGGAATAAGCAATTTCTATTTTTATCTGGCGATCTCCGTAGGGATAATGCTGCTGCAATATATGATGGGACCCTTGATCGTCCAGTGGACGATGCGGGTGCGTTATATAGAGAGAAAGGATAATCCGGATCTTTACAACATGATCGAAGGGCTTGCGGTTCAGGCAGGCATTCCGATGCCGCGCGTGGCAATATCCGAGATAACGCTCCCCAACGCTTTCGCTTTCGGCCGCTCGGTGAAGGACGGGAGGGTCTGCGTTACTTCCGGTATCCTGAGGCTTTTGAACGCCGGAGAATTGAGGGCCGTTCTCGGACATGAAATAAGCCATATCAAGAACCGCGACGTGCTGACTATAACCATACTGTCGGTGATCCCTTTGATAATGTACCGCATCGCCTGGCAGTTCCTGTTTTTCGGGCGCGGCAGGAGCGACAACCGTTCAGGCGGGGGAGCCGCGTTGATCGGGCTGGCGGCTTTCGTTTTCTATTTCATTACGAACCTGCTGGTGCTTTATGCTTCCAGGATCCGCGAGTATTTCGCCGACAGGGGATCGGTGGATCTCGGCAATTCTCCCTCGGTCCTGGCCTCCAGCCTTTACAAGCTGGTTTACGGCTCGGCGCGGACAGACAAGAAAGAGGTGCGCGAATACGAAGGGTTCAAGGCGTTTTTCGTCAATGATCCTTCCCAGGCGATGAACGAGATACGCGAACTGCGCCAGCTGGACACTAACAGTGACGGGAACATAGACCTCGCGGAACTCGCCGCGCTTTCTAACAAGAATGTGCGCTTGAATTTCACCGACAAACTGATGGAGGCGCTGAGCACCCATCCCAACATGCTCCGCCGTATCAAGAAACTGTCGGATTATAATCGCTGATATTTTGCCTCCGGACAACGCACGGCAAAATAGTCTACGGTCCATAGGCCACGGAAATTCCGCGAAACAAATCCATATTTCTTCTTGCTGCGGAGTGTCGATCAGGGGACGTCGGCTTCTGTATATTGACACCCCGCAGAAACTACTATATAATTATCTATCTTATATATACAAATCGCCGACAACCTTTAAGGAATGAATAATGGACATACAAGAATTGATCGCGCAAAGAGAGGAAAAACTGGCCGCGCTGCGGAAAGAGGGATTCTCCGGTTATGATAAGGCCTCAGCCGGCGTCGGGCGCGTAAGCGTTCCCGATGCTTTGGCCTCTCCGGAAGGAAGCAGGGTTTGTATTTGCGGCAGAGTTACCGCCAAGCGTTCCCACGGCAAAGTGTCTTTCGTGGACCTGCGTGATGCCGGCGGCAGGATACAGCTTTACCTGCGTTCGGACGCCTTCGACGGCAAAGACTTGGCGCTGCTCGGACAGTTCGATATCGGGGATATCCTGGAGGTTTGCGGAGAGATATTCAAGACGCACTCCGGGGAGATCACCGTTAAGGTCGTTAAAATGTCCATGCTTTCCAAGGCTTTGAGGCCGTTGCCGGAGAAGTGGCACGGGCTCAAGGACGTCGAGATACGTTACAGGCAGCGTTACCTCGACCTGATAGCCAACGAAGAGGTCCGCGGAGTATTCAAGGCCAGGGCCAAGATCACCGGTTTCATCCGTTCTTTCCTGGACGGCAGAGGGTTCCTGGAAGTAGAGACTCCCATGATGCATTCTATCCCCGGGGGAGCGGCCGGCCGGCCGTTCAAGACGCACCACAATGAATACGATATGCCGCTTTACCTGCGCATAGCCCCCGAGCTTTATCTGAAGAGGCTGTTGGTGGGCGGTTTCGAGAAGGTCTATGAGATAAACCGCAGTTTCCGTAACGAAGGCGTATCCACCAGGCACAACCCTGAATTCACCATGCTGGAGGTTTATGCCGCTTACGAGGATTACTCTTCAATGATGCGGCTTTGCGAGGAGATGATTTGCGGGCTGGTGAAAGAACTGCACGGCGGCAGCAAATTCGTTTTCCAGGGCAAGGAGATAGACGTATCCACCCCCTGGAGAAGGGTTTCTTTCGCCGACACGGTAAAGGAACGGTTCGGCATCCTGCCTTCCGACGGAGCGGAGGAGATGCTCGCTAAACTGCACGCCGGCGGGGTGGCAAGAAGCGCGAACCGCCTGAGCCGTTCGCAAGTCACCAAGATCATCGAGGACATCCTGGAAGAAGGGATGACCCCGAACCCCACTTTTGTCACCGATTATTTTACCAGTATGTGTCCCCTGGCCAGGACCAAAGCGGACAATCCGCTTTTATCGGAGCGTTTCGAGCTTTTTATCTCCGGGATGGAGAC
This sequence comes from Candidatus Omnitrophota bacterium, assembly GCA_011620275.1. Classification (GTDB taxonomy): domain Bacteria; phylum Omnitrophota; class Gorgyraeia; order Gygaellales; family Profunditerraquicolaceae; genus Undivivens. The sequence continues at coordinate 10,590 of WOZK01000033.1, forward strand.
AGGCAACGCCTATTCGGAGCTGAACGACCCGCAGGAACAGAATGCGCGTTTCCGCGAGGAAACGGCGGAGGCCGGACCGGAAGACGAGAAATCGGTTGACGAGGATTATGTTGTCGCTCTGGGACACGGTATGCCGCCTGCCGGAGGGCTGGGCATAGGCATAGACCGTCTGGTAATGCTGTTGACCGATAAACCTTCGATTCGGGACGTTATTCTTTTTCCGCTGCTGCGGCCGGAGAAGACTACGGAGGAACCGCCGGCATGAACACGGCCCTCTTTGTCAGCCTGCGTTATCTGTTCACCGCCAGAAAAGAAAAATTCATTTCTTTGATCAGCCTGATCTCGGTGCTTGGTATAGCCATAGGAGTAATGGCGCTGATTATCGTTATAGCGGTAATGACGGGTTTCGACCAGGACCTGAAGGCAAAGATAATCGGCAATTATTCCGACATCATCATCTCTTCTTACCGTGGCATAGAAGAGGCCGGTTACTCCAGGCTGGAGAAGAAGATAATGTCCGACAGGCGCGTGCGCGCGGTCAGCCCGTATCTGCAGGGGCAGGCTTTATTGAAGGACGCGGAGAGGCTTTTCGCCGTGGCTGTGCGCGGAGTGGATCCCGGGAGTCTCGGCAAGGTGAGCGGGTTCCTCGGATACCTGAAACAGGGCAGATTCCCGGAGCCTTCGGAAAAAGGAATGGTGTTGGGCAGCGAACTCGCCAAATTTCTGAACGTCGGACTGGATTCGCAGCTGACCGTCTATTCACCGCTGGGGAAGCAGTATCAGTTCAGGGTGTGCGGTATCTTCAACTCCGGCATGTACGACTATGATATGAATTTGGCTTTCACCGGCATCAAGACCGCTCAGGAACTCCTCGACTCGGGGAATCGCCTGACCGCGCTGGCGGTTAAACTGGACAGGTTGGAGTCGGCCGCAAGGGTCAAGGCCGCTCTTGAGCGCGATCTGGGAGCAGAATATAGCGTCAACACCTGGATGGACGTGAACCGGAATTTTCTCGCCGCCCTGCAGTTGGAGAAGATCACCATGTTCATTATCCTGACTTTAATAATATTGGTGGCGTCGTTTAACATCATCAGTACGCTTATAGTGATGGTGGTGGATAAGACCCGCGACGTGGGCATACTCAAGGCGCTGGGCATGACCTCCCGGCAGGTGAAAAAGATATTTATTTATGCCGGGGCGATGATCGGCGGGCTGGGGATAGCGCTCGGCGCGGGCAGTGGACTTCTGGTCTGCGCGCTTTTGAAGAAATACCGCTTCATAAGACTGCCGCAGGATATTTATTATCTCGATCATCTCCCGGTGGCGGTGGATGTCTGGCCGGACGTGGTAATGATCGTCGGCTGCGCCGCAGCCATCGTGATGGCGGCCACTCTTTATCCGGCGGTCAAGGCCGCGCGCCTGGAACCTGTGGAGGCAATACGTTATGAATAATCCCGGCGCTCCGGGCGCGCTGGAAACGAGGAATATCCACAAGGCTTATTGTCATTCCGGCAGCGACCTGCAGATCCTCAAGGGCATAAATTTGTTTCTTCCGGCCGGCAGTTTCACGGCCCTGGTCGGGCCGTCGGGAGCAGGGAAATCGACCCTTCTGCATATACTCGGGGGGCTGGACAGGCCTACTCAGGGGGAGGTACTGGTCGGCGGCAGGAACATTTACGGTATGGACGATGCCGCGCTTTGCGCCCTGCGCGCGAGCAGAATAGGGTTCATTTTTCAGTTTTACCATCTGCTTCCGGAATTCACGGTTCTGGAGAACGTGATGCTGACGGCGCACATCGCCGGCGGACGGTCGTCTTTCGAGACGGAAAAAGATGCTAAGGAACTGCTCCGTTCGGTGGGAATGGAAAAGCGCGCGTCGCATTTTCCTTCTCAGCTTTCCGGAGGGGAACAGCAGAGGGCGGCGGTCGCCAGGGCTTTGATAAACAGGCCGGAGTTTCTGTTGTGCGACGAGCCCACCGGTAACCTGGATTCTGTTTCCGGGGCGGAAGTCACCGATCTTTTGAAGAGGATAAACAAGGAGAGAGGCACTACCCTGGTTTTGGTGACCCATAATCAGGAACTCGCGCGCGTTGCCGGAACGGTCTATTCGCTGAGGGACGGTCTGTTGCACGCAACAAAAGAGGTCCACGCTTCGCAGACCGCAGCCCATAGATGATCGCGACGCGCGGCGGAGTTAACGCCGGATTTTTTTAACTGCGTCCGCCGATTGTCGAACAGGGCTATTTCTTGATTTAATCAAACCGCAGAAACCCCGGGCTGAAGCCCGGGGAGGATTCATTATTTTAATGTAGGAGGAAGTAATGAAAATCTATATCAACGGAAAGTATTACGGGAGAGAAGATGCCAGAATATCCGTATTCGACCACGGTTTCCTTTACGGCGACGGGGTGTTCGAAGGCATTCGTTCTTATAACTGTCTGGTTTTCAAGCTTAAGGAGCATATCGACCGTTTATACGAATCAGCGCACACCATCATGCTTGACATCGGGATGACCAAACAGGAAATGATCAAGGCGGTGCTCGACACTTTGAAGGCCAATAAGCTCAAGGATTCTTATATCAGGCTGGTGGTCAGCCGCGGGACGGGAGATCTCGGCATGGACCCGCGCAAGTGCACGGGGAAACCGGCTGTGATTATCATCGCCGACAAGATAACTCTTTATCCGGAAAGGTATTACAAAGATGGGTTGACGATCGTCACCGTGCCTACGGTGCGCAATATGCCGGAAGCGTTGAATCCGCAGATCAAATCGCTGAATTATCTCAATAACATACTGGCCAAGATTGAAGCGGTAAACGCGGGCTGCGAAGAGGCGATCTTGCTTGATGCCCTCGGGTTCGTGGCGGAGTGCACGGGAGACAACATATTCATCGTCAAGAACGGCGGTCTTTACACGCCGCCGCAGTGCATGGGCACCTTGCGCGGTATCACCAGGGATTCCGTGATAGAACTCGCCAGGAAAAACCGCATACCGGTGCACGAGCACGTGCTTACCAGGCATGAGGTTTATATCTCCGATGAATGTTTTCTCACCGGCACTGCCGCCGAGATCATCCCGGTGGTCAAGATAGACGGGCGCGTCATCGGCAGCGGCAAACCCGGCCCGACTACCAGAAAGCTAATCGGAAAATTCCATACTATCACCGCCAAAGACGGAGTGAGATACAAAATATAACGCCGTCCGGCGCGGGGGGAAGGACGTTTTATGCTTTGCGATATTTGCGGTAAAAACCAGGCGACGGTGCATCTGACCGAGATCGTGGACGACCAGATGAGCGAACTGCATCTTTGCGAGGAATGCGCCAGGAACAAAAGCGCGCAGATGGAGCAGCAGTTCGGTTTGAGCGATATACTCGCCGGGATGGCGGATTTCGACAAGCCGCAGAAAGCGGCGGAGACCGTCTCTTTGAAATGTCCGAATTGCGGGTTGACTTACGCCGAATTCAAAAAGATAGGCAGGCTGGGGTGCGGCGATTGTTATGCCGCCTTCCGCCAGTACCTGGCGCCTTTGCTGAAACGCATACACGGTTCGGCAAGGCATTCCGGTAAGTTTCCGCTCAACCAGGAGCAGAGAACGGAACATCCGCGCGCCAAAAACGAATTGCAGGAACTGCGCCGCAGGCTTTTAAAGGCGGTGGAGCGGGAGGATTTCGAGGAAGCGGCCGGGCTGCGGGACAGGATAAGGGAAATGGAAGACAACCAGAAACGGCAGGCAACGGACGGCGAGGGGCAATGAATCTTAACGATCTTCTTAATCATACGAGCGAATGGCTGAAAGGGACCGGGACTAATTCCGATATCGTCATCTCCAGCCGGGTCCGGCTGGCGCGTAATATCGACAAAATACCTTTTCCCCACTGGGCGGGCAAGAAGCAGGCGGAGGCGGTGATTGAAAAAGCCAAGGCGTTGATGGAAAACGTGGATTTTCTTAAGAGCACCTCGTTTCTCGGTATGTCCGAGCTCGACTCGGTGGATAAACAGTTCCTGGTAGAGCGGCATTTGATGTCCCACGAATTGAGCCAGAAGCCGAACTGCAAGGCGTTGATCGTGGAGAACAACGAAGTCCTTTCAGTAATGGTCAACGAGGAGGACCACCTGCGCATACAGGTGATGCAATCCGGCTTCAATCTAAAAGGCGCCTGGGATATAGTCAACGGTCTTGACGACGCGATATCCCGCGAGATCCAATACGCTTTTTCCCGCGAGTGGGGATATCTGACCGCTTGCCCCACAAATGCCGGGACCGGGATGCGGGGCTCGGTGATGTTGCACCTGCCGGCTTTGGTAATGTTAAATCAGATAAACAGGGTGCTCGCCGCCATCGCCAAATTGAGTTTTACCACACGCGGTTTCTACGGCGAAGGCACGCAGGCCGCCGGTAATTTCTTTCAGATATCAAATCAGGTCTCCATGGGGCAGAGCGAGGAAGACCTTGTCGGCAACATAGACGGGTTGATCCGTCAGATCATCGAGCAGGAGGCCCAGGCCAGGGAGGCGCTGCTCGTCAGAGAAAAGGCGATGCTGGAGGACAGGGTGCATCGAAGTTTCGGGATACTGCGCAACGCCCACATCATTTCCAGCAAGGAGACGATAGAACTGCTTTCCATGCTCAGGCTGGGTTGCGAACTGGGTATGATCGGGGACTTAAACCGCAGCGTCCTCAACGAACTTTTTATATTGATACAGCCTGCGCATTTACAAAAGCTGGAGAACAAAAAGCTTTCACCTGAGGATAGGGACGTCAAGCGCGCGGAGATCATCAGGGGAAAATTGAACGCCGTGTAGAAAACGTCCCCTCGCGGAGGGGTTTTGAATAATACAGGGAGGATAAAATGTTCGAGAGATTCACGGAGAGGGCTCGTAAAGTCATCATCCTGGCAAAGGAAGAAGCCAGACGGTTTAATCATGATTATATCGGGACAGAGCATATCCTGCTTGGTCTTATCAGGGAAGGCGAGGGGGTGGCTTCCAGCGTGCTGCAGAAACTCGGCCTTTCGCTGGAGAACATCCGCCTGGAGATAGAGAAGCTCGTCCAGCCGGGGCCCGCCACCCAGATCATCGGGGACATCCCTTTTACCCCTCGTTCCAAGAAGGCGCTTGAGTTGGCGGCCGAAGAGGCGCGTTCCCTCGGCCATAATTATATAGGGACCGAGCATCTTCTGCTCGGGTTGATCCGAGAAGGTGAAGGCGTGGCTTCCCAGGTGTTGATGAACCTCGGCTTGGACCTGAGCAAGGTCAAAAACGAGGTTATGGAGATTTTAGGTTCGTCCATTCCCGGTTACAGCCACCCGGCATCCAAGACCAAAACCCCGGCGCTGGACGCCTTTGGCCGCGACCTGACCGCGCTTGCCAGAGAAAATAAGCTTGACCCGGTGATAGACCGCAAGGCGGAGATAGAGCGGGTGATCCAGATACTCAGCAGGCGCACCAAGAACAACCCGGTCCTGCTGGGGGAGGCCGGGGTCGGCAAGACCGCCATCGTAGAAGGATTGTCTCAGTTGATAGTCAACGGCAACGTCCCCGAGGTCCTGCGCAACAAGAGACTGATCGTGCTGGATCTGGCCCTTATGGTTGCCGGGACCAAATACCGCGGCCAGTTCGAGGAGCGCATCAAGGCGGTAATGGAAGAGATCAAACGTTCGCAAGATGTCATCATTTTCATAGATGAACTGCACACACTGGTCGGCGCCGGGGCGGCCGAAGGCGCGATAGATGCTTCGAACATATTAAAACCCGCGCTTTCCCGCGGCGAGATACAGTGCATCGGCGCCACTACCATGGACGAGTATAGGAAATACATAGAGAAGGACGCGGCTCTGGAAAGGCGTTTCCAGACCATAATGGTAGAACCTCCTTCAGTGGAGCAGACCGTAGAGATACTCAAGGGGCTGCGGGATAAGTATGAGGCGCACCACCGCGTCACTTTCAACGACGAGGCGCTGACGGCTGCCGCTAAGCTCTCCGACAGGTATGTATCCGGCAGGTTTCTCCCGGATAAGGCCATAGATCTGATAGATGAGGCCGGTTCGCGAGCCAGGCTGAACGTGCTTATCGTTCCGCCGGAGATCAAAGCTCTAGAATCCAAGGTGGAGGGGTTCAAGAAGGAAAAAGAGGCTTACATCAAAAGCCAGGACTTCGAGAAGGCGGCTTCTTTGCGCGATCAGGAAAGGCAGGTGCGCCAGCAACTCGAACAGTTGAACCGCGACTGGTCGCAGACCAAGGACAAGATGAGACCGGAGGTGAATGCGGAGGATATCGCCCGCATAGTCTCTCAGACTACCGGTATTCCGATCGTCCGGCTGGAGGAAAAGGAAGGCGAAAAACTGCTGAAAATAGAGGAAGAATTGCACAAGCGCGTGGTGGGCCAGGACGAGGCGATCAATACCATTGCCCATGCCGTCAGGCGCTCCAGAGCCGGAATCAAGGATCCGCGCCGTCCGATCGGGTCTTTTATCTTTCTCGGCCCCACGGGCGTGGGAAAGACGCTGCTCGCCAGGGCGTTGGCCGAATATATGTTCGGCGACGAGAACGCTTTGATCCAGCTCGACATGTCCGAATACATGGAGAAATTCAACGTCTCCCGGCTGATAGGCGCACCGCCGGGCTACGTCGGCTACGAGGAGGGCGGCCAGCTCACGGAGAAGGTGCGCAGGAGGCCTTATTCGGTTATTCTTCTCGACGAGATAGAGAAAGCGCATCCCGATGTCTTCAACCTCCTTTTGCAGGTACTGGAGGACGGCAGGCTCACCGACAGCTTCGCGCGCAAGGTCGATTTTCGCAATACGGTGATCATTATGACCTCCAACGTGGGGGCGGAGCTGATACGCAAGAACGTTTCTCTGGGTTTCGGCGCCGGGAACGAGGAGGTCACCTATAATGATATAAAGAACAAGCTTATGGAAGAGGTCAAGCGCACTTTCAAACCGGAATTCCTGAACAGGATGGATGATATCATCGTCTTTCGTCCGCTCGTGAAAGAGGACCTCCAACGTATAGTCGATATCGAGATAGAGCAGGTGGTAAAAAGGCTGCGTGAGCAGGGGATATCTCTGGAAGTCGCTGCAAATGCCAAGGATTTCCTGATAGAGCGCGGTTTTGATCCGGTGTTCGGGGCAAGACCGTTGAAAAGGACCATACAGAGGTTCCTTGAAGATCCGCTTGCTTCCGAGATCATTTCCAGGAAGCTGAACGACGGGGCGGCAATCAAGGTTAAGCTCGGCAAGGATGAACTTGTTTTTGAATGATGCTAAAGAATAAACTTTACATAATAGGCTCAAAAGTCCTGGCCTTGCTTTATTTCTTCGGCGGCCTGGCGATCCTTTCCGGCCGGGCACTGCGTTGGACCTTCCTGGCGCCCTTGAAACGCGGGCGCGTGCTGGAACAGTCGCGCAAGGCCGGAGTGGACAGCCTGCCGATCGTGGCGCTGATTTCCCTTTTCATCGGGATGATCTTCACTTTTCAGATCGCTTACCTGATGCAGAGGCTGGGTTCGGAGATGTACATAGCGACCATTGTGGCGCTTTCGCTGGTGCGCGAGCTGGGGCCGGTGATCACCGCCCTGATCGTGGCCGGCAGGGTGGGCGCCGCCATAACCGCCGAGATCGGCTCCATGCAGGTAACGGAACAGATAGACGCCTTGCAGACCCTCTCGGTGAGCCCGGTCAAATATCTGGTTGTGCCCAGGCTGGTTGCACTGGCGCTGATGCTGCCGTTATTGACCCTTTACGCGGACATCATCGGCATTTTCGGCGGTTATCTGATCTGTGTTTACAAACTGGGCATATCTTCGACCATATACACGAAAATGACTTTCGACGCCCTGCTTTTTAAAGATATTTTTACCGGGTTAGGCAAGACCATCGTATTCGGAATGGTTATAGCTTTGGTAAGCTGTTACGAAGGATTCAACGTTCAGGGCGGCTCGGAAGGGGTCGGCAGAGCCACTATGAAGGCGGTGGTAACGTCGTTCATTCTGATAATAGCGACGGATTGTTTCTTCACCGCGCTGTTCTATTTCATTTTCCCGTAAAATGATAGAGATCAAAAAGCTTCACAAGAGTTTCGGCGGCAGAAAGGTGCTGGACGGGATCGATCTGAAGATACCGGAAGGCCGCACGCTGGTCATCATCGGGCGCTCCGGTTGCGGCAAGAGCGTTTTGCTCAAGCACATCATCGGCCTGCTGAAGCCGGATTCCGGCGGCGTCTTCGTGGACGGGGTGGACATTTCGCGCCTTAAGGAAGAGGAACTGGAGCGCGTCCGCCGGAGCATAGAGATGGTTTTTCAGGGCGGGGCCCTTTTTGATTCGCTTACCGTGGGAGAGAACGTCGGATTCCGCTATCTGGAGCACGGAGGCATGGAGAAGGGCGCCCTTAAGGAAAAGGTGCGTGAGTCGCTTGCGCTGGTGGGGCTTTATTCGATCGAGGAGATGATGCCTTCGGAACTGAGCGGCGGGATGAAGAAGAGGGTCGCGGTGGCCAGGGCGATATGCACCGGCCCGAGGATAATACTTTACGACGAGCCGACTACCGGTTTGGATCCGATAACCGCCAGTTCCATAAACGGGCTGATACGCAGCCTGCACGACAGGCTGAAGGTGACCTCCATAGTGGTCACCCACGATATGAAAAGCGCTTATTCCATCGCGGACAGGATAGCTATGCTCTATGAGGGCAAAATAATCGCCGAAGGGACGCCCGCGGAGATTCAGCATTCGGCCGACCCGGTGGTTCAGCAGTTCATCAACGGTCTGTCCATCGGTCCTATAACCGACACCAGCTCCGTGCATTCCCGGAGCAAAATAGGGGGAGAACATGAGGGTTGAGAAGTCTAATCTCGAGTTGAAAGTCGGCGTTTTTGTCGCCGTGGGGCTGTTGATACTGGTCGTTTTCATACTGCTGATAGGCGATTTCAAGACCCTTAGTTCGGGGTACCGTCTTAATTTCACTTTTCATTTCATAAACGGTGTGAAGATAGGGGCGCCGGTGCGTTTCGCCGGAGTGGACGTCGGAGAGGTTAAGAATATATCCCTGGTCACGGATGGGGCTTCCACCTCCGTCAACGTATCGGTATGGGTGAAGAAAGAAGTCAGGATCCCTGCCGATTCCAGGGTCTGGGTGAACACCCTCGGCCTGCTCGGGGAGAAATACGTAGAGATTATGCCGGGCACCAACTCTGCCGCCGCGCTTGAGCCCGATTCGGTGGTCAAAGGCAACGACCCGCTGGCGATGCACGAGGTGACCGAAACCGCCGGCGTTCTGGTAAACGACATTCAGGATGCGCTTAACAGGATTAAACGGGGGGAGGGCACGCTCGGGCGTCTTTTGTTCGACGATACCCTTTACCGGGAAGTGGACGCGCTTGTGATAGACATAAGGAGAAATCCCTGGAAACTGTTCTGGAAAACCAAGGAGAAAAGCGTGCGCGCTCCTGCGGAGCGCTAACGCGGTCCTCGGCAGATTCTCGAGAGGAGGCTGAAGATTATGACGCAAGGAATAGTGGATAAGAGGGACGCAAAAAGAAAAATAAGTCATTTTCCCATCCGGTACCGCGTCCTGGGAAAAGAGGACGCGCCCGCTATGACCGCTTTGAGCGTGGACTTGAGCTCCAAAAGCGTCGCGTTCGAGATTCAGGAACTCTTTCAGCTCGGCACGCGCGTCGAGGCCGAACTGATGGTGCCGTCTTTACCCCACGCCGTGAAGATAAAGGGCAAGGTCAACAGGATAGAGGAGACTGCCCGCAAACGTTACCTGCACAGCATACTCTTCGAGGAAATCAAGAAAGACGACCAGGCCTCGATAGAAAAATACGTCCAGCTGATAGACATAGATTCCATATTGAGACTGGCGATAAAACGCAAGGCATCCAGCCTGCACATGGTCTCCGGGCAGCCGCCGATCTTCAGGATCGAAGGAGAGATCTTCCACCTGGACATACTGCCGATAAGCGCCGAGGATCTCAAGAGGATGGTTTTGAGCATGATCAACGAGAAACAGCGCGCCATTTTCAACGAGAGGCTGGAGCTGGATTTCTCCTATTTCATACCGGAAGGCACGCGTTTCAGGGTTAATATGTTCCTTGACCGGGGCAGCCTTTCCGCGGTGTTCAGGATCATCAACAACCGGATTCGGACTTTCACCGAACTCGGCCTTCCCGGAATAGCCGACGACATAACCAAGCGGCGCAAAGGTTTGATTGTCGTCACCGGGCCTGTGGACAGCGGTAAATCCACCACCCTGGCGGCGATGATAGACAAGATCAACCACGACAGGGAGAGCGTCGTCATCAGCATCGAAGATCCAATCGAATACGTGCACAAGAATATCCGCAGCATAATCCATCAGCGGGAGGTGGGCACGGACACGCTATCTTTCGCCAACGCCTTGAGACACGTTTTGCGCCAGGACGCAGACGTTATACTGGTCGGCGAAATGCGCGACCTGGAGTCTATCTCTAAAACCATCACCGCTGCGGAGACAGGACAACTGGTCATGGCTACCCTGCATACTCCAGATACGGTCGAGTGTATCAACAGGATCATCGACGTTTATCCGGCGGCACAGCAGGAACAGGTCCGCGTGCAGCTGGCTTCCTGTATAGAGTGTATCATCGGCCAGCACCTGATACCGAGACGCGACGGGACAGGCAGGGTGCTCGCTACCGAGGTCCTCGTGGCCACCCCGGCCATCAAGAACCTGATCAGGACGAAACAGTCGGAACAGATACACGCCTACCTGGAAGCGGGAGGCGAATACGGCATGCACTCCATGGATTCTTCCTTGATCAAGCTGGTGCAGGACGGAATAGTCGACCGCGAGATCGCGGTCGGTTACGCCAAGGACAAGGAACGGTTCCAGTACCTGTAAAAAGAAACGCCGCCTATTACCTTTTATCGCAATGAAATTGAAAACCGCCTTTATCTGTCAGAACTGCGGTTATCGTTCTCCGCGGTGGCTGGGACGCTGCCCGGACTGCCAGACCTGGAATTCGCTGGTGGAAGAAGAAGTGCGTTCCGGACCGGCGGCTGTTTCCGTGCGCGCGGGATCGGCTGACGAGCCGGTGCTGCTCGAAAAGGTCTCCATCAGCGAAAGTATACGCCTTAAGACCGGCATCGGGGAGTTCGACAGGGTCTTAGGCGGCGGCATAGTGGCTGGTTCGGTGGTCCTTGTCGGGGGAGACCCCGGCGTCGGTAAATCCACCGTTTCTATGCAGATCTCCAGCAGGGTTGCGTCGCAGGGAAAGACCGTGCTTTATATCAGCGGGGAAGAGTCGGTGCAGCAAACCAAACTGCGCGCCGAGCGCCTGGGGGCGGGTAAAGGAACGGACCTTTATATCGTTAACCAGACCGATATCTCCCTGGTCCGGGAATACGTGAAGAAGCTTTCCCCGGCGGTGCTGATAGTTGATTCCATTCAGGTCGTCTATGACCCGCAGCTCGGTTCTTCTCCGGGCAGCGTGAGCCAGGTGCGCGAATGCGCCGGAGAGCTTACCAGGCTGGCGAAAAGCAGCGGTACGGCGGTTTTCATAATCGGGCATGTTACCAAAGAAGGGACGCTGGCCGGGCCGCGGGTGCTGGAACATATAGTGGATACGGTCCTTTATTTCGAGGGCGACAGGTTTGCCCTTTATCGCATACTGCGCGCGGTGAAGAACCGTTTCGGTTCCACCAACGAAATCGGCGTGTTCGAGATGACTTCCGGCGGGTTGCTGGAGGTTGCCAACCCGTCTCAAATATTCCTGTCCGAACGTCCGGAGAATATCCCCGGTTCGGTGGTCACCGCGGTAATGGAAGGGACGCGGCCGGTGCTGGTAGAGATACAGGCCCTGGTAAGCAGGTCGGGGTTTGGTTACGCCAGGCGCAGGGCGCAGGGATTCGACTCCAACCGGTTGTCGCTGCTGGTGGCGGTGCTGGAAAAGAGGATAGGATATTCCCTTGAAACCGAAGACATCTTCGTCAACGTTGTCGGAGGGATGAAAATAGAGGACCCTGTGGCGGACCTCGCCGTCGCTTGTTCCGCGGCCTCGGCTTTCCGCGGCAGGCCGTTGCCGGGAGATATTCTTGTGCTCGGAGAAGTGGGGCTGGCCGGGGAGGTGCGCAGTGTCTCACAGGCCGCCGCGCGCATCAAAGAGGGGGAAAAACTGGGTTTTAAGAAATGTCTGCTTCCCAAAGGCAATATGCCTTCACCCGGAGGCTGCGGCGCTATGCAACTGGTCCCGGTGGGCAATCTGCGGGAGACGCTGGACATACTTTTAGGAGGTTAATTTTCTATGAATATCTTTTTCCTGCGTCTGCTTTTTCTCCTGGGCGGCACTATCGTCGGTTATAATTTCTCCGGGATCTTTTTCAACAGCAGCGGTCTGTTCGGCGCGCTGGCCGGATTGTCGGCGGCATTATGCATAATGCTTCTTGAGATGGGCATGAGGCGTGTGTCGGTACGCGGTCTTTCCAGCGCGGTCTTCGGGCTTGTCCTGGGATTGATCATGGCAAAACTCGTCGGAGACGCTTTTACGATCGCTCCTCTGGCCCCGGAACAGCTTTCCCTCGCCAAGTTGCTGTTGACTTCGATATTCTGTTACCTCGGCATGCTGATAGGTCTGCGCGGCAAGGATGAATTCAACGTGATCATTCCTTACGTGCGCCTGCGCCGGCAGGATTATTCGGAAGGCATTAACGTGCTCGACACCAGCGTGATCATCGACGGCAGGATCATCGACATCTACAAGACCAATTTTTTGACCGGCAGGCTGGTGATCCCGCGTTTCGTGCTGAGGGAACTGCAGCAGATCGCCGACTCCACTGATTCGGTTAGGCGCCAGCGCGGCAAGAGGGGGCTTGAGATACTTCATAATCTCCAGAAGAACGCCGCCGGCGATATCACTATCAGCGAGGAGGAGATACCGGAAGTCCCCGAGGTTGACGCCAAACTCGTGAAACTGGCCAAACTTCTGGAAGCGAAGATATTGACCGTTGACTTCAATCTTAACCGCGTGGCTTCCCTGGACGGCATAAAAGTCCTCAATATCAACGAGCTGGCCAACGCGCTTAAACCGGTGGTCTTTCCCGGGGAGATAATACAGATTAAGTTGATCAAAGAAGGAAAGGAGCACAACCAGGCGGTCGGCTACCTCGAGGACGGGACGATGGTGGTGGCGGAGGACGCCCGAAAGTTCATCGGGCAGGAGCTCAAGGTTATAGTTACTTCCGTGCTGCAGACTCAGGCCGGCCGGATGATATTTACCAGGACGGACAGATAAGCGATATGTCGGCTTCCGTGATATTGCTGGCGGCGGGAAAAGGGAAGAGATTCTCTTCTTCCGGGCCGAAAGTACTGGTTTCGCTCGGCGGCAAACCGGTTTTTCTCCATTCTCTGCGGACTTTTGCCGCGCACCCGGACGTTTCGGAAGTGGTGCTGGTTGCCGGCAGGGAGTCTTTTAACGGCTTGCGGGCGGCGGTTAAGAAAACCCGCTTAACGAAACCGGTAAAAATGGTTTACGGCGGAAAAGAGCGCCAGGATTCCGTTCGCCGCGGGCTGGAACGCGTTTCGCCGTCCGCGGATATTATTCTGATTCACGACGCGGCCAGGCCGTTTATTTCCCTCTTTCTTGTGGACAGGATGATAAAACAGGCGGCGCTGCACGGAGCGGTTGTCCCGGGAGTCCCGTTGAAATGCACCATAAAAGAGGTCGCCGGAGCGCGCGGCGCGGGACGCAGTTACGGAGGCCGGGTGGCCGCAACTCCGGACAGGGAGCGTTTCTGCGAAGTTCAGACCCCGCAGGCCTTCAAGCGGCGGATCATACTGGAGGCGTATTCACGCATGCCCGCCGGCAGGGTATTTACTGACGATGCTTCGCTGGTGGAGGCGATGGGAAGAAAAGTGATGGTCTCCGCGGGAGAATATACGAACATAAAGATAACTACTCCGGAAGATCTGGCCTTGGCCGCGGCAGTATTGCGCGCGGCGGGGAGATGAAATTGGAATATCGCAGCGGTATTGGATACGATATACACCGGCTCGTCGAAGGGCGAAGGCTATTCCTTTGCGGCCTGGAGGTGCCTTATGAAAAAGGACTGCTTGGTCATTCCGACGGAGACGCGGCCCTGCACGCTTTATGCGACGCCCTGCTGGGAGCCTGCGCCCTGGGGGACATAGGAGAGTTCTTCCCCGACAGCGAGCCGGCTTATAAGGACGCGTCCAGTTCTCTGCTTCTGGAGGAAGTGCGCCTTGCCGTCTCGCGAAAAGGATTTTCGGTGGTCAACGTGGATATAGTGATAATCGCGCAGGAACCGGCGCTGCGCGCGTATAAATCCGGGATGAGGGAAAAAATCGCCGCCATCCTCGGAATATCCCCGGAAGCGGTGGGCGTGAAAGCCAAGACCGCCGAGGGGCTGGGAGAAATAGGAAGAAGGGAGGCCGTGGCCGCTTACGCCGCCGCGACCGTCCGCAGGAGGGAATCTTGATGCCGTTCATTCTGTCGTTATTATTGTTGGTTTGCGGGGCGCTGTTTGCGGTTTTCGTCGCCGCCGCGCTCTTTTTCCGCGACGAGATAAACGCCGCCCGTTCCAAGGATCCGGCTGCCAGGAGCCTGCTGGAGGTCGTCATTCTTTACCAGGGGCTGCACGCTTTGCTCTGTTACCGCGTTGCGAGGGTCTTTTTCCGTCTTAAACTTTATCTTGCGGCCAGGCTGGTCAGCCAGTTCGGCAGGCAGTGGACCGGAATAGAGATACATCCCGGGGCCTCCATCGGCCGCGGGCTTTTCATCGACCACGGTATGGGTGTGGTGATCGGAGAGACCGCTGTGGTCGGAGACAACGTGCTTTTATACCAGGGAGTGACTCTCGGCGGCACGGGTATCCGCAAAGGCAAGCGGCATCCTACGGTCGGGGATAATGTGGTCATAGGAGCGGGGGCCAAGGTGCTCGGCGATATAAAAATAGGCGATAATTCCTACATCGGCGCCAACGCGGTGGTGATCAAGGATGTGCCGCCAAACTCTACGGTGGTGGGTGTCCCGGGAAGGATCACGCGGCAGGACGGAAAGAAGATTGACATAAGTCTCGACCACATACACATACTCGACCCGCTGGTGGAGAGTATAGAAGGATTGCAGAAACGCATAGAGCGATTGGAGAAGGATAGAAAAACGAATTGATCCCGTCCGGAGCCGGTCTTCAGCCAGCGGCCGAAACGATAAGGAAGATTCCGCCATGCCGTTAAGCATATACAATTCTCTTTCCCGCAAACACGAGGTATTCCTGCCGTTGAACCCACCGGCCGTCAATATGTACACCTGCGGGGTAACGGTCTACGACAGCTGTCATATAGGGCACGCCAGGAGCCTTTATATCTTCAACCTGGTGCGTACATATCTCTCTTACAGGGGCTATGCGGTCAATTTCGTGCGAAACATCACCGATATAGACGATAAGATAATCAACAAGGCGCGCGAGAGCGGGATGTCCTGGAAAGAAGTTGCGGAGAAATACATAGAGGAATACCGCCGTGACCTGAGTCTGCTGGGTATCGGCGAGGCGGACAGCGAGCCCAGGGCCACGGAAAACATCGGCTGTATGATCGATCACATCGCCGCGCTGGTGGAAAAAGGAGCGGCATATGTCTCCGGCGGCGGAGTTTATTTTAACGTGCGCAAATTTCCCGGTTACGGAAAGCTCTCCGGGCAGGACACCGAGCAGATGCGTCAGGGCGTGCGCATCGGCCCTTCGGAGATGAAGAGCGATCCGTTGGATTTCGCGCTCTGGAAGGCCTCTAAACCTTCCGAGCCTTCCTGGCCGAGTCCCTGGGGCGCGGGCAGGCCAGGATGGCACATAGAGTGTTCGGCGATGAGCATGAAATACCTGAAGAGCGGGACGCTGGACATCCACGCCGGCGGCAGGGATCTGATCTTTCCGCATCATGAAAACGAGATAGCGCAGTCGGAAGCCCTGACCGGCAAACCGTTCGCCAAGTACTGGATACACCACGGACTGCTGACCATAAACGGACAGAAAATGGCCAAATCGCTGGGTAATTTCATCACCATCCGGGACGCCGTCTCCGAATATCCGGCGGACGTGCTCAAATTGTTATATCTACAGACGCATTATTCCAGCCCGCTGGATTTCTCGCGCGAAAAGATGAAAGAAGCGGCGCACGCCCTGGAGAGGATAAGCATTTTTCTCTCCCATTCTTCTACTTTTGCCGGCGGGGAAGACGCGGGGGAAGTCTCGAAGGCGCGGCAGGATTTCCTGCAGGCCATGGATAACGATTTCAATACCCCGGAAGCGCTGGCCTGCGCCTTCAGCCTTATCGGTTTGGCCAATAAACGTCCTGATGACGCCGTTTTGCAGGCCGCGGCCGCGGCTGAAGTAAAGTTCATGCTGCGGATACTGGGGCTTGCGGCGGGCGAAGAAAACGCCGCGAAAAACGGGATCGACGACGCCGGTATCGCCGCAATGCTGAAAAAACGGGAAGAGGCCCGCAGTAAAAAAGATTACGCCTTATCCGACAAAATCAGGAAGGACCTCGAGGCCGGCGGGATAATACTGGAAGATACCAAACAAGGCACCCTTTGGCGGAGAAAGATATGAAGGCGGCACCTAAATCCTTATCACGCCGGGGGCTTTTCATCACCTTTGAGGGAACGGAAGGGTGCGGCAAGAGCACCCAGGCCGGGATGCTCTACGCTTATTTGAGAAAACAAGGCCGTAAGGTCGTATTTATCCGCGAGCCCGGCAGTACCGCCATAGGAGAGAAAATAAGGCGCGTTCTGCTGGACAGAAAGAACGGCAATATGTCCCGCGAATGCGAATTGCTGCTTTATATGGCGGCCCGGGCGCAGATCGTTCATGAAAAGATAAGGCCTAAATTGGAAGAGGGGTATATTGTCATATGCGACCGTTACCTCGATTCCACGCGCGCCTATCAGGGATACGGATTGGGTATGGATCAGCATATCATAGAGGAGATCGGCCGGTTCGTCACTCCAGGGGCAACCCCTGACCTTACCATATTGTTGGATATTCCTGCCGGGCGGGGACTGCGCCACAGGGAACTCAAAAAGGACAGGATAGAGAGTCGTGATTTGGTTTATCATAGGCGGGTAAGACGCGGCTACTTGCGCATAGCTGCGGCCGAGCCGGGAAGGGTGAAGGTCGTGAAGGTCTCGCAGGATAAAGCGGTCACGCAGAGTAACGTCAGGCTGGCGGCGGCCGGATTGCCCGGCATCCGCGCGGTATAAGGAAATTATTTATGCCCGGGATAAATTATTTCGGAGAGTTGAAGGGGCAGGATGAGGCTTTGGGTATGATCAGGCAATACCTGAAGAGTTCCAGGATGCCCTCCGGCCTGATTTTCTGCGGTCCCGAAGGAGTGGGGAAGAAAACGGCGGCGGTGTTGACGGCGAAGGCTTTGAATTGCCGGCTGGCAACGGATGAACCGTGCGGACAGTGCGCTTCATGCCTCAAGATAGAAAAGGGCCAGCATCCGGATGTGCACCTGATAGAGAACGACCAGGACACGGTGAAGTCTGAAGACATACGCGCCCTGCGCCGGGAGATATTTCTGAAGCCTTACGAGGGCAAGAAAAGGGTTTTCATAATAGATAATGCCCATAAGCTCACCGCGGAGGCTGCCAATTCCATTTTGAAGGTGCTGGAAGAACCGCCGGAGGGCAGCATTATTATCCTGGTTACATCCTGTCCTTCACGGCTGCTAAAGACGGTGCTTTCGCGCTGCCAGTCGGTTAAGTTCCGCCGGTTGACGGCCCCTGTGCTGGAGGCCCTGCTGCGGGATTCCCACGGCATAGACGCGCAGACTGTCGGGTTCCTCTCTTCTTTTTCCTGCGGCAGCCCGGGCGCCGCCCTCAAGATGCAGCGCAGGAAGATAGTAGAAGAAAGGGACAGGGCGGTAGATTATTTCCTGGGCAAAGGGTCGGATATCTCAGCCGGATTTAAGGAAAGGGAAGACGCGAAAGCGGCTATGACCGCGATGGCCGCGTGGTTAAGGGATGTGATCTTGCTGAAAACAGGAGTGCCGGAATCACGGTTGGTAAATTACGACCGTAGACGGGAGGCGGCCGACTGCGGCGCGCGCTATACTACAGCGGAGCTGCTCAAGGCTTTCCGCGCGCTGGCGGATTCGCTGCTTTTTCTGGAGCAAAACGCCAACGTCAAACTGTTGGTTTCCGGCTTGAGAATGGAGTCGTGCATAAAATGATCCTGGTAAGATTGAGAAGCCTCGGCCCGATATTTAATTACACCTCTTCCGGCATTTCGCTCAAGGAGGGGGATTGCGTTATCGTTGAGCATGACAGGGGAGTGGATTACGGGTCGGTTATTTCCCCCGACCAGGCCGTTCCGGCCGGTAAATCCAAAGAGCCTTTGAAGAAGATATTGCGCGCAGCAGGCCCGAACGATCTGCGTCAGATCGAAGAAAACAGGGTCAAAGCCAAAGAAGCCGCGGCGACCTGTTCTTTAAAGATACAGGAACACAAGCTGGAGATGAAACTGGTTCACGGCGAGTATTCGTTCGACAAGAGCAAGATAGTTTTTTACTTTACCGCCAACGGCAGGGTGGATTTTCGCGATCTGGTCAAGGACCTGGCGAAGATATTCAAAGCCAGGATTGAACTCCGCCAGATCGGGGTTCGGGACGAAGCGAGGTTTTTCGGCGGTTACGGCTCCTGCGGGCGCGAGCTTTGCTGCGCGCGGTTCCTGCGTGATTTCGAGCCGGTGACGATAAAGATGGCCAAAGAAGAAGGTCTGCCGCTTAACCCGCCTAAGATATCCGGTTTGTGCGGCAGATTGATGTGCTGTTTAAGCTTCGAATACGACGTTTACAAAACTCTTTCCCGCGGCCTGCCCAGGGAAGGAGAACATATCTCGGTTCAGCAGGGCAAGGGCAAAGTCATTAACGTCAACGTCTTCAAGAGGATGGTTTCGCTCCAGATGGAAGACGGGACGGTAATACAGGTGGATTACAACAAGTAAAAATGTATAGAGAATTGATACGGATTACGTCATACGGTTACGGCCGCGATGCTCGTATCGGAAATCGTCATTCGGCTGCGGCTTTTAATCCCCTCGCCCAGAAATCCCCGGGTTTTAACCCGGTTACACCTTGGCCAATCGGAGGGCCAAGTGACCGGATACCGAAACGGGCTTTGTTATCTTAGCCGCTTAACGGTATAGAAAGAGCAATGATGCAAAAGAAGTATTATCTGACTACACCTTTATATTACGTCAACGCCCCCCCGCATATCGGGCATTCATATACTACTATCGCCGCCGACTGCATGGCACGTTATAAGCGGGCCCGGATGGGAAAAGATAACGTCCATTTCCTGACCGGCACGGACGAGCACGGACAGAAGATACAGAAGGCGGCCGACGAGGCGGGGTTGTCTCCGCAGCTCTTTGCAGACAAGGTCTCCGCGCAGTTCCGCGAGCTGTGGCGAAAGCTGGACGTCTCCTACGACGATTTCATACGCACTACCGAAGAAAGGCACGTGAAGACCGTGCAGAGGGCGCTGGAGATACTCTACGCCAAAGGAGAGATATACGAATCCCAGTATCAAGGATGGTACTGCACCCCTTGCGAGACTTTCTGGGTAGAATCACAGTTGCGGGATTCCCTCTGCCCGGACTGCGGAAGGTCGGTGGAGAAGATAACCGAGAACAATTATTTCCTGAGAATGAAGAAGCACCAGAAATGGCTGGTGGAGCACATCGAAGCCAATCCCCTTTTCATCCGGCCGGAAAGCAGGCGTAACGAGACTTTGAGCTTTCTGCGCAGCAACGAGCTCAGCGATCTTTGCATATCCAGGCCGAAGGAGAGGCTTGCCTGGGGAATCCCGCTGCCTTTTTCTCCCGCGCACGTGACTTACGTCTGGTTCGACGCCCTTCTGAATTACATCAGCGCGGTGGGGGAGTTCGACGCTTCGGGGAATTACGTCTCTTCCTGGTGGCCGGCGGACGTGCATTTTATGGCTAAGGATATTCTTCGCCAGCACGCCGTTTACTGGCCCGTTATCCTGCACGCCCTGGAAATAGAGCCGCCGCGCTGCGTATTCGCGCACGGCTGGTGGTTGATGCAGGACGCCAAGATGTCCAAGTCCAGAGGGAATGTGGTTTCGCCTGTCGAAGTATCCGAACGATTCGGTATAGACGCCTACAAATATTTCCTGCTGCGAGATGTGCCTTTCGGGCTGGACGGGAATTTTTCGCAGGAATCCATCGTCCAGAGGTTCAACGGCGACCTGGCCAACGATCTCGGCAATCTCGTGCACCGCACCGCTACCATGCTTGAAAAATACTGCTCCGGCAGGATCCCGGCGGATTTCTCGCTCGCGCCCGGCGCCGGCAAAGAGATAATGAGCAAAGCCGTCTCTTTAAAAGAAGAAACGGCGGCGGCGATGGAGGTTTGCGATTTCAGCACGGCGCTGGAACGTATCTGGACGGTGATCGGGATGGCGAACAAATATGTGGAAGAAACAAAACCCTGGAATCTTTCCAAGGAAGGGAAAAAGGCCGAGATAGAAGCCTTTCTCGCCGTCCTTGCGGGAGTCCTGCGATCGTGCGCCTTCGAACTTGTTCCGTTTATGCCGCGCACCGCGGAAGCGGTGATCGCGCAGTTCTCTTGCGATGAGGTAAAAAAAGGGCAGCCTTTGTTCCCTCGGATAGAGAAGAAATAGACGGTTTAACTCAATTCCGGGGACACGATACTTAATTCAGCCGCAGAATTCCCCGGTTTGAACAGCAGTGGACTTGTCCTTACTTTATTCACGGATTACCCCGGGTTTGTAGACCGGGGAGATTCATTAAAGAGAATAAATGCTGATAGATACTCATTGTCATCTCGATTTTCACGAGTTCGACGCTGACAGAGAAGCAGTAGTTGTAGAGGCAGCGTCATCCGGAGTCGCCTACATAATAAATGTGTCCTCCAGCTTGGAAGGAGCGCGCCGCGTCCTGGAAATTTCCGCGCGTTTCCCGGGCGTATTCGCCGTCGTAGGAATTCACCCGCATGAGGCTGACTCCGTCGCGCAGGAGGACCTCAAGGAGATTTCCGGGCTCGCCGGTTCGGATAAAGTGGTGGCAATTGGAGAGACCGGCCTTGATTATTACCGCAGCCTTTCTTCTGTTCTCAACCAGCAGCGTATCTTCCGGGCCCAGATAGAAATAGCCCTTGAGCGCAACCTCCCGCTGGTGGTGCACTGCCGTCAGGCGCAGGAGGATACCCTGAGGATATTGCGAGAATATTCCCCCTTAAAAACAGTGGTCCATTGTTTTTCCGGCGACCACGCCTTTCTTTCTGAATGTCTCGAGCGCGGGTATTATTGTTCTTTTACCTGCAATATCACTTACAAGAAGGCCGGCAATATAAGGGAATACGCCGCGGCCGTGCCGCTCGATAAATTGATGTTGGAGACCGACGCCCCTTATCTGCCTCCCGAGGGGATGAGAGGAAAGCGGAACGTTCCGGCCTGGGTGCGCTATGCCGCGGAGACTGTCGCTTCCGTCAAGGGAGTGGAATATGAACAGGTCTGTGAGGCCAGCACGACCAACGCGAAGAGTTTTTTCTCTATAGGATAGGGTATGTCAAACCGCGCCGCGCAGAAGAGCAGGATCGCCTTAGTCAAATGCGCTTCTTATAAAAGCGCTGAAGTGGCCGCGGCTTTGGAAAAAGCGTTTGCGCTTTTAGGCGGCGTCGGGGTTTTTATAACTCCGGGTAGCAAGGTACTGGTGAAACCTAACCTGTTGATGGCGGTGCCGGCGTCCAGCGGTATAGTCACGCACCCGGAAGTAGTCAGGGCGGTGATCCGGCAGTTGAAAAAGATAAACTGCCGCGTCCTGCTGGGAGACGGGCCGAGCGCCATGAACCTGGGGAAGGAAAGAGTCGAGCGGGTCTACGAAGCGACCGGGATGCGGCTGCTGGCGGAACAGGAGGGCGTAGAGCTTATTCGTTTCGAGAAACACCGTATGCGCAAAGGAGTGCCGTTGAGCGCCCTGCTTGACGAATGCGACGCGCTGGTCAACGTGCCGAAATTCAAGACACACACCTTGATGTTTCTTTCCGGAGCGGTGAAAAATCTCTACGGCCTGGTCTCCGGGCCTTATAAGACAGAACTGCACCGGCGTTATTTCCGTCCCGAGCAGTTCGCCGAGGTACTCGCCGACATTTACGGCAGCGTGAAACCGGCACTGACAGTTATAGACGGCATCGTGGCTATGGAAGGCGACGGCCCCGGTACAGGCGGTAGATTGCGCAGTCAGGGTGTGCTTCTGGCCGGCAGGGATTGCGTGGCGCTGGACAGTGCGCTGGCCTTTATGGTCGGGGTAAAACCGGAAGGCGTACTTAGCAACAGGGCAGCCGCGCGAAAAGGGCTGGGTAACTGCGATTTGAGCGCTATAGAGGTCTTGGGAGAACCGCTTGAAGCTGTGCGCGGTCCGGTTTTCAGGCCGCCGTCGACATCCATTACGGCCGCCATTCCGGGTTTTCTTCTCGCTCCGCTCCAGAGATTGATGCGTTTCTTCAAGCCTGAGATCGATCGTCTTCTTTGCGTGCGCTGCGGCGAGTGCGTTAAAATATGCCCCGTGAAAGCCGTGCGTTTTATTGACGGTTACCCCCGCGTGGAAGACAGGAAGTGCATTTCTTGTTTCTGTTGCCACGAGACCTGCCCTGCCAGGGCGATAAAAATAGCCAAAAGCTGGGGGGCGAGGCTTATGAGGTTGTAAGATTAATACCGGGGACACGATACTTAATCAAGCCGGCTTACCTGTCGGAATAGCACTCTGCCC
>WOZK01000022.1:0-21020 GCA_011620275.1 Candidatus Omnitrophota bacterium
TATTTACATCAGTTACAGAAAATCAAAGGGAAATTTTGGGGAAACTCCACATAATGTGTCAATTCGTGATGGGTAGGTAGCAGTGTAAGTGCCAGGAGTCCCGCGCGTGCACCCCAGTCGGCAAAATTATCCATATTAAATATTGACTTTGCCGGACAGGTAGATTATAATAAAAAAACATGTAAATAAGAAGAAAAGAGGAGGTGACTGAATTGGCTTTAGTAAAAGAGAAGAAAACGGCAATTATAGAGAGTTATAAGACGCATGCGAAAGATACCGGCTCGGCCGATGTTCAAATAGCTCTTCTTACCGAACGTATCAACAGTTTAGGCGATCATTTCAAGTTTCATAAGAAAGATCATCATTCCCGCAGAGGACTGCTTTCCCTTGTCGGCAAACGCAGGCGGCTCCTCAATTTCCTTAAGAAAACCGACATCAAGAAATACGAGGAAATATTGAGTAAACTCCACTTGCGGAAATAAAACCCCAAACCTTAGAAAGGCAAATATTATGCAATGCAACACAATGAGGATAAAGATCGGCAATAATGATTTAGTGCTTGAAACGGGTTCTCTAGCCAAACAGGCCAACGGTTCCGTCACCGTTCATTACGGCGGCACGGTGGTTCTGGTGACCGCGTGTATGTCTAAGGCCACCAGGGAAGGCATCGATTTTTTCCCTCTCACCGTGGAATGCCAGGAGAAGACTTACGCCGCAGGGCGTATCCCGGGCGGATTCTTTAAAAGAGAAGGCAGGCCGTCCGAGAGCGAGATATTAAACGCCCGCCTTATAGACCGGCCGGTGCGTCCGCTTTTTCCCAAGGGCATTTACAATGATGTGCAGATTATGGCGATCGTTCTTTCCAGCGACGGCGAGAATGAATCCGATATTCTAGGCGTCATAGGCGCGTCCACCGCCCTGACGATATCCGATATTCCTTTTAACGGCCCGCTGGGCTGCTGCCGCGTGGCATACGTCAACGGCGAATTCGTGGTCAATCCTACTTACAAGCAGATAGAGGAGTCGGTTCTTGAGGTGGTTATGGCCGCCAAGTCCGACGGCGTAGTAATGCTTGAATCCCGAGGCAGAGAAGTTTCCGAGGAACTTTATATGCAGGCGGCGCGGCTTGCTTTCGAGCATGTCCAGCCGATTATCAACCTGCAGAAGGAGTTCGCCAAGAAGTTCGGCAAGCAGAAACGCGAGATGACCTATAAGCTGTTGGATCCGGAGCTCTGCTCTAAGGTTGAGTCTCTTTCTGCGGAAAGGCTTAAGGAAGTTTACAAGCTTTCCAAAAAGGAAGAACGGGAGGAAGCGGTGAGCATTCTGGCCAAGGAACTGGAGGCCGCGCTGACCGCCGAGGGCTACAAAGCTGCCGATATCAAGTCCGCACTGGTGGAAGTGGAGAAGAAACAGGTTAGGGATATAATTCTTCACGGCAATAAGCGCATAGACGGCCGGGGTTTTACCGAGGTCAGGCCTATAACCTGCGGGGTATCGGTACTGCCGCGCACGCACGGTTCGAGCCTTTTCACCCGCGGGCAAACCCAGAGCCTGGCAATCACCACTCTGGGGACCGGCGACGATGAACAGATGGTAGAGTCGCTGGAGGGGGAAAGATACAAATCTTTTATTCTTCATTATACCTTCCCGCCTTTCAGCGTGGGGGAGACCGGGCCTGTGCGCGGTCCAGGCAGGAGGGAGATCGGGCACGGCGCGCTGGCTGAAAAGGCGTTGTTGGCGGTTATGCCCGGCAAAGATAAGTTTCCCTACACCGTCAGGCTTGTTTCAGAGATACTGGAATCGAACGGATCTTCGAGTATGGCTACGGTTTGCGCCGGGACTCTTTCGCTGATGGACGCCGGCGTTCCCATAAAAGACGCGGTAAGCGGCGTGGCGATGGGTCTTGTTAAGGAAGGCTC
Source organism: Candidatus Omnitrophota bacterium (assembly GCA_011620275.1). Classification (GTDB taxonomy): domain Bacteria; phylum Omnitrophota; class Gorgyraeia; order Gygaellales; family Profunditerraquicolaceae; genus Undivivens. Next base: position 1,920 of record WOZK01000022.1, read on the forward strand.
CAAGGCCGCGGTGTTGACGGACATTAGCGGGCTGGAGGATCATTTCGGCGATATGGATTTCAAGGTTGCCGGCACCAAGCAGGGGATGACCGCCGTTCAGATGGACCTTAAGATACCGGGCATAGATCTCGAACTGCTGGAGAAATGCCTTATGCAGTCGAAGGAAGCGCGAATGTTCATCCTGGGTAAAATGAAGGAAGCGCTGGACGCCCCCAGAGCGGAACTTTCGGCGTATGCTCCGCGTATCGACGTGTTAAGAATAAACACCGAGAAGATCGGCGAACTTATAGGCCCGGGCGGCAAGACGATAAAGAAGATCATCGCCGCCACCGGCGCCAGCATAGATATAGAAGACGACGGCACGGTCCTCGTTGCATCCAACGAACCGGCGAAGTCCCAGGAGGCGATCAATATGATCAAGGCGATAACGGACGACGTCGAGGTCGGACGCGTCTATTCGGCCAGGGTCAAGAGGATAATGAATTTCGGCGCCTTCTGCGAGATCGCTCCCGGTAAAGAAGGGCTTGTGCATATTTCTGAGCTCTCCGATCATTTCGTCAAGAACATCGAAGAAGAGGTCAAGGTCGGTGACCAGTTCAACGTGAAAGTCACGGGAATAGACGAACTGGGCAGGATTAACCTGAGCCGTAAACAGGCTCTTCCGGGCACGGAAGCGTAATCCGTTTTCCGCGTCCGAAAAATTATTGTGGGCAGAGGTGAAAGAACGCAGGTTCAACGAGATCAAGGGGATTATTCTATTTGCCGCGGGTTTAATAATACTGGCCGGGTTGGTCTCTTTCACGCCGTTCGACATTTCGTTCTACACTACGCATCCCAACATACCTCCTAAAAACTTTATAAGGACATTCGGGGCTTATTTCTCGGGTGTCCTTTTCTTTTTCTTCGGCGTCTCCAGTTACCTTATACCGTTGTTCGTGCTGGCCGGCGGGGTGTTATTTTTCAAACAGAGGCGGCCGGACTTGAGGCTGCCGCGTCTGATGGGGATGCTTCTTCTCATGCTTTCCGTCAGTTCGATAGCCGGCATATTAATCTCCGCCAACCGCCACGCCGCTTTTTCAGCGTCGGGATATTTTGGTTTCCTGCTCTCCGGTTTCGTGAGTTCTTATTTCGGTCAACTGGGAGGATACATCCTTTTTATCACCCTCGGACTTCTTTCTTTCGCGCTGGTTACGGAAGTTTTGATATCTACGCTGGTGATGAAGACCGTAGAGAGGGTCGGGGAAGCCGTGGAATCGTTACGGTCGGGAAGGCCGGCGGCCGAGAGGCGGCCTTACGCGGGACAGCGCAGGAGCAGGGGTTCCCGGCCAGAGATAAGCGGCGGTGAAGCGGAAGAAGTAAATCCGTGGACGAGGAGCCGGCAGGAGCCGAAAGAGAACATAATCGAGAAGATCAAGAAAGGTTTTGCTCCGGCGGTCAAACCGGAAAAGAGGACCCAGGTCGCCATCAAAGCCCAGTCCGCCCAGCCCAGACAGGAGCCTCCTCCCGCGTCTAAGCCGGTGAAGGTGGGCGACTACCAGCTCCCTACGTATGAACTTCTGGATTCTCCTCCTCCGGTGGAGGCCCGCCAGATAAGAGAGGATCTCGCCGGTAACGCGCGTATCCTGGAAGAGACGATGAGCGATTTCGGCATTTCCGTGAAAGTCACCAACGTGGAGCGCGGGCCGGTCATCACTCGTTACGAACTGGAACCTGCGCCCGGGGTCAAACTTAACAAGATAGTGGTGCTTGGCGACGATATCGCTCTGGCGATGAAAGCGCAGTCCGTGCGCATAGTCGCGCCCATACCCGGCAAAGGCCGGGTAGGGGTGGAGGTCCCGAATATGCAAAGCAGTTTGGTTTATCTAAAAGACATCCTTTCTTCACGGGATTTTACCGAGACCAAGTATAAGCTGCCTTTGGCGCTCGGCAAAGACATCACCGGGCAGCCCGTAGTCGCTGACCTGAGCGACATGCCGCATCTTCTTATTGCAGGAACCACAGGCTCCGGAAAGACGGTCTGTGTGAACTGTCTGATACTTTCTTTACTGCTTAAGTTTTCTCCGGAACAGCTGAAACTGCTTATGGTCGACCCCAAGATGGTCGAGCTGGCGCTTTTCAACGGGATGCCGCATTTATTATGCCCGGTGGTAACCGAGGCCAAGAAAGCCGCTGTGGCGTTGAACTGGCTGGTAGGAGAGATGGAAGAGCGTTACCGTATGCTGGCAAAGGCCGGCGCCAGGAACATTACCGCTTACAACGCTCAGCAGGTGGGGCAGGGGAAAATGCCTTATATAGTCATCATCGTTGACGAGCTGGCGGATTTGATGAGCGTGTCCAGGGACCAGATAGAGAGCGCGATCGCCAGGCTGGCGCAGTTGTCCAGGGCGGTGGGCATACACCTTATACTGGCCACCCAGCGTCCTTCGGTGGACGTCATCACCGGTGTCATCAAGGCTAACTTTCCCTCGAGGGTATCTTTCAAAGTTCCCTCCAAGGTGGATTCCAGGACCGTGCTTGATATGAACGGCGCCGACAAACTGCTTGGTAAAGGCGATATGCTTTTCCTGCGGCCCGGGGAGGCCAAATTGATACGGGCGCAGGGGGCGCTGGTTTCCGACAAGGAGATAGACCACATAGTGGATTTCATCAAAAAACAAGCCGAGCCGGTTTACAGAGAAGAGGTGCTTAAGGAACAGGGAAAGACCTTTAGCGGAGGCGGGGATAAGGACGAGATGTACTCCGAGGCGGTGAGGGTTGTGATGGAGACTAACCAGGCCTCCGTTTCTATCTTGCAGCGCAGGCTCCGGCTGGGTTACAGCCGCGCCGCCAGAATAATAGATATGATGGAACAGGACGGTTTGGTCGGTCCGTTCGAGGGGAGCAAGCCGCGCAAGATAGTTATAGACCGGGAAGAGTGGTTGCAAAAAGATATGATGGCAAGAGAAGGCAGAGAAGAAAGCGTTTCTTCCTCTTGATAGGAGAAAGTCGGGATGGACTCACCGGGAGCAAGATTAAAACAACTCAGGCTGGAGAAAGGATGCACTCTTGAAGAGGCGCATCGGAAGACCAGAATAAATATACATATAATAAAGGCGATAGAGGAAGACAGCGTCGCCAATATAAATCCGGTATACTTGAAGGGTTTCATCAAGATATACTGCGTTTTTCTGGGGGTGGATGCCGCAGAGTATTTCCGTTCGGAAACGCCTGTCGCTTCCAGGCCGGAGCAGGAAATTCAGCCGCCTTCCGCTCCCGAAGAAAAAGTGACAAAACCTCTGCACGGCACCGGCCTGAAAGTCACGCCGCGCAACGCCCCGCGTTTCCGCATAAATCCCGGAATAATGAAGATCACCGCGGCGGTTATTGCCGCCGTATTTCTGTTCTTCATCGCCGGTAAAATAGGGGCTTTTTTAAGAAACAAGCCGGCGAAACGCAGCGGCCGGTCTTCTGCCGCGCGCGCCGTCTTGGCTGTCCAGCCGCGTGCAGCTGGCCGGGCACTGCCGAAACAGTCTAAAGGCGCCCGGTCCGTAGAGCAGTCTTTCCCGCAGTCCGCGGATTCCGAGATACGCCTGGTGATCAGGGCCAAAGAGGACTGTTGGGTAAATCTCAAGGCCGACGGTAAGGTGGTTTTTCGCAGCCTGCTGAGAAAAGGAAGGTTTGAGAATTTCATTTTCAAGAAAAAAGGAGAGCTTTCGCTCGGTAACGCGGGAGCGGTGGAACTCGAAATCAACGGTAAATTCATACCTAACCTGGGCCGGCGCGGACAGGTCCTGAAAAACATCATTATCAGCCGCAAAGGACTGGAAATAGGCAGATGAAACCTGCCGTAGGCATACTTAGCCTGGGGTGCCCCAGGAATCTGGCTGATTCCGAGTCGGTCTGCGGCAGGCTCTTCCATAAAGGTTACAGGATCACAGATATACACGAAGCGGAGATCGGGATAGTCAATACCTGCGCTTTCGTAAACGACGCCAAACGGGAATCTATAGACGCGATACTCGATTTGATCGAGCTCAAAAAAAAAGGCGCCTTGAAGAGGATTCTAGTTCAGGGGTGCCTTGTTCAGCGCTACGCGGATGAATTGAAAAGGGAATTCCCTGAGGTGGACGCTTTTGTGGGAAGGATCTCGCCCGACTGGTGCTGCGGGCGCGGACTTTACCGTCTCACGCCGGAGCATTACGCGTATCTGAAAATATCCGAGGGGTGTGTCAGCCGCTGCTCGTATTGTGTCATCCCGTCCATCAAGGGAAGATTCACCGGCGTCCCGGAAAAGAAATTGCTTGAGAGGGCCGGGAGGCTGGACGCATCCGGGGTGAAAGAAATAAACGTCATAGCGCAGGACCTGACGGCTTACGGCTTCGACCTGGCGGGCGGCGTCACGCTTTCGTCGATGCTTAAGAAACTGGCGCGGCGCTGCCGCAGGACACGCTGGCTGCGGTTGCTTTATCTTTATCCTGGGCCGGAAGTAGAGAAGGTGGTAGCCCTGATGCGCCGTGAGGAAAAGTTCTGCCGGTATATCGATCTGCCTCTCCAGCATATAAACGCCCGCATACTGAAGAAAATGGGCAGGCGCTGCGAAAAGGATTATTTGTTGCGTCTGGTAGATCTGGTGCGCGGCAGGCTGCCCGGGGCGGCGATAAGGACCACCTTCATCGTCGGGTTCCCGTCGGAGACGGACAAAGAGTTTAAGGAACTTGCGGATTTCGTCAAGGAGACGCGCTTCGAGCGGCTCGGGGTGTTCATATATTCCAGGGAAGAAGGCACGCCGGCGGCGGTCATGCCGGAGCAGGTGCCGGAGAAGATAAAGCGTTCCCGCTTCGACGAATTAATGTCCCTTCAGCAGGGGATATCGGCGGAGAACAACCGCGCAATGCTCGGCAGGGAACTGGATGTGCTCGTGGAAGAGGTGGCGGCTTTGCCGGAAGGGCGGAATTCACCGGATTCCGCTTACGTTTACGCCGGCAGGAGCGAATACGACGCGCCGGAAGTGGACGGCACGGTTTACGTGAAAACGCGCAGGCCGGTTAAACCCGGGAGCATGGTCAGGGTGCGCGTGGACGGTGCTTTAGAGTACGACCTTACAGGAGAAGCCTTATTATGAACTTAGCTAATCGTCTTACGGTTTTGCGGATAGTATTCACCTTCGTGTTCATGTTCTTTCTTTTCATCCACGGCCTCTGGGCTAAGGTCATCAGTCTGGTGATCTTCGCGCTGGCTGCCGTCTCGGATTTCCTGGACGGCCGCATCGCCCAGAAGCGCAATATGGTCACGGATTTCGGCAAGCTTATGGACCCGATCGCGGACAAGATTCTGGTATTGGCCGCTTTCGCGGCCTTCGTGCAGATGCAGCTGGTAGACGCCTGGATGTTCGTTATCATTATCTCGAGGGAGATACTGATAACTTCGCTGCGCCTCTTTGCGCTGAACAAGGGCAAGGTGCTCTCGGCGGCGAAAGCCGGCAAGCACAAAACCGTGTCGCAGATGTCTGTGATCGTGTTGATACTGATATTCGTGGTGCTGAAAGAAGTGATGTTGACCTTTTTTACCTGGAATCCTTCCTGGGAGAGTTTCTTCCGGCAGGGTATCTACGTGCTGATGGTCATCACCGTCGGGCTGACGCTTTATTCCGGCCTGTATTACCTCTGGGAGAACCGCCGGATCATTACGAAACTGTGATTCGGTATCTCGCGGCTTGAAGGCTCAAGCGAGGTTCGATAAGGAACGGGCCTCGTTACCGCAGCCGTTGCTGATTCTTAACTATCCATTACCGGGGTTTGAATGCGCATAATACCGGATTTTCTCGTCAAGCCCGTCATAACTTTTTTCTACGCCGGTTATTGCCCCGTGGCTCCCGGCACTGCCGGCAGTCTGGCAGGATTGGGTTTGTATTACCTGGTCAAAGGCAGTCCTCAACTTTATCTTCTGGCGTTTGCGCTGGTGACCGCTGCAGGTATCTTACTCTCAGGGGAAGGGGAGCGTATCTTCGGGCGCAAAGATCCTAATTGCGTGGTGATCGACGAGGTCAGCGGTATGCTTTTGTCTCTGGCCCTTCTTCCGTACGACGTCAGGATCGTGGTCGCGGGGTTCATTTTGTTCAGGGTTTTCGACGCGCTGAAACCTTTTCCGGCCGATAAACTGCAGTTTCTGAAAGGCAGCGCCGGGATAATGAGCGACGACATTATGGCGGCTTTATATACAAATGTTCTGCTTCAGATAGTGGTGAGGTTGAATGTCCTCAGTGGCGTATAAAGCGGCCCCGGGGCCGTGCGCATAAGGGTGAGCGAGCGCAGAATGTAGCCGCGGCCCGTAATTGCTTCGGCGGTTTTAGGATCTTCCAGCAACCGCCTCAATGCTGTTATATTGCGGTTTTCTTTTACCCTGCCTAAAGTGGCGTGCGCGGCGAAGCGCCTCTTTTCTGGCAGCTCTCCGCAGCCTTCCGGCAGATCCCTCAATTTTTCCGCTATTGCGCCTAATTCATCGTTGCCTTCTTTTATCCCGGCCCAGATAACCCTCGGGTATCCATGCTCCGGGAAACTCCCTATCCCGCCGAAAGATACGGGGAAGGGCTGAACCACGCGCAGCGCTTTTTCTACCGCGCTGCAAAGTTCCCTGGTTTTATCCTCTTTAACTTCTCCCAAGAACCTTAAAGTAAGATGGATATCGGATGGTTTCACCCATTTGATAATTGCTCCGGAATAATGCAGCTTTTTCTGGATAAGGGCAAATGTTTCTTGTATTGCGGACGGGATCTCAGCGGCTATGAACGCGCGCATCCTGATTCTCGGGTGAGTAGAGCTTCCAGAAGCATATCCACGGCTTTCTCAACGGCTTGCTTCCTTACAGAACTGCGCGGCCCCGGGAAGAGGAATCCGCGGCAAAGAGTTTTTCTTTCGGAAGAGACGGCTATGAATACCGTGCCTACGGGTTTGCCGGGTCGGCCGCCGGACGGGCCGGCGATACCTGTTATCGCGGCGCTTATCCGGCTTGAGGAGAGCCTGCGCGCAGCTTTTGCCATCGCTTTCGCGGTGTAAACGGAGACAGCCCCTTCTTTTTTTATCTTACCGGCAGGTATGCCGAGCAGCTTCGCTTTAGCGGAGTTGCCGTAGGTGACCAGACCCAGCTTGAAATAGCCGGAACTTCCCGGCAAGGAAGTTAATGCCGCGGAGAGCAGCCCGCCGGTGCACGACTCCGCCGCCGCCACGCAGTCACCGGATTTGATCAGGCAATCATGCAGTCTTTTTAATTTCCCGGTTTTCATCTTTTTATTATAACCTATCGCCAATAGCCTTTTGTCTCAAGACTGAATTATCCTATTCTAAAAACCAATTTGACAATGCATTAGCCTAACGCGCATAGCCTCTTGTCTGTTTCTATTATATCTCTTTCTAAAGCTGTTGACAATCCCGGAAAGAGAAGGTATAATTAATTTAATCAATCTTCGGGGTGTGCGCGAGTAACATAAGCGCATTGGTGCGAGTCCTGACCGGCGGTATAGCCCGCGAGTCTCAGCAGATCCAGCGCTGAAACAGATCTGGCGTAATTCCAGGGCCGATGGTGCCGCGTAAAGCGGCGGTGCGGTGCGTTTTTTATGCGTCCCCGCATAAAGTCCAGATGAAAGAAGATTACGGTTATGAATGACTGTGCCCGAAGGATTTCATTCTTCGGGTTTTCTTTTTCCGGGGACACAATACTTAATTTTTTGGGGTCAGGATGCTGAACAATATAAATGAGATCATCGAAGAATTGAGCGCAGGCCGTATGGTTATCGTGGTGGACGACGAGTCCCGAGAGAACGAAGGCGATCTGCTGATGGCGGCTTCTTTTGCAGGCCCGGAGGGGATCAATTTTATGGCGGCCTACGGCCGGGGGCTGATCTGCGTGCCGATGGAGGCAAGACGTCTGGAGGAATTAAGGCTTGAACCGATGTATAAGGGAGCGGCGGGCGCCAAACGTGATCCTTTTGCCACCGCCTGGATGGTTTCCGTGGACGCGGCCAAAGGCGTGACTACCGGTATCTCGGCTTATGACCGCGCGCGCGCCATAGAAGTATTGATCGATCCTATGAGTTCTCCCGATGACCTGGTCAGGCCCGGGCATATCTTTCCGCTGCGGGCGGTCAACGGCGGCGTGCTGGTGCGCGCCGGGCACACGGAAGCGGCTGTGGACCTGATGAAACTTTGCGGGCTTTACCCGGCGGGTGTGATTTGTGAGATAATGAATCCTGACGGAAGCATGGCCAGGTTGCCCCAGTTGACGGAATTCGCCGCCGAACATAAATTGAAGATTTGTTCCATCGCCGACCTAATCGAATACCGCCGCCGGTCGGAGAAACTTGTCGAGCGGCTCAGCGAGACCGTTTTGCCCACGGAGCACGGCAATTTCAGAATGATCGTCTATCGTGATATGCTCAGCGGCACGGTGCATGTCGCGCTGACCTGCGGAGACGTGCGCGGCAACGAGCCGGTGATGGTCAGGGTGCATTCGGAATGCCTTACCGGGGACGTTTTCGGGTCTTTGCGCTGTGACTGCGGCAGGCAGCTGCACAAGGCGATGCAGATGATTTCTGCCGGGGGCCGCGGCGCCGTTCTTTATCTTAACCAGGAAGGCCGCGGCATAGGACTGGTGGACAAGATACGCGCCTACAGTTTGCAGGATAAGGGGATGGATACGGTGGAGGCGAACGAGGCGCTCGGCTACAAGGCCGACCTGCGCGACTATGGCATAGGTGCCCAGATACTCGCCGATCTCGGCATCAGAAAACTGCGGCTCCTGACTAATAACCCGCGCAAGATAATCGGCCTGCAGGGATACGGTTTGAGTATCGTTGAGAGAGTCCCTCTGGAGATGGAGGCCAATCCGGCGAATTATAGATATCTTAAAACCAAGAAAGAAAAGCTGGGGCATAAGCTTAGCCTTTAGCAAGGAAAAGGGGGGTTGTATGGTAAAAGTCATTGAAGGAGATTTGATCGCCCAGGGCCGGAAATTCTGCGTTCTGGCGGCGCGTTTCAACGATTTTATTTCCAAGGAGCTTATCGGCGGATGCCTGGATATGCTCGAAAGGCACGGGGCCAAACAGGATGACATTACGCTGGTGCGCGTCCCGGGTGCTTTCGAGATCCCGCCGGCTGCACGCAGGCTGGCCAAGAGCGGTTCCTACGACGCTTTGATTTGCCTCGGCGCGGTAATCAGGGGGGCGACTCCGCATTTCGAATACATTTCTTCCGAGGTTGCCAAGGGAGTGGCGCAGGTTTCTTTCGACTCCGGCATACCGGTAGTTTTCGGGGTGATCACCGCCGATACCATAGAACAGGCGATAGAGCGCGCCGGGACTAAAGACGGTAACAAGGGAGCCGACGCCGCTCTTTCCGCCATAGAAATGGCGAACCTTTACAGACAGCTTTAAAGGGAGAAAGATGCGTAAACGCACCCAATCCAGGGAATTGGCAATGCAGTTGTTATATTTAATCAGCGTTACCCATGACGGCTTCGCCTCCGCTATGGAGAACTTCTGGCATGAAGACGAACGCGGGCTTGTGCCTAAAGAAATACGCGAGTTTTCCGTTGAGTTGGCGCGCGGCGTGACGGAGAATATGGAGACGATAGACTGTAAAATCGCGGAGTTCGCCCTCAACTGGGAACCGGAACGCATGGCGGTGATCGACAGAAACATCCTGCGTCTGGCCAGCTACGAACTGCTTTTCCGTCCGGATATCCCGCCCAAGGTGGCGATAAATGAAGCTATCGAACTGGCAAAGAAATATTCCGGGCAGGAATCGGCCAAGTTCGTCAACGGTATCCTCGATAAGATTAAACCTCAGGAGTAATTATCTTTATTCGCAGCGTATATATTCAAGATTAAGTATTTATCATCTATCGGCTAAGGTTGCGAGGCTCTTGTTTTAGTTTCGCCAACGCTTTAGCGGCGTACGTATCGTCAATCACCTTGCGTCTTTCGGTCTTAAGACATAACCCGTAACCGAAAGCCGAAACGGACTTCGTTACCGTAGTAGCCGTTACCGAATTAAGTATCGTGTCCCCATAACTAAAAAGGACTATATTAGAGTAATGCCAGCCGACCTGCACATTCATACTTTTTTTTCGGACGGAACTTCTTCCCCGGAGTACGTCGTCAGGCTCGCCGCAGCCAAAAAGATAAGCGTGATATCCGTGACCGATCATGATACAGTGGAAGGGTACATGCCGGCGAAGAGGGAAGGACATGCCTGTGGGGTGGAGGTTATTCCCGGGATTGAGCTTACCGCCGAATATCAGGGTAACGAGGTGCACATCCTTGGTTATCTTTTCGATCCCGCACATAAAGGGCTGCTGAAAGAATTGAATTTGTTCAAGGAGCGGCGCAGAGAACGCGTCCTGCGTATGGTCGGGAATCTTAACGCGCTCGGCGTAAAGCTCAATGCGGAGGATGTTTTCGATATCTCCGGCCGGGGGTCGGTGGGACGTATGCATATCGCAATGGCTATGCAGATAAAAGGCATTGTTTCTTCCCTGGGTGAGGCTTTCGAGAAATACATCGGCGATGATTCGCCTTCCTACATCTGTGGTTTCAGACTTTCGCCGCAGGATGCGGTGAAGTTGATACTACAGGCTGGCGGCATTCCGGTGCTGGCGCATCCTTACAGTCTGAAGGCCGGAGATATCCTTATCCGCGGGCTGGCGGATGCGGGTTTGATGGGGCTGGAGGTTTATTATCCGGAGCATTCGGCGCAGATGCGCGCCAAGTATCTTTCGCTCGCCGGAGAGCTCGGATTACTGGTGACCGGCGGGTCTGATTTTCACGGTAAAGGCAAACCCGCCGTCAACCTCGGCAAGGCGGTGCTTACCGACGATTTGTTGGACAAATTGAGGAAAGCGGTGAAAAGATGAACGACGAAAAATATATGCAGATGGCTATGCGGTTGGCTTTAAAGGCCAAGGGGATGACCTTTCCAAATCCAATGGTCGGCGCGCTTGTGGTCAAAGAGGACAGGATTATCGGCCGGGGGTATCATGAGAAGGCCGGCCTGCCGCACGCCGAGATCTTTGCCCTGAATGAAGCAGGCGGTAATGCCGCCGGAGCAACGCTTTATGTGACACTGGAACCATGCGCGCACTACGGCAGGACGCCTCCCTGCGTGGATCGTATCATAGAAAGCGGCATAAAAGAAGTCGTGGCAGGTATGCAGGACCCCAATCCGTTGAACAACGGCAAAGGAATTGAGATGCTGCGCGCCAAAGGGATAAAAGTCCGCTGCGGCGTGCTTGAAGATGAGTTAAGAAAGATGAATGAGGTGTTTATCAAATATATAACCACTAAACTGCCGTTCGTAGCGATCAAGGTAGGGCAATCTTTGGACGGACGCATTGCTACCTCCGACGGCGATTCACACTGGGTCACTTCGGCTGAAGCCAGGGGATACGCGCGCAGGCTTAGGGGGGATTTCGAAGCTGTAATGGTGGGGGTGAATACAGTTTTACGGGACGACCCGCGGCTGGAAGCTGAAGGTACGCAACTGCGGCCTTATAAAGTAATCGTGGACAGCCAACTAAGCACGCCTAGCACCGCCAAGATCTTTTCTCCGGGGGCGAAAGTCGTCCTTGCCACTCTGCCGGAACTCGCCGGCCAGGAGACGGAAAACCGGCAGATCCTAACCCCCAAGGCCCGTATCCTGGATATCGGGGAGAAGAACGGACAGATTAACCTGCGCACCCTGTTGAAGAAACTTGCCGCTGCCGGTATCACCAGCGTGCTCGCGGAAGGAGGCGGCACGCTCATAGGGTCTTTGTTCGACGAGAGACTGGTGGATAAAGTATTCTTTTTCGTCAGCCCTAGAATTATAGGCGGCAAGGACGCCCTCGGTTCGGTGATGGGGCGCGGCGTGAAAAAGGTCGATAAGGCCGTGCGTTTGAAGAATGTGGAGTTGAAACGTATCGGAGAGGATTTTCTGGTGGAGGGGTATGTTTAGCGGTATCGTGGAAGAATTGGGCGTGGTGCGCGGGCTATCCGCTCGCTCCGGTTGTTCCCGTCTGCAGGTTCAGTCCGGCATAGCCGCTGAAGGGACGGTGGCAGGTGACAGCGTGGCCGTAAACGGAGTCTGTTTGACCGTGACCGGCAACAAAAGCGGTTTGCTGGAGTTCGACGTGATGCCCGAAACCTTGAAGGTCAGCAATATCGGCAGGCTCACGCCGGGGGTAAAAGTCAACCTCGAGAGAGCTCTGCGGGCGGACAGCCGTATCTCCGGCCACTTTGTCAGCGGGCACGTGGATTGCTGTTCGGCGATACGCGCCAAGGGTTATCGCGCCGGGAATTTGGCTTTCAGCATTTTTTTGCCGGAGCGTTTCAGGAAGAACTTGGTTCCAAAGGGCTCGATTGCCGTGGACGGCATTAGCCTGACAGCGGCGGAAGTGAAACCCTTGTTTTTTACGGTGTTCGTGATACCTTTCACCGCGGAGCATACTACTTTGGGGTTAAAAGGGCCGGGGCACACGATAAATCTGGAATTCGATATGCTCGTCAAGGCGATTGCGGCGCAATCTTCTTGAATTCCGTTATGTTTTTGATATAATAAGACTTCATATCAGCCGGACCGGATTGCAGGAAATTAGGAATTATAATCGGGGCGTGGCTCAGCTTGGCTAGAGCGCAACGTTCGGGACGTTGAGGTCACAGGTTCAAATCCTGTCGCCCCGACCATTCACAATAGAAGCATACTGCGGTTATGAAGTATGAAGGCCGCGGCAATAAAAAGCTGTTACTATGGATTGCGGTCCATAGACCGTGGATTTTCATCTCTATAAGGCATGCCTAAAAAGATAACTCCCGCTAGCTTCCGAAAATACGGCAAGTTAATACACTACCCTGACATACGAACCCAAGATAAACACAAAAACCTTTTCCGTATCGTGCTCAGCGAAAGCAGGGGGCACGGATGGCGTATAGCTTATTTGGTGGTTAGGGATAGGGTAATCGGCGATCTGGAGCGGCACCCCGGCACTTTTGAAACCTTTGAGCCGGTCAAAGGGCGGGTTTTGCTTTACGTTGCCCGGGATCGGGACGCGCGAAAGATAGATTGTTTTCTGCTGGATAGGCCGGTAGTGCTTTTTAAAGGCGTCTGGCACGGGGTAGTTTCTCTGGATCGCGAGGCCGAGATAAAGATAACCGAGAACGCGGTGGTTTCTTGCGAATACTGGAGCACCGGCCTGCGTCTTAACGGGACATTTGTCAGGGAATCATAATATCCATCTTCATACTTATGCGGATAAAAATAGCGGGCCTGTTTTTGTTCGTTATCCTGTCTCTTTCTCCGGCGGCTCTTCACGCCGAATTCAAACAATCTTTTTTCGCCGGGAGCTTTTATCCTGACGACCCGGAACGGTTGAAGCAGACGGTGGACGTTTTTCTTTCCGCCGCGGATCTCAACACGTCGCGGGGACGCGTTCTTGCCATTATCTCCCCGCACGCCGGTTACGATTATTCCGGCCCGACGGCGGCTTATTCCTACAAACTCATCAAAGACAAACCATACAAAACCGTGGTCATCCTCGCTTGCAGCCACCGCGTTTATTTCGAGGGCGCCCGTGTTTATGACGGCGAAGGCGTGCGTACTCCGCTGGGAGAAGTCCCGGTGGACAATGATCTTATTTCGGCATTATTGGGTAAAGACGAAGGTGTAATCGCCGGGGAGCAGGCTTTCGGCGGAGAACATTCGATAGAAGTACAACTGCCTTTTTTACAGAGAACACTCAAGGATTTTCGTATCGTTCCGATTCTGCTCGGCAAAATGGATTTGTCCGGTTGCCGCAGGCTGGCGGCGTTGCTGAAAGAGGCGATCGGCGGGAGAGATGACGTTCTGCTGGTGCTTTCCAGCGATATGTGCCATAGCTACGATTATGAGGAAACCGCGGCGGTTGACAAGGTTACACTGGAGGCTATGGAAAGAGCGAATCCCGAAGAATTATATAACGGATTGGAGCGCGGGACTTTTCAGCTCTGCGGCGGGACCGCGGTAGTCACCGGTATGCTGCTGGCGCGTGAAATGGGCGGCGAAAAAACTGAGATATTGAAACATACCGATTCGGCGGAAGTGACCGGTGTCAGGCAAAAAGGCAAGTGGACGGTCGGTTACTGCGCCGCTTTCATCGGCGGGGGCGACAACAGGAGGGAGGAAACTATGTTTACCCGGGAGCAGAAGAAAGAGTTACTGCGTATAGCCAGGGATTCCATCGTTTTTTTTCTGGAGAAGGGTAAGAAACTGCAGTTGAAAGAGGAGAATTACCCGTCATTACGCGGGAAGCTGGGGGCATTTGTGACTCTGCGAAAGGCCGGACAGTTGCGCGGCTGTATAGGGAATATGGTGGGGGTGCAGCCGTTGTGTTTGACCATAAGAGACATGGCGGTGGAGGCGGCTGTAAACGACCCGCGTTTTGTGGCGGTCGAGGCGGGAGAAATGAAAGATATCGTTATCGAGATATCAGTGCTCTCCCCGCTGGAGAAAGCGGCTTCAGCGGATGATATAGTGATGGGTACGCACGGCGTTATGATCAGAAACGGTTTTCGCAGCGGTGTCTTTCTGCCGCAGGTCGCCGTTGAGACCGGTTGGAGCAAAGAGGAATTCCTTAGCGAGCTTTGCCGGCAGAAAGCGGGATTGCCGGCGGACGCCTGGAAAAGTAGCGACACTGATTTGTATATCTTCACAGCCGACGTATTCTCGGAAGATGAATAAGAGGGTATTCCTTATTCTGGCTGCGCTGATTTTTCTTAGTCCTGTCTATGCCCAGGACGGCGGCGGCGGTCTTAAAAAAGCCTCTTACTGGGAGAAGGTCAAGGATAAGACCGTGCGCTGCCTGCTCTGCCCGCGGCAGTGCACGCTGAACGTAAACCAGCGCGGCGTCTGCACCGTGCGCATCAACAGGGACGGTACGCTTTATACGTTAGGTTACGGCAATCCGGTGGCCGTACACGTCGACCCGATAGAAAAGAAGCCGTTTTTCCACGTTATGCCTGGAGAGACGGCTTTTTCCATTGCCGTGGCCGGGTGCAATATGCGTTGTTTGTTCTGCCAGAACTGGCAGATATCGCAATCCAGGCCGGACGAGGTGGAGGGTTATAATCTGCCGCCGGAAGAGGTTGTTAAAAAGACCGCCGAAAGCGGCTCTAAATTCGTCGTCTATACCTACACCGAACCAACGGTTTTCTACGAATATATGCTGGACACCGCCAGGCTGGCGAGGAAAAAAGGATTGAAGAACGGCATGCACAGCTGCGGTTATATAAACCCCGGGCCACTCAAGGAGCTTTTGCAGTATATGGACGCGGTCAATGTGGATATCAAGGGGTTCAGCAGGGAATTCTACAACAAGATGGGTATGATGGCCGAGCTTGAGCCTGTTCTGCGGACTTTGAAGGAGATCAAGTCCGCCGGTGTCTGGCTGGAATTGACTAACCTGGTCATACCCGGGGAGAACGACGACCCGCAAAAGGTTCGAGAGATGTGCCTTTGGATAAGAGAAAATCTGGGCGATAGTGTTCCGTTGCATTTCAGCCGTTTTATGCCCGCCTACCGCCTGGCCAACCTGCCTCCGACGCCGGTCGATAAACTACAGGAATGCCGCCGTATAGCCATGGAATGCGGTTTGAAATACGTCTATATCGGTAACGTCCCCGGTCACTATGCGGAAAGCACTTATTGCCCGCAATGCGACAAACTGCTTGTGGGCAGGAGCGGATACCGCATAACCGAGAACAATATAGTGGACGGCAAATGCAAGTTCTGCGGTCATCAAATACCCGGGATTTGGAGAGAATGATGTTGTGTTAAACAACGCCGCCGCTTTTTTTCAGCTTGTTTCCCTGGGTTTTATTCTGGGGATATCCGGGCCGTGCATGCTTTCCTGTATGCCTCTGTTGGCCGCTTACGCCGCCGCCTCCGGTAAGAAATGGCCGCGTTTGTTCGGGGACTTTTTTTTCTTCTTCGGCGGCAGACTGCTCGCCTACACACTGCTGGGAGCGCTGGCCGGTATATCCGCCTGGCTGCTGCGAAGATTCTCCGGCGGCACTCCGCTTTCTACCTTCTTCACGCCGCTGGCCGGCGCGATCAGCATATTGTTGGGCTTGATCATTATCCTTGATAAAAAAGTCTGCCGGCAGATGCCGCAGAGCGTTCCGTCGGCCGGGTTGTTCGCGCTCGGCTTCAGCGTGGGAGCCGCCCCGTGTGTTCCGCTTATGCTCGTGCTTTCGGAAATAACACTTGTTTCTCATAACTTTCTCGGCGGCGCCTGCTACGGACTGGCTTTCGGGCTGGGTATAGTATTCGCCGGACTGTTGGTGATCGTCCCGGCCGCCGGACTGCTGAAGTACCTGCCGTTAAAATTAATACGCTCGGAGAAGGGGAGATATGTTTTTAGAATGGCCTTTGCGGCAGTGATGATAATTCTGGGGGTATTGTTGATAATTAATCCGGCAATAAAGGTATATGGCTGATAGTTTATCTGTTATAGTTATCGGTTTTATCGCTATGTCCGCCCAGGTGCTCTTTTTGCGAGAGTTCCTGGTTTCTTTCGGCGGCAACGAGCTTTCCCTGGGCGCGGCGCTGGCGGCATGGCTGGCGTCCGCCGGCTTGTCCGCTTTTGCGCTGGGCAGGCAGGCGGACAGGATAAACAATAAACGGTTTGCGCTTGGCGGCTGTTTCATCTGTCTGGCTGTTCTGCTGCTCCTCAGCTTTCTTGAGATACGTTCGATCCGGGATTATCTGGGTGTCGCCGCAGGAGAGGTGGTTTCTCTGCCGCGTATGGCCGAGGCCGGACTGCTGGTGTTTGTTCCGGCCTGCGGACTGCTGGGGTTTATGTTCAGCTTGTCTTGCCGTTTGAGCAATGCCGGTAAAACGTATCTGTTGGAATCGCTCGGTTCAATGGTGGGCGGTTTCAGCGTGAGCCTGTATTTGATACGCGTCTGCGGGGCATTACAGATTACCGTCTTTTTGGCGGTATTGGCTTTATCGGCGGCACTCCTGCTTCTCAGGGATGCGGGGAAAAGCTGGGCGGTTCGGTCCGCGCGCGTCTATTCCATCTTTTTGTTTGGATTCTTGGCGTATCTTTCCTTTTTCCCCGGTTGGAAAGAACTTGAATCAGCTTCACTGAAGGCGCGCTGGCGCGGTTCAGAGGTAATAGACAGCCGCAGTTCCGTTTACGGCAGCCTCACTCTTATCGCGGATCGGAGCCAGGTTTCTTTTTTTTACGATGGTATGCGCCTTTACAGTATGCCGGATAAACCTTCCGCGGAGGAGAAGGTGCACCTGGCGTTATTGGAACACCCGGCGCCGCGTAGGGTGCTGATGGCAGGGGCGGGCATAGAGGCGGTACGAGAGACGCTTAGCGAACCGGTGGATGAGCTTGATTATGTTGAGCTTGATCCTTTGAATATCGAAATGGCGCGCAGGCATCTTGCACCGGAGTATCAGGAGGTATTTCTGGACAATCGCCTGTCCGTGCATAACATCGACGCCCGGAGATTTATCAAATACAACGAAGAAAAATATGATTGCGTGATTATCAACCTCGGCGACCCGCTCACCGCGCAGCTTAACCGTTACTATACCCTGGAATTCTTCCGTGAGGTGAAGAGTATTCTCGGGCAGGGAGGGATCTTCTCAATATCGCTCTCCTCATCGGAGAACTATATCCGCCGGGAAAACGCCCTGCTGCTGCGGTCGATATACGCCGCCTTAAAAGAGGTCTTCAGCGAGGTCAAGGCCATTCCCGGGGATACGGCTTATTTTCTTGCCTCCGATACCACGGGAGCGCTCACTTATGATTATGCGCTGCTTGAGCGGCGCATAGGGGAGCGAGGGCTATATTTATCCTATATCTCCGGCGCTTATCTTTTCTCGCGGCTTTCTGCCGAGCGCGTGGATTATCTTGAGCGGATATTGAAGCAACGTTATACCGGCCCGTTGAATAGAGATGAACGTCCGATAAGTTATTATTATAGCAATATCTCCTGGCTTAGCCGTTTCCGGCATCCGCTGGTCTGCGCGCTGCTTACTGCGGTTACCGAGCGGTTGATCCGGCTGATAGTAGCGGCGCTGGCAATTGTTATGCTGTCCGCCGGGCGCAAAAGGGGAGTGAAAGGAGCGGTTGTTCTGGCCTGCGCAACCGGCGGCTTCAGCGCCATGGGCTTCCAGATGATTATCCTCCTGGCTTTCCAGTCTATCTACGGGATCGTTTTTTACAAGCTGGGGGTAATACTTACTTCTTTTATGCTGGGGTTGGTGCTGGGAGTTCGGCGCGGGATGAAGTTCTCTTCAGAAGCTGCTTTAAGCCGTTTCAGGAAAATGCAGTTGATATTTGTGTTCTACGCTCTGTTTCTCTGTGCGGCGCTTCGCCTCTTGGCTCTAAGGCAGGCGGATATCCTGCTTTGGTTCGGCGCCAATCTTTTCTTCCCTTTGCTTTCCGTAGCAGCCGGCTACATCACCGGTTATCAGTTCCCATTGGCGAACAACATATACTCACCGGCGCCGGCAACCATCTCTCGCACAGGCGGATTGATCTACGGAGTGGATCTACTAGGTTCCTGCCTGGGCTCGTTGCTTGTAACCGCCTTTTTGGTGCCCATACTAGGTATCGGCCAGACCTGTCTCGCCATCGCCTTATTCAACTTAGTGGCGTTTTACAGGTTAAAAACTATAGGATAGAGCAAGGCGGGCCTGGTGGCAAAAAAAACAACGCTTGCACGATTTCCGATTTATGATATAATTTAGCTCTTCGTTGCAATCTTACCTATAAAGCGATAGTTTAGGGCCATTAGCTCAATTGGCAGAGCAGGACACTCTTAATGTCAAGGTCGTTGGTTCGACTCCAACATGGCCCATAATTTCCGCGCGAAAGTTCAGATAGGAAGACAAAAAGCCCCATAGATAATGGCAGAGTCGAACCAGAAAAGGGTGCGGGAAAAGACTTTTCCCGCGAACTCGGGGTGACAGCCCGCCACGTAGTGGCGAGGCGCCAGAGGGGCCGCGCCCCTCTGGGGAGTAGCGAAGCTGCGACCTGGTCGCACTCCAACATGGCCCATAATTTCCGCGCGAAAGTTCAGATAGGAAGACAAAAAGC
>WOZK01000022.1:21120-32867 GCA_011620275.1 Candidatus Omnitrophota bacterium
AAAAGACTTTTCCCGCGAACTCGGGGTGACAGCCCGCCACGTAGTGGCGAGGCGCTGTAATGCCACCGGTTTAGCAAGTGATTTTTAAGGTAGAAAACGGCTCTTTGATTAATTTGGCTTCGCTCACTACAAGTTTCTGGTTAAAGGCCGCAAAATACTGAGTAGGCGTCATGTTGTTAAGCGACAGCTGTAACTTTGGTTTTGGCTTGTTGCTCTTTTCATGGAACGGCGCATTGAGCCAATCCCAAAGGTTTCTGCGCGAAAAAAGATTTGTCGGAATAATCGAACACAGCGTATACAACGACCATTAGCCCGGCTGTAGAGTGACAGACACAAGTCTATTACCGTTGCGCCTATACTGTAAAGCGGATTCTTAAAACGGAAATGGTGCTTAGGCGCAATAGTCTGGCATTTGGACAGCATCCAGGCAAAAGTTTTTTAAAAGAGCTCGTGACTGCGGTGACTGTTGGCATAAGCCAGGGTTGAACGATGGACAGGTTTAATGCCAAGATGATACAGGTATCTACCTTGAGTAGCAAGACCGGCTTTGATGCCGCGCAGGGAATCCTGGCCAGCTAATTGGCCGAAGATCATAGCGGTAAAATGATTCCATGAGCTAAAGCCCCTTGAATGATATTCTGTTCCGGCCTCGGAAACAGCTTTTTGAAATTCATGTCTCGAAAAGATTTTTAGCATTTGCGATAAGGTTGTGTTAAGATGAGCCGTAGCCCAATCCTCCTTATTTGCCGATGGATATCGGCTGGATTGTGTTGGTTCTTATAAACAATCTTAAGGATGTGATTAGGCTTTTTCAACATTTATTTTGGACACGAGTGACTTGATTCCTGAATGTTATTTGACAATTCCAAGACAAAGCCTATTTTGATTGCAAAAAAGAGAAATGGACATAAGGAAGTAATCAACGATGAGCTATTCGCAATAGTTCAACGAAGCGTGAGGTAATAAATGAAAAAAAGAATGTCTTTACAGGATAAAGCCGAAGCAGCTTTAAAAAAAGCAGTGCGAGGGGTTGTCGAGCGGCATAAAAAAACAGGCCGTCCGTTGGCAATTTGGGAAAATGGTAAAACCATTCGTATTTCTCCGAATGCTGTAAAATAACAACAAGTGCTCTCAATTATTCGATACAACTGTTCTTTTTTTGTTATAAAATACTTTTAAAGTAAGAACGCTCTGTTTTGCGGCTGTCCGCACCCAGCCGCAAAACACAAACAAAGCTGAACACACCTTAAAATGGGGCACGGGAGATGTAGGAGCGCCGACAGGCGCGGGGCATTATAAGTTATTTCCTTAGATACCGGTTTTCCCGGATATTAAAAACAGAGCGGGAGATATGGGAGCGCACAAGAAGCGGTGTAAAAGAATAGCAGTACTTTGTTAAAGAACGGCTCAATTTAATGGTTTTATCGTCGAGAAGTAGCGTTGAACCAACATGAAATCAAAGATAATCAACGCATTAAAATACGCGCAGCGTTTCTAATGCCAATATGTTACAATAAGATGGTTTTTGGAAAGTAAGCACAAGGAAAATAAATTTTAACAAAGTACAGAGAATAGTTTGAATGGTACGGTAAACGCACACAACGATTACAAATTAAGCGTAAAACTTTGGCGGTAAAACATCCTGATTCCGTCGCAAGAACAGCGCCGTTTTTTGTCCTTGTGGCAAAAAACAGAGCAATCGAGAATCGAAAATTGAGATTCGATGTGGAATATTCGAAGCATAAAGGGGATAATTAAGTATCGTGTCCCCGGAAAGGAGGAGTGTTGTGGGGAGAATACTTCTGTTCTTGTCTTTGGGTCTATCGGCGTTATTGCTTATGGCAGAATCGGGGTTCGCAAGTGAAGAAATAACTGTTACCACATATTATCCTTCGCCCAATGGCTCTTATGTGAATCTAACGGCTTCCGAAAGGATGGCTATTGGAGATATGAACGGTGATGGCGTGGTGAACACCTCAGATATGATGGTTTACGGCTGGTCAGGCGGCGGTTCAACCTGGAGTACCGGGGATCCAGTGCCCGGGAGTTTAACCGTTTCCAACCGTTTGACTGTCGGGAGGCGGGTCCCATTCTGGAATGCCACGCTGCATGTTCATAATACCGAAACAAACACATCAAATAAAACGTGTGCTATTGCGTTGAGCGATGTCAACCCCGGCTGGAACAGCCATATATATTGGTTAAACAGTTCCGGAGATCGTCTCCGTCACCTTATAGCGCAGAATACCTACAATAATAACCAATTATTTTTGAACATAGCTGTCCAAATTAGCCAAAACTGAGTGACAGTTGTAGTTCGTGTTTCGGTTTATTGCTCTTTGTATGGAATGGCGCATTGAGCCAATCCCAGAGGTTTCTATGCGAAAACAGATTAGTTGGTAAAATTGAACAAAGCGTATAGAGCGACCAATTAAATTTTGACTTAAATTTCAGGTAGCTTAAGAGCAGATAGGTTATCAAGGCCACCCATAATTGGGACAGCAGGGCGTTTTTGGAAGTGCCTACAAAGCTTTTGACTTTAAGCTGCTGTTTGATGCATTTAAAAAACAGCTCAATCTGCCAGCGTTCTTTGTAAATCTTGGCGATAGTGGCAGCCGACCAGGCAAAATTATTGGTAAGGATGACGATTATCTTGCCGGTCTCAGGGTCTCTGGAACGGATACGGCGTAAGCGATACGGGAATTTTTGTTTTGAATAGAACCCTTTAAGCTGGATAATCTGGTCTGAATAGATATTTTTGTGGCGGCTGGTATCGTTACGTTCCGCCACTTGATAGTACGCTTTCTTTTTTAGCCTGGTGACGAAAAATACGCCTTTATCGTCGAGAGATTTGAACCAGGCAAAGTCGGTGTAGCCTTTATCAAAGATGGCGACATCGCCTTTTTCCAAAGGTATGGAAGGCGCTACTTGTGTTTCATGGACTTTACCTGTAGTAATAACCGCAAAGGTAGGCAGGTATCCAGAGTGATTAAGCTTTACATGCAGCTTGACTGCCCCTTTGGTGGTACGGAACTTAGCCCAGTTGTAGAGCGACAGGCATAAGTCAATCACCGTAGCATCTATGCTGTGCAAGGGGTTCTTAAACCGGAAATGATGCTTTGGAGCAATCTCCTGGCATTTGGACAGCATCCACAGGAATGTTTTTTTAAAAAGCTCATGGCTGCGGTGGGCATTGGCATAGGCCAGGGTTGAACGGTGGATAGGCCGTACTCCCAGATGGTAGAGATTCTCGGATTGGGTAGCAAGTCCGGCCTCAATACCACGCAGGCTATCCTGACCGGCAAGTTGGCCAAAAAGCATAGAAACAAAGTGGTTCCAGGAACTAAAGCCTCTTGAGTGATATTCGGTTTTAGTCTCTGAAACGGCTTTTTGGAATTCGTATCTCGAAAACATTTTTAGCATTTGACTTAAAATTGTATTATAATGGTGCATAGCCTAGCCCTCCTTATTTGCCGACGAGAGTCGGTGATGGTGGTGGTTGGTAGCTATCACCATCATAAGGATTCGGTTAGGCTTTTTCAATCATAATTTGGACGCAAGTGATTTTTGAATATGAACTATAACGGTACCGGTGGCGTAGGCAGCGTCAGTGAGACTTTCGCTATCTTGGGTCCTCATGCTGCCAAAGTCGCGATTAATACATGGGACGCTGGCCCATATAACCTTTATGTGAATGGCACGGCAGGTAACCTGAGTGGCTGGACCACTACTTCGGATATGCGTTTGAAAAAGAATATCCGGCCGCTGGGAAATGTGCTCGAAAAGATAAAGGATATAGAAGGTGTTGCGTATGAATGGAAAGCCGAGGAATTCCCCGAAAAGAATTTTGAGAAGGGGAAACAAATCGGGATCATCGCCCAGAAAGTGGAGAAGTCTTTTCCCGAGTTAGTAATAACTGATAATGAAGGTTATAAGGCTTTAGCCTATGACAGGTTCACCGCTGTTTTGTTGGAGGCAATCAAAGAACAGCAAAAGGAAATAGAAGCTTTAAAGAAGGAGATTGCCGCGGTAAAAGCCGACAGGATATAATGTTTTGCTAAGGCCGGTCCGGTTTTTTTTATCTGAAGCGTGAAGGATTCTCCAATATGCGGAATCTCGGAGAAAATATGGCCGCTCACTGTTCCGCTTTGGGAAATCTCGGGCTTTAGCCTATAGAGCTTCATTTTTTGTCTGGCGTCTGCGAAGAAAGGATGCGGAATGCGCTGTTTTCTCTCACATGTTTTTTGTGTTTCGTTATTGCTAAGCACAGCGGTTATCTACGCTGAAGATATTACTATTACAACGTATTATCCTTCTCCCAACGGCGCCTACGACGCGCTTCTCGCCAAGCGTTTCGCGGTCGGCGACGTCAACGGCGACAGCAGTATCAATATTTCGGATATTCCAAGTGCTGACGGTTATCTTCTGGTAGCCGACAAGCTCGGCATAGGAACAGCCAGCCCTTTGGCCGCTTTGAATACGGCCTATGGTATCGCGATCGGCAGCGGAAGCGGAGTATCTACTGCCGACGGGAATAGAAGAAGCCTGCAATTCTTGACGGATACGAGTTATGGGGGGACATACAATTCGCATTCAGGCTATTTGTTATACAGCACTATGCCGGGTGGGTGGGGGACGGCGCAGCTTAATTTCGCGGTCAGCACCAATTGGGGCGTTTATAATACAGCCAACCCGACAATGACTTTATCCGGCACCAACGTAGGTATCGGAACCACGAGCCCTAACGTCAATATGAAGCTTCAGGTGGCCGGAGAGATTTGTTCGTCCACATTGGGCGGCTCCGGCGGTCACATCAGGATGATCTCCGGCAGTTACGGCTGTTTTATAAGGAACGACGGGAGCAACACTTATTTTCTACTTACCAGCGCCGGCAATCAGTACGGGAGCTGGAATACTCTTAGGCCGTTGTATATCAATAATGCCTCCGGTTATGTTACCTTCGGCAACGGGCATGGCGACCTGGCGGAGAATTATTATATTTCCGGGGGGGCCCTGCGGGGCAGCTTGATGAGTATCGATACCACCGTTCCTTCAACCGCGGTCAAAGCCGGGCCTTCGCAAAGGTTTCTGCTTGGGGTGGTCTCCACCACACCCGGGGCAGTCATGGATACTGACGGAGGTTTTCACATAGGTTGGGGCACAAAAAAAGAATACAAGGACGAGAAAGCCCCGGTGGTGCTGGCTGGCGCCGCGCCGGTACTGGTTACGTCGCATAACGGGCGCATATCCATAGGTGACCCGTTGGGAATATCCCCTGTTCCCGGGTTCGGCGCTAAAGCCGTTTCCGCCGGACTTACCGTGGGCATGGCATTGGAGCTATTTCCGCCTAAAGATGTCGTTTGTAAAACGGCCGCTTCTATAGAGGCGATAAAGTGGCCGGAAGATAACGGGAAGAATTCCAAGAAACCGTGTTTTAAACTTCCGGATGGCACATATGTAGGCAAGATCATGGCGGCGGTGAACGTTACCTGGTATGACCCCGGTTCGGTGCCGTCCAGTGCCGAAAAAGAGTTAATAGAAGAGATGCGCGGCGCTATAGCCGAGCTTCACAAGGCGTTGAAAACCCAGCAGCAGGAGATCATGGTTCTAAAACAGGAGATGGGCAAGGTCGGGAAATAAGGAGCGCGTTTTAATGAAAGTTATCGCTATCAACGGCAGCGCCAGAAAAGACGGGAATACAGCGATCATAATCAGAAAAGTGTTTGATGTGCTGGAAAAGTCCGGCATTCAAACTGAATTGATCCAGTTGGCGGGGAATACTATCGCCGGTTGCCGGGCCTGTTACGCCTGTATGAAAAATAAGGACCGCAAATGCGTGATCGCCGGTGATATCGTCAACGAGTGCATAGAAAAGATGTCTGCGGCCGAAGGCATAATCCTGGGGTCTCCGGTTTATTTCTCCGACATAAGCGCAAACCTGAAAGCGTTTATCGAGCGCGCAGGATACGTCTCCCGGGCCAATGATTATCTTTTAAAACACAAAGCCGCCGCGGCAGTGATGGCGGTCCGTCGCGGCGGGGCGATACACGCCTTCGATACCCTGAATCATTTTTTTCACTTGAACCAGATGTTCCTGACCGGCTCTACCTATTGGAATATGGTGGTCGGCAGAGAAATCGGGGAAGTGGAGGATGACGCCGAAGGACTCGCCAATATGAGGAATCTCGGAGAAAATATGGTTTTTTTGCTGAATAAATTGCGCCGGGAGTAAGAACGGGGAAAAAGAAAAAGGATTTGTTTCTGGTTTATGCGGGATATAAGAAGAGAAATACAATATCGGAAAAGTAGCGCTTTTTTCACTGAGCGCGCGGCTAATTCTCGAGTAAAGACCTTTACAAAGCCGCCGCGGCGGTAGTATAATACTTATATACCTGAGGAACAGGAGCGTTGCTCTGAAACCAAGGGACTAGCGTTAAAAGATTATGACCCTAGTCTGTTTGTTCCCAGGCCGGGTTTTTTTTGTCCTTTAGTCCTGTTCATACGCCATACAAGCAAGAGAGAAGGTGAAAATGGATAGTGTTATACGCGGCAGTGAAGATTTTAAGTCAAAGGTGATCAGGGCGGAGGAAAATCTTCGTTATCTGCGTTGTGGGAATACTTTTATAGATGAGGGCAAGATTTTCGGCATGCTAAAATCTTGCCGGGACGCCTCGCCGCAGAGGGTGCGCGATATAATCGCCAGGTCTTTGGAGATCGAGACCCTCAAGCCGGAGGAAACCGCGGCCCTGCTGAACGTGAGGGATGACTCCCTTTGGGAGGAGATATTCGACGCCGCGGCGCGCATCAAAAGTAAGGTTTACGATAACAGAGTCGTGACTTTTGCACCGCTTTATTGTTCCAGCCTGTGCGTTAACAACTGCGCTTATTGCGGTTTTCGCGGAGACAACAGCGTCATTGAACGAAGACGGTTGAGTATAACCGAGGTGCGCAAAGAGACAGAGATGCTTGCCGGCAAACTGGGGCACAAGCGGCTGGTGGTGGTTTTCGGAGAGCATCCTTCTTCCGGCACAGGTTATATCTGCGAGGTGATGCGGGAGATTTACTCCGTTAAGGTTAAGACGCGCCGCGGCTACGGGGCGATCCGCAGGGTGAACGTCAACGCTGCTCCGATGAGCGGGGAAGATTATAAGAAGATCAAGGAGGCCGGGTTGGGGACCTACCAGGTTTTTCAGGAGACGTATCATTTGCCGACGTATAACAAAGTCCATCCGGATTGGACCGTCAAGGGCGATTATCTCTGGAGGCTCTATAGTCTGCACAGGGCGATGGCGGCCGGCATAGACGACGTGGCGATAGGCGCGCTTTTCGGGCTTTACGATTGGCGTTTCGAGGTGATGGGACTGCTATTGCACGCCCGCGATCTGGAGGATTTTTTCGGCATAGGACCGCACACGGTCTCTTTTCCCAGGCTGGAGCCGGCTGCGAACACTCCTTTCGCCAAGAACAGCGTTTATCGGGTCAACGACGCGGATTTCAAGAAGCTTGTAGCCGTATTGCGTCTTTCTATCCCCTACGCGGGGATGATTGTCACCTGTCGGGAAACTCCTAAAATGATGCGAGAGGTGATCGCCATGTGCACGCAAAGGGACGCTTCCTCCCGGGTGGGGATCGGAGCTTACAGCGAGCGCACTCAGGAGCAGGAAGAGAAAATACAGCAGTTTATACTGGGTGACAACCGTTCTTTGGACGTGGTGATCAGGCAACTGGCGTCGTTGGGGTATATTACCTCTTTCTGTACCGCCGGTTACCGCTGCGGCAGGACCGGGGACAACATAATGAGCATGCTTAAAAGCGGCAGGGAAGGTTGTTTTTGTAAACTTAACGCTGTCCTGACTTTTCAGGAATGGTTGGATGATTTCGCCGGGGAAGAGACGCGCGGGATCGGGGAAGATTTGATCAACAAGGAGGTAGCCGAGATCGAACGGAGGTCGCCGTCAGATTTCTCTCCGGAAGTCGTGAAAGCCTTCAAGGAATACCATCGCAGGATCAAGAATGGAGAGCGCGATTTTTGTTTTTAAACCCGCGGAAATAATATGAAGAACGAATACCGTATAGAAAAGGACGCTTTGGGCGAGTTGAAAGTTCCCGCCGGGGTTTACTGGGGGATTCAGACGCAGAGGGCGCTGGAAAACTTTTCCCTGAGCGGCCGCGTGGTCAATCCATCCCTGATCGGAGCGTATTGCCTGGTCAAGAAGGCCTGCGTCCAGACCAATATGGAATTGAAACTCCTGGAAGAGAAAAAAGCGCAGGCAGTTATCGACGCCTGCGAAGAAGTGATTGAAGGAAAGCTTTGCGGCCAGTTTCCACTGGACGCTTTACAGGGCGGGGCCGGGACTTCCACCAATATGAACGTAAACGAGGTGCTGGCCAACCGGGCGGAAGAGATACTGGGAGGCCGGCTCGGGGAATACAGGATCGTCGATCCTATAGAAGCCGTCAACCTTAATCAATCTACCAACGATACTTATCCTACCGCTTTGAAGGTCGCGGCGATCCTTAAACTGCGCGAACTGAGCGCCGAGATCGCCGGTCTGCAGGGGGCGTTACAGAAGAAAGAGAAGGAGTTTTCCGGAGTGGTGAAGATAGGCAGGACTGAATTGCAGGAGGCCGTGCCTATGACGTTGGGACAGGAATTCGGGGCTTTCAGCGAGGCAATAGCGCGCGACCGCTGGCGGGTATTCAAATGCGAAGAACGCCTGCGGGTGGTGAACATAGGCGGCACGGCGATCGGAACCGGACTGACCGCTCCCCGTGACTATATTTTTCTGGTAATCGAGACCCTGCGCAGGATCACCGGTCTTGGTCTGTCACGCGGGGAGAACCTCGTGGACCAGACGGCGAACAATGATTGTTTCGCCGAGGTTTCCGGGATATTGAAATCGCACGCCTCTAATCTGATAAAGATCTCCGGTGACCTGCGTTTGTTGAATCTGCTCGGGGAGATAGTGTTGCCTCAATTACAAGCTGGTTCTTCAATTATACCGGGTAAGTCTAATCCGGTTGTCCCGGAAGCGGCGACCCAAGCGGGGATGAAAGTTATCGCCGATGATTTGATCATCACCCAGGCTTGTTCTCGCGGCAGTTTGCAGATCAATGAGTTTATGCCGGTTATCGCCCAGGCGCTGCTGGAATCTTTGGATATTCTGATCAATATAAACCGCGTGTTCGCTTCTCACGCCGCGGGGATAACCGCCGACGAGAAAAGATGCCGTTGGTATTTTGACCGCAGCCCGGCGATCATTGCCGTTTTGTTGCCGCATATCGGATATAACAAAGCCGAAGAACTCTTGGCGGAATTCAAAGACTCCGGCGAGGAGGACCTGCGTGCTTTTCTTTCCGGGAAACTTGGGCGGGAATTGACCGGGAAAGTGTTTGCCCCGCATAACCTTATTTCTTTAGGATACCAATCGCGTGAACTCCCCCCCTAAATCACTGCGTCTACATATCGGTATTTTCGGAAGGACCAACGTCGGTAAATCCAGTTTCCTGAACCTGATCACGGGGCAGGACGCGGCGATAACTTCGCCTATGCCGGGGACTACCACTGACGTGGTAGAGAAGACAATGGAGCTTTTGCCTGTCGGGCCGGTGGTTTTTCTGGATACAGCCGGTCTTGACGATAGTTCACTCCTGGGCGCAGTCAGGCTTAAGAAAACGCATAAGGTTTTTGACCGTTCGGATATCGTGGTGCTTTTGACCGAGGCGCAGAATTGGAGCAGTTATGAGGAACAGGTTATAGCCGAGGCGGGAAAAAGGCTGATCCCGGTGATCGCGGCTGTGAATAAATCCGATTTGAGAATTCCCGACAGGGAATTTCTTAACATGATAAAAGAGAAGGCCGGCGGCGTGTTTGTTTGCTCCAGCCTGGATATTGCCGATCGCGATAAATATATTGAGGTTTTAAAGAGGTTGATCCTGGAGCGTTGTCCGGATGATTTTTTTAACCCGCCGGCTTTGATCGGCGACTTGCTTCCTCCCGGAGGACTGGCGGTTCTTATCGTTCCGATAGACTTGCAGGCGCCTAAAGGCAGACTGATCCTACCGCAGGTGCAGGCGATACGGGACGCGCTGGATAACGATTCCGCGGTGATGGTGGTCAAGGAGAGGGAATACGCGGCGGCGCTGAGGCGATTGAAGGACCCGCCGGACTTAGTGGTCTGCGATTCTCAGGTGGTTTTGAAGATGACCGCCGACACTCCGGAGAGCGTGAAATGCACGACTTTCTCCATACTTTTCGCGCGGTATAAGGGCGATCTGGTCGGTGCGGCAAGAGCGGCGGCGGTGATCCAAAAGCTTGGGCCGGCAGACAAAGTGTTGATCGCCGAGGCTTGCAGTCATCACGCCATCGAGGACGATATTGGCCGGGTCAAGATACCCCGCTGGTTAAGGCAGTATATCGGAGGTGACATTCAAATCGATGTTTCTTCAGGAAAAGATTACCCGGAAAATTTAAAAGAGTATAAACTGATCATTCACTGCGGAGGCTGTATGCTCACCCGCAGGGAGATGCTCAGCCGGGTGGAAAAAGCCCGGGAAGCCGGCGTTCCGGTCACCAATTACGGCCTGGCGATATCGGTTCTACAGGGTGTAATAAAACGGGTATTATCTCCTTTCCCGGCGGCGCTGGAGGCGTATTTAAATGCGGAGAAGTCAATCTGAAAGAGGAGTGTTGTATCTTTGTCCTTTCCTGAACCCGCTGACTGTTTCTTGATGGGGTCTGTATTTATTGATGTATTCCGCGGGAAGAAGTATAATAAATACGGAAACAGTAGATACACCGTGACGGGATATTTTATTCCCTAAGAAAAGCTCAGCCGGTTTCTGCCGGCGGTTCGCGGAGCGGAATACCGCTTGTCCTTCAAAGATTGTCTGAAGGAGCGGCGCACAATAAGGTCCCTGCGCCTTCGAAGTATGGAAGACGGCGGGACGGACAAGGAGTACTTAAAATGCAGATAGAGATCTTCGCCTTATGCGACGCGGCAACGGCCGATCATGGGAAGCTTAACATGCTCGGGGCGTTCGATTCGATCTGGGTGAGCAAACTGCCGGCTGTGCACGCCCAGTGCGCGATCGTGCTGAGGGTGCGTTTCGAGAAAATAGAAAGAGGGGAGCACAAAGTCGCGGTGAATTTCGTGGATATAGACGGGAAGAACGTCATGTCCCCGGCGCAGGGGAATCTGTCAATCAATTTCCCGGATGAACAAAAGTCGTTCTCATCAAACCTTATTCTCAATATACAGGGCGTGAAATTCGAGCGGGCCGGTGAATATTCTATCGATTTGGCGATAGACGGGCAGCAGAAGGCGTCGCTGCCGTTGTTCGTAAGGGAGCGCGGCGCAGCGGTGAGCCGGTGAGACGCGTCCCGGGAGGTAGCATGAGAATCAAGGGAATCGTCGCCAGAGAAGGATTGATCCTGCTGGGCATCGTGATAATCGGTCTGGGCGTTTACCTCACGGCCAGGCATTGGAACGGGGATTATCTGTCGCAGCACCGTAAAGCCAGGACAAAGGTCGTGCAGAATATGCGGTATTCCCTTGCCGGTTATGAGCCGTATATGAATATGATGTCGGCAGGGGCCGGTATAGCCGTGTTCGGCTATCCGTCCGTCTGCGTCCTCCGGTTCATTGTTTGGGCCGTCAGGGTCTTGCGGAGAAAGTGAAAGAATTGTATTACAGTACTTTGTTAGAAAATATTTTTCTTCCCGATTATTTTTAAAATCGTCATTA
>WOZK01000028.1 GCA_011620275.1 Candidatus Omnitrophota bacterium
GGAGGAAAATAAAGAATAAAACTAGGGCATCGTAACCGATAAACGATTACCGAGTTTTAATACCGGTTACGCCTTAAACCGCCCCCTTTTTTTAAACAGCCCTACCAGGGCTAACAACAATATAAACGCGTTGATGCACATCGTCTGCTGTATGTTCACCAGGGACGCGTGAAAAATAATGAAAGCGGCGGCCTGGGCCGCGGCCGACAAAATCAGGTATTTCACGAAACGAAAATCCTGCAAGGCTATAAAATAAATGATCAAGACATATACCACGGCGAAGAGGCTCATGGATAAGCTAAAGAACCGCCCGAGAAGGAGCACGGAAGGAGCGGACGTGCCCGTCAATATCTTCAAAAAGAAACCGGGCATCAGGTTGAAAACACCGGCACCGACAGCGCTGATAAACAACGTGATAATTATAGACTTCCCCAGGATGATGCCGCTGTCCGCCTTGACGGCGGCCATACCGCTGGTCTTGGGAAGCATCACCAGCGGCACGGCAGAAGGCAGAAAAAGAAATATTTTCCCCGCCATCTGAGCGAATGAATAAACCCCTGCTTCGGCGGGCGGAAAAAGTGATTTAACGAATATCATGTCCGCGGTAACCAGAAAGGTAAAAAGAAAGAGGCTGAACGAAACCGGCAGTAGATATGAATAGAACATCCGGCGCACGGACACGGAGGCCTCTCCGCGCATCGCGACGGATGGCCTTTCCGACCGCAGAGGAGAAACAGCAGCCTTGGCCACGAATACGGTCGTAAGGAGCGACAGGCATACGGCGAAAAGGACGCCCGGGACACCGGCTCCGAGATAAATAAAAAGAACCGCCGAGACGACTTTCACCAGGCCGGTCGCGCAGTTGGCGAAACAGAACCAGCCGAACATCTCCAGCCCTTGAAGTATTCCCAGCGCCACCGGGCTCAACCAGGAAAGCAGCATCATCAAAGCCAAAATGTGCATCTGTACCGGCGATGAAAGCTGAAGAATGGATTGTATCTGCCGGCCCGCGAGAAGAACCGCGGCAAAAGTTACCGCGCCGGCCATAAGGGACAGTAACAGGTATTCCCTGAAAAGCGCCTTTATCTGAGGCAGGCCTCGGCCGCAGGCGCGCGCGGAAGCAGTCTGAGAAACCACTGCGGTCTGCAAGGTGCCGGCCGGGATGGCAATCAGAAAAAGCACGGACAGCAATGAATTAACGGCCGCGAAGTCTTCCGGGGAAAGTTGATGGGCGGCGACGATCTGGTAAAGAAGATGAAAAGTATTCGCCACGAGCGTCCCCGAAAAAACCAGGACGATGCTCACGAAGAAGGAACTGTTTATGGAAAGGAATAAAGAAGAAGCCAAAGCGCGGATCGAAAAAAGGATCGTTTCCAGTTTCGGCATTTTCAGGCTTGTGTGTGGTGAACGGCTCTATGGCCCGGCAATCATACCGGTATCACGTCCGTTTACTGAAGTTTGAGAAATCGTCTTTTACCGACTTTCAGTATCCCCTCCCGGGAAAGAAGCGTGTCCTCCGAAGCCAACTTTTCACCGTTCAAGCTGACTCCGCCCTGTTCAAAGAGACGCCTGGCCTCGTTCTTGCTGGCGGCGAGGCCGTTGGCGATGATCACGTCCATAGCGCGTTCACCGCCCGAAGGCAGCTTATACACCGGCGTATCCTGCGGCGCTTCCCCCCGGCTGAAAACGCGGCCGAACTCTTCCGCCGCGGTCTCGCCGGCCTCTTTACCGTGATACTGCGCGGTGATGGTCTTTGCCAGCAGCACCTTGGCGTCGCGGGGATGCAGCGCCCGCACGGAAGCCATATCCTCGTCCGTCAAAAGCTCGAAATACTTGAACATAATTCCGTCGGAGACCGACATCAGCTTGCCGAACATATCGGCGGCAGGCTCGTTTATGCCGATATAATTGCCGTATGACTTGCTCATCTTCTGTACGCCGTCCGTTCCCTCCAGAAGCGGCATGGTGATCACCGCCTGGGAAGGCTGGCCGAAATCCTTCTGCATATCCCTGCCCACAAGCAGATTGAATATCTGATCGCTACCCCCCAGCTCTATGTCGGCCTTCAATTCCACGGAATCATACCCTTGTAAAAGCGGATACATAAACTCCAGAAGCGATATATCCTGGCCGCCGGTATAACGGGTGCGAAAATCCGACCTTGCCAGCATCTGGGAGACGGTGGCATGCGAAGTAAGCTCGAGCATGTCGTTCATATTCATTTTATCGAACCAATGGGAGTTGAAGACCACCTCGATCTTGTCCAAATCGAGCACGCGGGAAACCTGACTGCAGTAAGTAGCGGCATTCTCCCTGACCTCTTCCTGTGAAAGCTGTTTCCTAAGCTGGGAGCGTCCGGTCGGGTCGCCGATGCGCGCGGTGAAATCTCCGATCAGAAACTTCACCCTGTGCCCCATCTCCTGGAACATTTTCAGTTTGCGCATAAGAACGGTATGGCCGAGATGCAGGTCGGCGGCCGTGGGGTCGAATCCCGCCTTGACTATGAGCGGCCGCCCCTCTTTCAGCTTCAGACGCAGTTCCTCCTCGGAAACGATGTCCACCGCCCCGCGCTTGATAAGCTTCAGCTGTTCTTCGATATTCGGCATGGTTATGCAAGTCCGCAGTCGATAGTCCACAGGCCACGGATAAAAAACAGGATGATACACCTCATCTGTTCTTAAAACTATGGCCCATAGACTGATCGACTATGGACTGTTTTATATTTATATTTTCGACGTGAGCCCTATTTTCCCCTGCTCGGTGTCGACTTTTATTATCTTAACCTGCAGTTTATCGCCGACTTTAAGCTGGGCCGAAGCCTCTTTGTCTATCTCGTTGGCGTAAACCAGCCCTTCCAGTTCCTCCTCCAGCTTCACGAAGACGCCGAAATCGTTGATGGTGACCACTTCGGCCTCCAGCACCGTTTCCAGCGGGTATTTTGCGGCTATCTCCGGCCAAGGATTATCCTGCATTTGTTTAAGCCCAAGGGTGATGCGGTGGCTCTGCGTATCCACGGAGAGTATCACCACTTCCACTTTCTGGCCTTTTTTCAGCAGGTCCTGCGGATGGCTGATGCGCTTGGTCCAGGACATATCCGATATGTGGATCATCCCTTCCAGGTTGCCGTCGAGCTCGATGAAGGCGCCGTAATCCGTGAACCCGCGCACCTTGCCCTGCACTTTGATGCCGGCAGGATATTTGCTTTCGGCTTCGGTCCAGGGGTTCTGTTCGAGATGTTTGACGCTTAAGGATATCCTGCGGGCGTCGCGGTCTACGTTCAGCACCTGCGTCTCCACGGTATCACCCACGGCGAACAATTCGCCGAGATTGGTCACCCTTTTCGACCAGGAAACTTCCGAAACGTGTATCAGACCCTCGATTCCCTTCTCCAGTTCCACGAAAACACCGTAAGGAAGGATATTGACGATCTTGCCCTTGAGCTTGTCGCCGGCTTTATACTTGGTGTCCACGTCCTGCCACGGATCCGGAAACCGCTGTTTCAGGCCGAGAGAAACCTTATTGGCTTCCTTGTCGAAGTTCAGGACCATTATGTCTATCTTGTCTCCGATAGCGACCACTTCCGAAGGATGGCTGATCTTCGACCATGACATATCGGTTATATGCAGCAGGCCGTCCACGCCTCCCAGATCCACGAAAGCCCCGAAATCGGTGATGGCCTTGACGGTCCCGGTGTGTATCTCGCCGATCTTTATCTCCTGCCAAATCCTGGCCCTCGCCTCTTCCTTCTCTTTCTGGACGGCGTCGCGCCTGGAAAGTATTATGCTCCTGCGCAGGTTGTTTATCTTTATAATTTTGAACTTGAACTGCCTGCCGAGAATGTCTTTTTCGAACATCCCTTTAAATGCCGACAGCGAAGCGGGCAGGAAACCTTCGATCCCGTTGACGTCCACCAGGAATCCTCCCTTGACCTTTCTGTTCACCGTCCCTTCTATCAGGTCGTTCTCCTTCGAGTTCTTTATGATCTTGTCCCATCCCTGCATCCTGGTGACTTTCTCCCTGGAAAGCATCATGATGCCCTGTTCGTTCTCCAGTGACTCTATCAGGAAATCGAGCTCTTTTCCGACCTGGAGGTCGTCCTGGTTGAATTCGTGCGCGGAGACCAGCCCCTCGGACTTGAATCCCACGTCCACGAACACTTCCTTGTTCTTTACCGAGACTATCCGGCCGGATACTATTTCCCCTTCACGGATGAGCTTTATACTTTCGTTATAAAGTTGTTCGAGATTAAGCTTTGTTTCCGTCATTTTGATTTTCCTTGTTATGTTCCGACTTCCTGTTAAACCTTCCGCCCGAAACTGTTTCCCGTTCCCGGCATTCTCACGCGTTTTCTTTTATGCATCCGATTACTTCTTCTATCAGCCACGAAGGAGTAGATGCACCGCTGATCACCCCTATGCTTCGCGCTCCCTTGATCTTATCCGCGAGGTTCCCGGCCGGTTTCTCGACCAGGTGTGTGTTACCGTTTACCAAAGTTCCTATCTCAGCCAGTCTCCTGGTGTTGGCGCTCGTGGCAGAACCGATGACCAGCATCAGTTCTACCTGCGCCGCCAGCTTCTTCGCCTCTTCCTGACGGCCCGCCGAATCACGGCAAACGGTATTGCAAATGTCCACCTCCTTTACCAACGGATTTTTCTTCAGGATCACGCCCACAATCCCCAGGAATCTGTCTTTCGACTGAGTCGTCTGGGAAATGATGCCTATCTTGCCGGAAGTAAAAAGTCCTTCCGGAACCTGTTCTTCGTTCTCGATTATGATACAGCCGGGAGCGGAATCCTTCAACGCTTTAATTTCGGCGTGCTCCGTTTCGCCTATGATCACTACTTTCCGTCCGCGCGCGCAGAGGTCGCGGCAAATCCTTTTTACCGAAGCCACGTGCGGACAGGTAACGTCCACCAGCTTGAGGCGTTTCCCGGCGGCGGATGTTATCACGCTTTCCGGTGTGCCGTGCGACGGCAGTATAAGGACCGACCCCTCCGGTATGCCGGCAACCGATTTGGCGACCTTCAACCCCAACCCCGAGAGCTTACGCATGGCTTCCGGATTATGAATAACCGGCCCCAGCGAATAGACATCCCTGCCGGGATTCTCCGCGAGCGTCCTTTCCGCGATCTGCACGGCGCGCTTCACGCCTTTGCAAAAACCGGTATTCTGCGCGATGACGATCTTCACGGCGGAACGCTTCATTTGAGCCTCTCGATCTCCGCCATTATATTGTCGGCTATCTGCTGATACGGGAGCGCGGGATCCACGGTAAAAGACTTGCCGTATCTGACGGTGACCCGCACCGGACGGAAAAACCTGGCTCCTTTGGGAAACGCCTTGTCCGTCCCGGAGATAAAAACCGGCACGACCGGAACACCGAGTTTCGCCGCCAGAAAACCTATACCCGGCTGAGCGTTCCTCGAGCCGCGGGTGCCTCCGGGAAAAAGCAGGACTCCTTTTCCCGAGCGGACCAAACGCATAGCCGATTTTATAGCGCGCGTGTCTCCCGCCTCTCTGCGCACCGGAAACGCGAGCACACCGCGCAAAAAAGCCCCGACCAAAGGGTTGCGGAAAAGCGATTCCTTGGCCATATAATGCACCGGGCGCAGTATCGAGGAGCCTGCGGCCAGAGGATCCAGATAGCTTTCGTGGTTGCATGCCAGGAGAAACCCGCCGGCTGCCGGAACATTCTCCGTGCCGAAAGTCTTGACCCGAAAGCATACTACGAGGAACCAACGGCTCAAAAGCCGGCAGACGCTGTAGATCATATTATTTCGAAAGGATCATCCTGCGGCCTTCCGCCAGCAACTCTTTCGACCGCTTCAAGCTTTTGCTTTCGGCGTAAATACGCATTATCGGCTCCGTCCCCGAACCCCTGAACATAAGCCAACTGCCGTCATCGCAGATCAACTTCAATCCGTCGTAATCCTTAGCCAGCGTTACCTTCCTTCCACAAAGACTGCCGGTAGATTTGAAACGCATCACGTCCGCGTTCAGGCCGCTCTCCAGCTTCATATCGTCCCTCAAATAATAATATCGTCCGTATTCCGTCTCCATCTCCCGCAGAATGGCGAGCATATTCTTTTTACGGCAGGCCATCATCTCAAGCAAGAGGAGACCCGCCAGGGTCCCGTCCCTTTCCGGAATGTAATTCTTGAAACCCATTCCGCCGGCTTCTTCACCTCCGACCAGGATGTCTTCTTTAAGCATCAATTCCGAAATGTATTTGAAGCCCACCGGGGTCTCGTAAAGTTTCAAGTTCAGCGACGAACAAACGTTGTCCATAAGGTTGGTGCCCACTATGGTCTTCACCACTCCGCCGCTCATACCGCGGTCCTGTATCAGATGCAAGACAAGCAGGCCGAGAACTTTCTGCGGGATGATGAACTCTCCGCTGCCGGCAAAGGCGGCTATGCGGTCGGCGTCCCCGTCAAGCACCAGTCCCAGGTCGAACTTTCCCTGTTTTATGAATTTCTGCGTTCCCAGAAGGTTCTCCAGTACCGGTTCCGGCCTCAAACCGCCGAAGGAAGGATTGACCTCCCGGCGCAAAAACTTCAGTTCCACCGCGGTCCCTTTCAACACGTCGGCGATAAAACCGTTGCCGCTTCCATGCATAGAATCCATCACCACCTTAAATTTCCTTTTCTTCAACAGCTTCAAATCCACGTATTTACGCAAAAAAGCGACATAATCGCCGGTAAAATCGGCCTCCTCTATCTTCCCTTCGGCTCCGGCGTTAGGCTGCTCCGGCTCTTCGAGTATTTTTTCCACCTCCGAAGTTACATCCACTCCGGCGGCGCCCCCGGCTGCGGTTTTTATCTTGATGCCGTTGTAAGCTGCCGGGTTATGGCTGGCGGTAATCATCACGCCGGCGGTAAACCCGCGTTTTTTCACGGCATAGCTCAGGGTCGGAGTGGGTACGGCACGGTCAGAAACCACCACATTCACCCCGTTGGCGGACAGGACCTCTGCGACGGCCGCGGCGTAACGATCGGAAAGGAACCGGGTGTCGTATCCGACCGCGATCGCCGTTTTGCCTCCGGAAAGCCTGTTGTAGTAAACGGCTATCGCGCGGGCCACCTTGCGCACGTTGGCGAAGGTGAAATTATCGCTGATAATGCCTCTCCATCCGTCAGTCCCGAACTTGATCTCCTTATTTTGCATTTCTTATCCTTTCTATAGCCGCTTTAACGTCCGATGCCCCGAAAATATACGAACCGGCGGCAAGGATGTCCGCCCCTGCCCTGATCACCCGGCCCGCGACTTTATCGTTTATACCACCGTCCACGGATATCTCCCCGCTGAAAATCCCGCGCAATTCCGCCACCTTATCAAGCGCGCCGGGGATGAATTCCTGCCCGGCAAACCCGGGATTCACGCTCATCACCAGCACAAAATCCGTGTACTGGAGGTATCCTTTTATCATATCCAGCGGCGCGGAAGGATTCAGCGAAACGCCCAGGCGCCTGCCGGCGGAACGAGCCGTCCCGCTCATGAAAGCGAATTCCTTCTCTGACACGGTTTCCGCGTGCACGGTTATGATATCGCTGCCCGCGCGGATGAAATCGTCGAGAAAGAACCCGGGATTATCTATCATCAAATGCACGTCCAGCGGGATCTTCACTGCTTTACGCAGCGACTTCACCACCGGCGCGCCTATGGTAATGTTGGGGACAAAATGCCCGTCCATCACATCCACATGCAGCAGGTCGGCGCCGGCCTCTTCGACGCGCCGGATCTCGCGGTCAAGCCGGCTGAAATCCGCAGATAATATGGAAGGAGCTATTTTAACGGCCATATTCTTAAACCTATCTTTATTTTCGTCTCGCCAGAGTTTCAATGGCGGACGCAGTGCGCTGTAAAAAACTTATCAAACAGCCACCACCCCTCCTGATCCTCCTTAGTTATCACCCCTCTTAATCCTCCTCAGTTGCCACCCCTCCTTCATCCTCCCCATCAAGGGGAGGAAAAATTGGAGGTCCCCATTCGGGAGGAAAGATTGGGGGTATCCATTGGGGAGGAAAGATTGGAGATCCCCATTCGAGAAGAGAAATCGGTGTTCCCCATTCAGGAGGAAAAATCGGTACAGTACCTTGTTAAAATTTATTTCTTTGTGCTTACTTTCCCAAAGCCATCTTATTGTAACATATTGTCATTAGAAACGTTGTGCGTATTTCAGTGCGTTGATTATCTTTGATTTCAAGTTAGTTCAACGCATCTTCTCGAAGATAAAACCATTAAATTAAGCCGTTTTCTAACAGAGTACTGTCGCTATTACTCATTCGAAAAGAAAGATTGTTTGAACTCTATTGGTAACCGTAGCCGAGAACCGAAACGAGCTTCGTTACCGTAACCGTTGCCGAATTAAGTATCGTGTCCCCGGAATAGAATACTAAATATAAAGCCTGTTCGTTACTATGTACCTGTAAACCGCCTCCGGCAGAAAATAACGCACCTGCAATCCGTTTTTTCTACGCGTTCGTATCTCGGCGGCGGAAATATTCACCGTTCTTATCCGCACAGAAGTCACACCGGGGACCATCTTTCCCGGCGCCGGGTATCCCGGCCTGCCGGCGACCACGAAAGTCACCGCCTTTATAAGACTGCGGTATTCCTTCCACGTCTTCAGATCGGGAACAAGGTCCGAACCGGCGATGAAAAACAACTCGTCGCCCGGATACCTGCGCCCGAAAGCGTTCACCGTATCTATGGTATAGGATATCCCCCGTCTGCGCAGTTCGATATCGGAAACGCTGAAAAAAGGGTTCCCACGCACGGCAAGCTTGAGCATATTCAGCCTGTGTCTTGCCGGCAAAAGGCCGTTCGTACCCTTGTGCGGCGCCCGGTATGCCGGGACGAAAATCACCCTCTCCAGCCCGAGTTTTTCTTTTATCTCTTGCGCGAGTATCAAATGCCCCAGATGCACCGGGTCGAAGGTTCCGCCGAGTATACCGGTTTTCATTCCCTGACCTGCCCGTTGCCGAAAACCATGTATTTATATGTGGTCAATTCTTCCAGGGCCATCGGCCCGCGCGCGTGCAGTTTATCGGTAGAAATACCTATCTCCGCTCCCATGCCGAACTGGTAACCGTCGGTGAAACGCGTGGAGGCGTTGACGTAAACGCAGGCGGAATCCACCCTGCGCAGAAAAATGAGCGCGTTAGCGTAATTCTCGGTCACGATGGCGTCGGAGTGGTGCGAACCGTACTCGTTTATGTGAGCCGCCGCCTCGTCCACCCCGCCGACAACTTTCACGGAAAGTTTCAGATCCAGATATTCAGTCCGATAATCCTTCTCGGAGGCTTTAACGGCAGTCTTGACAATGGCGCGGGCCTTTTCGCAGGCGCGCAATTCCACTCCCGCCGCGCGGAAAAGTTTCGCCATGCCGGGGAGGAAACGCCCGGCGATATCCTCGTGGACCAGCATGCACTCCATGGCGTTGCAGACTCCCGGACGCTGAACCTTGGCATTATAACAAACGCGTTCCGCCATGTTCAGGTCGGCGAACTCATCCACGTAAACATGGCATATGCCTTTATAATGCTTTATCACCGGGATAAGAGAATTCTCCGTCACGTAACGTATCAACCCCTCCCCGCCGCGCGGGATGACCACGTCTATGAAATCGTTCATCTTCAACAACTTCTCCACGGCCCGGCGGTCGGCGGTCGAAACCATATTCACCGCGCCTTCCGGTATCCCCCGCACGCGCAAGGCTTCTTTAAGCACGGAATAGATACGCAAGCTGCTGCGCAGGGCTTCACTGCCTCCCCTCAGGATGACGCTATTGCCGGACTTGAAACACAAACCGATGCAATCCGCGGCCACGTTCGGCCTTGACTCGTAGATTATCGCTACCACCCCGATGGGAACCCTGACCTTGTGTATCCAAAGGCCGTTCGGCCTCTGCCAGGCGGAAATCACCCTGCCCACCGGATCCGGCAAAGCCGCGACCGCGCGCAGGGAATCGGACATTTCTTTGACGCGCCTACGGTCAAGCGCCAGCCTGTCGAGCATCGCCGCCGGAAGTTTCGTCCGGCGCGCCGCCGTTAGGTCCCGGCGATTGGCCGCGATTATGGAATCCGCTTCTTTTTCCAATGCCGCGGCCATGGCGTTCAAGGCGCCGTTCTTAACCGTCTCCGAAAGCCCTGCGACGGCGAACGAAGCCTGCCTGGCTAACGCCGCCAGCGCAGCTATTTCACAATCCTGTTTTCCGCTCATAGAATGACTATGTCGTCGCAATGCACGGCCTCCTTGGAAAACCGTTTACCCTTTTCTTTCGAGACCACTTCCGCCGCCAGCGCGGCCCTGCCGCGGGCAAAATCGTTATTTCCCCTGTCGGAAATACAAACTATGTCCCCGGGACGGAAAGCCCCTTCGCTGCCGACGATCCCCACGCAAAGCAGACTCTTGCGGGAAAGCAGGGCTTTCTTCGCCCCGTCGTCCACTATAAGCCTGCCTTTAGGCCGGGAACCGAAGGCTATCCAGCGCTCCCTGGCCGCCATCCGCCCTTTTGAAGGAAAAAAAATCGTCCCAATGGAACGCGGGTCTTCGACCGCGAGCTTGACCGTGTTCTTACCGCGCCCGTTGGCTATCACGTAAGTTATCCCGGACTTCATGGCGATAGCGGCGGAATCAAGTTTTGTGATCATCCCTCCCACGGAGGAACGATTGCCGGTAGGGGCTGCCACTTTCCTGATCTCGGGGGTAATAACGTCCACCTCGCGGATGACGCTTTTCCTGTCTTCACCGAGAAGCCCGTCGACGTCGGAAAGGTTCAAAAGCAGGTCCGCGGAAAGCATACTTGCCACCAACACGGAGAGCCTGTCGTTATCGCCGAACTTTATCTCGTCCACCGAGACGGTATCGTTCTCATTAACCACCGGGACTATCCCGAGATGTAACAGCTTTTGCAGGGTCGTCTTGGCGTTAAGATAACGCCTACGCTCCACAAAATCTTCCCAGGTAAGCA
This sequence comes from Candidatus Omnitrophota bacterium, assembly GCA_011620275.1. Taxonomy (GTDB): domain Bacteria; phylum Omnitrophota; class Gorgyraeia; order Gygaellales; family Profunditerraquicolaceae; genus Undivivens. The sequence goes on from WOZK01000028.1 coordinate 10,976, forward strand.
GGACCTGCCCGCACAACAATCCGCAGGAGGAAAACGCCTGCCTGTAAATGTTCATCAACTCGTTCTGCCCCACGGCGGCCGCCGCCTGCAGAAGGGAGAGTTCCTTCGGCCTGGAGCGCAGGCCAAGCCTGGACATGCCGAACCCGATGGCTCCGGAAGAGACCAATACGACCTCGGTCCCGGATTTCACGATCGAGGCCGCCTGTCGCGCGATATTCTTCAACGCGCCCGGCGCAGCCTCCCTGCTGCTTTTATCGGCATAAAGCAGGCTGCTGCCTACTTTAACGACTACGCGTTTTGAGCTTCCTTCGGATGGCTTCAATCAACTCCTCCAGCCCCTGCCGGTTCAACGCCGAAACCGGATAAACCTTTCTTTTCACAACGGCGCAGAATCTGCGCAGGTTCCCTGCCGACTGTTCGCAATCCATCTTGTTGGCCGCGATCACCTGCGGTTTACGTCCGACGTCCCGGCTGTATTCTTTTAATTCGCGGTTTATGACCTCGTAATCGCTCAAAGGGTCCCTGCCGTCCGTCCCGGACATATCGATGATATGCACAAGCACCTTGGTCTTCTCAATATGCCGCAGGAACCTGTCTCCCAGGCCTTTTCCATGAGAAGATCCCTCTATCAAACCCGGGATATCCGCGATGACGAGAGATTCTTCACCCTTGCGCACTATACCCAGGACCGGGGTCTTGGTAGTGAAAGGATACGGCGCTACCTTCGGATGGGCGTGCGAGACGGCTGCAATGAACGTGGATTTACCGGCATTGGGGAAGCCGACAAGCCCGGCGTCGGCCAGTAGCTTAAGGTCAAGAATCAGTTCTTTTTCTTCCCCCGGTATCGGCGGCGTAGGGTCGGCTTTGTGCTGGTTCCCGTTGCCGCCGCGTCCGCCTTTGGCCACGATAACGGAATCGCCGTCATAATCAAGGGTGCGTAAAAGGCATCCGGTAGCGGCGTCGGTAATCGTGGTCCCGCAGGGAACGCGGATGACGACAGCCTCGGCGTCGCCGCCTTTCTTGTTCTTGCCGGAACCGTTGCCTCCGTGTTTACCGTAAAAATGCGGATTATACCGGAAATCAAGCAGGGTATAGAGATTTCTGTCGGCGGTAATTATGATATCGGCGCCTCTGCCCCCATCGCCTCCGTCGAATATACCGTACCTGGTATATTTGTCGGTATAAACGCTGCGGCAGCCTTTTCCGCCGGTTCCGGCTTTGACGTATATCTTAGCTGTGTCGATGAACATACAATTACAGATTATAGGCGATAGGCAATAGTCTAAAGATTCAGATAACCCCGAAAACCCCAACCAATTATACTTTAGGCCTTGATCCCGGTTATCTTGAGCCGTGTAAGCTTCTGCCGGTGGCCTTTCAAATTATCCGAAGACTTACGGCGACGGTACTTATATATAAGCTTCTTGTCGTCTTTTACCTGCGCCAGCACTTTTGCGCTCACGGCGGCGCCTTTTAAATAGGGCCTGCCGACTTTGACGCCTTCTTCATCAGAGACCAGGAGCACCTTATCTATCGTGACATCGCTGCCTCCGGCAATCTCTATCTTTTCCACCTCGATCACGTCATCCTTGCCGACGGTATATTGCTTGGAACCTACTTCCACTATCGCATACATTTCTTACGCCTCCTTGACACAGTTTCCCCGGCCGGCGCCGCGTATCATTGCAAGCCGCCTGTCCGGAGTGGATTTTCCTTTCAGGAACCCTGGTTATATCTTCTTCACTGTAAATTGTTTATTATACAAGGTTTTACGTAAAGGTCAAGACTTATATACTCGATCGCTGTCTCGGGTGAATTGTAACTCCGCTGTCTCGTTCCTTTTGCCCGGCTATAACGCTATGAGAACTTTATCTCCTCCACGTGCGCGGCCGGATTGGAGATCAGGTTTATGCGCGTGCGGAACTTGCGTTCGATAAAAGCCAGCGTATTCTTGGATTTCATCATTTCGTCTATTACCGCCGGATTCACGGTTATGTTGACCTCCGCAGCCGGAACCTCCTTCAGGCGTTTCTTCATATCCTTGAAGGCCCTGATGGCCACGGTGACCGCGGATTTGACCCTGCCGCGTCCCTGGCAATAAGGACAAATCTGGTATGAAAGGGTCTGCACGGTATTGTGCACCCTTTCCCTGGTCATCTCCACCAGGCCGAACTTGGATATGCCCAGCAGATCGTATTTGGCCCCGCCCTTGCTCAGGGCGGTCTCCAGCGTCTTAAGCACCTCCCTGCGGTGATGCTCTTTCATCATATCGATGAAATCTATAACGATGATGCCTCCCAGGTCGCGCAGTTTAAGCTGGTGAGCCACTTCCAGCGCCGCCTCGCAGTTTACCTTGAAAGCGGTATCCTCCTGATTAAGGTTCTTGTTCTTGAAACCTCCGCTGTTGACGTCGATCACCACCAGCCCTTCCGTAGGCTCGATGATTATATACGCCTTGGAATTAAGATAAACGGTGGGTTCGAACATCTTATTCACCTGCCGCTCCATGTCCTTGTCGGCGAACAAGTCTATGCCTCTGTAAAACTCTATCTTTCGTCCGGGCGACGACATGAAAGTGCGCATGAACCTCTGCAGGCGGAAGAATTCATTCCTGGAATCCACTATTATCTTGCTCACTTCATCGTTGAAAGAATCCCTTATGGTGCGGAAAATCAGGTCGTATTCTTCGTGGACCAGCGCCGGGGCAGGAGTGGAAGCGATAGCCTGCTCCATTTTACGCCAATGCCTGATCAGGAAATTCGCGTCTTTAAGAAGTTCCTGCTGGGTTTTGCCGGCAGCGGCCGTCCTGACTATGAAACCGACCTTCTCCTTATCCTTGATCTCGGAAAGCACCTGGCGCAGGCGTTTCCTTTCGGCGACATCCACCAGCCTGCGCGATACGCCTATCAACGGCTCCTGCGGCATAAGCACAAGGAACCTTCCGGCCACGCCGATATGACAGGACAACCTGGGTCCCTTATTGCCGAACGATTCTTTCACCACCTGCACGAGTATCTCCTGCCCTTTCTTTATGGAGCCCAGCAGGGTAGATGCGCTCTTGCCGCTGTGATGTTTGTTGTGCCTGCCTCCGCGGCGTTTATTATGCTGTTGTTGCTGCTGCTGTTCAACCGCCGGAGGGTTATCCGATTCCAGGACATCGAAAGAATATTCTATCTCCGAGAGATAAAGGAACCCTTTCTTGGGCAGGCCGATGTCCACGAAGGCCCCGCCGATCGAAGGCAGCACGGCGTCGATCCTTCCTTTGTAGATATTGCCGACGATCGTCTTATCCTGCGGCCTTTCGATGTAAAACTCATCCAGTTTCCCGTCGGCCACGATGGCCACCCGCCGCTCCTGCGGTTCTGCGTTTATTAAAATCTCTTTAGGCATTTTCCTTTCAAGTCCCTTCCCGTTTTACGCGCCCGCGCCGCCTGAAGGCCGTTAAGCTGCGGAAAACATTCGCTTCTTTTCCCGGATGGACGCCCGCGATAAGCGGGTTCATCTCAAACCAAGACCGCGTTTTTTATCCTGATACCTTCCGGCAGCTGCGCCTGCAGTCTCCGGCAAAAATCGTCACACCTGACGAACATTGTAAGGACGACAACGGCTTCCTCGCCGTCGCTCTCCAGGCCGAGCTTTAGCGCCCTGGCAATGCTCAGTTTGACGTGTGGATTAAAACCTTCCGACATTTTCAGCGGAAAATCCGCCCTGCGCATAGCCCGCATAAACAGGCGCATCAGGTCAAGATGGGAAATGAACCGCATCATTCCCTTCTTGCTGAAAACAAACTTCATCTTGTAATTCATACCATCTGCCTTTTTCAGGGCGACTATCCGGCCGGCTGGAGGAAACAGTTTGGCCGAGGCGGAGGGCCAATCCTACGGTTCCTTCGCGGGACCCTTATCGGTTCCGTCTATTTCCATGCTTTTCTCAATCCTGGTTATCTCTTCCTGCGAGAAATTGTTGTCTTTTATTATATTCGCCGTAATGAATATTAGCAAATCCATTTTTGCCATATCGTAGGTTTCCCTGCTGAAAAGCAGCCCCAGAAGGGGTATCTTGCTCAAGAAAGGCACCCCCTGCCTGGTCTTTATCTTAACGTCCTTCAGCAGGCCTCCGATAACGATGGTGTCTCCGTCGTTCATCAGTATCCGCGTTTCCGCCTCTCTGGTCTCGATTATGGGATACTGCGCCACTCCGGTCCCCCCCAGAGTGCTGGTATAAGAAGTCACCGCCGGATGGACCACCATGTTCACGCAGTCGTTCGCCCCTACCTGCGGAACCACGTTAAGCTGAATGCCGATATCCTGGTAATAGTCCAAAGTTACCGTAGTGACGGTGGCGCTGGAAGATGAGGATGTGGTATCCTGTTTCAATATAGGGTATCTTGTTCCAACCAGTATGGTAGCCTCCTGGTTGTTCAGCGCCATTATGCGGGGCGCGGAGAGCGTATTGGTGCGCGAATCTTCTTCCAGCGCGTGCAGCATCACCTCGAATTCCGTACCGTTAAGCTTCTGAAAAAGCAGCTGCAGGCCGGTATTATAATAGGTGGACGTGGAACTTATCTTCCCGGTTATCTCGCTGGCAAGCGGATTGAAACCCGAAGGCGAAACCTGGGAGCTCAAGTTATGTCCTCCCAGTCCATAGGAAGAACTGCCTGTGTAGGTATTCACCGAAGGGTCGGTCGCGCCGTTAGTCCCTGTCCCGATGTCTATGCCGAGATCGCGCAGAGTGTCGCGGCTGACCTCCACTATGCGCGTCTGTATCATTACCTGCTGCGGCATCACATCTATCTGGACGATCACCTCATCTATCTTGTCAAGCACCGGCGGGATATCGCTGATGATCAGAGTTTTGGAACGGCCGAGTTTCTCCTCCGACACGCGCTTGCGTTTCCCGAGGGCGTCGCTGCCGAACTCCCAGCCGGCCTGTCCGGTCATCTCCAGAACGGTTATTTTTCCGCGCGCGGAAAGCTGCGGCTCAAGCGCCTTTTTCGCGTCCTGGGCGTCGAGATACTTCAGCATATAAACATGGGAAACCGTCGGCTGCACCTGGGCGAGCTCAACCTGCTGTTTTTTCTGCGCCGTCAGTTTGTCTATGGGAGCGACGAAAATAATATTCGATTTCTTTTCATAGCCATAGCCGTAAGTCTGGAGAATGACATCCAAAGCCCTTTCCCAGGGGACATCGGTCAGCCTGATGGTAACGTTGCCTATCACATCCGGGGTAGTGACGATGTTCATGCCTGATTTATAGGAAATGATCTTCAGGACGTTGCGGATATCGGCGTCCTTGAAATCGAGCGTGACGTTGGTCGACGCCGAAGCGCCGGTATCGGCGGAAGGCGGCTGCGCGCGCAGCTCGCCGCAGAAAAGCAACTGGCAGGACACCAGCAGGCACGACAAAAACAGAACTCTCAATTCAGCGTTTTTTGAGATTCTCAAAGGATTCCTCCTTTTTCTTCTGCAGCAGCAGCTCTTTCAATTCTCCGTCTTTCATCAGCGTTACTTTATCTTCCGTGATCTTGATAACGCGGTAACCCCGGACGCTGTCGCCCACGCCTGCGACGGCTCCGTTGAGGATCGCCAGCGAAGGGCCGTTCTCGTCATAAATAAGCCCTTCCAGCCTCACTTCGCCCTCCCCTGGGGCGGCCGCAAATTGTATGAGCCTGCCTTCCGGAGTCACCAGAGGAATAAAAGGATCCCTCTTACCCGCGGGCGCAGCCGCGCCTCCGGCCAGGGAAAAGCAGACAACGGCAAGCGGCAGACCCGCGGACAGAAACAGCTTAATACCTTTTATGCCTGTATTTCTCAAACGCCCGCCTCCCCGCTCCGTAATTCGCAGACTGCCGGAAAACCGCAAGTCTCATTTATAGACATAAACCTTCAACAACAGGTCGATATCCTGCAGTGTATAATCATTTTTGCTGCGGCGTATCTTCAAATCCTGTATCTGCACAAAATACCGGCCGTTCTCGAGTTCGTTTATGAACTTCACGGTATCGTAAAACCTGCCGGACAATTCCAGGGATATGTTCACCGCCGGCAATTTGGCCGCTGAAGAAACATCTTTGGGCGGCGCCGCTTCCCCCTGCGGGACTACCTGCATTATCTTAAGATTGTTCCGCAGTGAAACGTCGGAAATATCCTTTAACAGCCGCGGCAGGTCGCCGAATCTCAAAAGGCGCGCCCGGCTCGTTTCCCTGCCGGTAGCGGCCGGATCCACTGCCGCTGAAGAACGCATCTCTTTGCTGCCGGCGGAAATATCACCGCTAAGTTTATTGACTTTAGAACAGACCCGTTTTAGTTCATCAGTCTGCCTGAACAGCAAGAAAGCGCAATCCGCGTATATTATTATAGCCAGAATAATCCCGGCGAGGAATACTTTTTTTAAATCCGGCGTTTCGTCCCAGTCTATATTGCGCAGAGGATTATTCATTTACGCGCCGTCCTCTGAAGTGGAGCGTTGATAAGGAAATTCATAATTTCGTAACCTCCGGCCGTCTCCCTGTTGACCGCTCCGAGCTCTATTCCGGAAAAACCGGCAGAAAAAACAGCGTCCTCCTTAAGGCCGGTGAGAAAACGATTCAACAGTTCCATTTCCTCGCCCGGCGAGAAAACGGAAGCTTCCAGAATGATCCCCTTATAGGAACAGGTAAGCGTATTGAACCATACGCCCGGAGGAATAACAGCGGCCAATTCTTCCAGCTTTTCCGACCAGTTTATTCTCGACGCGGAAAGCGCGGCCACCGCCCTGCTGTCACTTGAGAAAGATTCCAGTATTTTTTTCTTTTGCTCGAACGCCTTCATTGCCGGAAGCATCTGCTCCCATTTCTGTTCCAGCACCGATAACTGCGCTCTTTTCGAACTAATGGCGAAGAAAAAGAGAACATTCAGAAAGAAAACAAACAGGAGCCCCGCGGCAGATATGGCGGCCAGCAGGCGCGCTGATAAAGTAAAACCCGTTTTCCCCCCGGAAGAGCGGTTTTCCTTATGAAGTTCCTGGGGCAACAAATTTATTTCTATCATAAGAGTAATAACGCGTAACCGGCTTGAAAGCCGGAGATTTCTGCGGTTCGATTAAAACTCGTCTATCGTTTAAGATGCCCTTGTCTTAGTCTTTATTTCCCTCCCCCTGGTAGGGAGCAATAAGGACGATGATACCCTTTCTGCATCTTCCCCTTTGGATGACAAGGAAGATTATCACCCCGTCTAAGTCTCCTTAACTATCACCCCTCCTTCATCCTCCCCATCGGAGGATAGGGAAGATTGTCACCCCTCTTAATCCTCCTCAGTTGCCACCCCTCCTTCATCCTCCCCATCAAGGGGAGGAAAAATTGGAGGTCCCCATTCGGGAGGAAAGATTGGGGGTATCCATTGGGGAGAAAAGATTGGAGATCCCCATTCGAGAAGAAAAATCGGTGTTCCCCATTCAGGAGGAAAAATCGGTATTACCCATTCGAAAAGAAAGATTGGTTGAACTCTATTGGTAACCGTAGCCGAGAACCGAAGCGGGCTTCGTTACCAGAGCTGTTAACCGAATAATTAAGTATCGTGTCCCCGGAATACGGCTTACTTTCTTAAAGCCAGTCCCGCGGCAACCGCAAACCCCGACGACCCTCCGGCCGGGAGGATAAGATCGGGCGTAGACGGCGGTTGACGCAAGGGGTCCCAGCTTTCAACCGGCAGTCCCAGCAATTCGAAAAGCTGCTCGATAAAACCCTGCCACCCGGCAGCTTCCCCGCTAAGCTGTATGCCGGAGACTGCGGCGCTGCTCTGGCTTTCGTAATAATCGAACGAGACCCTCAGCTCCATTGCTAATTCAGAAACTGCCTGACCGAAAGCCCTGCCGAAGTCCTCCTGCTTAAGCTGTGATCCTGCCGCGAGCCCGCCGGCGACCGACGCCTGATCAAGAGAAGAAACCAGCGATATTCTCTCCATCATCTTTATGACCCCCTGGTGTAGGTCGCGGCTGAGTTTCAGATTCCCGCCGTCCACAATATCCAGGTTGCTGTTGCGGTCTCCGATGTTCACCAGCGCGAAAGTCTTTTTGCCGTAGGCCTGCATGGTGTCCGGGCAGGCCGCGTTGAAAGCGTTAAAAACGGCAAGGCAGTCTATATCTATACAGTTTACCTTTATGCCGGCCTGCTCCGCCATCTCTATTCTCTGATTGACAAGCTCTTTTCGCGCCGCGGCCAGAAGCACCTGCATCTTGTTGTCCGCTTCGGACTGCGAAGAAATTATATGAGCGTCGAAATATACTTCTTCCTGAGGAAAAGGCACGTACTTGGTAGCCTCGAACTTCAAAGCCTGGAACAGCTCTTTTCTGTCCATCCTCGGCATAGTTATATATCGCATAACGACCGAGCTGGAACCGGCTATCGATAAATTGACCCCCCTTGCCTCCGGGAAAGCCGAGACCGCGCGGGAAAGCGCTTCCTGGACTCCGCCGTCAACTATACTTTCCCTGATTGCGCGGCATAATCCTGTCGAAGAGCCGTTGAAAACCGCCTTTACGGCTTTGATTTCCGAGGTCCCTATATCTATCCCCAGGGAACAGCGCGGTCCGCCTTTGAGAATATTGAATAAACCTGCCATTTTCATTACGTCCGCCTTTTAGCTGTTGTCAGGATTTTTCTTTATTTATGCCTCGTCCATCGTGCCTCATACTTCGATTTTTCAATACAACAGCGGCTCTCCCTGTTGTAAAGGCATCTCCTTTTCCGGCGGCTCCTCCTCTTTAACAGGCGCTTCTGCTGCGGCCGTGCCGGGTCCGGAGACGTAAGGCAATATCTTTTCCGCATCCGGCGCGGGAATTACGGGTGTTTGGAACTCTATGCGTTCTTCCGGACGTTCATATCTGGAGACCAAAATAATCACGATTACCGCGGATACCAGACAACAGACGATGAAAAGCGCGGCCAGCAGCTTAAAAAACGAAAGGTTTTTCATATTTCACTCCTCCTGCCACACCGGCCTGCTGTCGAGGCCTGAAATGAATGAAGTAAAATTGGTCATATACGGGAAATACGGCGGGGTCAATCCGGAAAGCATGCGGGCGTCGTAAACGAAATTCCTGCCGTAACCGGAAATGTTGATGTCCCCGCTGAAGGTCCCGAAAGGACCGTAGAAATCGGTTATCGCCCCTCCCAGTAGGGTCGCCGTGCCGCGCGGACTGCCGCTGCTGTAATTATCCACTTCAAAAACCCCATGGGGAGCCATGACTATGCCGTGGATGGAAATATCGTCAGGCGCGCTCGTGCCGATGCGCACATCCCCGCCCCAGGCGAGTATCCCGAGAACATTGGTATAGTTCTCGGCGTTCAGCGTAGGGGACGTATCGTATTGTTCGTAAGTCACGTTGCCGCTTATTACGATGTCCTGTTCACTCGATAGCGTGACCTTACTGTCCTTTTGGACCGTCCCCGAAAAAGCGGTTATACTGCCTTTGTTGTATATCAGGATACCTTCATTCTCCACCCCGTCCGGGACGCCGGCGTATGTCTCGGTGTTCGCCCCGGTCTTGACCGCCGTGGTGGAAGCAGGCAGATCTACCGTTATCTCCTTGACCGTGCCTCCCTGGGCCACCCTGTAGACCGCGTTGCCGTTTGAATTCACGCTCATCGAAACGGAAGCCGATCCGCGTATATATATGCCGCCGGTAAGAGCGCTCCCGTTGTTCGGTACGTATATCCCGTTTTGCCCGGGTTCCGGCATAGTCCCAAGGGCCTGGTTCTTGAGTTCCGACTGCGATATGGAGGATTCAAGGTTTATCTGGTCCTGACCGCGCGAGAATCCGCGGGAGAAACTCGGCACGTCGTAAGGCGGATTGGAAGACGCATCCAGCAGTACCGGCCAGCCGTTATTGTAATAGCGCGCCTTTGTTTGGCTCTGCGTGATCTCCTGGCTAAAAGAAGCCCCGGGATTCTGGGCAAAACTGAAGCGTTCATTGCTGTGCACAGGCCCGTTGAACCTGGTATTGGAGGTGAACCACACCGTGGTGCCTGAAGGTGTCATATGGTGAACCGTGAATAAAGCGAACTTCGCGAAGGTATCGCGCTGGACGCTGAGAGTAAAATTTCCGCCTTTCATTACCAGCCTTTTTGCGATTACGGGGCTGGCCGCGGAAATGTATCCGCGGGAAGAGATATCGTAAGTGTAATAAAAAACGTACTTCTCCCCGCTGGAGGTGTCCTCTTCCGGCGGACGGGAGGCGCGAATAGTGATAACGGCCTCGTAGCCTCCCGGAACACCGCTGTTCAATGCCAGGGGCGTTACGGTCAAAGTCGCTTTGTCTCCGGAAACCGTGAATTTCGTTCCCGAACTGGGGTAGGCAAAATCCCTGAAGAACCCCAGGGCATCGCCCGTGGCTACGTAAGCGTGGAAGGTCGAAGAAGTCCTGATCTGCGAAACCTGTTGTTGCAAGTCGGTCCTTATGCGCTCCCGAATCTCGGAGACGCCGTGGTTTAATCCCGCCTCCGCCAGATAAGCCGCCTGCGAAACATACCGCGATATTTCGCCGGAAGATTTCTCGTTCACAATGCTGGAATAATACACGGCAGTGGCCACAAGGATCGCCGCGATTATGACCATGGTAACAGCCAGCACTATCCCTTTTTTACCTTTGCCCGGCAGAACAGAAAGCATTCTCATCGCGCGTCTCCTTGTATTTTCAGGGACTGCAGTCCATGCTCCATCCGTCAAAACTCTCCGGCTTCCGGCTCCTCAACCACCACTTCGGAGGATAACGACTGCTCGTAATTCCTGACCGCTATCTGTGTGGAAATAGAGAATTCCTCTTCGCTGTCCGCTACGGTCAGAGCGACCTTTACGGAAGGGCAATTCTGAGCGACTGTGCCGCAGGTATGCGAAGAGCAGCCGCTGCACCCGCCGCCGAAATTTATGTTTTCCACCGAATCGGAAACGACGGCGGCCGCCTCGACACCGCGCTTGACCAGTAAACGACCGGGATGCTCCCCGTCCAGTTTGTAGGTAACTTTGGTCAGGGCGGATATCTCCCCATCCTCCATCTGCGGCACGTAAAAGTCTATTCGGCTTCCGGACTCGCTCACCGATATCCCATACGTGCTTTCGCCCAGCGACCATGCCGGACTGGAACCGCGGAGGGCCCTCGCCAGGTTATCTATGATCTTTCGCGCTTCCTGGCGGCAGACCAGCTTGTTCCTTCCCGTGCGCCAGCTCCGGTTGGAACCCAGCAGGCCGGCGAAAGCCACGGCCAGGACCGCGCAGATTATCGCAGCCACGACTATCAACTCCGTTAGACCGTATCCCCTTACGTTCTTCATAAGCTCGAGATAAAAGAAACCGCCTCGACCGGCGAATCAAGCCTGCCGTTATGAGGAGAAACATCCTCTCCCGAATCAAGCCTGCCGTTAAGATTCTTGTCTTCTCCTACGACGATCTGCCCCTTATGCCTGAAACAGACTATCAGGCGCACGCGCCTGAGAGTTTCCTTCGGGTTGTTTCTCAAGAAGTAATCGCCGACTTCAATCCGCCCAACCGCGTCTTGCGCCGGTATACCTTCGATACCGAAGGTAGTGCCGTTCAATGAGGGGATATCCGAGAAATTCATCAAACGGAGTTTCTCCATCTCCGTCTGAAGAGAGTTATTAGCCATCAAATATTTTTCTGAGATATCGGACAAGGCGAACAAGGAAACATACATAGCCAGCATACCGGCGAAGGCAAAAACAAGCACCGCCGAAGCGACAAGGACTTCTATAAGGCTGAAACCTTCTTCAGAACAGGACCGGGTCATCGGCACCTGCGGCCCCCCCCTTCCTGACGCGCACCAGACCGGATTCATCCATGAAGAAGAATCTCCCTTGCAGCAAACCGTAACCGATAGGATTGGCGTTCACGGTAAAGTGATCCGAAGTCACCAGCCTATAAACGAAAGAATATCCCTGTTTTGCCCCGCCGGCCAGCTCGGGATCAATATAAGGAGGATCGACTTTGGGCTGAGACATGTCCGCCATAGACTCGGGATAGTTTTTCATATTGATCAGGTACAACTGACAGGAGTTATTCAACGCCCTCAAATTGCCGAGAGCGGAAGTCTCCATGCCTATTACGCGGGAACGCAGGATATTGGGGACGGCTAACGAAATCAAAACTATAATGATACCGGTAACTACCATTATTTCCACGAGAGAAAAACCTCTGCGTCTATTCATTTTTATCGCAATCCTCCGAAACAAAAAGGTTACCCGTGGCCACGGCGAAGTCTTTGGAGCCGGTTATGCCGCATCTGATGGGAATGGCGGAACAGTTATAACCCGTTTTATCGAGCCTGGAACAAAAATAATTGAACCCGCTCTGCGGCGACTCCATAAGATAATTCCGGTCTATATACGGCGGGGCCCCTTGGGTAAGCAGAGAGAAATCATCGGGATACTGCCCTTCATGTTCCTTGCCGTAATTCTCCAGGCCGGTGGCGATGGTTTTAAGAGTGGCCGCCGCCGCCGCGTTGTTACGGACGACGACCAGTCCTATTATCTTCTCCCCCAGGACGCTCAACAGCAAACTTAGCAATCCTGCGAATATGACCAGGACCAGGAAACTTATTCCCTTTTCGGTTGCTCTCTGCATATATCTTTCCCCGCGCATATATAAATGATGATTACAAAAATTTTAGCATAAAAAATCCATTCCGCAAGATAAAAAAAAAGCGGCGCCCCTAACCGGGGCGCCGCTTGCGACAAACGGCACTTCGTGAATAACGTTTACGAACAGGCATTTTCCTCCAAGACCCCGCCCTGGGTCACGTGGTATGTCTTGGTGCCGGACGCCGTGGAACTCGGGGCGGCCTGCACGCAATAGGCGGTGGATGTCAAAGTGCTGTAGGTATAGCTATATCCCTGGACCGTCTGCCCGCCGTATGCCTTGTTGAGATACGGAGGAGTAGGACTGGTAAGCGATTCTTCGGTGTCGGGATAAGCACCGTTATTGGCGGCGGCGTAAGTCTCCAGCGCCGTTGAGATTGTCCTTAACGTTGCTTGAGCCGCCGATTCATTGGCGGTTATTCGCGCGCGGAGAAGATTGGGGATGGCGATCGCCGCGAGCAACGCTATAATAGCTACTACTATCATGATTTCGACAAGAGTAAACCCTCTCTTTTTCATTTCAAAAGCCTCCTCTCAATAATACTGTTCTCCGGCGGCAGGAAGTAATTTTTAGAACTATGAATGACCCTGCCGTCGTCGTTCTCCCCGGAGGTCCTTCGGCCGGGTAAGAACATTACCATCGGAACTGGCCACCACCTCCTTTCATACTTCCCGGAAATAAACCGGTATTCCAATTTCAGCTCTTCTCCGGTCCCGGAAAGCAGTTATGCATGCCTTTCATATTTCGCTTAAAAAAAACCTATTCTCCCTGCGGCACTCTAAAACCGCGCCTTTATTGAAGACGGAGAATAGGAAAAATGCAAGGCTTTTGCATAAGTAATTATACCACAATTCGATATGATTTTCAATCGCTTATTCTATTTCGAAAGAGATCATCACATTGAACGTCAGCTCGTCATAATCCAGTTCCTTGGGAAAACAGGCAAAGGGAGCGGCATTGACCACGCTGCGGGAAGCGGTTTCCCGCAGATAATTGCTGCCGCTGGACCGCTCATCCAGGACTTTTACCGCCCTTAGCGAGCCGTTACGGGAAACTATGAAGGAAACAAACACCCCCCCCTGTGCGGCGTGTCTGTAATTTTCGTAGGCGGCTCTGCGTATTTTCTCCCGCACTCCGGCGTAATACCCCTGGTAAGTCGGATTGCCTATCCCCTCCGCAGGTAGAACGGCCGGAGGCAAAGTGACCTTTTTCCTGGCTAAAACTGCCTGCGGCTTGAACATATTCGGCCGCAAAGGCCTGTCGGCATTGCGCAGGCGTTCCAAGTATCCGGGCACAGACATTTTTTTATCCAGGACCGAACCGGTGTCGAGAACCGCCCGATTAACGGTGGATGTCTCTTTTACGGGACTGCTCCTCTTTTCTTTTTTCTCCGGAATAAAGGCGGACGGAGGCGGCTTTTTCATATAGACTATTTCCACCGGCTGCCTGGCCGGCGCGGTATTATTGAACAGCGCGGCAGGGAATCCTATGACGGAAATATGCAGCAAAGAAGAAATGGAAAGGCACGCCAGGAATATTTTGTTCTCGAGACTCATATTACCTTACCTCTGCCGTCGGGACCGGCTCAATACTCTATCCCTTTTCTCGCTTTGACGCCTTTGCGAAAGTAATGCTTGACCTCGCGCACCTCGCTTACAAGATCGGCTTCTTTTATCAATGCCGCGGGCGCATTACGCCCGGTCAAAATTATCTCTACGTCTTCCGGCGCCCGGCGCAGTATCGATAATAATTCCTCGAGGTCCAACAGCCCCAGTTCAAGCGCCTGGTTGACCTCATCCAAAATGACCATGCCGAATTTACCGCTCAAAACAGCTTCCCCTGCTCTGCGCAGGCCTCTTTCTGCCGACCTTATATCACCGGCTGAAGGCTTGCCGGTTATGAAACGGGAGCGGCCGGATTGCTCCATATGGACACCTGCCGTTCTTTTCAAAAAAGCGGCCTCGCTGGTACCGCGTCCTTTCAGGAACTGGCAGAAAAAAACGGTCTTCCCGGCTCCTGCGGCACGCAGGCATAATCCGAGCGCCGCGGTAGTCTTCCCCTTGCCGTTTCCGGTATAGATATGGATCATAAATATTCTCCGGGGACACGATACTTAATTCGGCAACGATTACGGCAACGAAGCTCGTTTCGGTTCTCGACTACGGTAACCGATAGAGTTCAACCTGTCTTTCCTCCTGAATGGGGACCTCCAATCCTTCCTCCCCAATGAGGGCCTCCAATCTTTCCTCCCCTCGATGGGGAGGATGAAGGAGGGGTGGCAACCAAGCAGGACTTGGGAGGGGAGACAATAGCCATTTTCGATTCTCGCTCACGGCCGAACTTAACCCGGCAAGCATGGCTCTTTGCTCCCGCCGTCCGCTCTGCGACAGCGCAGTTGTCTCCAGATGAACCTGAAAAATCTTACGGTATCCAGCAAAGGATCTATCTGGCTCTTGGTCCCGCGGTACACCGACTTAACAGGAACTGAAAGTATCTTGCACCCCGACCTCCCCGCCGCCAGAAGCATCTCCGATTCTATCTCATAATTACTGCAGGATAAATTCAACTTCGCCAGGGTAGAAGCGGAAATAAACCTGAAACCGCATTGGCTGTCGGAGATGCGCTGTTTGGTAAGGCAAGAAAGCAGGAAAGACATGAATTTGTTGGTAAGCCAACGTGAAAGAGGCATTTCTCCCGGTCTGGCCATTCGGTTCCCCACCACAAGGTTACCACCCGCTCCGGCGGCCGATAGTAAAGCCGGGATATCTTCCGGAAGATGCTGTCCGTCGCCGTCCATCACTATGACACCGTCAAAGTCCCCCCGTTTCACGTGAGAGAATCCCCGTATAAGGGAAGCGCCTTTCCCCTGATTAACTCCGTTGCGCAAAACCTCCGCCCCTGCCGATGACGCCTCGTTTGAAGTCCCGTCAGAGGAACCGTCGTCTATGACCAATACCGCATAACCGCTTTTCTTGAGAGAAGAGACCAACCAGCGGATATTCTTTTCCTCATTATAAGCCGGTATGATCGCGCATATTTTCACGCGTTCTCTCCTTCGTCTATCCAGTATTTCCTGAAAAGGTACCACTGTTCCGGAAAAAGCCTGACCCATCTCTCTATCACCCGGTTGATTTCACCCTGCAGCAAATAAAGGTTATCCTCAAAAGAACCGGCAGCCGGCGGATAGATCGGTTTTTCAAACATCAAGGTGAACCTGTCATCTTTTCCCCTGACCATACATCCCGGAACGATGGCCGCCCCGGCTTTTAACGCCAGGAAAGCCGGCCCTTGAGGCAGAAGCGCTTTCTTTCCCAGGAAATCGTTTACCGCGCCTCCGTTACGGGTGAATTCCCTGTCGCCCAGTAATGCGACCAGGCCGTTGCCTTTCAACACTCTAAAACATTTACGAAGCGAATTATAAAGAGGAATGACCTTTATCCCCATCGTCTCTCTTTTTTCATCGAAAAAGCGATTCACCTTATCGTTCTTGTGGGGAAGCGCCACAGCCGACAAAGGATACCCCATGGCGGCGACCGTCACTCCGCCCAATTCCCAATTACCGATATGCGCGGCAAGCAGTACCCCGCCTTTGCCTCTTGCCAGGGCTTCATCCACATAATTTATGTTGCGGACGGAGATATTCTTCTCGATAAAATCCCGGTCGAGAACCGCATACCTGAAGAAATCCACCAGATATTTAGCGAAGTTACGGAACACCATTTTTCTGATACGGCGTATTTCTCTTCGGCTTTTTTCCGGAAAGACAGCAGTCAGATTCATTGTCACGGCCTTCCTGTCGGCTCCGGAAAGCAAAAGATGCAGGTCGGAAATGAACACGGCCAGGCCGTATACCGCCTTCAACGGCAGTCTTAAAGCTATGAACTGTCCTGTCCGGTATAAAAGATAAAAAAACATCAGCGCTTCATTCTCCGGGAGAATCCTTTTCGGCCGTAACGCGGGCCGCGAAGATAAAGGAATAATGGATCCTGATTCATGAGCAGCCCGCTGCTTTCCTGCCGCCGCGGAAATCCGGATTGATCCTCTCGCCGCAAATTCCCAGCAGAAAAGCGGCCGTATCCATACTTGCCGACGGTTTGCCGATGCGTCTGGCGTTGGCCGACAGCTCTTTCATCCGCTCCCTGCTGGAGACGACCGCGTTTATGCACTCTCCCGCGGAATCCGCGTCGCTTATTCTTATCGCGGCCTTTTCCTTAAGAAGATACTCGGTATTGCTCTCTTCCTGCCCGGGGATGGGTTTGATTATGGCCATCGGCAGGCCCATCGAAAGTGCTTCTGAGGTGGTTATCCCTCCAGGTTTGCTTACCACCAGATCGCAAACGGACATCAACTCATTAACGTTATCAACGAACCCGAAGACTGCCGTTTTATGTTTCAATGAGGACTTCAGGGCCTGAAGCTTATGGTACAACTTCCGGTTGGTTCCCGTGACGACGATTATCTGAAAATCACTCTCCAGCGCGCGGTCGAGTGAAATAACGGCGCTTTCTATCGGTCCCAGCCCCTGTCCTCCGCCCATAACAAGGATGTTTTTACCGCCGGGGTTGAGGCCGCAGCGCGATAATACGGACTGTCTATCCACTGGCAGGGAGAATTTCGGGTCGAAAGGTATGCCGAACTGCCGTATCTTAGCGGCTGGAACGCCCCGCGCGCACAACCGGGAGTCCACTTCGGATGAAGGGGTTATGTAAAAGTCTATGCCTTCATGTACCCAATACAGATGCGGCACAAAATCGGTCAGCACCGCCACCAGAGGGATGTCATAACCATACCGCAGCTTGTAATCGGCGGTCATGCCGCAGGGGAAAGCCTGGCTGCAAACTATGACGTCCGGCCGAAAAGAATCGAACAGCTTCCGCAATTTAAGGGAATTCATCCGGTAAAAAAGCTCCTGCATCCAGGTCACTTTTCCGGCCACGCCGTCGTTATCGTAGAGATAATCCCAAAGACAAGGAAAGCGCTTTATGACCCCCATATATACGCTGTTGACCACTTTTTCGGCTATGGGATTAGTATAATGAAAAGCGTTTAGGCTCAATATCTCCACCCCGGGATCCGCGAGCCTCAAGGCTTTCTCTATGGCCGCCGCGGCGCTGCGATGCCCGGATACTTTGGAAATATACATTAAGAGGATTCGCTTTGAAGGCATAATAATACTCTCCGGCCTGAATGATTGTTATGATTATAGCATTAAAACGTTTTTTATCAACCCTCCTAATTCCGGGGACACAATACTTAATTATTCTATCTACGGCGGAATTGCGGCGCGTTTAAGAAAAAAGTGGACAAAAAGATCCGTAAGAGTAAAATATTTAATCAACCTGTATACACCGGCCGCAACATATAAATGCGGCTTTTCAATAATTAAAACAGACGGAGCCAGCCAAATGAAAAATAAAACAGCCGCCAGATTCGGATACGCTTTGTCCGCAGACGGAAAATTTTCTATACGAAACTATAATCTTTCCAGGCCGTTCGCGAGCTTCTTCCCCGGCATTGCAGGCAAATACGGCATACCCATGTGGGTATTTTATGTCAACCGCGGGCAGGGCATTTCCAGTTTCGGGATAAAAGACAAAGACCATCCCATACTGGAGTTCTATCCCGCAAATAAAGCCTGGCAGACCACCCCGTTGCTGGGTTTCAGGACTTTCCTGAAGATATCCGCCGGCGGCTCAGGCAAGACGTATTTTTATGAACCGTTCAGCCGGAATACGGAAAAGATATCCTCCGGCATGGAGATCACCCCGGCGGGACTGAAGATCACGGAGATCAATAAAGAGGCCGGCATAGAGGTATCGGTGGACTATTTCACCGTTCCCAACGACAACTACGCCGGGCTCGTCAGGACGGTAACCATTTCCAATCTCTCGGGAGGGAGAAAAAAACTGCAGATACTCGACGGCCTTCCGCAGATTGTGCCGTTCGGGACGAATAACTTCTTTTTAAAAAAAATGTCCCGCACTATAGAAGCCTGGATGACGGTCGAGAACACGAAAACCGGCGCTCCCTTCTACAAATTGTCGATGGACCCGGCGGACAGACCGGAAGTCGTGCGTATCGAAGCCGGGAATTTCTTCCTGCCTTTTTCAGAAAGCGGGATATTAAAATCAATAGTCGATCCTGAAACGGTATTCGGACACATCACCGATTTCTCCGTGCCTTTCAATTTTTTCAAAACCGCCAATTTCGCTTTCCCCGCGAAGCAGTCTCTACGCAACAAAATCCCTTCTGCCTTTTGCCTGCTGGACGCCCGCCTCGAAAAAGGCGAAAAGACCGTCTTTTGCTCGATATTCGGCAATATGCGCAGCAGACAAAAGTTAAACGAAGAATTAAAACGTTTGGCTTCCGTCGATTATATCGCGCAAAAAGCCCGTGAAAATACGGGCCTGATCGAAGGTCTTATGCGCGATATCCGCACCGAGAGTGCCTCGCGCGCTTTCGACCTCTACGCCGGACAGACTTATTTAGATAACATCATGCGCGGAGGCTATCCCCTGGTATTCAAAGCCGGGAAAGAAAACGCGGTATTCTATCTCTATTCCCGCAAACACGGCGACCTCGAACGCGACTACAATCGTTTCCAGCTTCAACCCTCCTACTATTCCCAGGGCAACGGCAACTACCGCGACGTCAACCAGAACCGGCGCTGCGACGTATGGTTCAACCCGCGGGTCGGCGCAGAAAACATAATCTCTTTTTTTAATCTCATCCAGGCCGACGGATACAACCCACTGGTGGTAAAAGGCGTTTCCTTCGTTTTGGAAGACCGCGCCGGTCTGCAACAGGCCATCGGCGGAAAGATACCGGAAGAAAAAATGGAGAAACTCTTATCCCTGCTGGAAAAGCCCTTCTCCCCGGGAGAACTGATCTTTTTCCTGGAAGACAACGTGATCGCCGCCGGGCTCGAACACGAAGAATTCCTCGGTCTCGTGCTTTCCTTTTGCGGCTGCTTATACGAAGCCGAACACGGGGAAGGATTCTGGAGCGACCATTGGGCATACAACCTGGATCTGCTGGAATCATACGCCGCGATATTCCCGGATAAAATGAACGAACTGCTTTTCCGAAGAAAAATATTCACCTTCTTCGACAACGCCGAATCCGTCAATACCCGCGGGGATAAATACATACTTTATAACGGACAGCCGCGCCAATTGCATTCGGTTTCTGTGGACGCGGAGAAAAATGAGCTCATCGCCTCTCGCTGCCAATCCCCTTTCATTGCCAGGACCGCGCACGGCAAAGGAGAGATATACCGGACGACGCTTATCGCGAAGCTTCTTTTATTGAGCGCCAATAAACTTTGCTCTCTTGACCCGAACGGCTGCGGTATCGAAATGGAAGCAAATAAACCCAACTGGTTCGACGCTCTAAACGGCCTCCCTGCGCTTTTCGGTTCTTCTTCCTGCGAAACATTCGAATTAAAAAGGCTCTTCGTCTATACGGCCGAAGCGATGAAAAAAATCGATATGCCTGATATCGAATTGGCGGAGGAAACGGTATTTTTAGTGAGGAAATGCGCTGTTCTGCTTGAAGAGTGGGAAAAAGACGGGGACGATATGCGTTTTTGGGACGCGAGCGCGTCTTTGAAGGAAGAATACCGCAGGCTCACCCGCCTGGGATTCAGCGGAAGAGAAGAAAAACTGACTGCCGGCGAAATAAACGCCTTTCTTTCCGCCGGCCTCAAAAAAATAGCCAATGCTCTGGACAAGGCTTTCGACCGTGAATCGGGGACTTATTTTTCTTATTTCATCAATGAACCGGAAAAATACGAAGTCCACGGGGTAAAAAGCATCAAACCGCTCCGGTTCGCCGCCAGGCCGCTTCCTTTTTTTCTGGAAGGCGAGATGCACGCTCTACGGACATGCGAAGACGCCGGCAAGGCAAAACAGCTCTATTCGGCGGTCAGGAAAAGCGCCCTTTACGACAAAAAACTGAAGATGTATAAAGTCACGGAATCACTCGCCGGTATGCCGGAAGAAATAGGCAGATGCAGGGCCTTCACCCCGGGTTGGCTGGAAAACGAATCCATCTGGCTGCATATGGAATACAAATACCTTCTTGAGATACTGCGCAGCGGACTACATAAGGAGTTTTACGAAGAATTCAAAAATCTGCTTATTCCCTACCAGCGCCCCGAGCGTTACGGAAGGAATATACTGGAAAACTCATCATTCCTGGTGAGCAGCGCCTTTCCTGACGAGAAACTCCACGGCAACGGCTATGTCGCCAGGCTTTCCGGCTCAACCGCGGAGTTCATCCATATCTGGACACTGATGAATATAGGAAAAAAACCGTTCTTCCTGAACGAAAAGAATGAATTGAACCTTAGGTTCGAGCCTGTTCTGGCCTCCTGGCTCTTCAAACCGGTCAAACGCGGCGCGCGCTCTCACCTGCCGGAATTGAAGGCCGACGCGATCTACGGCTTCAATTTTCTTGGCGGGACTTGGGTAGTTTATCATAATCCCGGTAAAAAGGACACTTTCGGCGCAAAGGGCGTTAAACCGGTCTCAATATCACTGCTCGACAAGCTAAGCGGCAGCCGAAGAATTGATTCACCGATCATACCTTCCCCGCTGGCGGAAGACATACGACAGGGAAAAATAGAACGTATAGACATAATCCTCGGCTGAGCTTTAGTTGGGGTCTATTGGTAGCCGTTGCCGTAACCGAATTAAGTATCGTGTCCCCGGAACCCGGCCTACCCGCACAATTCCTGCGACAGGTTCTCCAC
>WOZK01000032.1 GCA_011620275.1 Candidatus Omnitrophota bacterium
CCTTGTGTGGAATTGGGCAAGTGTTCCCTTGTGGGAAAATACCGAAGGGATTTTCCCGGTATCTTACGACACGGGGTTAATTTGGAAAGCTCCCCTGAGGAGCTTCATTACTCGGTAACGGCTATGGTAACGAAGCCCGTTTCGGTTCTCGGTTACGGTTACCAATAGGATTCAACCAATCTTTCCTTCCTATTGGGTAACACCGATCTTTTCTCTCCAATGGATACCTCCAATTTTTCCTCCCCTCGATGGGGAGGATAAAGGAGGGCTTAGGAGGGGTGGTAATCAGTGCGTTGTTTGGTAAGTTTTTTACAGCGCACAGAGTCTGCCACTAAGGCTCTGGCGAGACTTCGTCCGCCACAGAAAGAAAAGGGGAGAAATGAGGTCTATAGAGTGGAAAAACGGGAAAGTCAGGATTATCGACCAGACAAAACTGCCCGGTAAACTGGTTTTTTTGGATATATCCGATATCGGTAGAATGCGGGAGGCCATCAAGCAACTTAAAGTGCGCGGGGCTCCAGCTATAGGAGTTGCCGGAGCGTTGGGGCTTTACCTGGGGATAAAGAATTCTCGCGCCGCCGGATACGCCTCTTTCAAGGCAGAACTGGGGAGAAAGGCCGATTATCTCGCGTCCAGCAGGCCCACGGCGAAGAACCTTTTTGGGGCGCTATCCAGGATAATAAGGGCGGCAGAAGAGCATTCCGAACTTCCGCCGGAGAAGATCAAAAAGGTCATATTGAATGAAGCGCTTGCGATAATATCCGAGGACGCCGCCTCCTGCGCCGGGATATCAGTTAACGGCGCGCGTCTCTTCAAGAATCGTGAGCGGGTGCTTACCGTTTGCAACGCCGGGGCGCTGGCCACCGCCGGCTGCGGGACAGCGCTGGGCGTAATATACAAGGCGCATGCCCTGGGCAAGATCGCCAAGGTGTATTCCTGCGAGACCAGGCCGTTATTGCAGGGCGCGCGTCTCACCTGTTATGAACTGCGCAATAACGGGGTGGACGTTACGCTTATCTGTGACAATATGGCCGCCGCTTTGATGGCGCAGGGAAAGATAGATCGGGTGATCGCCGGGGCCGACAGGATCGCTTTAAACGGCGATTCGGCGAACAAGATCGGCACTTATTCGCTGGCAGTCCTGGCGCATTATCACCGTATTCCTTTTTATATAGCGGCTCCGGTTTCCAGCTTCGATTTCTCCCTGTGCTCAGGGGCGGGAATACCGATCGAGGAGCGTGACCCTTTCGAGGTGACCGGTATGTTTTTTCGTTCTCCTGCGGCGCCGCCGGGCACAAAAGTTTACAATCCGGCGTTTGACGTTACTCCTGCCGGTTTGATAACGGCGATCATCACCGACCGCGGCGTGCTTAAGCCTCCCTACCCGGATAAAATACGCAGACTGGCGGAAACGGCAGGCGCAAGATGAAAGATAAAAAGAATACGCTCGCCCGTCTGGGTGAATTCGGGCTGATACGCAGGTTGACAAAAGGACTGAAGGCGGATGCCTCCGTGGCCGTAGGCCCGGGAGACGACTGCGCCGCGATCCGCGTCTCGGCAAAAGAGTACCTTTTACTTACCGCGGATATGCTGGTAGAAGGAGTGGATTTTTTTCCCGGAGAACGGTCGGAGCTGGTGGGGCGCAAAGCGCTGGCCGTTTCCCTGAGCGATATCGCCGCCTGCGGAGGAACGCCGCGCTACGCTCTGGTGAGCTTGGGGATTCCCGCGGCCTGTCCGTACGATAGGGTCGCCGGTATATTCAACGGAATGAAAAGATTGGCGAGACGGTATAATGTTAATATCGTAGGCGGTGACATCAGCCGTTGCGTTAAGCTGGTGCTTAATATTTCGGTTGCAGGTTTTGTCGCGAAGCGGCGCCTCGTGACCAGGTCCGGCGCAAAACCGGGCGACGTTATATTCGTCAGCGGAAGTCTGGGAGGTTCTATAAAAGGCCGGCATCTGCGTTTTACTCCCCGCGTGCGGGAAGCCGCCTATCTTACCGCGCATTTTAAGGTGACTTCCATGATAGACGTTTCCGACGGCCTCTGGCAGGATCTCGGCCATTTGATGTCCGCTTCCGGGACTGGCGCCGTGATTTACGCCGACAGATTGCCGTTATCCGGGGCCGCATCAGGTATCGAGGACGCGCTTTCCTCGGGGGAGGATTTCGAACTGCTTTTCACCATGCCGCTGGTGGAAGCGTCCCGTCTGCTGCGCGTAAAGAACGGTTTCGCCTTCCGGCAAATAGGGTTCGTTCTCCCCGGCGATTCCGGTATGAAACTGGTGGGAAAGGATCTTCGTCCGCTCAAGGTGAAGAGGCCCGGGTACAGGCATTTTTAGAAGATGAAGAGAAGTTCAGGCAAGAAGAAGATTAAATTAATTTCAGATTCACCGCGGCGCACGCGCGCGATAGCGTCGGCGTTGTCGCGCGCGCTTTCCCCTGGAGACGTTCTTTTTCTGCGCGGCGGGCTGGGCAGCGGCAAGACGGTTTTCGCCAAGGGGATAGCCGCCGGCCTTGGCATAGATCCCGCGCGGGTGGTCAGTCCCACCTTTGTGCTTTTGAGGGAATATCGAGGAGGGAAGATACCTTTGTATCACTTCGACCTTTACAGGCTCGACGGGCCGCAGCAGGCCGCGCCGCTCGGGCTGGAAGAGTATATGCAGGGGGACGGGATCTGCGTGGTGGAATGGCCGGATAGGCTTGGCTGTCTGGAGTGTCCGGAATACCTGCAGGTGAACATAGGGCGGGAAGAAAACGGAGGCAGGAACCGGCGCACGCTTGAGTTCGTCCCTTGCGGCGTGCGTTATTTACGGCTGATGGAGAATCTCACATGAAGATACTCGCTATAGATACCACCAGCGATATGCTTTGTATAGGCCTGCGCGGAGGCGGCAGGGATATGGAGTATGATTTTCTCGCCGGAAAGAAACACGCTGCCTTCTGTCTCCTTACCGTGGAGCGCATTCTCGCCGGTCTGGGATGGCGGGCTCGGGAAATAGACTATTTTGCCTGCGGTATCGGCCCGGGTTCTTTTACCGGCATACGCACCGGTGTGGCAGTCGTAAAAGGCATGGCCTGGGCGGTGAAGAAACCGGTAGTCGGCGTTCCATCCCTCGACTTGCTGGCGCGTAACGCCCTGGAAACGAGAGAGTCGTTTGATGAGGAACCGGCGCGCCGGGGCGGGCGCGTGGTAGCCGTTACCGATGCCAGGCGCGGCCTTCTTTACGCCTGTGTTTACAGGCGGGAGGGAAACAGGCTGCGTAGAATATCGCCGTATATGCTGCTGCCGCCACGGGACTTATTGAAAAGGATCAAGGACGGGAGTATAATTTTGGGAGACGGGGCCCGATTGCTTCAAGAGGTCTTGAGAGGCGCGGGCAGGAGGGCGCGGATACTCGATAAAGATTACTGGAGGCTGCAGTCACGGCATCTGCTGGCACTGGCTGCAGAGAAGATCGCCGCCGGAGAGGTATGTGACGCCCTGCGCCTAAAACCGGTTTATCTATACCCGAAGGAATGTCAAATAAGGAAATGAGTAATCCGAAGTATGAGGCGTTCAGGACGAGGGGCGGGAAGACGCTGGCTTCGGTAACTCCCGGTAAGGAAAGAAATGAACGATTTGCATAAGGATAAAATAGAATTCTGCCGTCCGACGTGGGCCGAGGTGGACCTGGATAACCTGGCGCATAACTTTCGCGTGCTCAAGGAGAAGGTAGGCGGAGGCGTGAAGATTATGCCGATGGTGAAGGCAGACGCTTACGGGCACGGCATGATCCCTTGCGCGCGCAAGCTGGCCGAATGCGGAGCGGACTCTTTCGGCGTGGCATCCATCGAAGAGGGGCTCCGGCTGCGCAAGGCTGGGATATCCCTTCCGGTACTGGTGCTGGGAGCGGTCCTTAGCGACAGCGTGGTGGGTTTTTTCGAGGCTGGGCTTACCCCGGCGCTTTGCGACTGGGAGACCGCGCTGGCACTGGAGGAAGAGGCGCGGAGCAGAAACTGCCGCATAAAGGCGCATATCAAGATAGACACCGGTATGGGCAGGATCGGCGTGCTCTGGAACGAGGCGGACGTCTTCATAAGGAAAGTTAGTTTTCTCGAGCATATAGAGATAGAAGGTCTGTTCACGCATTTTCCCTGCGCCGACGAAGAAAACAACGATCTTACCGCTCTGCAGGAAGAAAGATTCTTTCGCGTTGCCGGCTCGGCGGAGCGTTCGGGCGTGCGCATCCCGTTGCTGCATGCCGCCAACAGCGCCGCGATATTCAACAGGGGGAGTGCCGGTTTTAATATGGTGCGGCCCGGCCTTGCCCTGTACGGCGTTTCTCCGTTTTCCGGGAAAGATGACATTTCTTTGAAACCGGTACTTTCCTTGAAAAGCAGGCTGGTTTACGTGAAACGCCTGCCCGCCGGATCCGGCGTGAGCTATGGACACACTTACCGCGTGCCGGATGAATGCGTGGTTGCCACAATACCGCTCGGTTACGGCGACGGGTATCCCCGCAACCTGTCCAACTGCGGGCCGGTGCTTATCCGCGGCAGGCGTTATAAGATAAGCGGGCGCATCTGCATGGACCAGCTGATGGTGGATGCCGGCAGGGAAGTTCTTTCTACCGGAGAAGAGGCCGTGTTTATCGGCAGTCAGGGGAAGGAAGAGATAAAGGCACGCGAGCTTGCCGTTCTGGGAGGGACAATCGCTTACGAGATCCTCTGCGGCATAGGCGGGCGGGTTCCCAGGGTATATATGGACAAAACGTCTTTCTTTACCGCGGAAGAGGTTTGGAAGGAGAAGAGACTTTTTACCAGATTTAACGCGGAAATGCGTCTTGGATTTTCTTGCGACGCTCACGGATTGTCCGGGGAAGCTATGACACACGACATAAGCGCCAGCGGACTTTCCTTCGTTTTTGAAGGGGAAAACGGCGCCTCCCTGTCTTCACCTCTGCCTTTACATTCCAGTCTCGATATGCGCCTATTGGATAGGCGGGGAGTGGAAGTCCTGCGCACGGGCGGAGACGTAGTCTGGAGCAGAAGAATTTCTCCGCAACGGTACTCTGCCGGCGTGGCTTTTACCGCCGTCCCCGGCACGTCCCCGGATGATATTAGATCTTTCCTCAAGAAATACTGCGGTTGCCAGAGCATCTTTTCCAATCCCCGGCAGGCTCATTCGGTATAATACCATCCGGCGGTCACGATGCCATTGTTTTAGTTGCACCAACGTTTCAATATCACCCCTCCTAATTGGTTTTTGGAAATCGAAGGCTGAAATTTGGCCCTTACAACAAGCTCGGGGTAAGCTCTATTGAGCTTTGGATTATGTAATGCTGATTTTCGATTGCTCTGTGCGTTGTAAAAAACTTACTGAACAGCGCACTTTTTCATCCTTCTTGATTGTTACCCCTCCTTCATCCTCCCCATCGAGGGGAGGAAAGATTGGAGGTATCCATTGGGGAAGAGAGATTGGAGATCCCCATTGGAGAGGAAAGATCGGTGTTACCCAATAGGGAGGAAATACAGGTAGAATTCTGTTGGTAACCGTAACCGAGGACCGAAACGGGCTTCGTTACCGTAGCCGTTAGCGAGTAATGAATCTCCCCAGGGGGAGAGCTTTCCCAATTAACCCTGTGTCGTAAGATACCGTGAAAATCCCTTCGGTATTTTCCCACAAGGGAACACTTGCCCAATTCCACACAAGGGCAAGGTGTAATACACAAGAGAACACTTTCGCACGAGCGAATACTTGGCCTTCCGATAGGCCAAGGTATAATGCACGAGCGAATACTTTCCCACAAGGGAACACTTGCCCAATTCCACACAAGGGCAAGGTGTAATACACA
>WOZK01000004.1 GCA_011620275.1 Candidatus Omnitrophota bacterium
TCATAATTTATCCTTTAATCAAACCGCAGAAATCCCCGGGGTTAACCCGGTTGTACCTTGGCCAAGAGGAGGTCGCCGGAATAAGCCGGCAGCCGAATATGCGTTGTGTACCGGCGAAGCGCCGGCTTCGCCTACAATAAAATCTTTAGACTTGGTTATGAGGTCTTTTGTTATTTACCCCGCCGCGCGTTTCAATTCAGCAGAATTAGTCGCGGGCGTAATTCTTACGTTATCAAAACCTGGCAACCGGATATCGATCGGCGGTTCTTTCCCGATCCATTGTCCGCGCCATTCAACAAGGAGATTCTGCCCTTGAGGTTTTATGGAGATCTGAATATCGCCAAAACTTGTCGGTGCAGGCCCGAACGTAATCACTTGCTTTTTCTCCAACCAGAACCGCGGGATCCCCGAACATAAGATTAATCCGGTGTCCTCTTCGCGCACAAAACAATTCCTTATAATCAACACCCATTCCGCCGCGGCCCAGACATGCTGTCCGTCCCCCATACATCCGCCGCCCGTGCGCGGATGCACCGATTCAGGCCATTGCCCGGTCGGGGAAGCCAGTTTAGCCACCGCTGTCATCAAACCGAAATACCCGGGATCTCCCGCGCGTAAAAGCACCTGGGATAAATGCAACGTGAGGTAAGGATTAATCCCGGAATGAGTCATATCATGAAAGAATCCCCCGGAGACTAAGCAGTTTTTCATCAAAAAATCGGCTGTGTCCAGAATACGAGGATCGCGCTGTTCAAAAACACGGAGCGGGTAACCGGCAGCCAAAGAACCTATCGCTCCCGAATCCAGGCGCCGATAAGGAGAGGCCGGCATCGCGGGCCTTTTTAAACGCGCCTCTACTTTATTTAAACTCTGATTGATACTCTCCAATAATACCCGGGATTCGTTTTCAAAACAACCGGCCTGATCAGTGTCCTTGTAAGCAGCGCATAAAAAAGCCGCCGCTCTCAATCCCGCGACAGCCCAGAAATCATCCCAATAATAAAAATCATTCGGCCCCAAATGCTCGGCGCTGAATCCCGAAGGCAATAAGCCCGCGTGGGGAGACCGTGAATTACCCGGCAAACGTTTTGCATATATCCATTTACCGGCTTTATTGATTGATTTTCTCCATCTTTCCGGAGGGGCACTTCCCGTCATTTCACAATATTGACGCATGATCCACAAGGCCTCGCCGTTGGAATCCCACTCCCCTTCCTGGGAGAGAAAATAACCGCGGTTTGTCTGACGCGAACGGAAACAATCCAAGGCCCGCCGGACACGTTCTTTTAACCCGGCGCATAACAGACCGTATAATATGAAGGCGGCATCGCGGAACCAAAACCGCCGGTAAATATACGGCCCGGGATAAACTTCCCCGGGAGAATGTAAAACCATGGTGCGGATAGCGGCTTCATAAAGAAACTGAAAATGTTCGTCGGGAATTTGCAAGTCAACCGCCCCTTGAAGACTTTTTCCCCACTCTAATTGGGCAGTTTCTTGAGCGCCGGAATAGGCGTCTTTTTCGATTTTATTTTTCGCCAATCCCTCTACACGCTCCGGCTTAAATGCCGGAACTTGCTCGGGATTAACACTAAGCGGTATCTGCCTACCCCGGCCTAAGAACCGGGGCTTAGTCGCCGCCGAATGTGTTAAAGGTACCGAAACGGTAATGTGTTCCGGAAGCCCGGGTTCCAATATATATATGACGGCTGAACTGGCCATCCCGACCTTACATGAAATATCTTTTTCATTCTCCCGGGATGACAATCGGCTAAAAACATCGCCCCGGTGATAATCGGAGAATAAACATTGCGCAGGGGGCTTGTCGAAATAGACGAAATCCTTGCGGTTCACTTGCCAACAGGGTGGGACCTGGATAAAAGCAATACTATTTATAAAGCTTACGCCTTCGGGGTTATATGGCCTGAGAGAAACAACCAGGCGCGCCTTAACACAAGAGGATCCCGTAATCTCAACCCGGCAAAGAGGCGCATCGAGCGGACCGACAACTTGCGCCTTTAATTGAAGTTTTAATCGATCAAAATGAGCTTCTGTGATCACGCAAAGGTTATTATCGAGCACCAGCTTTTGCGATACATTCGGAATGCGCGAGAGAATTAACGGTTCCCCTTTTTCCGGAATAATCCAGGCATCGACGGACCAGCTATCGTAATATGGAGTAAGCAGGCCGCGGGGATCCACAAGAGGGAACTCGATGCCGTCGGGAACGCCCAAAGCCGTCCAATTCCTGTGGGTGAGATTAATTTGAGTTAAGGAAAAGGACCTCGGGATAAACGCATCGTTGCGGGGATCATATTGACATTCCACCCAATAAGGCCAGATCCAATCAAGGTTATGCTGAATGGCTAAACTATTGATCAAACCGCGGGCATGCAGGGTAACGCCGGAACGCAACAGTTCGAACGGAACGGCCACCTCACAGGGCTGCGCGAAATTCTGTAATTGAGAAAGGAGTTTGATGGGATCTAAAAACCCCCGTCTGCGCGCGGCATTCCTTATTAAGAATCTCCACGGAAACCATTTCCACAGCATAAAAGGAACCCCGCCTTTCTATAATCCGCCCTGTTCTATATTAAGAATACGCATTAATGACTACGCCCTGGCAATCGAACTTTAAAAACCCACCATTTAAAACAAATAAAGGTCAACAATCCGGTCAACATCGAGGCACTGATCAAAGCCAAGAAAACAGCTCCGGGACAGAGTTCGAGTATGATCTGATTTGTTAAAACGTTCATTCCCAATGCCAAACAATTAATTATCCAATATCGCCCCATTTCGGAATACGTAAATAACCGGTTGTAGTGGAATATCCAATATTTATTAGCCAGATACGCTACAATACCGGCGCACGTAAAAGAAATTCCTTTTGCCAGACTAAAAGATAAAGAGCGGATCAAGAGATAATAAATCCCGAAATCCGTTATTCCGACAAAAATACCGGCGATTGAAAACCGCATGATTTCTCTTTTAATATTCATATCGACTTCCTAAAAACAGATCTTTCCAGAACGGATGATCTCCCCGAACTTCATTGCCGATCCCCGGATCTTCCGTTCCTGTGTATTATACTCCACTTCTATCAGCCCAAACCGAGGAGCAAACCCATCCGCCCACTCATAATTATCCAATAACGACCAATACAGATAACCGATCACCGGAGCCCCCTCTGCCATTGCCCGGGCCATCGCTTTAAGATGCTCCACAATGAACTCTGAACGTTCGCTATCATCATCGGTACCGATCCCATTCTCTGAAACTAAAAGCGGCAGTCTATACCGGGAGAAATCTTTAAGGAACGTATATAACCCTTTCGGATATATTTCCCACGAAAGGAAATTATCTTTACCGGTATGCCGGTCGTGTTCTACGGTCTCCGTGCACGCCTGGCCCAGAATCCCCGGGAATCCGAACCCGCTATGAAGGACGAAATCGCGCGTGTAATAATTCAACCCGATAAAATCCAGAGTCTTCGCCTTTGGCAGGTGAATATTGAATAATCCAATACAATAGGCTTTCCCCCGGATCAAAGCCTGGACGAATAAATGATTAAACATCCAGTGCCTGAAACGCGCCGCAATCCGGTCTCTTAAAGAACTGTCCGAACAAGCTCTGAAGATAAGCACACTTTGAGCGATCCCGACCATGGGCTCCTTCCAGCCTTTCAGGCTATAAGTCTCTTTGATCTTTTCATACGCTAGGACATGACCGCGGAGCAGATTTTGAAAAACTTCGATCGCTTCTTGGGGTGACTTCATACCCGGGGGCCACTCTCCGCTTAAATAACCTTTATATGTAAGCACGAGAGGTTCATTCAACGTTATCCAATAATGAACATCGCCGCCCAGAGTTTCGGCCACTTTCCCGACATATCGAGCGAATAATTCCGGCGTCTTCTCCGAGAGCCAGCCGCCGCGGCGCGCCAACCACCAAGGCAGCGTAAAATGATTCAACGTCACAATAGGCTCTATGCCTTTAGATCTAAGCGAGGCGATAACCTGCGCATAATGTTCAAGAGCGGGGCTGTCCCATTGACCTTCCTGCGGCTCGATACGGCTCCATTCAATGGAAAAACGGTGGGCTGTATGCCCTAAATCCCGGGCGAGTCTAAAATCATCTTCAAACCGGTTCCATTCATCGCAAGCCAGTCCGGAACGCATCTCCGAAGGAAGATATTGTTCCCACTGCCACCAGTCGTTATTAATATTGTTACCTTCCACCTGATGAGAAGATGTAGCGGCCCCCCATAAGAAATCTTTTGGGAATAGAAATTCCCGCGGGATTGTTTCCGCTATCGTTGTTTTCCGAGTATTTGCACACCCCGCGGCCATAACGGCGAGAATAAATGATAAAATCGTTCTTCTAAAACTCATATTCCGGTCTTTGCTGTTGACTCTGCATATTCACATACTTTTGTGTCTCTTGACGGCAATACTTGTGGCAGCCAACGCTTCTTACGGTTTATCCTTATCCATTCCCTGACGATAGCGTAGCCCGTGAAACGCATTATGGCGTTTCTGAAACGCAGTTTAAGAAGCAGATAAAATGCCATCCGGAGGGAATAAAATTCGGCATGCGCCCTGACGATATTAAGCTGCAGATCACGGGCCGATAATAATCTCGGGGAGAAAACAATATGCTGCGCGTCATAAAGGCTCCAGTCTTTGGTAAAGATCCGCTTTTTTGCCTCCAGGTCTTTATAGACCCTTGTCCCCGGGAAAGGCGTCAGGGCCGTCATCTGCATAGTGTCTATTTTTTGCTTAATTACAAATTTCAATGTCTCCCGTATGGTACTTTCATTATCGTCCTCTCCGCCCAGGACGAACATACCGTGGATTTTTATTTTCTTT
Organism: Candidatus Omnitrophota bacterium; assembly: GCA_011620275.1. Taxonomy (GTDB): domain Bacteria; phylum Omnitrophota; class Gorgyraeia; order Gygaellales; family Profunditerraquicolaceae; genus Undivivens. The sequence goes on from WOZK01000004.1 coordinate 4,872, forward strand.
TTGTGAAAAGAACGGATAGCCGCCACAATCTCTTCGACAGTCTGCCTCTTCCGGAAGGCAGCAAGGGTCATGGGATTCACCGACTCAAAACCTACGCAAACTACGCTGCAGCCTGCACGGGCCATCAGATTTAAAAGCTCGTTATCTTTGGTAACGTCGCAGCGCACCTGACAAACCCAATTTCTTATTTTGTTTTTTAACATTAACTCCAGTAAAACCATCGCGCGTTCAGGATGAGCGGCAAAATTATCGTCGCAGATAAAGAATTGTTTTGTGTCCCTGGATCTCATTTCCCGGATAATATTCTCTGCGCTACGGAAACGGTATTCCCGGCCGAACATCTTCGTGACGGAACAAAAACTGCAATCGAAAGGGCAGCCTCTGGACGTAGAAACAGGCATAATGAGTTGGGACGTCCGGTACCCCTTGATCAAAGAAAAGTCCGGATAAGGTATCGCATCCAGATCCTCCACGGCCCTACCGCGGACGATGGGTTCTATTCTTCTGCCTTCGGCAACGTCGGCGATGACCTCTTCGGCTTCCCCCGTCACAACTTGCCTCGCGTGCTCCAGCGCCTCCTCCGGCAAAAGGCTCGCATGAACTCCGCCTATGATCACTTTTTCTTTAGGGAATTTTCGGGCTATTTCATAACCGCGCTTAGCGGTCGGAGTCAAAATAGAGATGCCGATGAGATCGGCCTTTAAACAAGCGTAATCGGGCGCATGGATATTTTCGTTATATATCTCTACCTCATGCCCCCTGTTCTTTAAAATAGTCCCCAGGTAAACAGTCCCCAACAAGGGCATATGCAGTTTGCTATAGATATTTGCCTCGCAAGCGCGAGGTTCAATAAACACTATTCTCATTTTTGCAGTTTATCGAGTATCTGATACAAGACCCCTCCCGCGATATCAAGCTTGGGGAACATATATTTACGCGCGGAGATAGTTATCTCAGTCTTATTATCTGCGTCTTTCCTAAGGATAAGCGCGACCATCGCTCCATTAATGTTTCCCTTGATCACTCCGCTCGGCAGATCTTGCTTCGTAATTCTTCCCATCCGCTTTATTACCCCGAGACTTATCTCATATGTATGTCCAAACCCGGCATCGATCATTTGCCGCACACTATCTTTACCGATAAATGCCGCGGCTACGGCAACCGGCAGCGCCGCCACACCTGCGACAAGAGCGACTCCGTAGATCTCGGCGTTTTTTATCGCGGCGGCCTTCATAGGCTCTGAAAGCACAAGTAAAGCCAACTGCTGCGCGGTAGGAATACCTTTATAGCTTTTGTGTTTATTAACGTCGAAAACGCGCACACCGGGTTCCGCGCCTATCGTGTAATCCTTGTAAATAATCTTGCCGATGTTCAAAGTAAGGAGATCGATTTGCAGGGGGGTGGACGGGGAAGACTTTGATTGCCGTGTTATTTTTAATGAATCCACGTTGAGCTTTCCCGCTTTATTCCTGGTAAGCCCCATCTCTTTAAGTTCGATCTCAACAAGTAGAAGATGGAGTTTCCGCTTAAATAAGGCCGCACGGTCATATATGACATTTATTTTCGGGCAGAATATCAGGACGCCTTCCGGGAAACCTCCGGGATTATACATTTTCAATCCGGATACGTGTATGGTTGAACTGAAAATATTTAGTGAAAAGCCGTCCATATGTACCGGCGCCCCCGTGATGCGGGAGGCAACCACCGTTACCACGGATTTAATGATCAGGTCCTTGAAAATTGTGACGCACGCTAAAAAAACGGCTACTATCACAAGCGCTATAAAGAATCTCTTCATAGGCACCTCCGTATCCAGTTTTTCCTATTTCAAATAGTGACCAACTTACTTCCTGACTAAGCCCAAGAACCCGACTATACCGGCGGCCAATCCGCCGAGCAAAAGCCAGAGGGCCTTGTCCGTAGGCGCACCCGTGAAAAAACGCGAGACATCGGAACCGGCCGAGTGATAGGCATTCCCTCCAAAAACCAATAAGATAATCCCGACGACTAAAAGTGCGGTCGATATACTTTTATTCATATATCCTCCATTCTTATTTTGTTCCTCGGAGGGGAAACGCTCTCGTAAGTCATCTCTTCTTACCGATCAAGAAATAGAGCGCCATGCCGACAACAGGCAAAACAAATATCACGATGATCCACAATGCCTTTTTGTCTATGTCCATGGAACTTTTCAGAACGTCAACGATGGCGAAAATGTCTAAAACCAGGGCCAGTAATCCCAGTATCCCGCCCATGAGTCCTCCTCCCGTATTCGGGGAATAAATTCCCTTTTATTCCCCGAATTCACGCATTTTATCTCATACTTAAAGCAATGCGCTTATCTTCTATTACCGGTAAAACCTCGGCCAAACGCGTCATCATCTCATCAATAGAGCCCAATCTGGAAATCCTTATGTTATCCTGGTTTAGCTTTACCGTATGCCCGGTCTCCTCTTTTATGATCTTTTCAACGGTCGCATCGGTATAATGCCTCGGATCAAATGTTACCTGCTTCATCCCTTTTAAATCCAGGGAACCCCGGACTGTACCCGGCAGATAGATCGTCCCGTTGGAGAAATCGACAGCGTAAGCAATAATACCCGGAATTATAAAAAGGAATAAACAAAGTCCGTCCATAACGGCGACCCCCGTGTCGATCCTCCCGCTTTTTTGTCCTCTGCGTTCAGGATACATAAGGGTACCGCACCCCGCCAGCTGAAGAACAATCAAGACAGCGCAGACTAAGATATACGCCGTTTTACCTGGTTTATTAAACATATCACCCTTCTTTTCTTGAAATAGGCAGACTTATCCGGAACAAGCCTCTCCTTCGGTATTTTGACCGTCTTGAATCTTAATATACGCGCCCTGCTCCGGTGACGACGTATGAATGACGCAATCCGTGCCTATAACACCAAAATAAATAAAGCGAAGCTGAAAAGTTTATTTACCGATATTTCCAATGTGTTTTCCTGTGTCCTCAATATCTTTTCCCGCGCCTCTGGCAGCGTTACATCCTAAAAGCGTAATCATTAAAATCATGGATATCAAGCCCAATAAAGTAAGTTTTTTCATATGGTCCTCCTGGTTCGCAGAAATAACACCGGTCGTTCCAATAGGACCGGATGTCTTGCGTATGGATACAGCACCCGCGAAGTCTACGGTTTGATTAAAGCAGAATGTCTACTTATTCCCTCTGAAAAAGGCTCCTTTAACACGATCTTGACTCTACCAATAACCCTTGTTGCCGCCTGTCTTATTTTATCCCCGACACCTCTGCGCCGATCTCATATCCGGCTTTTACCGCTTCTGTGGCAGCCGTAGAGACTGCTTTTTCCGCATCGACTCCCAGATGCTCTGCCGAATAGACAACTCCGCTTATCGGACCTTGAGTAGCGACAGCTACATCTCCGCCTGTATGCGCTGTGGTCTTTATGATCGAACCGGCTAACGCTCCCAGGCTGGAATACGCTTCCTCTCCCATAACCACCAACCCTTTTAACGTTCCTATGACTATCCCCTTCACCGCATCCCCCAGATTACTTCCTGTTAGAACTCGGTATTTTACGTTCTAAAACAGCTTATGGTTTATATGGCTATACTTTTCAAAGAGCAAATATTAATATGACCCGGTTTGTAAAACCCGGGGATGAATGGGCGAAGGGATTAAACATACTTCGCATACCTATGCGGACAGACGTTTTACGAAACGTGTCAAACCCACTAAAACCACCGCGCCGGCGAGCGCCGCCAAAAAGACGCCGACCGAACTGATAGTAGATAATCCGATTACTCTGGCTATCCATCCGCCTATCATAGCTCCCACTATTCCGACCACGATGTCTCCGAAAATCCCGAAACCCCGGCCTCTGGTGATAAGCCCGGCCAACCACCCGATCACCCCTCCGATAAACAAAAACCACAGCCAATATCCCACAGTATTATTTTCGATATTTCTTACCCTCCTTCTTTAGGCGATTTCCCTGACTTTTATTGTGTCACAGTCGTGCTTGTGGTCGTTGTTGTGGTCGTACTCGTAGTTTCCGGGGACGCTAAAAGCAGCGTAATAGAATGCGCATACCGCTTCCCGTTTTTTACCACGAACTCGACCTTCACCAGGTCCCCCGTTTTTAGCCCCAATTGCAGAGGCTGCATACTCGGGCTTCTCGTGACAACGATCTCTGTCGGTTCAAAGACGTAATAGGATCGATTGCCTTTCTCTCCTGTGCCGGGCAACGGTTTCTCTTCTATAATGAGCGTCCCGGACCGGACATCTACGACCTCTATCTCGCCGACGGCTTCTTGATAAACTGGCTCGCGCATAGGTTCGGCAATGATCTTTCTGATCATTGTCTCTCCCGGAATATCGATCAATTCAAGCGTAACATGCTGACCTGCCCGTAGATCCTTAATAACGATAAACTTTTTGTCCGTTGGATCGGTCACGCGGGTCTCATCCCGATTGATCTTATACTGCGTTATGCCTCTGGTATCTTGATTAGCATCGCTCTTTAGTTGCAGTAACCCAAGCTTAACATCAATCCTTACGATTTCTCCCGAGACACTGCGCACTTTCTCATTAGGCTCGACTCCAACAGCATAAACCCGCGCTATCCCGCAAAAAAATAACACACCAAGAACCCCGACCGAGATCGCCTTGAATCCACGCATCTGCCACCTCCTTTTAATTCTCGACACACCCCCTCGCGCACGCCGGCTTATCCGATAAGACCGGGTGTTTATTAATCCCGTCCTTGTTTCTCAACCGCAATATTAATAAGATCGACCAATGTCTCATCATTAAAAGGTTTTTGTAAATATCCCACTGCCCCCGCTTTTAAAGCCTTCTCGTTAAATCCTCCATTTTTATCCGCCGAAATAATAATGACCGGCCGGCTGGACCCCGACGCAAAGAGCTGCCGCAAAGCTTTCCATCCGTCTAATCCCGGTATATGAATATCCAGGATTAAACAACCCGGGACACCGTTGGTCACGGCACTGAAGAAGTCTTCGGCGCACGTAAAGGTATCGACGGTAAACCCGTACGTCGACAACAGGATGCTCATAGCGCGGCGCACTGATTCGTCGTCATCCACGATGAAGATCTGTTTCTTCTCCGTTGACATTTTCTCCGCCATTCTTGCGTTGCGCTTTTCTTGCTTTTAACGCTATTATAGGAGCGACAAAAATAGAATCAATTATACCTGGGTATAACAAAGCGCAGTTAGACCGTAAAGCTGCTTACTTTCTGGATATCGCAGCATCCTCTTTTGTTTCTAAGACGCGCTCCAGTGCCTCGGCGATCTCGCCGCTTAATGACGCGCAAGCCCTACTTAACGTTTTGGCTAAACCGGAGTAATTCTGCGGGATGATCGGCTGTTTGTATTCCGACCTTCTTATAACCACAGTCTCCCTGTTTTTCGCGTCAATAACCAACCATTGTGCGGCAAGGAACATATCCCTATCAAGCTCGCTGTCCAATAGAACGATTTCTACAACCACCTGGTATTTAACCGTAATGGATGGATTCCAGGGATATAAGATAAATCTTCCCTCCGGGAGCATCGCCGAAAGCTCCTCCTCGATCAGACGCGCCATTCCAAGATCAAGAGATTCTCCCCAGCGGTCGAATTGAGCGAATTTAAGCATCCCCTCTTTATCCCGGGTCACAATTTGCGGCCTGTTTTGATATTCCGGTATTTTAACCGGCCCGACGCCGATAAGAGTACCGAAGGAGATATTTATTTTCTTCCCTGCTCCGTCGAAAGCGAATCCCGGACTATTGAAATCGCTGCCTCTAACGGATTGTACTTTGCCTTCCTCCACGGACTGAAGCCCGTAAAACCGCGGAGTCGGAGTATTTGCCGCAGATATGCAACCGCTTAAAACCAGAGCAAAACACACACCGCTCATAACCATGCGGAAAGTCAACGGTGAATTCTCCGGACCATTAATCATGAACTGTTTCATCTTTCCCCCTTCCCTTTTAAGAGTGCTTCCGGATGCTGTTCAAGATATTCGGCAAGTAATCGTACTGACCGCATCGTCTGTTTCGTTTCCTGAAAGGTATCGTGCAGTTCGTAAAGGCTTCTCTCTAAATAGCTTGAATTTACCAATTTATTAATCCCCTGAGCGGTAGCCTCCAGATTCTTCGCTATTTCTTTGATCGGTATTTCATTCATCAACTCAAAAATATCAGTAGAAATAGGCAGTGTGGGTAACTCCGGATAATCCTTAAGGATGCCGCGAAGTTCCGCCGGTTTATCGGGATAAAAATCGAATGAGATCATCAGCTGGCCGGTTAGAAAACTCTGTACTTCAAGTTTTCCGCGCAGACCGAGTTTGATCATCTTCTTGTCTCCGTCCAGTTCCCCGAAACTGGGGGCGCCCTTAATACGCCCCTGTTCGATCTCGACGACCACAGGAAGCATAATGGTCCCGGCCTTCGAGTCATAGATCAGGCTGATGTCTTTGACGGTACCGATACTGACTCCCCGGAACATGACCGGGGCCCCTTTGGAAAGGCCTTTAACGGACCCGTCAAAGTACAAAACGAATTTATTCATCCGTTTAAAAAGCGCCCCCGAACCGAAAACGACTATCCCTATTATCAATAATATTAAAGCCCCTACTACGAATAAACCGATCTTTGTTTTGTTAGCTTTTCTGCTCATCATTTAAGCTCCTTATTCCTTGTCCCGTTCCAAAAACAGATCAGCCGATGTGCCCGTTATTTACCGGTAAATCAGCGCCTCTCGTTAAAAACTGAATAACCCTCTGTTCATTGGAATTGGCCAACAAAACATTGGGGGGCCCCGTAGCGATCATAGTTTTACTTTCCGCATCAAGAAACACGGAATTATTCCCAATGGCAAAAATACTGGCGAGTTCGTGAGTAATCACAACTACCGTGGCCCCTAAACCATCTCTTAATTCAAGGATCAAATCATCGAGTTTTCGTGCGTTTATCGGATCAAGCCCTGCCGAAGGTTCATCAAAGAAAATAATGTCCGGATCAAGCGCGATCGCCCGCGCGAGGCTGGCTCTTTTACGCATTCCCCCGCTTATCCCGGAAGGGAAAGAATCCTCATATCCTTCCAGCCCCACCAGGGAAAGTTTTAACGCCACTACTTCCTGTATCTGGCGGCTGGATAACTTTGTATATAGCTGCAAAGGAAGCGCGACATTTTCCCCTACCGTCAAAGAACTCCAGAGCGCTCCGCCTTGATAAAGAACCCCGAAACGCCGCATAATATTCTGTTGTCCGGTTTCATCTTCATCCCAAAAACTCTTCCCGTTGTATAAAACCTTCCCCTTAGCCGGCGCCCTAAGGCCGATCAAACTTTTCAATAAAGTGCTCTTGCCGCAGCCGTTGACCCCCATAACCATAAAAATATCGCCTTTATTCACGCTAAAGCTAAGACCGCGCATCACAATGTAATCGTTATACCCCAGATCAAGATCCCGCACTTCAATAACCGGCTGCGTTGTTGGATCCATAGGTTATACTCCCAGAATCTGGCAAATAAATGTGATAACTGCGGTAGCGATCACAATACCGGTTATTCCGGTAACCACTGCCGAAGTAGTCGCCGTTCCCACGCCAGCCGCGTTCCTTTCGCACTCGATACCGCGCAGACATCCGGCAACCGCGATGATCACGCCGAAAACAAGGCTGTGAATAAGCCCCACCCACACATAACTGAGCTTGACGGCCGCTTGAGTATGATTCAAATATTCTATCCCATTGAGATTAAGCATCCCCACGCTGATAATAAAACCGCCTAATACGCCCATAAGATCCGCGTATATGGTCAGGACCGGCATCATCATTACTAATGCCAGAACGCGCGGAATAACCAGGAATTCAACAGGGGAAATACCCAACGTTCTAAGCGCGTCGATTTCCTCGTTTGCCTGCATCATCCCCAGTTCCGCGGCGAAAGACGCCCCGATACGGCCGGACATAATAATACCCGTCATCACCGCCGATAATACGCGCACCATAGCGATCCCTACAATATCGGAGATAAAGATCTGGGCCCCGAACATTTTTAGCTGGATCGAACCGACAAAAGCAAGGATCATTCCCACTAACAAGCTTATCAAAGAAACGAGCAGCAAAGTATCGACCCCGCACCTCTGCACGATGAGCATAAAATCTTCCGGGCGGAAATATGATTTGCCGGTGATCAGACGCAGAAAAGAGACAGCGATATCCCCTAAGAAATTCAGTCCTGCGGCCAGGCTTTCGCTGATTTGCAAAGCTTTCCCCCCGGATCTTTCCAGAAACGGCTCACGCGGCTTCCGGGCCGGATTGAGCGGATCCGGCACTCCGCCGCCATCCCGCTTTGAGGCGGCTACGGACAAAGTATTCGCTCCGTGCGCTTTTAAAGCAAGCGCGAGCAATCTCTGCGCTTCCTGCGGCAGACCCCCGCAGGCGACAGGGATATTCTTGCGCCCGCTTTCCCGGATCAACTTAAACAAAAAAGAAAGAAGCCCGCTGTCCCACTTTAAGTCTTGTGACACACTAAGATTGATTTGCGCGGTATCCGGATGGATAATGAGTTGAGAGGTAACTTCATCGACCGAGAGAAGGCCGGCGGAAATACGCCAATCTCCGCTTAGTTTAATAAGAAGCGTTTTGGGTATTGAATAATCGAAAAAGAGCTTTCCCGACAGCATACTACGATTATTAGCAAGATACCGTAATAGAATCAATTATACCCGGGTATAATCCCTGATTTTAGAACAGCAAAACTTGCTCCGGAGGGACTGCACGACGGAATCCGGCTATGATCCCGCGCCTCGTATAGAAGATTTTGTCTTTGAAGTGATTGAGAAAAGTTATTGCCGTGAGGAAATAATGCCTGCCTTCTGGGCGAAGCGGATGAGTTCGGTTACGGTTTTAGCCTGCATCTTCTGCATAACCCGACAGCGGTGGACTTTAATAGTCTGCAGGGCGGTCCCCCACTTTCGGGCGATCTGTTTACTCAGCATCCCCCTGGCTACGAGTCTAAAAACTTCCAGTTCCCGCGGGGACAAAGTTTTAATGCGGCGCTGAATTCTTGATATTGAGATCTGTTCTTTAATCTGAACGCTATTTTTTACGATGGCCTGCGTAACGGCATCAAGCAGTTCCTTCTTAGTAAAGGGCTTGGGAAGAAAATCGACGGCGCCCGCCTTCATACCTTTGACGCTCATGGGAATATCCCCATGTCCTGTAATAAAGACAATCGGGATGGAAATCCCTCTGCGCTCCATTATTTCCTGAAGGTCAAGTCCATTGATATCCGGCAGTTGGACATCCAAAACCAGGCACGATGGTAATTTAAGGTGCTTAAATGTCAGGAAATCCGCAGCGCGCATGAACGTCTCCACCTGAAAACCGTATGATTCTAACAATAAGGACAGGGCATCGCGCACAGAGAGATCGTCATCAACTATATAGATAACCGGCTTGCGGTTGCTCATAAGACATCCTTTATAACGGCCGGGATGGTAAAATAAAAAGTTGCGCCGCGGTCGGGATTATTTTTCACGTCCAATCGCCCTCCATGTGCCTCAACGATAGAACGGCTGATAGACAACCCCATCCCCAAACCATCCGGCTTACTGGTGAAAAAGTGCGTAAAAAGCTTCGGTATATCTTGTGCGGGGATCCCGCATCCGGAATCCTTCACCGCCACTAAAATCGTGTCGGTATCTTTACGCGAGGTACTGATCAATATTTCACGCGGTTCGGGACTGTTCTCCACAGCTTCAAAACTATTACTGACAAGATTCAGGAGTACCTGTTGCAGTTGTACACGGTCGCCGTTTATAAACGGAAGGCCGCTTGTAAGCTCGATTTTTAAAACATCGTTCCTTACAGTGGCATCGGTAGCGATAAGCACGACAGTCTCATTAATAAGAGTATTGATATCTAAGGGTTTCATTTCGGGTTTACTCTTTTTCAGAAGTGAACGTAATCGTTGAATGACCTCGACCGCCCGCTGATCATCGCTAATGATGTACGAAAGGATCTTCTTTATTTCCGGCTCCCTGCCTGCGAGCATCCGTTGGGCAGCCTGGGAATAGGAAAGGATGGCCGTAAGAGGCTGGCTGATCTCATGGGCCAGGGAAGAGACAAACTCCGCGAGCTTTCCCACCCTGGTGACGTGCAAAAGTTCTTCACGCTGTTCATTAATCTTTAATTCCTTCTCCCGCATCCGGGTAACATCTGTCTTGATCCCTATATAATGGGTGACGGCGCCGTTGGGATCGCGCACCGGGGCGATACGCAATGAATTCCAGCATTTTTTTCCGTTCTTTTTAAAATTAAGCACATCTCCATGGAAAGATTTACCTTGATGCATCGCTTGTTTTATTTCATTGCCTACGCGGGGATTGGTATCGACTCCATAGAACAAGAAACTATTCCGGCCCAGGATTTCACTTTTTGCATAGCCGGTCATTTTCTGAAACGAGTGATTGGCATAGATAATAGGGAAATCCGGATCCCGGGCATCGATAATAAAGATGCCGTCGGCAGTCGATTCCATCGCTTTAATACAGATGTTAATCTCTTCTTCCGACCTTACCTGCTTCTCTGCCCCATTCCTTAATAGCCCGTTCTTGATCTTGATCTCCTCAGCCTGTTGCTGGATCCTGGTCCCCAGATCGTCACGAACTCTACTCAGATCAGAAACCAGCCCCTCAAGACGCGCGCGCGCTCCGTTACGGGCTTTATTTATCAATGCCGACTTTCTTGATTCTTTTTGTTTACCAATACTTAAGCTAATTCCGCTTTTCTTAAGGGTCAACGGTTCTTTTTTAAGCTTAGGCTGCTTTTTCTTTATCATTTTATTTATTGTTGTTTGCCGATATTCTTCCCCGGCAAGAATAATCCGCTTAAATTACACATACTTCCTATTATATTTTACTACATATTAAAAACTCTTCAAGAATTTTCATCCGCTTGTACTTAGATACAATCGCGGAATACCACTGAACTATGCAGAAAGAACCTATCCACGGATCTTAATCCGGAGGAACGCTATCTTTGAAATGGTTGATGAATACTTAACGCCGTAAGGACAGAACTGGCGAAAAAATGATGGGTGAAACACGAGGCATAATAAGAAAACCAAAAAGAAGAAATATGTGGAAAGATGAAAACCGCAGCAAGGAAACGAAGGATGACCGGAAAAGGAAGCGTTTTTTATCGTCCTTCGTGCCTCGTGCTTCGTTTAAAAGTATTCTTCGTATATCTCTTTTATCTTCGCAGAAGCTTTTCGCATCCAGTTACCCGGGACGCCGGAGGCGGAATTCTGTCCGTTATCAGAGGGATATTCGTAAGAATAAGCCACGCGGAGAAGCCCGAAACAGGTGATATAAGCCATGTATTTCTGCCCGGAAAGTATGTCCTCGCCTTTCAGCATCCCGGCGATCCCGGGATTAAGGATCCTCGCCTGTCTTACCGGTATCCCCAAGATGGTCTCCAGCGTCTCCAGGAATCCGTCCAGGGCTATCGTTCTGCCGGCGGCTATAACGGTATCAACCTCTCCGCAGGTGATCGTCCGTTCCATTGTGCGCCGGATATTGGTGCAAATCTCTCTCGTCTTTGCCGTGGCCACTTCGCAGATCTGCCGCTGTTTTACCGGCTTATAGATATTATTGCGCTTGATCAGCACTTCCTTGTCTTCTTCTATCCTGCTGCAGTCGCCGGCGAAGGCATGCGTTATCTTTATGTCCTCCGCAAGAACGGCCGGTATATCCACGCTCTTTGCCAGTTCCATGGTGACGTCGTCGCCGCCCATAGGGAGTATCTCTATATGACGCAAAGAACCGTTCCGGAATATCAGCATCTCCGTGTTGTCGCTGCCCACGTCGCAGAAAACACAGGTGCCCTCTCTCATCAACGGATCAAAAACCACTTCCGCTGCCGCGATCCCGGAAAGCGCCAAACCTTTCATCTCGTAACCGGCTTGATTCACCGCGCGCGACAGGCTCTGCAAAAAAGACATCCTGCCGCAAACCAGCAGCAAATCAGATTCCAGTTTGTGGCTGTAAAGCCCCAGCGGATTCAACACGCCCTCTTTGGAATCCACGGAATAACTATAAGGAATCTGGTGTATTATCTCCTCTTCGAGGTTCGCGCCCAGCACCTTTGCCTGGTGGTTCACTCGCATCACGTCGGAAGGCGTAACCACCTTGTTTCCCCTCTCGGTGAGCGGGATTATCGCCCGGCTGTGCTTCACTATCACGTTGGAAGCCGGAATATTGGTATAAATGTTGCGTATCTTGACGCCGGATTTTCCAAAAAGATTACGGAGCACCGCCCGTATGCTGTTGCTGAAGGCCGCGGAATCCACGATCATCCCTTTCTCTATCCCCCGGGATGGCATCATTGTAAAATGCAGGTCGCTCAGGCCTTTCCTGCCGGCCTTTGCCACGGCGGCCGTAATCTTGCTTGAGCCGAAATCCATGGTACAAATATAATTAGACATGCCTGTTTCTCTCCGCGTTTACGTCCTTTTTGGATCTGGTCTCTCTTCGCGGTATTTTATCACCGGTTCGCTGAAACGCAAATCGATATAATTAATCTCCCCCGGATCGCCCGAATAATGCCCGAAGATAGTCGCCAGTAAACCGATCTTTTCGCTGATCCTTTCAGAGCCGAACTTCACCTGTATCTCCCGTTCTTCGGAAATGTCCTTTTTGAATACTATCCCTGCCACCGCTCCGGCGCCGTCTATCTCCACGCGCGTAATGCGCAATGCCGCCAGCGCCGGGTAAGCTTGAAAACCCTTTATCACCGACAATGCCAGCTGCAATTGGGCCAGGGACTGTCTCTTGCCGGAGCTTGAAAGCCTCAATTTACCGGCGAGCCCTTCTATAACCGGCAAATCCCCGACCGGCTGGGTGCCTTCAGGCACCTGAAAAAGAAACCCGAACTCATCCACCAGCATCGGGCGCTCGCTCTTAATGCAGGCCAGCGGCTTACGCTCGTTGAAATCTACGTATATACGGTCCGGCAAAACCCTGTAAACACGTATCCGGCAATATTGCGGATAGCGACGCATGGCGGATACCGTGAGCCTGCGCAAATCGACGCAAAAGATGTTGCGCCCAAGCAGTCCGGGAATTTTAATCTGCCTGTTATCCCTTATTTTGATCTCGCGGATGGTAAAGAAATCCGACTTACCCAGCGCGAAGACCGCGTAAAAACATACGCTTATGATAAAAACCACCGCCGGTATCTTATATAACCATGCGCCGCGGCCGGAACGGTTTTTCCCGGCGGACGGGCTATTTGTTCTGTTTTTTTTCATAAGCCAATTCCAGAAGCTTAAGACACAAATGAGGAAAATCCATTCCGTCCACGGCGGCCGCCTTGGGTAACAGGCTGGTCTCCGTCATACCCGGTATAGAATTAATCTCCAGTATGACCGGCCCCCGACGGGACAATATTATGTCCACTCGAGAACAGCCGCGGCACCCCAGAGAATCGTGCGCCTTCAAGGCCGCGTCCTGGGCTGTCTCCGCGTCCCGCTGCTCCATCTCTGCCGGGACTTCATATTCTGTTATCCCCTTATTATACTTCGCCTCGTAATCGAAAAATCTTTTCTGCGGGACTATACCTATCACCGGCAGCGCCTTGCCGGCAAGGATCCCTACGGTCAACTCCTTGCCGTCGACGAACTCCTCCGCGATCACCTTTTCGTCCAGCAGAAAAGCCGCCCTCACCGCTTCCTCCGCCTGCCTCGGGTCGTCGGCGAATGCCACTCCTATGCTGGAACCATTGCAGGCCGGTTTTATAACCAGCGGGAATTCCAATCCTTTTAACGCGCAGAGATCGAACCCTTCACGCCTGTTCAGCACAATTCCTCTGGGAACATTAAGTCCGTTCCTAAGAAACACCTCCCGAGAAGAGGACTTGTCCATGCAGAGTCTGCTCGCCTCCGGTCCGGAACCGGTATAAGGCAGCCCCGCCCTCTCCAGTATATCCTGTATCCTGCCGTCCTCGCCGAAATAGCCGTGCAGGGCGATGAAGGCGCATTCAACCGCGTTTTTCCGCAGCAGCCGTTCCGCGTCTGCCGCGTCGTCGCTGACAATCTCCACCGGCACCGCATCAAGTCCAAGAGAAGAAAGTCCGGCGCAGACGGCTTTCCCGGACTTCAACGAAATCTCCCTCTCGCTGGACGGCCCGCCCAGCAAAACACCTATTTTCCCCGGTCTAAAACCGTTGTCCATATCTTTTACCGCCATAATTTGACTTCCGGCACCAGTATCGTGCCGAATCTCTCTTTTACCGAAGAAACCGCCGTGTCCATCAGAGACAACACATCCGCACAGGATGCCCCGCCCATGTTCAGGATAAAATTGGCGTGCCGCTTTGAAAAAACAGCCCCCCCGCAACGTCTGCCTTTGAGCCCGCAGGCGTCGAGCATCCTGCCGGCGGAATCCCCGTCAGGATTCTTGAACACGCAGCCCGCCGAAGGGCGCGTGAAATCCTGGGTCTGTATCCTGTAAACCGCGTAATCTTTCACCCGTTTTCTCACCGCCGCCATGTCCGCGGCGGCGGCAAGCTTGATCTTGACGGAAAGCACTATGAGATCATCCAGGCCGCTGGCGCGGTAGGAGAATTTTATAGAACGGCTCGGCAGTTCCGAAATCCTGCCGCAGCAATCCATCACCCTTACACTGTCAATTATGTCCGAGATCGAACCGCCTTCCCTGCCTTTGCCGGCGTTCATCACCGCCGCTCCGCCCACGCTTCCCGGGATGCCAGCGAGATGTTCGAAACCACACAATCCCTGTTTCATGGCGGCAGACACGAATTTTTTCAGGGATAGACCGGCCCCGAGTTCCGCCGTCTGTCCGCGGAAAATCATGCCGGCGAATACCGAAGAGGACAGCCGCAAAACGGCGGTTTTCACCCCTCCGTCCTCAACGAGCAGATTGGTCCCCCCGCCCAATATCCTGTAACAGACGCCTTCCCGCTTTAAATGAACAACCAGCGCCGCGAGGTCGCTCTCCGACTCCGGTTCGATAAGAAAACGGGCCGGCCCGCCGATTCTCCAGGAGGTTAAACCGGTAAGCGGTTCATTCTCCCTGACAGATCCTTTGAAATCTTTCGGACAGATCATCGCATACCCTGGAAATATCGCCGGCACCGAGAGTGATTACACAGTCCCCCGGCCGCAGCAAAGCCGTTATCCCCGCCTCTATTCCCTCTCTGGGGAGAAAAATCACTTCTTTCCCGGGATTCGCGGATGCCACCGCTCCGCATAACGCCCCGCCGCTGACCCCTTCCAGAGGACGTTCTCCGGCAGAATAGATATCCGTTATGATCAGGCAGTCGGCGTCATCGAAACACCCGCCGAATTCTTCCCATAAAAGACTGGTGCGCGTGTAGCGGTGCGGCTGGAATGCCGCGACCACCCTTTTACGCTTTAACTGCCTGACGGCCGACAAAGTAGCCCTGATTTCCGTGGGGTGATGAGCGTAATCGTCTATCAACACGTATTCTTCATCCTGGAATTTTATCTCCAGCCTGCGCCGGGATCCCTTGTAACTCTCCAGCGCCCGGCGGATCACGCCGCTTGCTATCCCCAGTTCAAATCCCAGGGCGATCACGGATAACGCGTTGGAGACATTATGCAGTCCGCCCAGAGGCAGACTGAAACTGCCGGCGTCACGACCGCAGTAAACGCAGTCGAACAACGACGACAAGCCATCCAGCCTGACGTGCTCCGGATGAATATCATTCTCTTTCCCCAGACCGAAAGATACCTTCTTGCCGCCGTATTCCCCGAGCAGCCGCGCGACGTGGGGATCGTCGGCGCAGCCGAAAACACAGCCGTTTTTCCCGGTCTGCGCGATAAAACGTCCGTAACTCTCCAGCGCGCGGGAAAAATCCTTGTAATAATCAAGATGTTCGCGGTCTATATTGGTAATAACCGAGTATTCCGGCCGGTAGTAAAGGAACGACCCGTCGGATTCGTCCGCCTCGGCAACGAAAAACCTGCCGTCCCCGTCGCAGGCGTTGGTGTTGATATTACGCAGTATCCCTCCTACTGAAACCACGGGCGACAGCCCTGCCTCCAGCAGAAGATAGGAAGCCAGGGAAGTGGTGGTGGTTTTACCGTGGCTGCCTGCCACGGCTATGACCTCCTTGCCGGCCATGAGCTCCGCGAGCGCCTGCGCCCGTTTCAAAAGCTGAAGCCCCAGCCTGCGCGCTTCGGACATCTCCGGATTGTCCTCACCGACCGCGGAACTGTAGACAACGGCGTCCGCTCCGCGCAAGTTAGCCGCGGAATGGCCTAAAAACACCTCCGCCCCGCAGCGGCGAAGCTCGGAAATTATACCGCTGTCTTTGATGTCGGAACCGCTGACTTTCACCCCGCGGTGCAGGTAGAGACTGGCGATACCGCTCATACCTATACCGCCGATCCCGATGAAATGTATATGCTTTACTTTCATAAAATGCCCAAATAACGCCGCCAGCTTTTTTCCAGGTCCGCGCGGCCGGCAAGGCCGTAGGCGCTGCGCAACGCCTTATCCAAATCGCGGCCGCGCTTAAACTCTTCGCAGAAATCGGCGAAATTATCCCTGCTGAATTTCTCGAACAGGTATCCTACGATGCTTGAAGATTCGGCGTAAAAAAGCCGGACCGATTCTTCTCCGGCTGCCGCGGGGATGAATGCCGCTAATTGATCGAAAGTAAGTAATCCGCCTTTACGATGCGAGGCTTTCAGAAAAACCGACGTTTCCCGGCATCTCGCGGGATTCTCGGCGTAGCAGGCCACGCCCTCATCCAGCCACAGAGGGGGACTGCCCTTCTCCATCCCAAGGCATTCATGAAAGATTATGTGGCCTATCTCATGCGCCAATACCGAGGAAAAGGCGTCCCATCCCTGGGTAAAAGAACATATTTTTTTATCGGGGATAAAAACGCATCCGTATGACCAGACGGGCTGTCCGCTGTATTTTCTGTATTCTTCGGCGCTGTCGTATATGTAGATCCTCGCCCGGTTGTCACCCAGCCAGAAATTATACCGCGTGAACCCCAACGTCTCTGTTATCCGCGTATAATATCCTTCCGACTGGCGGGAAACCCGTTCCAGCAGGCCTTCCGGCGCCTGCCGGTAATAAAGCAGAAAATGACGGCTGCCGGTGGTCAGCCATTTTTCCTCGGCGGAACGCGCCGGGCAGGCGGAAAAAAGCAGGACCGATAAAATTAATATATACTCTTTCATTAACGGCATGTCAAACTAATTATTTCTTCCGCCAGCAGGCCGGCGGCGTCCCCGCCCGCCCCCGAAGCGGTTTTGCTCCGCCCGCGTCCGAAAAGCGCTTTTTCCAGAATCCTGCGCAGGGCTTCCGGAGAGACCTCGGCGTCGGCAATCACCTCCGCCATGCCTGACCGCTTGAGGACCCCGGCATTGGCGTCCTGATGCTTGCCGGCGAACGGATAAGGAATAATGACCGCCGGTATTTCGTAATAAATTATCTCGCTGACCGTCATCGCCCCGGCGCGCGAGATTATCAGGTCGGCCGCGCTGTAGGCGTATTCCATCGAAGCCAGGAATTCGAACACCCTGGCATCCGCCCCGCATCCGGCATAAGCCTCCTTGACCGCGCGGTAATCTCTGCTCCCGGTCAAATGTATTATCTGTAATTTGTCGCGCTCTTCCAATAGGCTCACGGCGCGCACGAAAGAATCATTTATCCGGGAGCTTCCCTGGCTGCCGCCGGTGACCAGCACCGTGAACTTCCTCGCGTCCATTCCCAAGAACGCCGCGGCTTCTGCCCGCTCCACCTTACGCAGACAGGAACGCAAAGGATTGCCTGTCAACACCGCCTTAGCGCCGGCGCGCCCCAGGCGGCCGATAGTCCCGTCGAAGGAAACCGCGATTCTATCGCATAAATACGAAAGGAATAAGTTAGCTTTCCCCGGAATAACGTTCTGCTCGTGTATAATGGTCCTGATCCCCAGCAGGCGCGCCAGTAATACCATCGGTACGGAACAAACGCTGCCGAATCCGGCGACGACGTCCGGACGGTAATAGACCAGCAGAAAAAAGCTCTTTAGAAAGATCATAGGCAGATACAATAAAACGGCATATCCACCCAGGGCCCGGCGCAGCGCCGGCGGCGGATAAGGCAAAGCGGCGCTCCTCAGTCCGGCGCACTTTCTTTCCGCGGAAGGCAACGCGGCCTTTTCCGGCAAAACCAACACAGCCTCTGTCCCCCGCGCTCCGGCGCAAAGGCGTTCAATAACGCTTACAGCCGGGAAAATATGCCCTCCGCTCCTGCCGGTAACTATCAACACGCGCCGCGGGCGCCCGCGGTTCATCACGGATATTCTCCGGTCCTGGCGATGTTCATCAGTATCCCCACGGCCACGATATCAAAGATCAAAGAAGACCCTCCGTAGCTTATGAACGGCAACGGCAGTCCTTTTGTCGGCAGTAGCCCGCAGGAAACCCCGATGTTAATCAACGTCCTGATGCAAAGCAGCGAAACCAGTCCGAGACTGAAGAAATAACTGAACTTATCGGGCGAATTCTTTATTATCTTGACGCCCTGCAGTATAAATCCCATGAACAAAAGCACCACCCCCACCGTTCCTATAAGGCCGAGTTCCTCTCCGATAATGGAAAAAATAAAATCCGTGTGAGCGGCCGGGAGATAAAAAAGCTTCTGTTTGGAATGTC
Organism: Candidatus Omnitrophota bacterium; assembly: GCA_011620275.1. GTDB lineage: Bacteria > Omnitrophota > Gorgyraeia > Gygaellales > Profunditerraquicolaceae > Undivivens. The sequence continues at coordinate 23,579 of WOZK01000004.1, forward strand.
CCAGCCCAACCCCGAAAAAACCGCCGGACCCCAGAGCGACCTGCGACTGTATGATCTGGAAACCGGTGCCGCGCGGGTCGGCCCAGGGATTGAGGAACGCCAGTATGCGCATCTTACGGTAAGGCACCCGGAAGATCAACAGATAGAGAGCCGGTATGGACGCCAGAAACAACGATAATAAATAAGATACCCTTGTCCCGGCGACGAAAAGCATGATAAGCACGGTAACAGCCAGCGCCACCACCGTCCCCAGGTCCGGCTGGGCGAGTATCAACACCACCGTGCAGCCCATTGCCGCCATCGGAGGGAAGAAACCTTTCCAGAACGAACGCAGAAGATTATCCTTGCGAGCGATAAAATCGGCTATATACGCTATCAGCGCCAGATTGGCCAATTCGGAAGGCTGGAAACTTATAAACCTAAAACGGAACCACCTGCGCGCTCCGGAGACCTCGCGGCCGAACCCGGGGACCAGCACCAGCACCAGTAACAACAGGCAGACCAGAAGCAGAGGTTTGGAATAACGGGAGAATTTTCGGTAATCGGAGACCATGGCCAGAAACGCCAGCAACATCCCGAACAGCAGAAAACAAATGTGCCTCTTCACGAAAAAAAGGCTGTCTTTATACCTGTCCAGCGCGTAGATACTGGAAGCGCTGTAGATCATGACAACGCCGATGCATATCAAGGCCACCGTCACGGCAAAAAGTGTTATCCTTATATTCCTTATCATGGCCGTTCCCCCAGCGCGGAGAACTCCGCCTTGAACGCTCTCCCCCGCTCTTCATAATTGGTAAACATGTCGAAACTGGAGCACATGGGAGACAACAGCACATAATCGCCCGTAGAAGCTTCCCGGAAGGCCCTTTGCACCGCGTCCGGCAACCCGGCGGCGTATTCCACCGGCACGCAGCCGCCCAGGCAATCCCTTATCTTGTCTTTCGCCTCGCCTATCAGCAGCAGCTTTTTGACCTTCCTCTTCGCGGCTTTGGCTATCAACGAATAATCGCATCCCTTGTGCCTGCCTCCGGCGATCAGGAACACCTTCCCCTTTATGTTGTTCAGGGCCCACAGCGCAGATTCGGCGGTGGTCGCCTTGGAATCATTGATAAACTTTACCCCGCGCTTCTCCCCCACGAATTCGAAACGATGCTCTATGCCGCGGAAATCTTTAAAGACCTTCGCGCAGAGATCCGGAGTTATCCCGAGCAGTGAAACCGCGGTCTTTACCGCGCTTTGATTCGGATTCAATCCTTCTTCCTCGCGGAAATAAACGGTCCTGGAACGCGCCTCTTTTCCCAATCCGCGCAAATACCGGTCCGAAGGATTGAGCAAAAGAAAATCCCCGTCTCCCTGGTTCAAATAAATGCGTTTCTTCGCCTCGAGGTATTCCCTCATCCCCGGGTACCTGTCGAGATGATTCCTGTTTAAGTTCAATATCACAGCTATCCATGGCCTGAAATCGCGTATCGTCTCCAGTTGGAAAGAACTAACCTCCAGACAGACAAAATCTTCGGCGGCCATTTTTTCCACCTCTCCGCAGAAAGGAGTCCCGATGTTGCCGCAGACAAAAGCTCTTCTCCCGGAAGCCTTTATGACTTCCCCGATAAGAGTGGTAACAGTGGTCTTGCCGCTGGAGCCGGTGACCGCGATCACCCGAGACGGGCAAAGCATATACGCGACTTCTATTTCTCCTATCACCGGTATGCCGGCCTGCGCGGCGAAACTGAAAACCTGGCTTTGCGGACCCACTCCCGGAGAAACCACTACCATTTCGCTTCCGTCAAGAAATTCACGCGTGTGCCGCCCTAATTCGACCTCGATATCGGAAGAACAAAGTCCGCCCGCCGCCGTCCTGGTGAGCGTATTGTCGCAGGCGTCGGTCACTCCCACACGCGCGCCTATCCTGTAGAGGAGATTAGCGCAGGCGACGCCTGAACGCGCCAGTCCCGCGACCACGATCTTCTTCCCTTTGAAAAACTCCCGGTTTTTCATCTCTCGTCTTTCATCCTTGTAAAACAGGTTCTTAATGCTTGGAAATCGAAAGTAGAAAATTGGCCGCCCGCACTGAAGCGTTAGCGGACTCTGTGCGCTGTTTAAGAAACTTATTTAACAGCGCACTACCTCAACTTCAGCGTTACCAGCGCTAGCAGCGCCAGAAGTCCGGCAACTATCCAGAAACGCACGATCACCTTGCTCTCCTGCCAGCCGAGAAACTGAAAATGGTGGTGCAGCGGGGCTATCTTGAATATGCGTTTGCCGGTCAATTTGAAAGAAGCCACCTGCAGTATCACCGAAAGCGCCTCCATAACAAACACGCCCCCGATGACGATCAACAACAGCTCTTTCTTTATCAACAGCGCGACCGTGCCGAGCGCTCCGCCCAGAGCAAGAGATCCCACGTCTCCCATGAATACGGACGCAGGATAACAATTGTACCATAAAAAACCCAGCCCGGCGCCGAGTATGGCGGAACAAAAGACCGACAGCTCCCCGGCGCCTCTTATGTAGGGAATAAAAAGATAACTGCTGAAACGAATATTGCCCGCGAGATAACTCAATACCCCCAGCGCTAAGGCGGCCATGACCACGTTCCCGGAGGCAAGGCCATCCAGCCCGTCGGTCAAATTAACCGCGTTGGAGGAACCGGCGATGACCAGCGCGGAGAATAATATATAAAACACGCCCAGGTCTATTGTGATCTCCTTCATAAAGGGAATGTCCAGGGCGGTCCCGTACTGGCCGTCTAAAAAAATAACGAACCCCGCTATCAACCCTACCGCCAGCTGGCTCGCGAGTTTCTGCGCCGCGCTCAGGCCTTTGGAACGCTTCCTGGCCTGCTTTAGATAATCGTCCGCGAAACCGGTAAGCCCGAGCCAAAGAGTGACCGTCAAAGCGATAATAATGTTCTTGTTAAGCGCTTCCGACCAGAGCAGCGTGGAAATGAAGACAGCCGCCAGTATAAATATCCCGCCCATAGTGGGCGTATCCTGTTTGTTTATCTGCAGTTTGTAAAGTTCGAGGCTCTCTTTATTATTGCGGATGTTCTCCCCTATCTTCTGCCGTCTGAGCATATTTATTATCCGCGGGCCGAGAATCAAACTGAGCAGGAACGCGGTCAAAGCCGCCATCGCCGCCCTGAAAGTGATGTAACGGAATACGTTGAAGAACGCTATTTCTCCATGCAGGGGATAAAAAAGGTAGTATAGCATAAGCCTCCGTGTAAAAGCTCGTTGCGTCTTATTCCGGGGACACATTACTTAATTATACGGGGACACGATACTTTAAAAGTATCGTGTCCCCGGAATTCAAGTATCGTGTCCCCGGAATTCGAACACTTTCTCCATCCGCATCCCGCGAGAACCTTTGACCAGCACGAGGTCTCTGCAGGTAACCTTAAGCGTATCGCGCAGGATACCGGCTGCCTGCGCGGAATCGGCGCAGCAGAATATCTTCTCCGCCGCGAGTCCCGCATCCCGCGCAGCCCCGGCAGCGACGCTGGCGAGCCCGCCGACAGCCACGAGGACATCGCATACCCCGGCGGCCAGCGCTCCGGCCAGGCGATGGAACTCACCGGAGGTCGGCCCCAGTTCCAGCATATCCCCCATCACCAGTACTTTTCTGCCTACGGCGGTCATCGTCCCCAAAGCCTCTACGGCGCGCTCAAACGAAAGCGGATTGGAATTATACGTATCGTCTATGAATACCGTTACATCGCTTTTAAGCAGGCTCATCCTGCCGGCCGGAAAATCAAAACCGCCTAATTTAGCGCATATCCGATCGTAATCTATACCGAGTATCCTGCCGACTGCGGCCGCGGCCAGGGCGTTATAGACGTTATGCGCCCCTATGGTCTTCAACCGGCACGGAATTTTCCTCCCGCGCCCAATCAGGAACTCCGCTCCGCGCCGCGTGGTTTTTACTCCGGAAGCGATAAAATCGGCTCCCGGAGACATCCCGTAACCGAATGCCCGGCGCCTCTTGATTAGCGGAACCAGCATTTTATCGTCGGCATTAAGTATCGCTACCGCCGGGCGGCGCAAGTATTTTAACAGAGACGCCTTCTCTTTAAGGACCCCGCTCAAACTGCCGAAATGTTCCAGGTGAGAAGGCCCTATATTGGTAATAACGGCAATTGTCGGCCTGCAGACCGCGGCAAGATAAGCGATCTCGCCCGGGTGATTGCTCCCCAGTTCAAAGACGGCCGCCTGGTGCGAGGCCTTCAATTCCAGCAGCGCCAGCGGCATCCCGATATGATTATTCCTGGTGCCCCGGTTTTTCAACACCCTGTAACCGGCGGAAAGCGCGCAGGCGATCATATCCTTGGTTGTGGTCTTGCCGTTAGAACCGGTCACGGCGACCACCGGTATATCAAAACGCATTCTGTGGAAATACGCGATAGCGGAAAGCGCCCTGACCGTGTCTTTTACCACGACCACGGCCGGACCTGACGGTATCCCTGAAAGACCGCGCCTTGCCGTCACCAGACAGGCAGCGCCTTTGCGCGCCGCCTCCGCCAGAAAATCATGCCCGTCGAAATGCTCCCCTTTGACCGCCACGAAAACCTGGCCCGGCACGACAGAACGGGAATCTATAGAGACACCGAGCATACTCCTCTCAACGCTGCCGGGACGAGCCAACCTTCCACAGGTAGCCTTTAGGATCTCTGAAAGCGTAAACATTCCCTCACAACCTCTCTATCGTCGAAATGCAGTTTTTCCGCGCCGATTATCTGGTAATCCTCATGTCCTTTACCGGCGACCAGCACGATATCCCCGGCCGCTGCCATATCCAAAGCCGCGGCTATCGCTTCTTTCCGGTCGGGCACCACTCGGTAATTATCGCTTTTCATACCCTCTTCTATGGCTGAGATTATCGAAGCCGGACTCTCGGAACGCGGATTATCATTGGTAACCAGCGCGTAGTCGGAAAGCTCCGAGACTATCCCTCCCATAAGAGGCCGCTTCTGCCTATCCCTCTCCCCTCCGCATCCGAACACGGTGATGATGCGCCCGGAAGATAATTGTCTGAGCGACGAAAGGACCTTTTCCAGCGCGTCCGGAGTATGCGCGTAATCCACGTAAACTGAGTAGCCGCGCGGGGAATCAATACGTTCCATTCTCCCGGGGACATAAGAGAAACTCTCCAGCGCGGTTTTGAGCGTTTTCCTGTCTATGCCGGAACACAAGGCCCAAACGGAAGCCGCCAGCGCGTTGTAAACGTTGTGCCGGCCTACGAGAGCCGTCCGGAACGACTCTCCGCAGTCCGCGCCTTGCACCGTGATCCTGAAACTGCTCTCCTGCCCGGAAAGCCGGATGTCCACGGCCCGAAAATCTGAGCCTTCCAGCAGGCCGTAACCGTTCACCGCGGCCGCGGTCATCCCGCACAGCCTGCGTCCGCGTTCGTCGTCGGTATTTATGACGCAGAACGCCTTACCGGAAAGCCCGGAGAACAACAGCGTCTTGGCCCGGAAATATTCTTCTTCCGTTTTATGGTAATCAAGATGATCCCGGGTCAGGTTCGTGAAGACGGCGGAGTGGAATTCCACGCCCTCCGTCCTGCGTTGATCGAGCGCGTGTGAAGAAACCTCCATAACCGCGTAAGACGCTCCGTTTTCATACATAGACGACAAAAGCCTCTGCAGTTCCACGGCGCCGGGGGTGGTGTTGGTAGAAGGCAGGACTTCTTCTCCCAGCCTGTAATTCACCGTGCCTATCACGCCGGCCTTTGCCCCGGAACAGGCAATGATATGCTCCAGCAGATATGTCAGGGTGGTCTTGCCGTTGGTGCCGGTTATACCCGCCACCTTGAGTTTCGAAGAAGGCTCACCATAAAAACGCGACGCCAGCCTGCCCGCGGCCGTTCTCGGATCTTCCGTTACCAGGCGGGCCACGCCCGCCGGCAGTTCCTCGAGCGCTTTGACATTCCCGGCTACGACGGCCGACGCGCCTTTAGAGACCGCCTCCGGGATGAACCTGTGCCCGTCCGTTCCGCAGCCGGGCACCGCGATGAAAAGCTCTCTCTTGATAGCGCGCCTGGAGTCCACGCATATCCCGCGGATATCGCAGTCCGGACCTTCGTCAATCCTCGATACCGTCGTTCCCGAAATCAACCTGCTTAACTTCATTTAACTTCCAGACCTCCTCGACCGACTGTTTTGTCTTAAGATACCGCAAAGTGTCGGATACCACGTTCCTGAACACCGGGGAAGCGACCACTCCGCCGTAATAATAAGGCCGCGGTTCGTCGAGCACTACCGCGACCACCAGCGCCGGTTCCTCGGCCGGCGCGAAGCCGACGAAAGAAGCGGTGAATTTACTGTGAGAATACCTGCCGTCCGGATCCAGCTTCTGGGCGGTCCCGGTCTTGCCCCCGGCGGTAAACCCCGGGACCTGGGCGAGCTTGCCCGTGCCGTGCTGCACCACTCCGGTGAGTATCTTGCGCATCCTGGCCGCCGTTTCCGCAGAGATCACCTGCCGGATCGCCTGCGGTTTGAACTCCTGGATTGCCTCACCGTATTTATCCCTCACCTCGCTTACCAGGTAAGGCTTCATCAAAGTCCCGCCGTTGGCGATAACCGAAAAAGCGCAGGCCAGTTGCAAAACGGTCACACCGATCTCCTGTCCCATCGGCATCGTGGCTATCGATATCTTCGACCATTGTCTCGGGTTCTTTGTCACTCCGGAGATCTCTCCGGGGATATCCACTCCGGTCTTGGCGCCGAAACCGAACAGCTTGATATAACGGTAAAACTCCGCCGGCCCGAGCTTCTGGGCGATCTTGGAGGTGCCGATGTTGCTCGACTGTTCAATCACCTCGCTGAAAGTCAGCCAACCGTGCGAACGGTGGTCGTGCAGGACGTGGCTGGCTATGCGGTAGGATCCGTTCTCACAAAAAAACTTCTCGTCCTCCCGGCTTTTCTTTTCCTCCAGCGCCCCGGCAGCCGCGACTATCTTGAAGACCGATCCCGGCTCGAACATATCGCATACCGCGCGGTTGCGCCTGCTGTCCTGGGCGGAAGACGAATACTCGTTAAGGTCGAACGTCGGCCGGTTTGCCATAGCCAGGATCGCCCCGGTATGCGGATTCATCACCACGATACTCCCGCCTTTGGCATTGCTCGATTCGTAAGCCTTCTGGAGTTCTCGTTCGGCGATGTACTGGATCACGCCGTCGATGGTCATCACTACGTTGTCGCCGTCTTTAGGCAGAACCATGTTTTCCCATATCTCAAGCCGTTTCTGCCTGGCGTCGCGCAAGAAATAAGCCCAGCCCCCCTCGCCCTTGAGATATTTGTTATATAAAAGTTCGTTCCCCTCCAGCCCGTTATTGTCTATGCCGGCGAACCCTATCAGGTGGCTGGACAGGTAACCGTTGGGATAACAGCGTTTACTTTCTTTAACGCAGCCGACACCCTTGATATTAAGCTTCCTCACCTCTTCGCTCTGCTGCGGCGTCATCTTTCGCTGCAGCCAGATGAAATATTTTTTTCTCCCCAGGCGCTCGCTTAAATAAGAACGTTCTACCCCGAGTATAGGCGCCAGCTGTTTTATCGCGCGCTCCTTGTCCGCTGAAGACATCCCCGCAGGCGAGGCGAAGAGCGAATCCGCCGGTATGTTGATGGCCTGCGGCCGCATATTGATGTCGTATATCGTCCCGCGGCGCGGTTCGAGCTCGACATAAAGGTTATGTTGTTTACGGGCTATCGAGGCGAGGTATTCCGAGCGGAAGAACTGGATGAACAACAACCGTGCTACGCAGAGAAAAAAAAATAAGAAAAACAGAAAAAAGACCGCATTAAAGCGGCGGCGGTAGGCGGCTATATACACAACTATATAATAAAGATTATACCGGCGCCGGGTTCTGCACCGCGCCGGTTTACCGGGGAAGGTCCGTTTCCTCTCCTCCAGCCGGTAATCGTCTGATTATCGGAATATCCGCCCGCCAGGCCTCCCTGGGCCGCGCGGAGAGATATCTGTCCCGGATGTAACCGCGGGATCTTATACAATAATTGCTCCGGCTTGCACTGCCTGCCGCAAAGCGGAAAGTCAATGCTGGATCGTGTGCGCTTCCGCCTGTCTCTTTATGCTGAATATCCTGGAAGCCAGCGTGAGAACACCGCCCTCTTCCCGTCCGGCCGGCGTTCCGCTCGCAACGAAGCCCACTTTAACCACCCGGCAGGTATCCGGCATCTGGAACTGATCATCCATAGAGACCTTATTCCCTATCCGTATCAGGGAAGCGCTCTTCTCTATATTGTAACGCAGGACGTTGTTCTTATCGAGAAGTTCCTGGAAGGCTGATTGTTTCCTCTCACCCTCGTAAGCCAGGCGAAAGATCTCCGCCTGCTGATAAACGTAGAGAACGGAAAAGACCGTACCTAACAATATGACGACTATTAATCGCGATATTCTCATTTTACCGCCTTTCCGCCACCCGCAGCTTGGCGCTGCGGCTGGGAGGATTATCCTTTATTTCGCAAGTGGTAGGAGTCAAAGGTTTGTGCGTTATTATATCAATTTTCCCCGTCGAAGCAAGCTCCCGGAAAGCCAGCTTTATCGTCCTGTCTTCCAGAGAATGAAAAGAGATCACGCAGAGCCTGCCGCCCCGCTCAAGCAGGTCCACGGCTTTGTTCACCGCGCTGCCCAGCACCTCAAGTTCCCTGTTGACGGCGATTCTCACCGCCTGAAAAGTACGGGTGGCCGGATGCAGACGCTGATGACGGAACCTGCCGGGGATAGCCCGAAGCACGATATCGCTTAGCTGGCGCGTCGTGGAGATCGGAGATTTCTGGCGTTCGCGCACCAGCAGACTGGCTATGCGGTTGTGCCACCTCTCCTGCCCGAAATTGCGCAACAGCGACGATATTTCTTCCTCGTTCAGATTGTTTACCAGGTCGTAAGCCGAAATATAACTATTCCTGTCCAGCCGCATATCTAACGGCCCGTCGTTCTGAAAGCTGAAACCGCGCTGAGGATTGGAAAGTTGATAGGAAGAAATGCCCAGGTCCATCAGTATCGCGCCTGCTCCGGTCACACCGAAAGAAGCCGCCACCTTGTCGATATCGTAAAAATTGCTGTAAGCGAGATCGAAAGAACCGCTGTAAGCCTCCAGCCTTTGTCCGGCTATCCGCAGCGATTCCTCGTCCCTGTCTATGCCGATCAGCCTCCCTGCCGGCATGATGCGCTCCATCATGGCCAGGCTGTGCCCTGCCGTACCCACGGTGCAATCAATGACGGTCATCCCGGATGCCGGACGCAAATACTCCAGGACTTCGTTGAGCATAACCGGATGATGAATTACTGGCTCCATAACCTGTTCCTGCATTACGCCTGTGATCAACTTAACTCCCTATCAATCTCTCGGCGATCTGTTCAAAAGCCGGCTGGGAATTCCGGCAGAATTCCTGCCATCTTTCCTTATCCCATATTTCTATGCGGGTAGAGACGCCGACTAACACGACTTCGTTTTTTATTCCGGCAAAATCCTTGAGGGACGCCGGCAGGAGTATGCGCCCCTGTCCGTCCGGCACTGCCTCAAAAGCTCCGGAGAAATAAAGACGGTTGAAGGTCCTGGCTTCCTGTCTGGTAAAAGAGAGTTCTTTAAGGCGGGACTCGTTGATGCGCCATTCCTCCTCCGAGAACATAAAAAGACATTTCTCGAAGCCGCGGTTCAAGAAAAACTTCTCTATAGAATTGGCTTTCGCCGTTTCACGAAATTTAGACGGCAGGATAATACGCCCTTTGCGGTCTATGGAGTGTTGATATTCTCCGTAAAACATAGACCATCCTTTCCACTTTAAGCCACTTTGTTCCACCAGTATCCACAAGTATAACAAATTGCCTTTTAATGTCAAGGCAAAAATACACAGAAAAGCCTTTTTTTATTCTTGTTAATCGAAGCAAAAGCTGGGTTTAGGAACAAGTTCTGTTTCCTATTATGTCCAGATTGAGTCTCTCAGAGTTGATCCTTCAACACACCTTGGTAATGGGCCTATCGGGTTACTTCGGTTTGATTAACTGCGGATAGGAGATCTTGTATTGCGGCTTCCGGCTCCTCGATTTTTCTTGCTTTCACCATAGCCGTTAACACGACACCCGAGACCGGTTTTTCTATTTAATTTTCAAGAAAAGACTCTCTTGCTTTCTCCGCGTCCTTCGCTATCTGTTTTTTCAAAGCGGCAACGGAAGGGAATTTTCTGTCTCTGCGGATCATGCGGAGAAAATTTATCGAAAGATTATGCCCGTAGAGGTCGCGCGCGTAGTCTAAGATATACACCTCGATGCGTCTTTCACTCCCCTTCCCCAGAGTCGGCCGCCTGCCGATATAACAGAGTCCGTTGAGCGGACGTGACCGGCCGGGGATGTCCGGCAGGACATTCACCGAGTATACGCCGGCAGGAGGGAGTATCTCGTGATGAGGATCTATGTTCGCCGTCGGAAAACCTATCCGTCTCCCGAATCCGTCCCCCCTTATCACCGTCCCGTAGACGCTCACCGGCCTCCCCAGCATACGCTCCGCCTCGGTCAGCTTCCCTGCCTGAATGAATTTTCTTATCAACGTGCTGCTGACCGGTCTGCCTCCGCAGTGCATCCTTGGGAACACGCGCACCCCGAAACCCAGTTTTCGTCCGAAGGCTCTCAATAAACCTACTCTGCCGGCGGCGCCTCTGCCGAAACGAAAATTATCGCCCACGTAAACATGGCGAGCGTTCAATCTCTTGTATATGATATCCCTAAGGAACTCTTCCGCGGTAAGCGCGGAGAAGGCCGAAGAGAAATCCAGCACGACGCAGACGTCTATGCCGCATTCTGCGATGAGCTTTATCCTGTGCTCCAGCGAATAAAGACTTTTCTGACTCTGCGGATGGGGATAAAAAGTCAAAGCCACCGATGTCCCGCCGGATGCCCTGGCCTTTTTCGCCGCCGACTCCAGTATGCGGCGGTGGGCAAAGTGCACCCCGTCGAAAACCCCTATCGCCACAACCGGAGCGGGACGGCGGAAAGAACGCGGCAGACACGGAAAAATCTTCATAAGATCTTCCCTTTTACCGCCGACAGAACTTTCTTCACCGCTGTTTTCATCTCCCCGGCAACGGTGCAGCCGCTGGCAGTGGAGTGTCCGCCGCCGCCGAACATTCCGGCGATATTATTCACGTCTATTCTGCCGCGCGAACGGAAGTTCACGCGGATACTCCCTTTGGCGCCGAAGTTCTCCCTGAAAAGCACGACCACCTCCGCCTCTTTGACGGAACGCGCGTAGCTCAAAATCTGCTCGGTCAAATCCATAGACATCCTGCGCCTGGGCATCATGCTCCTCTCCACCGCGAACCAGACGAGTTTACCCGATTGGTCTTTCTTCATCGTGCCCAGGATGCGCGCCAAAGCCTGCATATCGGAAAAAGAAGACGCCTCATAGATCCTCCTGTAAACGTCGGCGGGAACTGCCCCGCAACGCATCAGCTCCGCCGCAGCGAGGTGCGTCCTGTCGGAGGTGTTCGTGTAACGAAAAGAACCCGTGTCGGTCATTATCCCGGTGTACAAAAGCAGGGAGCTCTCTTTATCGAAAGGAACTTTCATTTTGCGGTAAAGATTGTAGATCATCTCGCTCGCCGACGAACTGGAAGGCTCCACCCAATTGACGCTGCCGAAGTTCACGTTGCTGACGTGGTGGTCTATGTTCAGGACGCACCGCGCACCGCGCGCCGCCTCCCCCGCCTTACCGCACCTCTTGAGGTCGGAACAATCCACGGCGACGAAACAATCGAAACCTGAAGGCGGACGTTCCGGTGTCCGCGTTATGCGCGAAGTCCCGGGCAGGAACGAATAAACCTGAGGAACGGGGTCGTCGTTAATCACCGCCGTCTTCTTCCCCAGTTTCTCCGCCAGCAGGCAGAACGCCAAGGCTGCCCCCACCGCATCCCCTTCCATGTTCACATGCATGGTAACCAGGAAACTCCTGTTATTCCGTATGCACTCAACAGCTTTTTTCATCATCTTTACGCCCTTTCAATTCATTCAGTATTTCCTCGATATGCGTGCTGTATTCGCTGGAACGGTCCGCCTTAAATACCATCTCCGGACTGAAACGCAATTTTATCCTTTCGGAGACCAGCTTGCGGATGAATCCCAACGCAGACTCAAGCGCCTCGCCGCTCTTTTTGCGCGTCGCCTCTTCTCCCAGCACGCTGTAAAAGATCTTGGCAAAACGCAGGTCGTCGGTAAGCTCCACCCTGGTGATAGTGACAAACCCCAGCCTGGGGTCTTTCATCTCGTTATGTATTATGTTGCTCACTTCTCTCTTTATCGCATTGGAGACTTTATCGCTCCTGCTCATTTCGGCCCGCTCCTTTCACTTCACTGTCCGCGGCGGCGTACCTGCGTATCAAACGGCGCGCCAGGGCCAGTTCATCCTGCCTGCTTTGCACTTCTCCGTTAAGCCTGGCCTCGAGCACGGCGGAAAATATCCGCTGGTAGAGCGGACCCGGCCCGCAGCCAAGCTGATGTATATCTCTGCCGTTTATACGAATGGGCATCCCGTTATAAAAACAGAGGAAATCTTCTATGTTCTTTCTGAACTGCCCGCCGCCGTGTTTTATGCTCAAGAAAAGTATGCTTTCGTAACTCAACGGCTCGAGTATCGAATATATTTCCGACGGCCTGGCGCGCGCGGAATGAAGCCGCTTCAGACGCGCCGCGCCGAGCTGTTTGACGGCCAAGACTCTTTTTTCGTCGCCGCGGCGCATACCGAACCTGCGGCAGAATTCCACCGTCTGGGCGGCCGTTAAGGCGTCCAGAAGGATCATCAGGTTGACCGCCCAGATATCCGGACGCCTGCGGTGCGGCAGTCTTAGGCTAAACCAGGCGTCCCTGGCAGGAACCTGCCTGAATAAAAAGCATTCTTCCCTGCCGAGGGAAACCCGCGGATGCAGGAAATCCAGGCCCGCCGTGCGTTCAAGCCTGCGCAGCTGTCTGCAGGGAAACTTCTCTTTAAGCATCAACAGCAGTTCGTCGCGCAGCCTGTGCGGATGCACGGAATGGAGCATCCCGGAACCGGCGGCTTTTTTCAACAGGGACAGTGTTTTCGGCTCTATCCTGAAACCATACCTCTGTTCGAACCGGACGGCGCGCAGGATGCGGGTCGGATCGTCAATAAAACTCTCCTTATGCAATACCCGTATCTTCCCTGCCTTTAAGTCGCCCAGCCCGCCGAAGGTATCGATCAACCTGCCGAAATCACCATCGTTTATGCTGACCGCCATGGCGTTGATCGTGAAATCCCTGCGGTACAGATCGTCCTCTATCGTCCCCGGTTTGACCGAAGGCAGGGAAGCCGGCATCGGGTAAGTTTCGGTCCTGGCGGTGGCCACGTCAACCTTCAGGCCGTCGTGCGCGACGGTCGCGGTCCCAAACCTATGGTGGTGAACAACATTTCCCTTGAGCAATACCGCCAATTTCCGCGCCGTTTTCATCCCGTCTCCCTCGACTACGAAATCGAGGTCGTAGCTGTCGGCACGCAATAAAAGGTCCCGCACACAACCGCCTACCAGGAATATCCTGCCGCCGCTGTCTTTCGCCGCTGCGGCCGCGAGACTAATCAACCTCGACGCTTCCAGCGGCATACCGCGTAATAGACCGTCTATCTTCATAATCGCTCCCGATTCCATAATCGTCTCGATTCCGGGGATACGATACTTAATCCCTCGGCAACGGCTACGGTAACCAGCAGAATTCAACCTGTCTTTCCTCCCAAATGGATACCACTATTCTTTCCTCCCCAATGGATGCCACCAATCTTTCCTCCCCTCGATGGGGAGGATGAAGGAGGGGTGATAATCTTCCCTATCCTCCGATGGGAAAAACGAAGGAGGGATAATATTGAAGCATCGACGAGACTAAAACAACGGGATCAGAGCCGATAATTGATATTCCTAAACCACGGCTAAAGCATTCTGAACCCACGCGCGCTAATCATGTATCAATTACGGCCTAGGATGGAACATCTTATGCACAGATTTCAGCCGGTCTTTATTGATATGTGTGTATATCTGCGTCGTGGAGATATTCGAGTGCCCCAGCATCTCCTGGACCGAACGCAGGTCCGCCCCGCGCTCAAGAAGGTGCGTGGCGAAAGAATGCCTCAACAGGTGCGGTTTGATCTCTTTCTTGATTCCTGCCTTCAAGGCGTAGCTCTTTATCATCTTCCAGACCGACTGCCTGGAGAGACGCCGCCCCAGCCTGCTGACGAAAATATAATCGCTCTGTTTCTTCCCGAGCATTTTCCGGCGGCTCTTCTCGAGATAAAACCTGATGCTCTCGACAGCCTTGCCGCCGAGAGGCACAACCCTTTCCTTGTTCCCCTTGCCGATACAACGCAGAAACCCGACATCCATGTTCACCGAACCGGTCTTGAGATCGACCGCCTCGGAAACGCGCATGCCGGTGGCGTAAAGCGTCTCCAGTATCGCCCTGTCTCGTATGCCGCGTGCCCTGCGCAGGTCCGGCTGCGCCAGCAAGGCTTCCACCTCCCCTACGGAAAGAGTATCCGGTATCTTCTTCCAGAGTTTCGGGGTATCTATCAACCCCGAAGGGTCATCCTTGAGCACCCTCTCCCGCACCAGGAAACGGTAGAACATCCGTATCGCCGCCAGCCGTCTCGCAATGGAATTGGAAGATATGCCTCGCGCCTTCTGGTCGGACATAAACTCCACGATATCGTTACGCGTGACCCCGGATAACGCGCCGGCGGAACGCGCGGATAAAAACGCCTCATATTCCTTAAGATCTCCCCGGTAAGAAACGAGCGTATTGAAAGACAGCCCGCGTTCCACGGAGAGATAATTCAGAAAGGTTTCCACCAACTCTTTCATATCGTGATTTTAGCCCCGGGCAATATCACCTGATCAGCGTAAAAAAGGATTCTTCCTTTTCTCCTCGCCTATGGTAGTGCTTTCCCCGTGACCGGGATAGACCGGCGTGTCTTCGGGAAGCGTCAAGATCCGCTCGCGCAAAGACTCCAGCAAGGCATCCCCGTCGCCGCAGGGCAGGTCGCTCCTGCCTATAGTTCCGCGGAACAGGCTGTCGCCGCTGAGAAGAACCTTCCGCCCTTCATCTTCGCAGAGAAGCGCTATACCTCCCGGCGTGTGACCGGGCAGATGGATCACGCGCATCTCGACTTCGCCGGCGGTAATTACCTGGTTATCCTCGAGTTCCCTTATCTCCGCGGTAACGCTGAAAGGACTTCCCAGCGCAGCGGACATATTCAGCTCCGGTTTAAGCAGAAAAGCCCTGTCGAGCATGTGCACGTATACCGGCAGACCGAACTCGTTGTCACATCCGATATGATCGATGTGGCCGTGCGTGTTGATCACACATTCCGCCGACAGCTTGTTCTTTTCCAGCTGGCGCTTGATAACCTGGATATCCGCCCCGGGGTCTATAACCGCGGCCTTACCTCCGGAATGCGCGG
This sequence comes from Candidatus Omnitrophota bacterium, assembly GCA_011620275.1. Taxonomy (GTDB): domain Bacteria; phylum Omnitrophota; class Gorgyraeia; order Gygaellales; family Profunditerraquicolaceae; genus Undivivens. The sequence goes on from WOZK01000004.1 coordinate 39,047, forward strand.
CCACGACGTAACAATTGGAATCAAGTTCCCCCACCACTATGCGCTCAATCAACATTCTTCCGCCCCTCTGCGGCAGGAACCATACTGTAGAGATAAACCGATAGTTCTTTTTTCAATACTTCAGCCGGATTCCTGAAACTTTCCACCCTATTGCCGTAGATATCCGCCTCGACCCCGCTGCGCAATTTCAAAATCCTGTTTACATACTCCCGTGCGGCAGGCTGTTCGGCGGCACCGGCGATGCCGACACAGGCGCGCAAATGCTTCAATGACTCATCGAGGCAATACAACTGCCGCTTACGGTTCCCTCCGGGAGAAAGCGCGAAAAGGAATTCATCGTACCAACTCCCCCAATATAGGAGATTCTGTCTGTAGAGCCCCTGTGGATCCTGTCCCGGCACGGCGTATTCCTCCGGGGCAAGCACCATCTCCACATCGCGCTCCACGGTCTTCTTACGGGTAAACTTTCTGGAAAACGATTCGCAGCCGACAGCCGCCAGCAGCGCCGCTGCCAGGACGGATATCACCACGCAATTAATTGAACGCATCGGTTTTACCTCCGGTAAATAATATTTATGCTTCCAAGGCGCTAAAACTTTACCTTAAAGAAAAAAGTGTTGCAGCCGCCGCTCAGCACAAAAACCATGAACGCATCGAGGAGCAAAATTATCCAGGCTGCGCTTCCCCTTTATTCCCCCCGCTCATTTCTCCCACTTCATCCTTTATGGCATATTTTTTAACTACCGCTCTGAATTCTTCCTCCCCCATAATGCGCACGCCTAACTCTCTGGCCTTAGCGTATTTCGAACCCGGCTCCTCCCCGGCCACGAGCAAAGAAGTCTTCTTTCCTACGGAGGAGGACACCGTCGCGCCCAGGCGAACTACCAATTCCTCGGCCTCCGCACGCTCCATGAAACTTAACCGGCCGGTGAAAACCACCGTCTTGCCGAGAAGGAAGGGGGATTCCTTTCCCTGCGGCTCCGGACCGCCGCTGAAATTCACTCCGGCTCTTTGCAGACGCTTGAGCAGAGTCATGGTCTGCGGCTGGGCGAAATAATCCATTATCGAAGCAGATATCTCGGGGCCTATATCTTCGAGGCTCTCTAATTCTTCCCTGCTTGCCGCGGCTATCTTCTCCATATCACGATAATGCGCCGCCAGCGTATAAGCGTTCCTTTCCCCTACGTGCCTTATGCCGAGCCCGTAAACCAGCCTCCCCAACGGACGCGATTTGCTTTTTGCCACGGCGGCGAGCAGGTTGACCGTCTTTTTCTCCTTGAATCCCTCCAGACGGGAAAGTTTCTCCCGGTCCAGCGAATAAACATCCGCAAAATCGCGCACCAGCCCCAATTTAACCAGTTGTGAAACCACCGCTTCCCCCATACCTTCGATGTCCATCGCGGAACGCGAGGCGAAATGCAAAAGACCGCGCTCCAACTGCTCCGGGCAAGACGGATTGATACAGCGTAAAGCCACCTCTTTTTCTTTAATCCGGAAAAGCCTACCGCCGCAGGCCGGGCATTGCGCCGGAGGGAAATAAGGAGTTTTACCTTTTTGCTCTACCACTTTGACTATCTTGGGAATCACATCCCCGGCCCTCTCCACAAGCACCCGGTCTCCTTCCCGGATACCGAGCCGCTTGATCTCCTTAAAATTATGCAGGGTGGCGTTGCTGATCGTCACGCCGCCGCAGGCTACAGGAGCGAGCTCGGCCGTGGGAGTAACCACGCCTGTCCTGCCCACGTTAACCGCTATCTTCAATACCTCGGTGGTCGCCTGCCTGGCCGGAAATTTGTAGGCCCTGGCCCAGCGCGGACTTTTGGAGGTGACTCCCAGTGTTTCCTGTAGCGAAAAGGAATCTATCTTTACCACTACTCCATCTATCTCATAAGGCAGCGCATCGCGCTCTTTTTGCCATCTTTCGCAAAACGCCCTTACTTCTTCCATGCCTTTACAAAGCCGGTTTTGAGGATTGACCCTTATCCCCCACGCGGAGAATTTCTTGAGCAATTCCCAGTGCGTCGCTGGTTTCCCGGAAGAGAATTCACCCACTGAATGCGCGAAAAACTTAAGTTTACGCTCCGCGGCCTGCGCGCTGTCAAGCAGTTTCAAAGAACCGGCGGCGGCATTGCGCGGATTGGCGAAAACCTGGGCGTTGTCGGAGGCCCCGCTGTTAAGAGATTCAAGGTCCTTCTTTTCCATATATATCTCTCCGCGCACTTCGACCAAAGAGGGCAAATTACCGCCGCGTAGGCGCAAAGGTATGGACCGGATGGTCCTGACGTTAGACGTTACGTCGTCTCCGGACTCGCCGTCGCCGCGGGTGGAAGCCCCGGTGAGGATCCCTTTCTCGTAAACAAGATTGATGCTGACCCCGTCTATCTTCAGTTCCGCAGCCAGCCCGGGGGCGGCGGGAGACTTCAACATATCGACGGCCTTTTCATACCAATCGGAAAGCTCTTCCAGCGAATAAGTATTGTCCAGCGAGAGCATCCTGGCGCGGTGTTTAACCGGGGAGAAACCGGGCGAGATACCACCTCCGACCCTTGCCGTCGGAGAATCGACGGAACGCATACAGGGATAAAGATCCTCCAGTTCCTTGAGGCGCGCCATCAGGTCGTCATATTCCTTATCGGAAACGGAAGGAGCATTAAGAATATAATATCTGTAGTCGTGTTCTCTAAGCTCTTCTCTGAGCCGTTCTATCTCTTTTTTCGCCCGCGCTTCTGAAGTCATTTTATAGAAAAACCGGTTAAATTCTCCACACTATCCGACCATGTGCATTCTGCTTCGGTGATCAATCCGGAGAAATCGTCCGCCATTTTTTTTAAGAAAGAATGCAGAACCGTCTCCTCCGCTTCGGCGACAAGCGCGACCCTGCCGTCCCGCAGATTGCCCACCCAGCCGTTAATCCCGGCTTTCACCGCCAGCATACGGCAATGAAACCGCAGACCGACTCCCTGGACCCTGCCGCTATAATAAACCAGGACCCTTTTCTTCATAGGAGCACCCCGAATTTTAATTATAACACGATAATTATGTGAAGAGAAATCAATTCACAAATTAAACATTAAGCATTCCGGAACGATGGTTAAACCCATTCAATTTACCCGCAGCAGGCCATACCACAAGGACGATAACGCCCATGTAGAACAGAAAAACTGGTCTCATGTCCGACAGTGGTCCGGCTATCACCGACTCGAGAATCAAAAGATCGTTGCCCTTATAAATAACCTTTTTCCCAATGAATGGAGACTATTTCACAAACGTGCTTTCAAAGAACAGTTCTTTTACTTAAACCCCTTTAAACTACGTAAAGCTATGGAGAGAAAACTACAGGAAATCTTCACTCTTCACTTCGGCCGCCGGGCTTCTTACCCAATCCTCCTTCGGATACATTTATTAATGAGTCAATAGTTTCGGCGCTCCACGCCCTAAAGGCCGCGGTTCGCTTATGATTTTGATAGGAAATTCTTGAAGGAAAGCAAGATCGGTCAGAAAAGAAGGGCCAGCGCCTGTTTCACCGTCTGGCCTGCCGCTATCCCGAGCTCGGCGGCTGCCGGACTGCATTCGCTTACTTTGACTTCCAGAGCCTCTTCTATGTAAGCCGCGCCGGAAAATTTTAAGACGGCGTCACCGAATTTAACGGAGGCGCCCATATCGAGATAACCGCACATCCCGTAGCCCTTATCCGCTTTGAGAACAATAAAATTCCTGCCTCCCAGCGGCAGTTGCAAGGCGGTTATTTTATACTTCGACGGCGCTAAAACCGCGCCCTTAAAGACGCGGATAATCCGGGTGCCGCTCAGCATCAAAATCATGAGCAAACCCCGGCCTTTAGGCCCGTGGCGCGCCGAATTGATTCCAGTTAATGTATTATATCTCTTATCAGCATCCCGAGATATCTACGCGGATGTCATCATCCCCGCTTAGGACTGGTCCTCGCTGGACATACAGGATAAATTACGTTCGATGAAACTTATCAACTTTCCCTGCCCGGAGTAGGAAAGATTGCAGAACTCCACACCCATACCGGGGAATATGTTCTTCTGTATCTGCTTATCCGGCAGCCATACCACCTTGGCTTCCAATTCCAGGTCCTCCTGTTTCGGCGGCAGCTTGATCTTAAGGACTACAGCATCTCCCAGCTTTAATTTGTCCACGCCGTACACATAGGCGCCCACCGCGCTGAGATTGAGTATATCCACGTGCGCTTTGCCTCCAGCGTATTCCAGTTCCGCCTTTATATCCAGCGGCAGGCGTTTGAACCTCCTGCGCAGCTGCATCTTTTTTATCTTCTCTATTATACGGTCTTCGCGGAAGCTGTTCTCCGCCAGATCCAGGGAAGGGTACATCTCTATCGTCCTGTCCAGTCCGGAGACCGAGAAAACATTCCTCAAATGCGAAGGAATACAACAAAAACGCATCCTGCCGTTGTTGTTCACCACTTCCTTATAAGCGATGACGACTACGGAAATCCCCATATAATCCACCGATTCCACTTCCTCGAAATTACAGAGGATGTCGGTATACCCGTCTCTCAGGCACTGCCCGACGGTCTCAATGAAATTGGCGGAATCGACGTCTACCTTGCCGATCAACTCCATTATGATTATCCCGTTCTTAAGCCCGACGCGTATATCCATGATTGTCTCTCCTGGGAGCTTTACGGCTGCCAGCGTATGTTGAAAGGTTACCTCGTATATCTAAATTATAACACAAAAACTCCGCTTTCACCGTTTCTCCCGCACGAAGAATTCCACGGCGGCGGCAGCGATCCCGGATTTCTCACGGTTGAACACCTCGACCTGCAAAGTTACGATATTTTTGCGCACGCGGGTTATCCTGGCCTCGGCAAAAATATCGCCCAGCGCCTGTTTCAGAAACCTGATGGTAAACTTCATCGTAAGAAAACTGCGCCCGGCATACCTGACCAGCAGAGCGTTGGCCGCGGCTGTGTCGGCAAGAGCGAAGATAGCCCCCCCCGTGCAGACTACCGTGCGGATTGATAAACCTCCGGGAGAAAGGGAGCTTCAACAGGGCCCGCCCATCCTCCGATTCCAGCACCTTTATGCCCAATAATCTCTCGAATTCAGCCTGGATTTTCTTTTTCATATTTTAAATTCCGGGGACACGATACTTAATTCCAGAAAACGATAAAAAACCGTGTTAGATTCCGCCATTTTCTTGCGTCTATTATAACAAAATAGGATTATAACATAAGTTTCCTGATTCCGGGGACACAATACTTAATCCTTTGGGTTCTTAGAAAGATTTTCTTGAGGCAGCGGCCAAACCTCATTCGCTCCATAGATGACGCGCTTCTTGTATAAACCAACAAAAAGGAGGCTCTCAATGGCAAGGATAGCGAGATTAGTTATACCCGGAATTCCTCACCATATTGTTGTACAAAGAGGCAATAGACGTCAAGATGTCTTCTTTAACGACGATGACAGGAGGACTTATCTTAATTATCTAAAAACATACGCTATGCCTTCAGGGATAGAATTCCTGTCATATTGTTTAATGGAAAATCACGTGCATATTATTGGTGTCCCGAGTAACAAAGATAGTTTCGCCAACGGTTTCGGAGAAGCACACCGTAGATATACAAGAATGATTAATTTCAGAAAAGGATGGAGAGGATATTTATGGGAGGGCAGATTCAAATCGTACCCCTTAGAGGGCACTTATTTATATGCCGCGCTTCGTTATATAGAAATGAATCCTGTAAGGGCAAAAATGGTGAAGAACGCCTGGGACTATCCTTGGTCAAGCGCAAAAGCACATGTCCTAAACCACACTGACATTTTACTAACCAATAATTGTATCGCTCCGGTAGTGGAGGACTGGAGATCATTTCTTTCTGAAGATGACAAACAAGATACCGTCAACTTATTAGAAACGCATTTGATGAGCGGACGGCCGTTGGGAGATAATAAATTTATTGAGAAGTTAAAAAACTAACCGGTAAAATACTGTATAAACAGAAACCGGGGCCGAAGAAGGCTGAGAATGAAACTCCCCGGGCTGAGCTGCTTAATAATTAAGTATCGTGTCCCCGGAATTACGAGCAAGTGCGCCTGGCAGGACTCGAACCTGCAACGCCCAGCTCCGAAGGCTGGCGCTCTATCCAATTGAGCTACAGGCGCGCAAAGAGACTTTATTATACCGCTTCCGCCGACGGTCCGAGCACGCGCATAATTTCTTCTATCCTCCGCTTGTCCAAAGGAATAACGCCTTCTTCCGCCGGCTTGCGCACCGGGGAATTAACCTGGATTTTGTCCGGCTTTATGCGTTCCACGGCCTGCTTCAACCCGACGATATCCTCCGGTGAGTCGTTAAGGCCGCGCACAAGCATTATTTCCAGCCAGATCTTACCGGGATATTCCTTCCGGAATTCCTCCAGAGCGTTTATTATATCCGTTATCCTTGTCCCGGGGACCGGGCGGTCTATCTTCTCGAAGGTTTCCTGCCTTGCCGCATCCAGGGAAGGCACCACCAGATCAGCTGACATTAGTTCTTTACGAATCGAAGGCGATACCAGCATGGAGGAATTAGTGATCACCGCCACCGGCAGATTTACCATTTTCTTTATATCTAAAATAATCTCCCCCAGCTTACTGTTAAGGCAGGGTTCGCCTGTGCCGGCGATGGTCACGTAACTCAGTTGGGCAGCGGTATCTTTATGCTCATCAAGCCACTCCCGCAGAGCAGAAAGCACCTGCCCGGCAGAAGAATATTCTTTTCGTTCTCCGGTCCGCATAGTCGTCCTGCCCGCCTGGCAATATACGCAGTCAAAACTGCAGATCTTGTAAGGAGTAAGATTGATCCCCAGAGAAAGACCGAGCCTGCGTGAGTTTATCGGACCGTAGATATACAAGTTTTTGCCGCGAATCATAATAAATCCGGGTTCCGGGTTATAGGCGCCGGGTTCTGAAATACCGAAGCACGAAAGAAGACGGACGAAGACCGCTTCTAAATCAGAGGCATAGCGGGAAGCGGTCATTCTTCATCTGTATCAGGCTTATTGTTTCCCGACTCCCCTGTCATTAATTAGCTCTATATAAAAAGAACCCCCGGCATCCTTGAGAAGACTTGAGTTTCGCATAAGGAAACCGGGGGATGAATTACTTTACTTCTATTACGGAATTCTGCGTGCCGAATGAATTTATTGCTACCGCGTTGTTATTGGGATCATTGATCCAGTTGCCATCCACAAAGAACTTGTATTCGTACCTGCCGGGTTTAAGCGATATTTTCGCAGACCAATTACCCTTGCTGTCTTTCTTAGCTACCGCTCCTTTCAGGTCCCAACTGTTGAAGTCCCCGGCCAAGTTGACCTTCTTCGCTTTCGGCGCGTAAATCTTGAATTGTGTCGGCTTCTCTGTAACTTTTCTGACCATCTCTCCCTCCTTTTATAAATTTAATTTACACGAGTATGAGATGGATGTCAAGATTTTTTCACTCGTAGACGTAACGCAAGTCGGTGTCCCGTCGATAATAAAGAAAAAAACTTATACGGCAGTTATAATGAGCCCCTTGCGCTCGGCAAGGGCAAGAGAAGCATCCTTGTCGATGAAAAGCGTCTTGCCGGCTTCTATCGCCAGGCACGCCGCGCCGCAACGCAGCAATGTTTTCACGGTGCACAAACCCACCACCGGGACGTCGAACCTGGGGTCCTGCTTGGGCTTGCTCACCTTAACCACGGTAAAACCGCGGCCGGCTATTTTCCCGGCGCGACGGATAAGATTATCCGTACCTTCAAAAGCTTCCACCCCCACTATCGCCCCGGATTTTACGGCCACGCTCTGCCCTATATCGAGGCCGGCTACTTCTTTGGCCAGTTTAAAGCCGAATTCAATATCCTTGAACTGCTCGGGAGATGGCTCAGGTCCGCAAAGCAGGCCGTGCCCCGGCATCATCTCCCAGAGGAACGCGGTGGAATCGAGAAATTTCACGCCCGATTTCTCCAGATGCCGTATAACCGTCGAGAAAATGGTATCCGCCCTTTTATCTTTCATGCCGGCAAGCACTTCTCGCAGCCCGGCGTCGCGCATCACCTCGGCGCTGAAAAGACGGCTGGGAGAGATCTGCCCGGCCATGACGGCTTCACTTATGCCCTCTCTTTTCATTATATCGCCGAGCCTGCCGAATTCCCGCAGACGCAACCACACCACTTTGTCCGCGCATTTGTTTATAGCGCGCCAGGCGTCACCTTTAACGGCAAAAGCGACAACTTTATACCCCCTGTCCCGCGCCGCCCGCGCGAATATAAGAGGCAATTTCCTGTTTCCTGCTATTAAACCGAGTTCGGACATGCTTTATATAAATAAGTGTATCTATGATTTATCATGCTTCGTGCTTCACGCTGCGCGCCGCAAGCTTTTTACCTTTTACACGCCAAAGATCGGTTTTCAATTGTTAGACTGCGAATTAATTTACTCTGTCTCATCTGCGGCGGAATGCGCCGTGCGGCAGGAACGGGCTACGCTTCTCTGCGAATTCTTTATGAAATCGACGAGGTAAGCCGTTTCTTTGGAGAGGGTGTTTTCCGCTTCGAACTTGATTGCTGCCTTGCGCAGCGGCATCCCGGAATAGAAAATTGCCCGGTAAGCCTTGTTAAGGCCGCCGACGGTCTCTCTGTCGAATCCGTTTCTGCGCAGGCCGATAAAGTTCAAGCCGTAAACGCGCGCCGGATGTCCGTCGCAGGTGGAATAAGGAGGTATGTCCTGGGTCACTTTGGAACATCCGCCGAGAATGGAAAACTTCCCCACGCGCACGAACTGGTGAATGGCGACCATGCCGCCGATTATGGCTTTATCTTCCACACACACATGTCCGGCAAGGGTTCCGTTATTGGCGATGACGCAGCCGCTGCCCACACGGCAATCGTGCGCCACATGGCAATAGGCCATAAGCAAATTGCCGTCTTCGACGACGGTCTTGCCGCCTTCCCCGGTACCGGGATTTAAAGTGCAGTATTCCCTGATGATATTCCTGTCGCCTATAATAAGATAGCTCTTCTCGCCCTTGAACTTAAGGTCCTGGGGCCTGCTGCCGACCACCGCACCGCTGAATATTTCGCAATCCCGGCCTATGGTCGTATTACCTTCAATAACGCAATGCGCCCCAATCTTGGTGCCCGGGTTGATAGTCACATTATCGCCGATAATGGAGAATGGCCCGACTTCCACGTCTTCAGCGAGCTTTGCCTTATCTGAAACTATGGCGGTGTTGTGTATTGACATATATGCACTTTCTATATCCGGTTGTTATGCCGGGAGCCCTTATCCAAAAGCGAACATCAGGGTGGCTTCAGCCACCACTTTTCCGTCCACGTAAGCCTTGCCGTAAACCTGCCCGGTCCTGGATTTCACCTTACCTGCCGTGACCTCCATCACCAGCCTATCGCCGGGCACCACCACTTTGCGGAACTTTGCGTCGTCTATAGCCATGAAATAAGCGAGCTTGCCGCGGTTCTCCGCAAAAGAAAGCAGCATTACTCCGCCGACCTGAGCCATCGCCTCCAGGATAAGCACGCCCGGCATCACCGGCTTGCCGGGAAAATGCCCCTGAAAAAATGCGTCGTTGATGGTAATGTTTTTTATTCCGACCACCCGTTTGCCTTGCTCCAGATACGTGATCCTGTCCACAAGAAGGAACGGGAAACGGTGCGGCAGCACATCCATTATCGCCTGCACGTCCATCACGCAGCCTTCCCCGGAACAAACATTCGCGCCTGCCAAGTTTTTCTGCTTCTGCTGTAATATCGACTTGACCATCCTGGCGTTAAGAGAATGGCCGCTCTTGACGGCGATTATGTGGGCCTTCAAAGGCTGCCCGAGCAGGCTGAAGTCCCCGATAAGGTCGAGAACTTTATGCCTGACGAACTCGTCTGGAAAACGCAGTACATTGCCGACGACGCCTTTTTCCCCGACGACAAGCGTGTTCTCGTAAGTCGCGCCCTTGCCCAGCCCCTGCTTCTTCAGCTCCTCAGCCTCCTCTTCCAGGCAAAACGTCCTTGCGCCCGCAATGCAGTCGCGAAAGGACTTCTCCGTGATCTCCATATCGAAAAACTGGGAAGCCAGCATGGGATGTTCGTAATTAAGGGTGTAGGAAACATGGAAATTCTCGCAGGGCACAGCTACCAGGGAAACTCCGGATTCGTTAATATAAATCGGCTCTGTCAGCGAGTAATAATCCCTTGGTTTATCCAGCGTCTGTATTTCGGCTCTGTCCAGCGCCTTCAGGTATTCCAGCGCGCTGCCGTCGAGGCCGGGCAATTCCTCGCCGTCGAGTTCTACCACAAGATTGTCTATGCCGCAGGCCGACAGAGCGGCCATCATATGCTCCACGGTATGTATGCTGGCGACGCCGCTGCCGATAGTGGTGCGGCGCTTGCTGCGCGGATAAGACGAAACGCAGTCAACACTGGCCTTCATCTCCGGCCTATCCGGCAGATCGATCCTCACTATGGTAACGCCGCTGTCCGCAGGCGCCGGCTTAAGTGTAACGGCGGCCTTGTTTCCTGTATGCAGGCCTACGCCCGTAATAGTAATCTGTCCTTTTATAGTCTTCTGTAGATCCATTATCTCCCCGCCGGTTTATACTTTGACGGCGCTAAAATCGCGCCTTTTAGAACGCGGATAATATATACCACAATAATAAGCAAGCCGCGGTCTTCAGACCGCGGCGGGCCGAATTTATTTCAGTCTCGACTCCAATTCTTCTATCTTTTTTTTCAACTCCGCTACGGTCTTGGTAAGCTTCGGAAGATTCTGCGCGCAGGCATTTATTCTCTGCGTGGACATAAATTCTCTTGCCGGATACCCCGAAACCATCATCCCCGGAGGCACCGACTTGGAGACCCCCGCCTGGGCCGTGACTATCGCTCCCTCTCCTATAATGATGTGTCCGGCCAACCCTGCCTGCCCGGCTATTATAGCGCCGTCGCCTATTTTGGTACTGCCTGAAATCCCGGCCTGCGCGATGAGCAACACGTTATTGCCGACGTTAACGTTATGCGCTACCTGCACCAGATTGTCAATCTTGGTCCCGCTGCCGATTACGGTCTTGCCGAAACGCGCGCGGTCGATGGCGACATTGGCGCCTATCTCAACGTCGTCTCCGATCACCACCGTCCCGGTCTGCGGTATCTTGTGATGCGCTCCCTTCACGGTAACATATCCGAACCCGTCAGAGCCGACCACTGTCCCGCTGTGGATGATCACCCTATCCCCGATGACGATATCTTCTCTGACCGTGACGTTGGGATACAGAAGACAGCAGGTCCCGATCTTGACCCCGTAACCGATATAACATCCGGAGTAAACAATAGTGTCGTCGCCTACGCTGGCGCCGTCTTCTATAACGGCGTAAGCGCCGACGGTAACATTCTTGCCCAGGGACGCTCCGGGAGAGACCGCCGCCGCCGGGTGTATTCCCCGGGGATGGCGCGCTTTATTCTCTCCGAACAGCTGGACTACCTGCGTGAAAGCCAATGAAGGATTTTCCACCCTGATCAGAGCCGCGCGCTTCGGGGGGGAGACTTGGGGAGACGTTATTACCGCCGACGCACCGGTTTTCTCCAGAAACGGCGCGTATTTGGAATTGGATAAAAAAGCTATGTCCCCCGGGCGTGCCTCTTCTATGCCGGAAAACCCGGTTATCTCCAGGTCTGCCGGTCCGATTACTTCGCCGCCGATAATCTCGGCGATTTCTTTGAGGGTCTTACGCATAAGCCGGGAGAAAACCCTGCGGGAGAGGGCGCCGCCCTCTCCCGCGCGGGATCTTATTTCTTTGTGTTGCCTTTATTGAGGGCGTCTATTATCTTATCGCTGATCTCCAGACCCTTGGTCTGGTAAACAAGCACCCTGTCATTGAAAATGAAGGTGTATCCCTCTTTCTCCGCGTAGGTCTTCACCGCGTTCTCTATATCCTTGAGGATCTCCTTCATCTTTTCATCTTGCTCCTTGCGCAGATCCGTCTGCTTCTGACGGTCGAATTCCTGCAGGGCCTTAACCTTGGTCTCGATGTCGCCCTTTTTGGATTCCTTCTCCTTGTCGTTGAGAAGGTTGATTTTTTCCTGGAGCTGTTTGATTTCGTTGACCTTTTTTGTCCTTTCGGCGTCGTAGGCGGACTGTTTGTCGCCGAGTACCTTATCGTAATCCTTGGTTTTGTAATACTCGTTGAACGTGCGGCTCAAGTCAATATATCCCAGTTTATCGGCTGCCGAAGCGCTGCCGGCTAACATGGCCAACACGAAAAGTCCCCCAAAAACAACCCCTATTCCCTTTTTCATTTCCTCTCCTCCTTTTTTATCCTTTGATTGATTGTTTGTTTGGCAAGGATAGCGCCGAATCGTTTGTTTACCAGTACTTTATTAAAATTTATTTTCTTTGTGCTTACTTTCCAAAAGCCATCTTATTGTAACATATTGGCATTAGAAACGCTGCGCGTATTTTAATGCGTTGATTATCTTTGATTTCATGTCGGTTTAACGCTACTTCTCGGCGATAAAACCATTAAATTGAGCCGTTCTTTAACAAAGTACTGATACACTAAAAAACTTATGTAACAGAACACTAGAACCCGTGGCTCATATTGAAATGGAACCTGCCGTCGCCTTTGGAGTCCTCTCCCGAAGCCTTGTCGAGCGGGATACCGTAATCAAGCATGATTGGGCCGATCGGCGTCTTGATGCGGAAGCCTATACCGGTGCCGGCTTTCAACCCGCCGCTGCCCAATTTGTTGGCTTTTTCCCAAACATTACCGATATCATAGAAAAACGCCACGCGCAGGAAATTCATCAGCGGATACGTGTATTCGGCGTTGGCGACCATTATCGCCTGACCGCCCTTGGGATCATCATTCCCGTAGTATGGACCGATCCTGCGTTCCTTGTAACCGCGGATGGTATTGGCTCCTCCGGCGAAATATCGCTCATAAATAGGCACTGTGGAAGTATCTCCATAAGGTTCAGCCACGCCCGTGCGCAGCCTCAATTCCATCACCGACTTCATGAACAGCGGCTGGTAATGCGACATCCTCAGGAAAAGCTTGTAGAAGTCTTTGTCTCCTCCGAACGGACCGCCGGCGACGTCAACAGTGCCGCTGACAAGATCTCCCCTGCGCGGGTCGAACACATTATCCCTGCTGTCGTAGGTGAAGCCGTAATTCATACTGCTGATATTATATTTCCCAATTTCCTCTTCTATAAATTCGGTGTTTGTATTTAAGTCATCGCTGGGATTGCTGATCTCGATCTGCTCATACTTATACATCACGCTACCCTTGAGATACTCGCTCAGGTCCTTAGTCAGGCGCAGGTCGCCGCCGGTGACGTCTTCATCGTAGCCGTAACCGACGTCGGAATCGCGCTCGTGCGTACGCCTGTAAATATCGAAACCGAATGAAACCGGATAATCGAATATCCAGGGCTGGGTAAAGCTCAGTTCATACCCTTGGGTCAGGCTGCCGATAGAAGCCCTGATCTTCAGGTCCTGCCCGCCGCCGGTGAAATAGGGAAAATTCTTCCAGTCGAAATTTCGCTGTTCTATCTCCACAAAACCGATGAACTCGTCCACGCTGCTGTAGCCGCCGCCGAAGCTAAACATACCGGTCTTCGACTCTTTCACGTCCACCACCAGGTCTTTGCGGTTGGGGACATCGGTATCCTCGGTATCGTAGCTGATCTCCTCGAAAAACCCGAGGTTCTGCAGCCTTTCCTTGCTCCTGCGCAGCTTGTCTCCGTCGAAACGGTCGCCGGGATGTATACGCAGTTCACGGCGGATGACTATATCCCTGGTCTTGACGTTGCCGCGTATCTTGATCTTGTTCACGTAGGCGATATCGTTCTCGACTATACGGTAAAGAATGTCCACGTTGCCGTTGACCAGGCTTAAAGACGTGCTCTCCAGCACCCCGGCAAAGATGTAGCCTTTATCGAAATACAAACCCTGGATGGATGCGATATCTTCGTGCATCCCCTCCTGACTGAATACCTTGCCCGGCACGCAAACCTTGATCCTCTCCATTATGTCTTTCTGCGCGATATCTTTGTTCCCTTCTACCTTCACGGAGCCCACGAAATATTTCCTGCCCTCGTTTATGGTAACTATGACCGACAGGGTATTACGGTGTTTGTTCGGGACCACTTCGTAAGAAACCGTCATATCCGCGTAGCCGCTGCGCCTGTAGAAATCGCGCAGCCGATCCATATCCTCCTTTATTACTTCTTCCTTAAGTATCCCGGAATTGAAAAGCCAGGCGCGCCTGGTCTTCATTATCTTTAATATCTTGCCTTTTTTGTATGCCTTGGCGCCGCGGACGAAAATGTCCCGTATCTTGGCCCTGAAGCCTTCTTCTACCTTGAAAATGACCAGCGCCTTGCCGTTCTCCTTGTTGAAATCAACGGAATATTCGACTTTCGCGTTGCTGTAGCCGCGCTTCTCGTAAAGCGCCCTCAGCGTCGCGCTGTCATCGGTCAATGTCGGATGGTCGAGATACTGCGATTCTTTTGACTTAATCATCCCTTTAAGCTTATCTTCTTTCATACGAAGGGTTTTCACCCCTGAAAAGGAAATTTTTTCTATAAGCGGACGCTCGTTGACCGTTATCACGAGCTTGAGCCCGCCGTTATAAGGCTTGACGTCTGTATTTATATCGCTAAAAAAACCGAGCAGATACAGCCTCTTGATGTCGTCGCTTACAACGTTCTCCTGGTAAAGGCCGCCGACTTTCGTCTTTATTTTGGCTATTATGGTATTGGTGCTGATGGTTTTGTTACCGGCGACTTCTATCGCGGTAACCTTGGAATCCGGAGATATTGTCGGAGAATTCTCTACCCGGGGAAGCGTTGCGGCTGAAGAAGGAGCAGCCTGCGAAACGCCGCTGCCGGCAGGCTGGGAATCCTGCGCGAATGCGGCGGCCGCCATGAAAAAGGCGAGAACAAAAGGTATTGCCCGGAACATATTCTTATGCGTCATATCCGAAGTGAAATTTTATACCTCATACACGTTAACCCCGGCCGCGTCACCGTCGAAAAATACACGGTCGCAACAATTTTTCTCAGTATAACACACCGCATTCAAAAAGCAATAGAAAAATCTCTCCCCGAATTAACTCATATGAAATCTAACCGAAAGTTTTCTATACAGGCAGGTATCGTTGACTCATCAGATCCCGGGGACACAATACTTAATTATAAGTTTCCTGTAAGTTTTAAATGGGTACGTAGTGTTTATTAAGTCTGGTAAAATCCAAACGGCCGGTTACCAGGAAAGCGCCGATCCTGAAGTACCGGAAGGTGCTGAAACCTATGGCGTTAGCCTTAGCCGCCTGAATTAAGAAATTAAGTCCTTCAAGGAAACCGTTATCAATGTGCGATTTCTTCCACTGCACAACACCTTCCCAGTGAGCTTTAATCGTGCGGGCGGCTTTGTGTCTGTACTTCTTGTTTGCGAACCGTATCAACTGCCGTGTTGATGATTTTGATGATATGGAACCGGCCAAAGGTAATCTCGGCGTTAGGGAAATTATCCTTAATGCCCTTTATAAAAGCCGGCCACATATCACAACTGACATCCGTGACTGCCTGCGGGTTGCCGTTGTGTTCTTTGATATCCTCGGCAAAAGCTTCAACGGTCTTTTGGTCATTGCCTTCGGCGATGAAAACGGTTCGCTTCTTGAGAAGGTCAACGAACAAGGTAATGTAATCGTGGCCCTTACGCCTTGAAGTCTCATCTATGCCGACGCCTTTAAGATCCCTGTAATCGTTGCCGGCCAAGGCCAGAGTCACATAACGTTCCAGTATCGCCCAAATCTTGTAATCTGATTCGCCAGTAATCCGGCTGACAGTATGAACCGGCATATGGCCGGCTAACTGGATAAGCAAAATGAAAAATCGCGCCTTTGTGAAAATCAATGTGAATATCCAGCCGCTTGCTTTCGGCGCTAAACTGGATATCTTTGATATACCACGGTTCTTGAATATTTAGAGCAAGCTCAAACAGCTGTTGGGTAAACATTGGCATCCTCCTGGTTTATTGTTCCTACAGGATTATACCAAATTACCCATTCGAATTTCAGTAGACTGTTAAATTAAGTATTGTGTCCCCGGAATTACGGAATCAGAACTCTACCCTGGCGTAATTCTCAAAACGGGTATATTCTTTTATGAAGGAGAGTTTAACCGACCCGACCGGGCCGTTACGTTGTTTGGCGACTATGATTTCGGCGATACCTTGATTTTCCGGGGTGGGATTATAATATTCTTCCCTGAGAATAAGCACCACCACGTCGGCGTCCTGTTCAATGGCTCCCGATTCCCTCAAATCCGATAACTGCGGACGGTGATCGTCGCGACGCTCCACGGCGCGCGAAAGCTGGCTGATGGCGATAACCGGCACGTTAAGCTCCCTGGCCAGCGCCTTCAAGGAACGCGATATTTCGGATATCTCCTGCTGTCGGCTTTCGTCCGAACCGCTGCCGCTGCCGCGCATCAACTGCAGGTAATCCAAAATTATAAACTGGATATCGTGGTGAGATTTGAGCCTGCGCGCCTTGGCGCGCAGTTCCATTACCGATATGCCCGGGGTATCATCGATATAGATGGGTGCCTCGGAAAGCCGTCCGGCGGCCGCAGTGAGTTTGGGCCAGTCGGACGCGGAAAGATAACCGGTCCTGACCTTGTGGGCATCGACCCTGGCGTGAGAACAAAGCATCCTTTGCACCAACTGTTCTTTGGACATTTCCAGGCTGAATATGGCGGTGGGCACCTTGGCGGATACCCCGGCGTATTCGGCCATGGACAAAGCCAAGGCGCTCTTACCCATGGAAGGACGCGCCGCCACAATCACCAGGTCGGACGCCTGCATACCGGAAGTTATCGTGTCGAAATCCAGGAAACCGGTGGGGATACCGGTGACATGCGCCTTCTTCTGGTAGAGACGATCGATATTCTCTATACTGTCCTTGATAATCTCTTTCAGGTGGACGGCGCTTCCCCGGTGGCGGCGGTCGCTCACTTCGAAGATGAGTTTCTCGGCGTTATCGACCACCTCGCGGACGTTCCCCTCGTTCTCGTAACAGGAAGAGATGATGCGAGTGGCGCTGCTGATTAGCCCGCGCAGAACGCTTTTATCGCGGACTATCCCGCTGTAATGACGGATGTTGGCCGCGCTCGGCACCGCGTTGACCATAGACGCCAGATAACTGGCTCCGCCGGTCTCCTCGAGTATCCCCTTGCGGCGCAGTTCGTCTGTCAGCGTGATAAGATCAACCGCCTTGTTGACGTTGAAAAGATCCAGTATGGTCTCGAATATCTTGCGGTGGGAATCTTTATAGAAACATTCTTTGCCGAGGTGCTCCGCGGCGACCGCTATCGCCTCTTCATCCATAAGCATGGAGCCGATTACCGCCATTTCGGCGTCCAGGTTCTGCGGCGGGAGCTTCTCGATGGAACTTTCCGTAGGCATAATTCTACAAAATGGGATGAAGACCGAAGAATGAAGTACGAAACTTGCTAACTAAAGATAAATACGAAGGTATTTCTTGCGTCCTTCGTGCCTCGTCCCCCGTCCTTCAAATTATGGATTCTTTTCTTATTTCTTCACCACCCATACCTTGACCTTACCTTCGACTTCAGGGTGGAGTCTAACCGGAACTTCGTAAATCCCGAGGGCCCTGATAGGCTCCTCGAGCAGTATATCTCTCTTCTGCAGAATAATGCCTTCGTCTTTCAAGGCCTGCAGGATATCCACGGAGGAGATACCGGCGTACAGTTTATCGTCCTCCTGAGTGAGCACCGGCATGGTCAAAGAGAGAGCCTCAAGGCGCGCGCGCGTCTTCTCGGCTTCATTCTTCAAGGCCTCCAGTTCTTTGGCCTTTTTTTTCATTTTCGCTTCCAGCGCCTTCAGGTTCCCCGGAGTGGAAGGAAGCGCCAGCTTCCTGGGGAACAGAAAATTACGGGCGAACCCGTCTTTCACATTAATCACGGTCCCCAGTTTGCCGATTTTATCGATATTATCGGTAAGTATCACTTTCATTTTAAGCCCTCGAATAAGGTAACAGGGCCAGGAACCTCGCCCTTTTGATTGCAGTCACAAGTCTCCTTTGATGCTTGGCGCAATTCCCCGAGAGACGGCTGGAAACAATCTTACCCCTGTCCCTCATGAAGAATTCGAGCCTCTTGATGTCTTTATAATCTATGTTTTCCATCTTGTCGGCGCAGAAACGGCATATCCTCTTGCGGCCGGAAGAACCGGAATCCTTTCTTCTCTTGTTTCTGTTAGGCGTTTTCCTGATTTTCTCTTTCATTGAACTTCTCCTCGCTTTCTCCCATCCATTCAGCTTCAGTGGAATGTTCCATATTCGTCTCTGCCGGCGCCGCCGCTCCGTCCCTGGCGCCGCCTCCGCCGAGGAATTGCACCCGCTCGGCCCTCACTTCTATCGTACTGCGTTTTTGCCCGCTGGCATCTTCCCAGGAACGCGACTGCAGGCGCCCCTCGATGAAAACCGGACTGCCTTTGCGCAGATACTGATTGCAGGTCTCGGCCTGTTTATCCCAGACTACCGCCGTCACGAAACAGGTCTCTTCTTTTAATTCCTGGTTCCTGTCCTTGAACCTGCGGTTGACCGCCAGACGAAGATTAACCACACCGGTCCCCTGCGGGGTATAACGCAACTCCGGATCCTTGGTCAGGTTGCCGATAAGAAACACCCGGTTAAAATTAGCCATATCGCATCCTCCCCCGTCCGGCTAAGAAAGCAATTACTTGCTCTCATGCACGGTTATAAGCGTCCTTAACACGTTATCATTCAGTTTATACACCCCGAGTATCTTTTCTATAGCCCCGGGTTCGGCCGAGAAATCGATCAGATAATAAACTCCCTCCGCGTGCTTCTTGATGGGGAACTGCAGTTTCCTGCGCTCTGCCCAGACTCCCGCCTGCGCCACGGTACCCGTGTTTGCGGTTATCGTATCCGTAAGCTGCGCCAGAACGGCCTTTCTTTCGTCTTCGGAAAGTTCCGGCTTAATAATCACCATAGCTTCATACTTATTCATCCTGTCTTGCTCCTTTTCTATTCCTATTGTTATCCCGCTCCGCTTGGCTAAGGTAAAACCGGCTTAAGACCCCGGGATTTCCGGGCGGAGGAAATTGAAACGATTCATCGCCTTCTCCGTTCCTTCCGCAAGCCAAGTCTTGCAGCACTCTATAGCCGTCTCCAGTACTCCCGGCAGGGAGCCTTTTTCAAACGGACCGAATTTCTCAAGAACGTATACGGCAGCATCGATCCCGGCAGACGGCCTGCCTATCCCCATCCGCAGACGGCAGAAGTCTACATTTCCCAGGGATTCGATTATCGAAGCTATCCCTTTGTGCCCTCCGGAGGACCCGCCGCGCTTAATCCGGAGCGTCCCGAAATCGAAATCCATATCGTCGCAGACGACCAGAAGTTCGTAACCGCCCTTGCCGTATTTGGCGGTCATGGCCTTCACTGCGCGTCCCGATAAATTCATATACGTGTACGGCAAGGCCAGGACGACTTCCTCTCCGCAGAAAGTTCCGCGGGCGATAAATGAATACACGCCGCTGTCCCGCCTGAAAGACAGCCCGGCCTCGCATCCCAACGCCTGCACCAAAATATTACCCAGGTTATGCCTGGTATTCACGTATTCTTTCCCGGGATTCCCCAGGCCGACGATGAATTTCATCGGTTTACTTCTTCTCTTTGTCCTTGGATTCTTCCGCGGGCGCTTCTTTTTTCTCTTTTATGACTTCCGGCTCGGCCTTCGCTTCACCCTCCGCCGCCGCCTCTTCCTCCACCGCCTGCACCGTCGGAGCCGCGACCGTGAAGAGCACGCTTTCCGGTTCGGTCAGGGCCTTTACCCCGGACGGAAGATTCAAATCCTTGACGTGCATGGATTCGCCGAGTTTCAGCCCGCTGATGTCCACTTCTATCTTTTCAGGGATGTCGGTAGGAAGACACTCCACCTCTATTTCCCAGAGGATATGCTCCAGTGACCCGCCTTCCTGCTTTACACCTGCAGGTTCGCCGCTGCCGATGATCGGCACGTTCAAACGCAGTTTTTTGTCCATCGAAATAGAGTTAAAATCGACGTGGATGATATCCCCGTGCAGCGGATCCAGCTGTATGTCCTTTATAAGACAAGGTTTCTCCGTTTCGCCTTCCATCCTCAAGGTAACGAGCGCATTCTCCAGCCTGTGTTTATGCACCAGGTCGAAAAGCTGGCGCATGGAGACCTGCACGGGACGCCCTTCCTTGCCTTCTCCGTAAATTACCGCCGGGATAAAACCTTTATCGCGGAGAGCCTTGACCTTGCTCCTGCCGGTCTCGGCCCTTGTCTCGACGTTAAGAAACATTTTTTCCATTACCGCTACCTCTCTTCCTTATGCAGTACTGCCTTGTGCTTGAATACCGGAGTAAAGCCCGCCGCGACTACCGCCCGGCGGACATTAGCCTGCGTCCGCTAATCGGCGGCCTGGGCGCTCGGAGAAAACTCTAATCGAACAGAGAGCTTACCGACTCCTCGTTATGTATCCTTCTTATCGCCTCTCCCAACAGAGGCGCGACCGACAACGTTCTTAACCGCGGATGCACCCTGCTGCCTTCGGAAGGGATACTGTCTGTGATAACCAGTTCCTCGAGCCAGCGGCAGGCGTCCAGGCGCTCCATAGCCGGGCCGGAAAGCACCCCGTGGGTGATGCCCGCCCTGATCGATCTGGCTTTATACTTATGCAATATCTCCACCGCTTCGAAAAGCGAACTGCCGGTGGCTACCAAATCGTCGACGATAAGGACATCTTTTCCTTCCACCTCGCCTAATATATGCATAACCTCGGCCTTGTCCGGCGATATCCGCCTTTTGTCTATAATTGCCAGCGACGCCATCAGCCTCTTGGCATACGACCTGGCCATTTTTATGCTGCCGACGTCTGGGGATACCACCACGATATTCTTTAATCCCAGGTTCTTGATATAATCTATGAAAACCCCCACGGCGAACAGGTGGTCCACCGGGATATCGAAAAATCCCTGTATCTGCCCGGCGTGCAGGTCCATTGTCAGCACCCTGTTTGCACCGGCGGTTGTCAAAAGATTAGCCACGAGCTTGGCGCTGATGGGAACGCGCGGCTGGTCTTTCCTATCCTGCCTGGCGTAACCGAAATAAGGCATCACCGCAGTTATGCGCTGGCTGGATGCTCTTTTGAGGGCATCAATCATCACCAGCAGCTCCACCAGATTCTCATTCACCGGAGGGCACGTCGGCTGGACGATAAAAACGTCCTTGCCCCGTATGTTATCGTTTATCTTTACCCTTACCTCGCCCTCGCTGAATCTGCCTACCATCGCATCCGAGACATCTATCTTGAGGTAATTGCAAATGCTCTTAGCCAGTTCAGGATGGGCGTTACCGGTGAATACCGCGAGTTTATTCATCTCTCTCCGATTCCTCCGTATGGCAAAAAAAACTTGGTCTTGGAATGAAGTTTCCCGGACTCGAAAGCCGGGGATCTCTGCGTCCTGATTTACCGCCGCTTACTCCTGTTCAAAACCCTTGCCGGCACTCCCGCCACCACTCCTCCGTCGGGAACGCTGCGTCCCCTGGTGACTACGGAACCGGCGCCGGTTTTCGCGCCCCTGCCTACGCGGACCGGAGCGATCAACACCGTATCCGAACCGATAAAGGCGTTATCCGCTATCACCGTATTGTGCTTATTGGCGCCGTCAAAATTGGCGGTTACCGTTCCGGCGCCGATATTGGCGCCGCGCCCGACGCGCGTATCGCCGAGATAGGAAAAATGCTTCACAAAGACGTTCTTTCCCACGTTGGCGCGCACCATTTCTATAAAATTCCCGGCGCAGACATTGTCCGCAAGGCGGGTCCCTTCACGCAAATGCGCAAACGGCCCTATCGAACAGTTTTTCCCGATTTTAACATCCCTTTCTATGACTGTAAAGGGATAAATAACGGTATCTTCGCCTATTTTGGTGCCGTGATTGATGAAAACCGTCTCCGGAGCCGTAAGGCTAACGCCCTGTTTCATATAGCTCTCGTTCAGGCGCGCCTGCATTATAACATTCGCGGCCGCCAGCTCGACGCGGGAATTGACTCCCATTCCCTCGCGATTATCCTTGACACGCATCCCGCCGATCGCCTTACCCATCGAATACAGTATCCCTATGCAATCGGTGAGATAATATTCTTTCTTGCGGTTACGCGGCTTTACCTTCTTCAGGCTCGCGGCCAGGCAGTCCTTGTTGAAACAGACTACCCCGGTATTGATCTCCTTGATCTCTTTCTGGTAACCGTCGGCCTCCGCCGCTTCCACGATGCCGCTTATGGCGGAATACTCATCCCTGACGATCCTACCGTATTCGGCCGCGTCCTCCACCACCGCGGTCAGTACCGTGGCCGCTGCCCCGCTCCTGCGGTGTTCCGCGACCAGTTTCTTCAATGTGTCCGCTTTAAGCAGAGGCATATCACCGTAAAGCACGACGACGTCGCCGCTAAAGTCCTTAAGCAAACCAAGCGCCTGAGACACCGCGGAGGCCGTACCGTTTATCTTTTTTTGCACGGCGATACGGACATTGCCGGACAGACAAGCGGCGACCTGCTCGTGTTTATATCCCAAGACGGCCACGCACGGCCCGGTCTTGAATTCATTGGCCTGATCCAAAACATATCTCAGCATCGGCCTGCCGCACAAAGGATGCAGCACTTTCGGCAGGCTCGAACGCATGCGCGTACTCTTACCGGCGGCAAGAATTATACAAGCTGTTTTCTGTGAGCTCATGCTTTATTTCGGATCCAAGTTAAAAACTTTTTACCGCTATCACGGGTTAAAGACGAAAAACCCAACTTCCGCCGGGATTCTTCATCGTCCGCCACTGAAACACTGGCGAGACTCCGTAAAATGACGGCGCGGGAAACTTTGTCGACAGACTGTTATTTCAAAATCCCTAAAGCTAAGCACCTTGAGATTCGGGAGTAAAGGTTTGACCGAATCGAAAGTTTTCTGTCTTCCCAACTCTCTATTTTCTACTTTCGATTGCTCTATACTTCCCGCCATAGGCGGGAAGTATTGCCCGGTGAGGACTCGAACCTCAACGCTCAGACCCAAATTCTGATGTGCTACCATTACACTACCGGGCAGTAGGTTCGTTCCTCCGCAGTGATGCGTAAAAACGCGATTTCCCCGGGATAGGTATATTTAAAGGCGGCTTCGGGGTTTATTCGACGCTGAATTCCTGATCCGCGCGCACTCCTGTGCCGTCCCGTCTCCTCTCCTGCTCATAGATATCCAATATCTTCTTCTGGAGATATTCCCTGAAGGATTGGGTAATGGGATGGGCTATATCTTTATGTTCCGACTGAGCCCCGCCGACCGCGTCGGTTTCCGCCGGAGCGGAGGTAAAAGGCAGCTGCGCTCCGCACTGGTTGCAATATTTACTGCGAATTTCATTCTTGAAGCCGCATTTCGGGCAGGCGAATTTAAGCTTACGCGACGGCATGGCGATAAAAACACCGTTATTGCCCTCTATAACCTTGATATTCCTGACAACGAACGCGTTATCAAAAGTTACCGTGGCATAAGCCTTGAGCTTCTTGTCGGGCGAGTCTTTCAGGAACACTCTTACTTCGGTGATCTCCATCGGCCTACCTCCTTGTGCTGTTGCTTCCTGGGTAACGCAGTCCCTGCGGTCCAAACACGCCACCGGCGGTTCATTCCGCTAATCAGACGCGCCAAATTAGAAGCCTCACGATATGAAGATACCACGGCGAACACGCAAGAACCGCTGCCCGACATGGCATTAGCTTCTATCCCAAGGCGCGCAAAAGATTCTTTTACGCGCCTGACTTCCGGATATAAGTCAACAGCAACACTTTCCAGACCGTTGAATAACTCGCCATTATAGCCGGGAAAAACATACCGGCTATAACCTGAATTTATTATTTTAACATTATTTGAAGATTTTGTCAATACGTCTTTCTTATTACGGAGAGAGCGCTTTCTGTCCCACTCCCGGTAAATCAAAGGAGTGGGCGCGCTTACGGAAGGAAAGACCAGAACGTGATAAAAAAACAGTCTGTCCAGCCTGTGCAAGGGTTTGATCTTTTCTCCTCTGCCTGTCCCAAGTCCGAAAGAACATTCGTGAAGAAAAAAGGCCGTGTCCGAGCCGATGGAGGCCGCGAGCCCGTATAACTTGCTGAACGGTAACTTCAAACCGGCCAGACGGTTCAGTCCCAGTATCACAGCCGCCGCGTTTCCCGAACCGCCGCCCAAACCCGCGCCGGGTGGAATGTTCTTGCGTATGCTGATATCCGCCCCGGCCTTATCCCGGACGCCGCAAAGCTTGAATAACTCATCAGCGGCCCGATAGGCCAGATTGCCTTCATCCTGCGGGACACCCGGATAACCGCAAGAAACCTTGATAACGCCGTCATCCCGAAGCTGGACGCTAATCTCGTCGCACAAATCTATGCGCTCGAAAAGAGTGCGGAGATCGTGATACCCATCCCTGCGCCTGCGCAGGATTTCCAGATAAAGATTTATCTTGGAGTATGAGGGAAAAACCGCCCGGATTCCCGAGGGTATCTTCCGTAAAAGCATGGGTTTGCGCCTCAACCGCGGATGCTTTCCAAAGCCGCTCTTTCCACGTCTTCTGCGGTAAGTTTGTAGCTTTTGATCAGTTCATCCGGATCGCCGGACTGCCCGAACTTTTCCTTGATAGCGACAGTGGTCACCCTGCCGCAATAACCTTCTTCCTGCAAAGTCTCCGCGACCGCCGCGCATAACCCGCCGACTACCGAGTGTTCTTCACAGACCACCATGCCACGAACCGTCCCCGCCGCCTCTTTCACCGTTTCCGCGTCGAAAGGCCTCAAGGTATGCATATTGATCACGCGCGCCCGAACGCCTTTACCGGCCAGCTTTTCCGCGGCCTTCAAGGCGTTACCTACCATCATACCGCAGGCGATAATGGCGACATCGCCGCCTTCCCTAAGCACCTGCGCCTTGCCCAGACGAAAATCCCCCGTCCCCTCTATCGTCGGGACCTTAGCGCGCCCCAGGCGTATGTAAAAAGGCCCCGGGGTCTCCGCTGCCGCCAGCACCGCCGCTTTTGTCTGCGGACCGTCGCAAGGAACAACCACATTTATTCCCGGTATCACGCGCACCAAAGCCAGGTCTTCCAGCGCCTGATGGCTCGCCCCGTCAGGCCCGACCGTCAATCCGGCGTGGGTGGCAACTATCTTAACATTCAAATGATTGTAGCATATCCCGTTGCGCACCTGATCCCAGGCGCGGCCGGTGGCGAAGATGGCGAAAGTGGAAGCGAATACCGTTTTGCCGGACACCGCCAGCCCGGCGGCGACGCCCATCAGGTTCTGCTCCGCCACCCCCATATTGAAGAACCTCTCGGGGAACGCCTTGGCGAACAGCCCGGTCCTGGTGGAACTGGAAAGATCCGCGTCCAGCACTACTATGTCCGTGTTCTTACCGCCCAGTTCCACGAGAGTCTTGCCGTAAACATCCCTTTGATAGAATAATTCAACCATAAAATTTTTCTCCGCGACGGCTACTCCAGTTCCTGCAACGCCTGTTCCGTCTCTTCTTTAGTGGGCGCGCGCCCGTGAAACTCCACATTATTTTCCATGAAAGAAACACCTTTCCCTTTTATGGTGTGGGCGATAATCACGCTCGGCCTTCCTTTTACTCCGGCGGCTTCTTTATAGGCGCCGAGAATCTCCGCCATGTCGTGCCCGTCTATTTCGATCGTGTGCCAGCCGAAAGCCTCCCATTTGGCCTTTATCGGCTCAAGGCCCATTATATCGGACGTCCTGCCGTCTATCTGCAGCCCGTTATAATCGACTATACCGCAAAGATTATCGCACTTGTAATGAGCGGCGGACATCGCGGCTTCCCAAATATTGCCTTCCTGTATCTCGCCGTCTCCCATCAACACGTAAACCCTGCTTTGTCTACCGTCCAGCCGCGCCGCCAGAGACATCCCCACGCCCACGGAAAGCCCCTGCCCGAGAGACCCGGAGGACATTTCTACTCCCGGAGCGCGCCTGTCCGGATGCCCCTGCAGTATGGAGCCAAATTTACGCAAAGTGAATAGTTCGCACTGCGGCATGTAACCGTCCGCCGCCAGCACCGAGAACCAGAGAGGACAGCAATGCCCTTTTGACATATGGAACTTGTCTCTATCAGGCCACGCGGGATCAGACGGGTTATGCCTCAGCACGGAAAAATAAAGAGCGGTAACCAGGTCCGCGGAAGAAAGACTTCCCCCGGGGTGGCCCGAGCCGGCGACGGAGATCATCTGGATTATACTTCTTCTGATCTGCCTTGCTTTTTCTTGAAGTTGCCGTATATCTAAAGTTTCATTTTCCATTTTTGACCGGTTCTCCGTTCTTCTCCGTCTGCCCGGACAGTTTTTTTAGTTTCGCTCTCACCTCTTCCTGTTCAGGGTCGAGCCGCAGAGATTCCCGCCATTCCTGCGCGGCTTTATCTTTATCTCCAGTCTTAAGATAGAAATCACCAAGATGGTCAAGTATCACCGGATCATTCAACAGCGAAGCGGCTTTTCTCAATTCCCTACCCGCCTCCTTTATCATTCCCTTCTTGAAATAAAGCCAGCCCAGGCTGTCGGCATAAGCGCCGTTGTCCGGCGCCAAGGAAACGGCCTTTTTTATCATCGTCTCCGCTTCCCTGAGGTTGCGATCTTCCTCAAGATACATGTACCCGAGATAATTAAGGGCCTGGTGGCAATCCCCGTTTAAAGCTATCGTCTTGACCAGTTCGGCCTCGGCGCCTTTCTTATCTCCCAGGCGGTAACGTATATCCCCGAGATAAAAATGCGCCTCCCAGGAAGAAGGAGACAGATTTACTATCCGGCGGAACACCTGCTCGGCCTGTTCCAGCTTACCGCGGTAAAGATATAGCCGCCCCAGGCTGCCGGATATTCTGGCGT
Organism: Candidatus Omnitrophota bacterium; assembly: GCA_011620275.1. GTDB lineage: Bacteria > Omnitrophota > Gorgyraeia > Gygaellales > Profunditerraquicolaceae > Undivivens. The sequence continues at coordinate 66,059 of WOZK01000004.1, forward strand.
CGTCCGGTTTGGTCTCCGCCGCCGCACGCAGGGCACTTTCGTATTCCTGTATGGCTTTATCGGGCTCTTCCAGTAGATAATAAACCAGCGACAACAAAGCGTGGGGTTCCGCCATCTCCGGGCGCAACTTTGCCGCCGACTGCAGTTCCACGACGGCGCCGGGATAATCCTCCTCGCCCATGTAACAAACGGCGAGTTTCATGCGGATGTAAACGTTTTGCGGGTCGGCCTTGAGCGCCTTTTTGAATTCCCGTATGGAATCTTTCTGTTCGCCGCGGCGGTTGTAAATCAATCCGGTTATATAATGGCTCAACGCGGAGGCTTTCGCGCTTTCCGCCGCCCGGCAGGCACCGGCACAGATAAGGACAAAGAACAACAATGCGGGTATTGAACCCCGGGAGATAAAACTCTTTATGCTGAAAGGTTTCGGAAGGGCCATTTTTATCCCGGAACTCACGCGTGACGGCGTAAATCCGGGGACACTATACTTAATTATTCCCAAAACCACAGACATTTAAGTATTGTGTCCCCGGAATCCTATTAACAACCTACTAATTCCAGTCTCTCTTCTTCACGTGACGCAGACGGCGACGCATTTTCTTGCGCTTATGCGTCCGTATCTTAATTCTCTTTCTTTTCTTACCGCAAGGCATTTGACTCCTCCGCTTAATATATTACTTTATTCAAAGGATACTCGATTATCCCTTCAGCGCCGGCTTTTTTCAAACCGGGTATCAACATACGCACAACCTTCTCGTCGATAATAGTCTCCACGGCGCACCACTCTTCCTGCGCCAGACCGGAGATGGTCGGCCTCTTGAGAGCCGGAAGGAGCGAGATGACTTTATTCAAGTCCTTCCTGCGGACGTTCATCTTCAAACCTACCTTCTCCTCCGCGTTTATCGCGCCCTTCAAAAGCATCGCTATCTGCTGCATTTTATCGTTCTTCCAGGAATCCTTGAAGGCTTTCTTATTGGCTATGAACTGGGTGGTCGACTCGCAGATAGTAGCGATTATCTTCAGCTTATTGGCCTTAAGGCTTCTGCCGGTCTCGGTCAAATCCACGATCGCATCCACCAACCCGGAATTCACCTTCACCTCGGTGGCGCCCCAGCTGAATTCCACCTCGGCGTTCACTTTTTGCTTCTTGAGATATTTTCTGGTGGCGTTGGCCAACTCGGTGGCGATACGTTTATTGTTCAACTGCTTTACAGAATCGATCCCCGAGCATTCCGGTACCGCCAGCACCCAACGCACTTTGCTCATGCTCTGTTTGGCGTAAGCCAGGTCAGTGATCCTGACGACATCGGACCCGTTCTCGATTATCCAATCCTCGCCGGTTATGCCGCAGTCAAGCACGCCTTCCTGGACGTAACGCGACATCTCCTGGGCCCTGAGCAGTATTGCTTCTATCTCCGGATCGCCTGTAGAGGGAAAATAAGAACGCTCTGAAGGCAGCGAGACATTGAAGCCTGCTTTCCGGAACATTTTGAAAGTCGCTTCCTGAAGGCTACCTTTTGGTAAACCGAGCTTTAAAACCTTCTTCTGTTTTTTATTCACAACCATACTACCTCCGATAAATGCGGTCATTCTTTCCGGATTCCCCTGAAGCCCCCAGGCAAACGCCGGACAGCCGGAAACAACGAAAAGAAACACCTTTATTGTAGAAAGAAATGAAGCTCCCCAGGCTTCAGACTGTGGTAATCCTTAGACAAACTAAAAATAAGTTTGCGTTACATACCGGCCACAACAATAACCACGGGAAAAACGCAAAAAAAATACCCCCTTATGCTCCCTTTTGGGGAGCACTTCAGGAATGGTTTCTTAATTATACAGATGGAAAAACCTTTTGTAAAGCAACTAATTGATTAAAAACAAAAACGGCCCCGTGCCTCAGGTCGTCCTTGTGAGGAGCAAAATGGCAAAGCAACCCTTCCCAGCCGGATTGCTCCGCAAAAAACGCCTGTAATGACCATATATCCTATAAAGTATTGCTCGGGAGGACAATATCCCGAAGCATTCTCTTGCTCCCGCCTTTGCTTTTATTTTTACTTCCCGACATTTCAAATATTAATTATTGTCTCTCCGGTTTGAAAATAGTATAATTGGATAAAAGGATAGCAATATGGCGATAATTATACGCAATATCTTCACGCTCACGTTCATAGTCTGTTGTTTCTATTATCTTTATATCTTCCTTTTTCGCAAAATAAACGACTTCTCCGCCTTCTCCAGCGGAGAGGACATCTGGAACCACCCCGAAGCCTATTTCGATCCTGAAGTTTGCAAATACATACATGTCCCGGCCTATATAGCGGTATTCAGTTGGTGCGCGGCTGCGCTCATCCATCTCATCACCGCTTAAGTAACCCGGCACAATCCCCCGGCGGAGGTTAATATCATGTGGAGCAAAAGAACAAAAAAGACCATCTGGATCATACTTTTGATAGCCATTTTACCGGGTTTCGTTCTCTGGGGATTTTTCGATTCCATAAAAAAATCCCCCGGCCAAAGCCACTACGCCGGCAGGATATACGGCAGGAAGATTACCAGCCGGGAATACCAGTCCGCTCTCCAGGCGGTTAATACGGCTGCCGCTATGCGTCTCGGAGATAAACTCCAGCAAATGCAACAGTATCTCAACCTCGAAGGGCAAGCATGGCAACGGCTGCTTATGCTCGAAGAAGCCTCCCGCCGCAGGATAAGAATCCCGGACAAGGAAGTGGTGAGAACGATTCGAAGTTATTCTTTTCTGCAGAATAAAAAAGGCGAATTCGACGAAAAGCAATACCGGCAGGTTCTGCGCTACGTATTCCACGTCCCCGCCAGAGCTTTCGAAGAGCAGGTGCGCGGAGACATAGCCATAGAGAAGCTATTCCAAGAGGTGACCGCCGGAATCAAAGTCGACGACACCGAAATAAAAGAAGCCTACAACAAGGCCAACGAAGAAATAAGCGTCAAATACATAGCTGCTCTGCCCGCGGACATAGCCGCCGATTTTTCCGTGCCGGATGAAGAAATAAAAGCCTATTTCACCGCCAACAACCTGCTTTTCAAGAAACCGCTCAGCTACAACCTGGAATATGTTATGCTCGGGACGGACGTGCCGGAGAATAAAATACAAGACACCCTGCAGCGTTTCATCAAAGCCGCCGATTTCAGGGATGAGGCCAAGAATATGGAACTGGAGGCCAAAGAAACCGGACTCTTCGCAGAGAACGGTCCTATCCCGGGCATAGGCTGGTCGCAGGAATTGATGGAACGCCTCGCCAACTCCTCCGCCGGTAAATTCCTGCCGCCGGTCAAAACCTCTACCGGGGTCTTCTTGCTCAAAATCAAAGAAAAAAAAGAACCGTATATCCCTCTGCTTGAGGAGATCAAAGACGAAGTGAAGAAAAAAATGGTGTCGCAGAAGTCCGCCCAGGAAGCGAAAAAAAGGATAGAGGAATGCCTCTCAAAGATCAAAGCCGCGACGACAGCCAAAGAATCCGTGTCGCTTGAACAGTTGGCTAAATCCCTGTCGCTTAAATCAGGCAAAACCGGGGATTTTAGATTCGGCAGTTATATCGAAGGTATCGGGGCTTCCGACGCCTTTTACACGGAAGCGAAAAAACTCTCCCCCGGACAATACAGCGGCGTGATAAAAGCCGCCTCCGGTTTTTATATCATCACCCCGGATTCTTTCAAGCCGGTGGACGAGAATAAATTCGCCCAGGAGAAAAAAGACTTCGCCCGCAGCCTGCTTTTCAAGAAGCAGAACGAAGCCTTCGACCAATTCATGCGGGAAGTAGAGAAGAAATCCGCGGCGAAAAAGTTCTAGAAACCGCCCGCATTAAAAAAGCCCCGCGTTCACACGCGGGGCTTTTCATTGTTTCTCGGCGCTCGTATTACTCCACTTTAATAGCGCTGACCGGGCACTGCTCGGCAATCTCGCTTATATTATGCGTATTGCAAACGTCCGCCTTGCTATGCGCGACACCGTCAGCCTGAACCTCGAATACCTCCGGGCACAACTGCTCGCACAATCCGCAGCCCACGCATACGGAAGCGTCAATAGTCACCTTCGCCATTTTTCATTCCTCCTGAATGGAACCTTGGAACTAAAGCCCAAAGCCCCTGTTTTTCCCGGCGAAGCTCCGGCTTCGCCGATACACAGCCCATATTAAGCTGTATGCTCCTACAGTAACCTCCCCGAAGCGGGGCCATTCCGCGGAACTTTTTTTAACGCTCCATAAGATTCTCAAACATCTCTTCGTGTTCGATTTCCTCGGCGAGTATATGCATAACCAACTGATAGGTCACGTGGTCCTTACCGAACGTCTTCTTGGCGATCTTGTTGTAAACATCTATCGCGGAAGCCTCTGCCTCGGTAACGATGCGGATTATGCGGTTGATATCCGCTCCGTTCTTAGGAGGCATTATGTAAGGCGTGTTGGCATTTTTCTCAAGTTCCATCGGGTTGGCTATCGGGACACCGCCCAGTTTCGTGATCAGGTCGGCCAGTTCTTCAGTGTGTTCCTTCTCATCCGCGGCGATTTTCTTCAACAACTCTTTCATATCCTCGTAGGCCTTGCCGCAGACTATCTGGGCCATATACCAATAAAGATAATGCGCCAGCCATTCGTCGGCGTAAGCTTTTGTCAGGTCTTTGACGATATCCTTTAGTGGAATTTCCGCTATCGCCCTTGCCTGCTTTCCCATAACCTACCCCCTTCCGCTAATTCCCGGAGACCTGATCCCTGAGCCCGTATTTCCTGACATTATTGTCAGCAATCTCCTGGATCTTCTTTATTTCCTCGGCGGCACCCGTAAGGTGCTTAAACCTTCCCTGCATTTTCAGGTACTCTTCCACAGGTTTGGCCTGCGCCAGTTTACGCACGGCGGAGAGCTGTCCGTTCTCATACTCAAACAGCGGATAAAGGCCGGTTTCTACGGCTGATTTCGCCACGGTAAGGGTGAGGCCCGAATCGTGCCTCCACCCAAGCGGGCATGGGACGTGTATCTGCATATATTTGGGGCCTTTTATTGAAAAAGCTTTCTTGACCTTTCTCTGGATGTCCTGCGGGAACGCTACCGAGGCTGTCGCGACATACGGGATGCCGTGCGCCACGGCTATCTCCGGCAGGGCTTTCTTGGGCCGCAAATTGCCGAAGGACTGCTTGCCGGACGGGCTGGTGGTAGTGTTGGAATCGAAAGGCGTAAGGCCGCTGCGCTGGACACCGGTGTTCATATAAGCTTCATTGTCGTAGCAAACGTAGAGAATATCGTGGCCGCGCTCCAGCATCCCCGAGAGAGCCTGCAGGCCGATATCCGCGGTCCCGCCGTCTCCGGCCTGGGCAATAATGTTGATACCGTCTTTCTTGCCCATGAATTTGAGTGCGGATTCGACTCCGGAAGCCACTGCCGCGCAGTTTTCGAATAGAGAATGGATAAAGGGGACCTCCCAGGCTGACTCCGGGTATTTCGTGGAAAACACCTCCAGACAGCCCGTGTTATTGACTACTATAGTGTTCGGCCCGCTGGCGTCTATGACAAGTCTCGCCGCCAAAGACTGGCCGCATCCCGCGCAGGCGGTATGACCCGAGACAAAAAGGTTCTTATTCATAACTCTCCTTTAGAAGTTCCGGCTTCAGGTCTATGAATTCGCCGTTTCTTTCCCTGCCGTTTAGTAATTTTATCACTTCTCTGATCGAGTCTTTGGTAATATCCCTGCCGCCGAGCCCGACCACGAAACTGCTGATCACAGAAGGGGCCTTCTTCTTGCCGAAGAAAGCCGCTTTTACTTCCGAGGCCAGCGGGGCGGTCGACCCCAGAGACAACGCCCTGTCTATCACGGCGACCTTGGATGCGCCTTTAAGCGCGTCGTATATTTGCTGCGCCGGGAACGGACGCAGGCAGGAAACTTTCAACAATCCTATCTTCTTACCCTTCGCCCTGGCTTCGTCTATGACTTCTTTGATGGTGCCGCAGACGGAGCCGATAGCGACGATCACTTTTTCGGCGCCCTCAAGATGATATCCCTCCACCAATCCGTTATACTTTCGGCCGAAGGTCTTGGCGAACTCCGCGGTTATCTGAGGAAGCATATCCAAAACCTTCTTCTGCGTCTCCTGAAGGGCATAACGCGTCTCCATGTAATATTCCGGATCCACCAGCGGCCCCATGGTCACCGGTGCTGCCGGGTCGAGCTTATACGGAGCGATATATGGAGGCAGGAAATTGTCCACCATCGTCTGCTCAGGGATATCGACCGTCTCTATCCCGTGAGTAAGAATAAATCCGTCCATGCAGACCATAACCGGAAGCATGATCGATTTATTCTCGGCGAGTTTGTAAGCTATAAGATGCAAGTCTACCGCTTCCTGAATATCTTCGGCGTGCAGTTGTATCCAACCGCTGTCGCGCAGGGATACCGCGTCCTGCTGGTCGTTCCAGATATTAATGGGAGCCGAAATAGCCCTGGCCGCACAGGTCATCACCACCGGCAATCTCATCCCGGCGATGTTAAAAAGCACTTCGAACATATAAAACAATCCCTGGGAACTGGTCGCGGTGTAAGAGCGCACGCCGGTGGCCGACGCCCCCAGCACCACGGAAGCCGCGGAATGTTCCGATTCCACGTTCACGGTCTGCGCCGCGAGCTTGCCGTCGGAAACAAACTGCGCCAGATCCTCTACGATGTGCGTCTGCGGGGTTATGGGATAGGCGGATATCACGCCGGGTTTGCATAGGCGGACGACCTCCGCTACTGCGTGTGAACCTTCAACGAACTCTTTCATAGCTATTCCTTTTCAGTATAGGGATGACGCGGTTAGTTTTCCTCTTTAACCATTTCGATGTCCTGTTTAGGGCAAACGGAGGCGCAAAGACCGCACCCCTTGCAGAAATTCGGGTCGAATCTGTAGGTATTCTTCCCTTCGCCTTCTATGCAGGCTTCGGGGCAAACCAAAAGGCACATACGGCAGGCGATGCAGTTCTTCTGCAGGTATTTCGGCCTTTTCTCGATCCGCCATGAACCTGTTTTATTATTCTTGCTGGAACCGGGCTTGGAAATAAGTGGTCCGAACATTATTTTACCTCGTTATATTTATGTTTCACGTACTCAAAACCCTCTTTTACCGACGCTATATTCCCATCCAACGCTTTACCGCTGAATCTCTTCTTAACCGCCTCCAGCAGTGCCTCCTGGCTGAACTCTCCGGTGGCTGCGGCAAACGCGCCAAGCAGAGCCGTGTTAGCCAGCGGCCTGCCGATGGTCTTCATGGCTATGTCCGTCGCCGGAACCACCAAGGACTTCTGGCGCGCCGACAGTTTCGGGATTTCCACTTCGCCGTCCTTACCGTTTATCACGGCAATGCCGGCGTCTTGCAGACCGGAAAAACAGTTAAACCCGCGCATCAGAGTCGGATCGATCACCAACAGATAATCCGGTTCGTAAATTTGACTGCGCAGGCGCACGGGCTTGGAATCCACCCGCACATACGCGTTCATCGGCGCTCCCATACGCGCGGCCCCGAAATTCGGGAAGGCATAAGGATACATCCCCTGCAGGAAATAAACATACCCCAACAACGAAGCCGTAGTAATGGCGCCCTGCCCCGCCCTTGCGTGAATACGTATTTCTTTCATTATGGTTACTCCTTGAGGAATAATTAAGCTACCCAGACTTGTCCCTCGACTTTACTCAGGACAGGCACCCGGGGTACATTCGGGACACAGTCACGTTGGATTTTGTTGGTTACCGTAACCAAGAACCGAAACGGGCTTAGTTACCGTTGCCGATATTAAAACTCGTTTATCGTTTATGATGCCCTTGTCTTAGTCTTTATTTCCCTTCCCCTGGTGGGGGAGCAATAAGGACGATGATACTCTTCCTGCATCTTCCCCATCGAGGGGAAGAAAGATATGAATAATCTATTGGTTCGGGAGGGGATTGATTATCACCCCTCTAAAGCCTCCTTAGTTGTCACCCCTCCTCTATCCTCCTTAGTTACCACCCCTCCTTCATCCTCCCCATCGAGGGGAGGAAATACAGATTGAACCCTATTGGGTACCGTAGCCGAGAACCAAAACGGACTTTGTTACCGTAACCGTTACCGAATTAAGTATCGTGTTCCCGGAATTCAAAATGTTTTGTAGTATTTTACTGCCGCCCCCTATGGCTGTCAAACATTATTTTTAAAACATAGATGTAACTTACTGCGGCAAATAATGTTAGAGCGTACAGTTATCAAAAGAGCCTGGCAGGCGATTTCTACAGTAAAGGAAAAGGGGCTGAACCGCTCAACAGGCTCACTAAAAATGGTTATCGAAGGATCAAACCGCGGCGCGCCGGGTAGATTGCTTCAAGGAGGGCGACCGGCTCTCATCTGGCTTACCCGACTCTACTGACCGGGTCTCTCATAATGCGTTATATTTAAAACAGTTACAACGCCGGTTTCTTGAGTTTCTCGATGCCCAAGCCCGAGAAACGGATTCTCAGCGGGCTGTTGATTCGTTACGGTTTGACTAATTTATAATGTGCGCTCGGCTCTGTTTTAGCGCCCTATTCCTTTATATAGGAATCCGAATCGCTCTATTGTCTCCGGATTAAAAATGTTCCTGCCGTCTATGATAAACCGGCTGCGCATCACTTTTTTAAGTTTGGCCGGGTCAAGACGCCGGAATTCCTCCCACTCAGTAACTACCAGCAGACAATCCGCTCCTGTGGCGGCATCGTAGGCGTCACGGCAGAACTTCACCCCCCTTAATTCCCGCGCGGCTTTAGGCATCGCGTGCGGATCATAAGCCCGGATCCTGGCGCCTGAGCGCTGCAGCGTAACTATGAGCTCGAGGGCGATGGAATTACGGATGTCATCGGTGTTCGGTTTGAAACTTAAACCCAGCACGGCGACGGTCTTGTTTTTTATTTTACCGAGCACAGCTTTTACTTTTTTGAAGACGACTTTCTTCTGCTCCTTGTTTATACTGCGCACTGCTTTCAGCAGTTCAAAGTCATAGCCTTTTTTCTGGGCGATATGGATAAAGGCGTCCAGGTCTTTGGGAAAACAATACCCCCCGAACCCGACCCCGGCGTCGAGAAAAGAGGCGCCGATGCGCTTGTCGAGCCCCATGGCGTGCGCCACCTGCTTGACATCAGCCCCGACAAGCTCGCAAAGATTGGCCACGGCGTTTATAAAGGATATCTTGGTGGAAAGAAAACCGTTGCAGGCGTGCTTGATGATCTCCGCCGTGGGGATATTGGTCACTACAACCGGGGCATTGATCGGGGCGTAGAGCCTGCGCATTATCTTCCCGGCCTTCTCGCTTTCCACCCCTATCACAATGCGGTCGGGATGCATGGTATCGGAAATGGCCTGCCCCTCACGCAGGAATTCCGGGTTGGAGACCACGTCGAATTCGTATTTGCCGCGCGTTATCCTCTTCACGGTCCGCCGGATACGTTCCCCGGTCTGCACCGGAACCGTGGATTTGCCGACGATCACTTTGTAGCCGTTCATAGACCCGGCGATCCTCTGCGCCACATATTCCACCGCCGAAAGGTCAGCGCCGCCGTCAGCGTTGGCCGGCGTGCCCACGCAAATAAAAATAATATCCGACTTACGCGTGGCTTCTTTAATGCTGTGGATAAACCTTATCCTGCCGGACTTCCTGTTCTTTCTTATCAATTCATTCAGCCCGGGTTCATAAATGGGAACACCGCCTTTTTTCAGTCTCTCCAGCTTCCCGCGATCGTTGTCCACGCAGAGCACTCTATTGCCGATCTCCGCCAGGCACGCCGCCGTCACCAACCCCACGTATCCGGCACCTATCACGCAGATGTTATACATTTAGATTACTCCTTCATTAACCGGATGATTTTCTTTTTTTCACTATCACCTCGTCCTTCTTGCGTTTAGTGCCCCTCGAGTTCTTCTGCTGCCATTCCCACGCCGAGGAGATTATTTGTTCCAAGCCGAGCTTGGGCCTCCAGCCAAGGAGTGCTTCAGCTTTGGCGTAGGAGGCCACTAGTTCCGCGGCGTCCCCTGGCCTGCGCGCGGCTATTTTCACCGGGATGGGACTGCCGGTGACTCTCTCGACGAATGAGATCATTTCTTTGACGCTGTATCCCCTGCCGCTGCCCAGATTCAAGGCGGCGTTTTTCACGCCCTTGCCCAGCGCGTCCAGGGCCAGCAAATGCGCCCGGACCAAATCCATCACGTGTATGTAATCCCTGATGCAGGTACCGTCGCGCGTGGGATAGTCATCCCCGAAGATGTTCAACGCCGGGATATCGCCCGCCGCCGCCTTCAGCGCGTTGGGAAGCAGATGCGTCGCCTCTTCAAGCGGCTGTCCTATCCTGCCGCTCGGGTGCGCTCCGGAAACGTTGAAGTAACGCAAAGACAGATAATCCATCTTTCCGGAGGCGGCGCAATCACGCAACATCTGCTCCACCATCATCTTGGAAGTTCCGTAAGGGTTCTCCGGCCGCAAGGGGACTTCCTCGTTCACCGGCATCAGTTCCGGCTGGCCGTAAACCGCGGCCGAGGAAGAGAAAATGAATTTGCGCGCGCCGTGCTTCAGGCAATGTCGAAGCAAGTTGACAGATCCCCAGACGTTGTTTTCGTAGTACTTCAACGGCTCGCTCACCGACTCCGGGACCACGATCGAAGCCGCGAAATGCAAGACGGCATCGAAGCGGAAGCGCGAAAAAAGCTTCTCCAGATCCTGTGCGGACCGCAGATCACCCCGCACGAATTCCACGCCCTCCGGGACGCGCTCCCGCCTGCCGGTAGATAGATCGTCGAACACCACCGCTTCTCGACCCTGCTCAAGCAAGAGGCTCAACATATGCGAACCGATATACCCGGCACCACCGGTGATCAAAATGAGATTATTTTTCAACGTAAGCTCCGAAGACACAATTATTCGGCAACGGTCACGGTTACCAACAGACCCCTACCTGTCTTTCCTCCCGAATGGGCACCTCCAATCTTTCCTCCCCTCGATGGGGAGGATGAAGGAGGGGTGATAATCTTCCCTGTCATCCGATGGAGAGGATGAAGAAGGGGTGGTAATCAAGGATGATTTAGGAGGGGTGACAATCAGTGCGCTGTTCAGTAAGTTTTTTAGACAGCTCACAGAGTCCGCTAAAACTTTAGTGCGGGCGGTCAAATTTCGACTTTCGATTTTTAAATACCTATACACGACAGCCGAGATTTAATCAAACCGCAAGGATCTCCGCTTTTCAAGCCGATTCCAAGAGACAATCTTAAAGATTTGATCCGGTTTTTTCAATACTTATTTTGAATAAAAAGGATATTCGCTGCTTCATACTCCTTTATCTTACCGCTTTTTTAAGCAGGAGCAAGGCGAGACGGATGCGGTTTTTCAATCCGCGGTTCCGCCAGACGCAAAGCAAATAATGCGTAAACACGGGCAATATGCCCCGCACCGGACGGCCTAATATTATTCCGCAGGCCCGGTCGTCTGCCATTGGGATAATATAGCCCGGGTCAAAAGGCCGGTATTTTATCGACGGGAGCGAATTTATATCGTTGAGGATATTTCTTGCGCAGGATTCGCCCTGGGTGATGGCGAATTGCACCGACATGCGCAAACAGCCTTGCCCTGCGGAGAAACAAATGTTGTCCCCGGCGGCAAAACACCTCCCGGATATCCGCAGGCACTCGTCTACCTTCAGCCTGCCTTGCGGCGTGCGCCGAACAGGAATACGGTCTATAAAATCCGGCGTCTTGACCCCGGCCGCCCAGACCACGATGCTATTGCCGAAAACACTTCCATCGGAAAGCACGCTCCTGCCGGCGCGCGTCTCCATAATAAAAAGCCCCGTCTTCACTTCTATCCCGCAGGCGGCGAGATCGTCCGTAACGTAAGCCTTCATCCATTCCGGCAGCGGACCTAGAATCGAAGGCGATTTTTCTACGATAATTATTCGGCTCCTGCGCCGTTTTTTATGTAGAAAAAGCGATAGATTAGAAGCGATCTCGATGCCGGTATAACCTCCCCCGGCAACCAGGTAATTATCGTAGCAACCGATTTCGATGGCCTGACGAAGTTTTAGGGCGTCGGAGACGCTGTCGAGTTTATAAGTTGACTCGGACAGGGAAATATTCCCGTAGAAATCGGTTTCCGTGCCGCAGGATAGCAGGAGATAATCGCAATCAATATTCAACCCGCTTCCCAGACGCAGACTTTTGCCGTCGGGTGAGACCGCATGGGCGATATCTTGAATGAAACGCGCCTTTAATCCCGAACAGATATCCTTAAAAGGATATGCCATCAATTCTGCCGGGATGCCTCTGCCCAGAACGTCCGGCAGCAGAGGCAAGAAATTAAAACAATGCCTCCTGTCCACCAGTACCGTTTCCAGCTTCTTGCCGCGGCGGGACAATATCCCGGCAGCAGCCAGCCCGGCAAATCCTCCCCCGACTATAACTACGCGTTTCATAATATTGATTTTACCATAAACTTCCTTTAAGCTTAAGGCATATTTATTCCCGGCCCGATAGCCGGAAGCATTTTTTCTATTCGCTCCCCCGAAAAAGTTGACACAAACAATAGTTTCCAGACCGCGGCGGCGATAAACCTTATACAGCAGCAAACATACATCCTTTTAAAAAAATCCGGTATTCAGCATGGCAAATAAAGCGAACACCTTTAAAGTTGAGCCATACTTCTATATGTTCCCGAGAGGATTCTTCTGCAAGCGAAGTCGGCGCTGATCAGGCACATCGGCACGCCGATGCCGGGGAGGGTGTTGCCTCCGGCATAAAACAGGTTGCGTATTTTCCTGCTCCTGTTAGCCGGCCTGAACATCGCGGTCTGCCCGAGAGTATACGCCAGCCCGAGCGCGGAACCGCGGAAGCTGTGGTAACGCGAGACGAAGTCCTTCACGCAGAAATGATGTTTGACCTGCAGTCTTGACCGCAAGGACGGGATATTCCTTTTTCCATTATGTGCAGTATTTTGTCCGTATAGGCGGATAGTTCTCCGGTCCCGTATTCCAGCCCGGCAGGGATCGGCACGAAAACGAACAGGTGTGGCGCGACGGCGAGGTCGGAGTAAAAATCCGCCTGCCTTCCCCCTTTAAAAAGGACCCGTAGGAAGGGCTCAATTTCACCAGCTCCAGATAGTCAACCACACGCTCATTGAGTAGCGCGAAGAATTTCTCGAAGATGTCAGGATTAAGGCACCAAGGACGGCCCCATATCGTAAACGAAACCCTGTGCCTCCATAATATTACAACGCCCGCCGGATTTACGGTTATTGTCGAACACTTTCACCTCCCACCTTCTTCTTGGACAAGGATGCAGGCTGAAGCCAGGCCGCCGATACCGGCCCCGATGACCGCGGCTTTCTTCTTCATATATTCCCTCCGGGCAGATTTAAAAGCGTTCTTAAAGCCAGAACCGCTTTCTCGGCCGTCCCGCTGCGGGCGCGGCCGAGGAAGCGGTTATAGTCCATCTGTTTTATCTTCACCAGGATGCGGCTGTAGAAAGCCGAGGCCACGCGCACCGCCAGCCTGCCGCGCTTGTCCAGCATGGCGATGCCGGGCTGAGCGCGGCGGTAAATCCCGGCAGAGCGCTCTACCTGTAATTTCATAAAATCCCGAAATGCCGGCGAGAAACGCCTGTGCGAGATGTCCTCACGCGAGAGCCCATAGGCAGCCAGCTCGTCGAGCGGCATGTATATCCTTCCCCTCTGCCGGTAATCCTCGTCTATATCGCGCAGAAAATTGGTAAGCTGCATCGCTTCTCCCAGGCAGGAGGCGTATTCCAGCGCGCGCGAATCGTTGAAACCGATGATGTAACAAAGCATCAATCCCACCACGCAGGCAGAGCCGTACATATATTCGCGCAATTCTCCGTAATCCGCGTATTCCCGCTTCTCGATATCCATGAACATCGAGCGAAAAAAATCCTCGCTGTAACCGTAGGGGATATTGTATCTGCGGAACACTCTCAGCGCCGAACGCAAAACAGGCTCATCGGAAACATCTCCGCGGCAGGCGGCACGCCACTTGCCCAGCCAGGCGGAAAGCTCTGCCTTTATGCGCTCTTCGCCGCCGGAACGGTTATTGTCCACGATCTCATCGGGGATGCGCAGGAAGGCGTAAAGCGAATATACGGAACAGCGTAATTCCGCCGGGAAAAAAGCGGCGGCGTAATAATAATTCAAGCCGTGCTTTTTGTTGAGCGAACGGCAGATCCGCAGATCCTCTTTTCCCGTTCCGGAAACTACAGGCATATTCACCGGTTTTGCGCTTTTTCCCAGACGATCAGGCAGAAGCCGGCCATGCTGAAATCGAAGAGAAAATCCTCCAGCAGAATACTCGCCCAGCCTTATGCCGGAGAACATCGTTGGGTTATAGATAACTATCTACCGCGAAGTAAGATAACCGTTCACCAGCAGTTTAAAGAAAAAATCACCGCTAGAAAAACGTAGAAGAGGCGGCGCTTCATCAGCCCGGGCCGGAAGATTCTGTCCATTACCGGTATCGCCGCGGCAAAAATGATTGCGAACAGGGTATATTCCCGCATCACGCCTTCCTGAATCTCGTTCCAGATACTTGAGAGTTCCCCAAGTAAAAAGACAACAGAACGGTATGACCACAAAGAAAAGTATTTCCTCCAGCGGGAGGCCGAGGAAACGAAACGGCCGCACGGCCAGGCCAATGGCCGCGAGCGGCAGCCAGGACGTCCCAGCCGCCGAAAACCAACAAAGTAGCGCCTATCGCGATGGTAAACGCTGATAAACGGCGGTACAATTTTAAAATGGGCCAGAAACTAAGGAACAGAGGCAGGAAAAGAGAAATCAAAAGTACCGCCATGTATTCCGACATAACCTTATTTTATCTTAACCGTCGAATACGTCAACAATATTTAAGGGTCTTAACGCCATGGCATGGATTCCATGAAATTGACTTTTGATACCTTATTTTCATCTTTCTTGTCTCGTACTCATTCATCACCGCACAATCGAACACTTGACAATCCGACAAGCTAAGGTTTAGACCCGATACCTCCAAAGGGCAGGGCGTTCCAGACTATTTAAGGGACACACTTATGCCGCAGCTCTCTACGGCAGCGAAAGAGAAAGACACCCGGGGCCGCGACGAGGCAATACAATAATCAACAGGCAAGCAGACGTTCGGCGTAATCGGCAAGGGCTGTTCGGTAGCTTTGACGCATGCGCAGTGAATTGCCTATCTTCAAGGCCTTTTCGCGCAAGTCATAAACTTCTTGTTTGACGTGTTCCAGGGCGCCGCAGCCGGCGATAATCCCGCGCATCCGCGCCAGGTCTGAGAAGGTAACCCGTTTTTTTGCCAACATGGTCTTGATCTCGGCGCGCTGGCCGAAATTCCCCATGCGATAGGCGTAATACATCAACACCGTCTTTTTGGCTTCCTGAAGGTCGCTCAAGGAAGGTTTGCCGCTTTCATCGGAGTTCGAGAACATACCGATGATATCATCCTTAATCTGAAAGGCCCTGCCGAGGCAGATGCTGTATTCGTCAAGTTTTCTTATTTCGGACGCGGGAGCGTTAGCCAGGATGGCGCCCACGGATAACGGACAGGAAAATGTATAGTAGGCGGTCTTATAATCGTAGATCTTGTATATGTCCGCGAGTTTGACACGGCTGATATCTTCTCCTCCCAAAAGCAGTTCAATGAATTCCCCGGCGCCGGTATAAAGCGCGGCGTCCACGAATTTGCGCAGGCCCTGTTCTTTGTATTTCATATCCACCTGGACCTCCAGGAAGGCGTGAATGGCCATGGCATAAACCACGTCTCCGGCAACGATCGCCAGATCCTGCCCGCTGAATTTGACCTTCGAGGCGCCTCTGATACCTTTACTCAGGAGAACGTGCATAGCCGGTTTACCACGCCGCAAGTCTGATTTATCGATGATATCGTCGTGGATGAGCATAAAATCGTGCAACAGCTCGATGGATAGAGCCGAGGTATACAACCCCGGCGCCGGTTTGCCGGCATAGCCGAGATAACCTACCGCGAGCATTATCGGACGGATGCGCTTGCCGTCCCTGCCGATAAACTCACAAATGGCCCGTTCAAGGGAAGGAGATACGGCTTTTAGGCTGCGGAAACGCCCGTTTTTCAGGAGTTTCACGAGTTCTCCGTCGATTTCTTTCTTTAGAATTTCAAACATGGCTTCCTCTTTCCGCGCTACTCAGTATCCCAAGTCCTTCAATATATACGGATCATCCTGCCATCCCTCGCGGACCTTAACGTGCATCTGCAGGAAGACCTTCTTGTCCAGCAGCATCTCCAGTTCGGAACGGGCCGTTTCCCCGGCTTTTTTCAAAACACTACCGCCCTTGCCGATGACTATTGACTTCTGCGAATCCCTCTCCACCAGCACGACCGCGGATATAAACATCACTTTACCCCGCCTCTGCGTCGTTTCCTCCACATACACTGCCAGGGAATGCGGTATCTCATCTTTCAGGAAAAGAAAGAATTTCTCTCTAATGATATCAGCGATCGCCAGCTTCTGGGGAA
Source organism: Candidatus Omnitrophota bacterium (assembly GCA_011620275.1). Taxonomy (GTDB): domain Bacteria; phylum Omnitrophota; class Gorgyraeia; order Gygaellales; family Profunditerraquicolaceae; genus Undivivens. The sequence goes on from WOZK01000004.1 coordinate 82,584, forward strand.
AATCCGTAAGAACTTCCGGCGGATAAAGCAATGGCCCTTCCGGCAGCAGTCCGAAGAGAACGTCCACCAGCTTGTCGGTATTGATACCGGTCATCCCGGAGACCGGCATCAGAACGAACCTATCCGCCGTCTCTGTCACCGGCTTGCCGAGCGCCTTTTCCCATTCTTTGATGTAGCCGTCCATATAGGCAGCCTTGCGATCGACCTTGTTCATCGCCAGGATTACCGGGATTTTCCTGCCGCTGAGTTTCTCTATGATCATGCCTTCTTCGCGGCCGAGCCGTTCGCAGGCGTCCACCAGATGGATTATAACGTCTGCTCCTTCAATGGCGCTGTCTATGTCGCTAAGCATGTGCCGGCCGAGTTTGTTGCGAGAGAGGTAAATCCCCGGGGTATCGAGAAAAACGATCTGCCCGCGTTTTTCGGTGAGCACGCCGCGCACCTGGTAACGAGTCGTTTGCGGAACCGGAGAGACTATCGCCACCTTCTCCCCCAGAAGAGTATTCATCAGTGTGGATTTCCCGGTGCTTGGTCTGCCGACTATACAAACTACGCCGCAGCGTTGACCTTTTTGATCATTCATAACCTGTTGAAAGATATAAGAAACGGGTTGAACAATAATGTTTGCATCCCTACCAGCGCCGTTATAATAACACAGCGGAAAAAACAAGGCAAACCTTTTAATACCGGGGACACTCCGGGGACACAATACCTAATTGCGAGTATAGCGATAAATAATTAAGTATTGTGTCCCCGGAATTACAGGTATAAAATGTGGATTATGGAAAATTTGACTCCTATGCTTAAACAATACCGGGAAATCAAGGCCAAATATCCCGATTGCATTCTTTTTTTCCGCCTTGGCGATTTCTATGAGATGTTCATGGAAGACGCCAAAACCGCCAGTCCTATACTGGAAGTGGTTCTAACTTCCCGCGATGCCGGCAAGGCGGGCAGGATACCGATGTGCGGGGTCCCTTATCATGCCGGAGACAATTACGTGGCAAAATTGGTTAAAGCAGGTTTCAAAGTCGCTATATGCGAACAGGTTGAAGACCCGGCACTCGCCAAGGGACTGGTGAAACGCGAGGTGATCCGGGTAATTACAGCGGGTACTTTCATAGATGAGACCAGCAACGATCAGCGTTTCACCTGTTGTATATATCCGGGCAGAGACGGTATAGGCCTGGCTTTCTCTGAAGCGTCTTCGGGGGTGATCCGGCTGGCGCGTTTTACCGATAAAGAAGCCGCGGTAATGATAATGGCGAAGCTGCCTCTCTTCGAATGCCTTTTCCCCCAGCAGGACGAACAGCAGGTAAAAGAATTATTAGAGCACCCGCTATTGAAAAATAAAGGGCTCTCTCTCAGCCCTTATGAAGACTGGAATTTCAATCCGGAGATCGCGGAAAAGAATTTAACCGAGCATTTCGGGACAAACAACCTGAAAGGTTTCGGCATAGAGGATATCTCCGCGGCGGTATCCGCGGCAGGAGCGCTTCTCGAGTATCTTAAAAGCGTGCACCGTTCTTCTTTGAAGCACATCGACCGCCTGACGCTGTATTCCGAAACCGGAAGCGTAGTCATCTCCCCCGCCGCCTGTTACGGGCTGGAGCTGGAAGAGCTTTTCCAGACGCTCGACCGCACCGTCACTCCTCTCGGCAGACGCATGCTTAAAGAATGGCTCTACCGGCCGTTGAACGATCCGGAAGAAATCAGAAAACGCCAGCAGGCGGTGAGCATCCTGAAGAACGATCCTATGCTGAGAGATAACCTGGGCAAGACGCTCAAGAACACTCCCGATATAGAAAAAAACCTTTCACGGCTTAGCTGCGGTTCCGGAGGAGCTAAAGACCTGCTGGCCCTGCGCAACGCGCTTAACCGCGTGCCGGGACTGCAATCGTTACTCTCCGAAGCAGGAAAAGACACCGAATTACTCCGGCTAAAGGACGCCGCGCGCATAAGAGAATTGCTTGAACAAACCATCAACCCGGAGATGCCTCTTTCGCTCTCCGAGGGAAAGGTTATACGCCCGGGATACCACAGAGAGCTGGACGAATTGCGCGATCTGCAGGAAAACGGCAGACAATGGCTGCAGTCCTACCAGGCGCAGCAGGCCAAAGAAACCGGGATAAATTCCCTGAAGATAGGATTCAACAACGTATTCGGTTATTATATCGAGGTCACTCGCGCTAATCTGAAAAATACCCCGCCCCATTTCACGCGAAAACAAACCCTTGCCAATGCCGAACGTTTTGTCACCGGGGAATTGAAGGCATTCGAGGAAAAAATCCTGACGGCCCAAGGAAAGATCGCGGCGATAGAACGCGAAATAATCAACAAGCTCTGCGCCCAGGTATTGAAAGACGCCACTGCCCTGCATGAAACGGCCTCCGGCATAGCCTCGCTCGACGCCTTGTATTCGATGTCCGCTACCGCATCCCTACCCGGTTACATCATCCCGGAGGTAAACTCCGGAGAGGAAATTCACGTTAAAGACGGACGCCACCCGGTGGTGGAAAAACTCACCGGCAACGCCTTTATTCCCAACGACACACTGCTCGACCGCAACGAGAACCAGCTTATAATACTCACCGGTCCGAACATGGCCGGGAAATCCACTTATATAAGACAGACCGCCTTGCTGGTTATTATGGCGCAGATGGGAGGAGCGGTGCCGGCGGCAGAGGCGCGCATCGGCATAGTAGACAAGATATTCACCCGTATCGGAGCGCACGATGAGATCAGCAAAGGACAGAGCACATTCATGGTGGAAATGACCGAGGCCGCCGGGATATTGAATAATCTTTCCGAGCGCAGTCTGGTAGTCCTCGACGAGATCGGACGCGGCACAAGCACCTACGACGGGCTCAGCCTCGCCTGGGCGGTGGCGGAATTCTTGCAGCAGCGAAAAGTCAGGACACTTTTCGCCACGCATTTCCACGAGCTGACCGCGCTGGCCGAGGAATACCCGGGAGTGAAAAATTATAACGTCTCGGTAAAAGAATGGGACGACCGCATCATATTCTTGCATAAAATAATACCCGGGGGCAGCGACCAGAGTTACGGCATATACGTGGCAAAGCTCGCCGGCATCCCGAGAGAAGCAGTCTCCCGCGCCGGGGCGATACTGGCAAAGCTCGAGCTGCACGGCAGCCTGCAGGAGACCATCCGCCACGGCCGTAAGTCAAACGAACGACAGATGGCGATATTCGAAGAGGAAAACAAAAACGCGCGGCGTTACGAGGAAATAGGCAGGGCGCTTGAAGAAACCGACATAGACTCCATAACGCCCTTGGAAGCGCTGAACAAACTTCAACAGCTAAAAAGAATAGCGGAGAAAAATGACAAAAGTTCACCAGTTACCTCCTGAAGTGATCAGTAAAATAGCGGCCGGGGAAGTCATTGAACGCCCGGCTTCCGTGGTCAAGGAATTAATGGAGAATTCAGTGGATGCCGGCGCCGGGCGCGTCGAAGTCGAGATCAAATCCGCCGGGAAGGAACTGATCTCCGTGCGCGACGACGGATGCGGCATAGAACCGGAAGACATGGACAACGTCTTCCAACGGCACTCCACCAGCAAGATAACCAAGGCCGAGGATATCTATATGGTCGAGTCTCTGGGATTCAGGGGAGAGGCCCTCTATAGCATCGCCTCGGTCTCGGATGTGCTCCTGCAAAGCCGGACAAGAGACAACGACGCCGGATGGGAGATACACCTGCGCGGAAACAAACGCCTCAAATCGGCGCCTGCCGGGGTTTCCTACGGGACGACACTCGAGATAAGAGAACTTTTTTTCAATACCCCGGCGCGGCGAAAGTTCTTAAAGAGCGACACCACGGAGACTAACGAAATAATCGACGTTTTTATGCCTTACGCACTGCTCTATCCCGGTAAGGAATTCAAGCTCGTATCCAACGGAAAGACGCTGCTGGAACTCGAGAAACACGACAGCCACAGACAAAGGATGGCGGCGGCGTTGAACCTCGAGCTTGAGAACCTTATCGAGACGGAAAAAATCTTCCCGCAGGAACATCTGAACATACACCTTGTGCTGGGTAACATCAATCTTCAGCGGAAACGCCGCGATATGCAGTTTATTTTTGTCAACGGCAGGCCGGTATATTCGAAAGAGATATCCTTCCACGTCAACCAGGCTTACCGCCTGCTCATGCCCGACGGAGTTAACCCTATTTTCTCAGTCCACCTGCGCCTGCCGCAGGAAAACATCGACGTTAACGTGCACCCCGCCAAACGCGAGATCAGGATCAAGGACGAACGCAATATCTTCCTGCTGCTGAGAAACTGCTGTGAGCATGCCCTGATGAACATCTCGTCTGCCAGACAGTTCGGACAGCGGATAACCAGTTTCCACTTCAACGGCGAACCGCCGCATTTTCCCGGCATAAACACTCCTCATTCGAAAACGTCAGGAGAGAAAGAGGACGGGATCGCGGAAAGCAGAAAGCCTTACCGGGTGCAGAGCGATTTTCCCTTCCCTTCCGGGGAACGCCCGCCTTCGATGGAACGCCAGAACGTATTTTCCCAGGAGGAAAGTGCCATGCTCCTGCGCAAAGAGGAGATCGCGGCGGAGAAAAACGAAGACCTCAAGTCTACGCTCAAGAACGCACGCTTTATCGGTTCGCTGAAAAAGAAATATCTCTTATTCGAATCTACAGCCTCTCTCTTGTTGATAGACCAGCACGCCGCGCAAGAAAGGATCACCTATGAAAAACTCTCCCGTCAGATGGCAAACGGGAGAGTAGAAATACAGAGCCTGCTGGCCCCGTTGACGATACGGCTCAACAAGAAAGAGATACTGGCCTGGGAGATATTGAAAGACAAACTGGAAAAAATCGGTTTCTCAACCACACTTTTCGACAAGGAGACCGTGGCGGTCCATTCGCATCCGGCGCTGCTCGCGCAACCCGAAGCGGCTGTGCGCGACATACTCTGCGATGAAGAATCAAAAATTTGCGATACCGATATGCTGGCAAGAAGGGCGTGCAGACAATCGCTTATGACGGGATACGATATGAAGGCCCAAGAAGCGGAGTATCTGGCAGAGGAACTGCTAAAATGCGCCGACCCGTTCACCTGCCCGCACGGCAGGCCTACGGTAGTGGAGATAACGATGCTTTCACTGGATAAGAATTTCTTCCGGAGGCCGTAGTGCGCTGTCTAAAAAAAACTTACTAAACAGCGCACCACCCCTCCTATCCTAAGTCCTCCCCATCGGATGACAGAGGAGATTATCACCCCTCCTAATGCTCCTTAGTTATCCCCCCTCCTTCATCCTCCCCATCAAGGGGAGGAAAGATTGGTGTATGCTATTGGGGAGGAAAGATTAGAGGTATCTATTGGGGAGAAAAATTGGAGGTCCCCATTCGAGAGGAAAGACAGGTTGAACTCTATTGGTTACCGTAACCGTAACCGAATTAATTATCGTGTCCCCGGAACCCGGCCTACCCGCACAATTCCTGCGACAGGTTCTCCAC
>WOZK01000035.1 GCA_011620275.1 Candidatus Omnitrophota bacterium
CTCCTCTTTAGCCACACCCATCTCCACAAGGATCTCGCCTATCAGGTTCTCGCCGCGCTCTTTTTGTATGTGCAAAGCCTTCTCAAGGTCCGGCTTGCTGATCACGCCCCTCTCCAGAAGAAGCTCGCCGAGTTGTTTCGTGATTATTCTTCTTACGGTCATATCTTTGATCCTGCTCCCTGATTGCCTGCGGCGCACCCTGCGGGCGATAACGGGATGCCGACCCTCTTCAAACGACTTTGTTCTTTCCCTGCGCTTTTGCCAGGTTGACCGAACTACGGGCCCTTTCTATCAACTCCCGCGCCGTGATACCGTCCAACGGGTTCTCGCTGACGCCAGCGCTTATGGTCAGGCGCCTGCCCGGCTCCGGTTCGGCTGAAAACATCACCTCGACCTTCCCGCGGATAACGTCGGCGACCTCCTTTGACTGGCGCTTGTTCTTCTCCGGCATGATCACAGAAAACTCGTTGTCCGCCGTCCTCCCGGCCCTGTCTATCTCCGAGATGACATCGTGTATGACTCCAGCCACTTTCTTGAGAGAGATCTCCGCGCTTATGACCCCGAACTCACGCCTGAACCTGGCGAAATCGTCTATATCGAACACCACGAAAGAACAGGGGCGCTGACATAATATCGCCCTTTTTATCTCTTCATCCAGCCTGCCGTTTATGTAATTCTCGTTGAACAGCCCGGTCAACGCGTCCCTTATCTCAAGCTTTTCCGCCTTGTGAAGCAGAAAGTCGTTCTCGATAGCTATAGATATCTGGCGGCCGAATATATCCAACAATTCGGCATCATTGTCCTCGTAAGTGAAATCCTCCTTCGAATTGGCGACCCCCAGCACCGCCGTGATCTCATTGCGTAAAGGCACGGCGACCGCGAGCGTATTGCGGAACCGGAAACGCTGCGAGAACGCCTCGGCGGCTTTTTTATTGTTGGCATCGGCCACGAGAATATCGCCCCGCGTGAGCAGAGAACCGAAGACCGCATCGGAAGCATTTATCTTCATCCCCAGCAGATTATCCCCTCTCTGTCCCACTGCGAATTTAATCAGGAAAGAGTCGCTCTCTTTGTCTTTCAGAAAGAGGTAAGCGACCTCGGATTCCGCCAGCAAGCCGGCTTTATCCACGGCCATATCCAGGATATCTTTAAGTTCCGCCCCCTCCGAAACCAGAGAACTGATCTGCAGCAGGCTGGAAAGCGCCAGCACCTTTTTTTGTATCTCCATGTTTATCTGGGTGGTTTTGCGCCCGTAACTTTTTAACTCGTCCATATTGCTGCGGATGCGCTGCGTCAACTGGTTAAGGGCTTCACCGAGATCTCCGACCTCGTCGCTGCGCTGAATCTCCACCTTGCGGCTGATATCGCCGGCGGCTATAAGTCTGGCCTCCAGCGCGATCGTGAGAACCCGGTCGAACACTTCTTTGATTAAAAAGAAGCCTATAATGGCGATGATTATGCTTATCGACAACGACACAAACAACTCTCCGGGAAGGCCGGCGCGAGGGAAAACGTAGTTGGAAAGAAGATAAACGGAGATAAGGAACGGCAGAAGAAAAATCAGATAAAATGAAATCTTAAGTCTATATTTCAGACCGCGCGACAATAGGGATAAATCTCTTTTTTTCCGCCCTGACAGCATTAATCCCTCCTTTTTCTCGGAGAATAGAACGGAACGATCGGAAACAGGAGCGCAGAAAACACCGTCTGCGGACTGCGCGCTGTCAACCGATCACCGGATACCTATACCCGTGCGTCCGGGAACGTCCACGCCTCAAAGAAACCGCCGGATCAGCGGTCCGGAATTGCGCTCCAATAACTGCGGGGACTAATCCTGAGTACGACCGCGAATCAGCCCTCGGAGTTTCATAACGAATTATACTATTCATCCTCTCCCATAGCAACAACTTTATTGAATTCTTGAGCAAGGGACTGTTTAGAGACGCCGATTTCTATAAAATCCCAGGGGAGCATATCTTCCGTAGACTTTCCGCTAAGATAGAAATCTGTCTCAAGCGATGCGCCGGCAAACGCGGCCGTCCATTTTTCCCAGGATGCTTCCTCATTCCAGTTGTCGAACCTGACGCCGGAACGGAAGACTTGCTCGATCACCCTCGCGAGCCTGCGGTCTCCGCGCGAAAGGACTCCTTCGAGCAAACTCAACTTCGGGTTATGGAAAACCGCTTTCACCCTGCGGTTTCCTCCCAACGCGCGCCTGATGTAAGCCTGTTTTTCCAGCATCGAATCCAGGGACGCCATGGGGAACCATTGCAGCGGCGTGTGCGGCTTTGGAATTAAGGTGTTGACGCTTAAATGAACCTCGGCCGGCCTGCCGGAAATTTTCCGGCGGAGTTCCGAGACTGCTACGGAGAGTTCCTTAATCCCTTCCAGATCATCCGAAGACTCACAGGGAAGCCCGATAAGAAAATATAATTTCACGTGCTGGTAACCGGCGGCGTACGCTTTCAGGACAGCTTCCTTCAAGACATCTTCATCGAAATCCTTGCCGATCATTTCTCTCATGCGCCGAGTCCCGGCCTCCGGAGCGAAAGTGAGCCCGGTCTTGCGTATGGCGGCGATCAGTTTCGAAAGCTCGCCGAGGAAATTCTTGGGCTTGATGGAAGGCAGAGAAATGCCGACGCATTTATCCTTGAATTCCGCCGTTAAAGAAGAAACCAGCCCCTCGATCCCTGGATAGTCGCTTATAGACAGCCCGGAGAAGGATATCTCGTGATACCCGGTGTTTTTGTAAAGCCCGGCCGCCAGTTCTTTCACTTTCCCCGCGCTGCGGAAACGCAGCGGATAATACTGCTGCCTGGCCTGGCAGAATCGGCAGCGGTTGGGGCAGCCGCGCATTATCTCCAGGGTGATCCTGTCGTGCACAATCTGGATATACGGCACCACCCAATCGCGGGGAAAAAAAGAGGAATCGAGATCTCCGACGAAACGCTTTTTTATTTTCGCCGGCGCGGCCGGCGTCTTGGGAGAAAAGGAAACGACGCTCCCTTCGGCGGAATATCCGACGTCGTAAAGCGAAGGGACATAGACGCCTTCTATAGAAGCCAGTCTTTCCAGCAAGGCCGCGCGCGCTATGCGGCCCTCTTTATAATCACGGCTGTGCTCGCGGTAAAGCGAGATCAATTCAGGCAATGCCTCTTCCGCTTCGCCTATTATGAAAAGATCGAAGAAATCCGCCATCGGCTCCGGATTCACGGCACAAGGCCCGCCGCCGATGACCAGCGGCGCGCCGATTCCCCGCTCCGCCGCCTTCAGCGGTATGCCGGAAAGGTCCAGGATATTCAGGACATCAGGATAATTCAATTCATATCCCAGGGAAAAACCCACCATATCGAACGAAACGAGCTCCCTGCCGTTCTCCAGCGACCGCATACTCCATCCTCCGGAACGTATGAGCTTCTCCATATCCGCTGCGGGGGCAAAAAAACGCTCGCATACCACCCCCTCCATCGCGTTCAACGCTCCGTAAAGTATCCTTATCCCGAGATTGCTCATCCCCACTTCATAAAGATCGGGGAAACCGAGCGCGAACCTGACTTCTGCCGACTCGAAATCCTTCGCCGTTGAATTCCATTCCCCGCCGATGTACCTCGCCGGCTTCATAATGCCAAGCAGATTATCGTCAATCATTGCAGAAGTCTCCGGTTATTTGAGTATTGAATATTGAGCCGCGCGTATATAGCGAAAGACGCGAAGCGGTTAATCCCTATTTGCTGTTTTTTTATTCTATATTCCGCGCTCACGCATTAGTGCGCAATAAAGCTCCCCGGCTCGAATTAACAGCCTGCTGAAAAAGCCCCACACGTAGTCATTCTGAGGCCGCAGGCCGAAGAATCTCGTCGAGAGATGAGATCCTTCGCTGCGCTCAGGATGACAAATCAGGGTTTTTCAGCAGACTATTAAGTATTGTGTCCCCGGAATTTTAATAAGCCCTCCTCTCCCTGCTTATGGCGGCGAGTATCCCGAGGGAAATAAAGGTCACCAGCACCGAGGTCCCGCCGTAGCTCATCAACGGCAGAGGCACGCCCACTACCGGGGCCAGGCCCATATTCATCGCGATATTCACCATGACCTGTATGAAAAGCATCAATGAAATACCCGCGGCCAGCAGCCTGCCGAAGGAGTCGCCCGTCCGCGAGGCTATGCGCAACCCTTCCCTGATGATCAAATAATAGAGGAACAAAAGCAGAAAACATCCCGTAAATCCCCACTCCTCTGCGAAGGTGGCGAAGATGAAATCAGTGTGCGATTCCGGCAGGAAATGCAGTTGGCTTTGCGTCCCGGAAAGCCAGCCTTTGCCCGCGAGGCCGCCTGATCCCACGGCTATCTTTGATTGAATGATCGTGTACCCGGCGCCGAGAGGATCTATATTGGGATTAAGAAACACCATGATCCTGTCTCTCTGGTATCCGTGCAGGAAATGCCAGCCTATAGGCAGTATCGCCAGAAACACCGCGCTCAGCGCCAGCGGATAACGAAGTTTTATGTCGGAAAGATACAGCATGCTCATAAACAGGAGCAGCACAAGCATCCCGCTCCCCAAATCCGGCTGTTCGATTATCAACGCGGCCGGGAGCATCACGAATGCCAACGGGACCAGCAGGGCGCGCACCGGACCGAACCGCTGTGCCGCCGGAGAAATGCTGTCCGCAGACTTATCGCTGAAATATTTAGCGAGGAACACGGTCATTACCAGTTTCGCCGCTTCCGAAGGCTGAAAACTCAACAGGCCGAGCCGCAGCCAGCGCTGCGCCCCGAGTTTAATTATGCCCATCGTAAAAACCAGCAAAAGCAGGAAGATCATGCCGGCATAAAGAAAATACGTGGCGTCCCAAAGCAGGCGATAATTCATCCTGGAAAACAAGAAAAAAGCGGCGGACCCGATGGCAACCCAGAGCGCCTGGCGCAGGTATATCCCCTCGAAAACGCCGGATTGTTTCTGGAACGTGCCGCTGTATATGGAAACGATACCCATGAGCGCGATCAGCAAAGAGACGCACAACAAGAGGCGGCCTGAGCGGTTCATCTTTCAGATCATCCCCTTCCCGGCCATCCCGGCTATTATTTCTTTGCTCATCAGCGATGCCTGATAGCCGGAACCGCCGTTCTCAAGAAAAGAGCATATAACGTAACGCGGATTGTCGTAAGGAAAGAACCCGCAGAACCAAGCGTGGCACCTGCCGCCCGGGGCCTGCGCGGTCCCGGTCTTTCCGGCCACTGAGACCGGCAGCGATGACAACACATGCGCGGTCCCACTATTCTCTTCGACCACCATGCGCAAAGATTCTCTGAGATATGCCAGGTGCCCGGAGGAGAGCGGCGCGCGCGCCGGCCTCCTATGCCGCCCGGAGCGCGGATCGACACCGCCTATGTTCTTGACTATATAAGGATTCACCAGTTCTCCTCCGTTGGCAAAGACCGCCATCATACGCGCCACCTGAAGAGGAGTAACCAGCAAATCGCCCTGACCTATGGACAAATTCACGCTGTCCCCTTCGAACCATCTCTTGAGTTTGTATATCCTTTTCCAGAGCGGTTCAGGGACCAGTCCGGCCGCTTCATAAGGAAGTTCCACCCCGCACGGTCTTCCGTAACCGAACTTGAGAGCGTAATCATGCATAATCTGCCCCCCGACAAGAATACCTATGTTATAGAAATATATATTGCAGGAATGCGCTATGGCGTGTTCCAGGTCCTGCGGCCCGTGCACGGATGAACAATTGAACTCCTCTTTTCCCAGTTTCAGGCTTCCCTTACATTCGATCACAGTGGAATAATCCGCCTTCCCGGTCTCCAGGGCGGCGGCCGCGGTGACTGGTTTGAACACCGAACCGGGAGCGTAAACTCCGCTTATGGATCTGTTGACGAAGACTCCGTCCTTGTCCTGCAGTAAAGAACGCAGGGCTTCTTTGTCCTCCGCTATGAAAGACTCCGGGGCGAAAGCGGGACTGCTGGCCATGGCAAGTATTTCCCCGCTTTGCGGATCAAGGACCACGACGGCCCCTTTTCTTCCCGCAAGCGCCTCTTCCACTATACGCTGTATGCCGGCGTCCAGCGTCACTTGTATGTCTCTTCCGTTCTCGGGCGGCTTGAATCCGAGGACCCTTACCACCCTGCCGCGGTGGTCCACCTCAACGGAAACCCCGCCTTCCAAAGGCCGCAGATAATAATCGTATTTTTCCTCCAGACCGGAATAACCCACGGTATCTCTTTCCGTATATCCGTATTCCTCCAGCTTGGAAAGACGCCAATGATCTATATTGTTCAGATACCCGAGAACATGGGCCGCCAGTTTGCCTCCGGGATAAGAACGGACAGGGCGCGGCTGCACCATCACTCCGGGTATCTCGGTCTTAAGCTCCTCCACGGCGATAGCCTGCCGGAGAGTTATGCCGCGGCAAACCGCGACCGGGATAAAAGGCGCGACAACTCCTTTGTTGAAACTGGAACGCAGTTCTTTTACGGAAATATGCAGAACCGGAGATATCCTGCGCAGCACATTCTCCAGCTGCGTGTTCTTCTGCGGCAGGACCATCACATCGTATGAAAGGACGTTACCGGCGAGCACCGTCCCGTTACGATCCAGTATGGAACCGCGCGCCCCCGGCTGCGGGATAAGCTTTATACAATTCTTCCTGCTGAGCTCGATGAATCTACTCCCCCTAAAAAGCTGCATCCCGGCAAGGAAGAATAAAAGAACCGCGAACCCGCAGAAGAATACGCCCCTGAGGAAAGTGAAACGTTTTACGTCCGACATTTCTTATCCCGGAATTACTTCCTTTCTTTACCGGCCATCTCCTTCTCGGCCGCGGTTTTCCTAAATAGAGATAACCGTTTCACTATCCCGCGCAGGCACTCCTTTAGTTTCTCCGCGGGGTATCTGTCGAAAAACACCGCCGCGCACAACGCCGTGAGTAACGACTCCAGGAAAGATATCTTTATGAAGATGTACAATCTTACCGAGGCGCATCCGGACAGCGCCCCCCATAACCTGACGGCAAGATCATTCAGTCCTACCACGCAGAAAACCAGCAAAAAACGCAGCCACCATTTATCCAATGAAATCCGTCTTGATACCGCCCGGGCAGCCAGCGCCCATAAAGGAAAGAGGAAAGCGTAAGACAGGCCGCAATAAGGAATGGAAAGGTAATCCTTGACCACGCCGGCGAAGGCCGAGTACGCCGGCACCCAGCCGCGGCGAAAAAGAACGGCGCTCATCAAAGCAGTCATAAAAAGCAGGTCCGGCTTAACGCCGAACAATTTCAGCCCCCCGGCCGCTCCCGCCTGAAGGACCGCGCATAACAGGATCACTCCGAAATACGCCGCTTTAGCCGCGCGGTTCATTGCTTTATCACCAGGACTTCTTCTATGCCGTCAAGGTCGGCGGCAGGAGAGATGAGCGCGTATTTACCCGGGCCGGAAAACTCCGTGCCGGTCTTGACGACCGTCCCGATTAGAAGGCCTTTAGGCGACAATTCGGTTAAACCTGATGAAACTATTACATCGTTTTCCCGGATGTCCGCGGCGGGTGGCAGATACTTCATCAAGAGATTCCTCCCCAAGGTCCCGGTCACCAGCCCTTCCTGGCGGCTGCGCTGCACAAAAGCCGAAATGCTGAAGTTATGATCGTTGGCCAGTATCACCTTGGAGAACGCGGCGGACGTCTCCGCGACCCTGCCGACAAGCCCCAGACGGTTCACTACTATACAACCCGGCCTTATCCCGGAAGACGAACCCTTGTTTATCAGCACAATCGAAGACCAGTTATCCGGCCTTCTTCCGGTCACCGCTGCGGCCACGGTATTCCACTCGCTCTTGTTCTTGATATCCAGCAGGCCGCGCAGGCGTTTATTTTCAAGAGCTATTTCGCCGGCAGTATTAAGGTTAGCCCGCAAAACGTCGTTCTCCGCTTTGATTCTCTTCAAGTCGGCGGCGTTGCGGTGAAAAAAGATAAAAGCCCCGACCTCCCCGCCTACGGCTTTGAATACGGAAGTGAAAGGGTTGATACCGGAAAGCAAAAGATTGCTGAACAACGGACGCAAGCAGAAAGACACTAATACGGCGGATAGAAAACAAACGGCGAGAATTAACTTTTGTTTCCCGATTCTGAACACGACCTTTTATTGGTTGTGCAGGCCCGACTTTATGGGGACGGTGACCTTCTTGAGGTACTTGATCTCGTTCAACACCTTGCCGGTGCCGCTGACCACTGCGGTCAAAGGATCCTCCGCGATCAACACCGGAAGCCCTGTCTCCTCGGAAAGAAGTTTATCGATGCCTCTCAACAGCGATCCGCCTCCGGCGATAACGATGCCGTGTTCTATAAGGTCGGAAGCGAGTTCGGGAGGGGTCCTTTCCAGAGTTATTTTGGTGGTCTCCACTATCGAACGAATAGACTCCAGCAAGGCCTCCCGGACCTCCTCGGACGTGATGGTAACGGTCTTTGGCAGACCCGCTACGAGATCTCGGCCTTTAACCTCCATAGTCATCTCTTCTTCAAGAGGATACACCGAACCTATCTTTATCTTGATATCCTCGGAGGTCCGTTCTCCTATCATCAAGTTATATGATTTCTTAAGATTTTCGATTATCGCCTCATCCATCTCGTCCCCCCCGATGCGTATGGAACGGGAGAATACGATACCCGCCAGCGAAATAACGGCGATCTCCGTGGTGCCTCCGCCTATATCTATGATCATATTGCCGACAGGCTCCTGAATGGGCAGACCGACGCCTATGGCCGCGGCTATCGGTTCTTCTATCAAAAAGACTTCTCCCGCCCCGGCGCGCTCGGCAGAATCTTTTACCGCGCGTTTCTCCACCTCGGTAATACCGGAAGGGATGGCTATCACGATGCGGGGACGGCGCAGCCGCTTGTTAACTTTCTTGATAAAATACCGGAGCATGGCTTCGGTTATCTCAAAATCGGCTATTACACCGTGCTTCATCGGACGGATGGCCACGATGTTTCCCGGCGTCCTGCCGAGCATGCGTTTAGCCTCACTGCCCACAGCCAAGACGTTGGAAGTGCCGCGTTCCACGGCCACCACCGACGGCTCGCGCATGACGATCCCCTGGCCTTTCACATAGACCAAAGTGCTCGCCGTCCCCAGGTCGATCCCCATATCGTTGGACGAAAAGGAATCCCAGAGATAACTGAACATCTTCTGAGCGAGATCCTGAAATTTATTCATGATATTTTCTCCGATGTTGTGGATTTTATCAGAGTTTTAACCCCCTGTCAATCACAAAGAAAGGGATCGGCGGCGCCCGGCCTCCGTCAAGCCGAAGAAACGGCCCGCATGTATTCCGGGAAACCCGGCAGCGACTTGTCCGCGCAGGAAATATCGTCGATAAGGCTTTCCCCGCGCGCGCAGCAGGCCGCCACATAAAGGCTCATTGCCGTGCGGTGGTCTCCGTAACTTCTCAATTTACGGCCGGAAAGACATTTAACCCCTTCGACCGCGATATCGATGCGGCCGCTTCGTTCTCTGACCTCACAACGCCCTCCCATAAGGCGCAGATTCGTGCACATGGAATGGATGCGGTCAGTCTCTTTATACCTCAACTCACCGACTTTCCTGAAAACAGTCACCCCTTTTGCCGTGGCGGCGGCAACCATCAATATCGGGAGTTCATCTATCAAAGAGGGAATCTCTTCCGCCCGCACCACCGTCCCGCGCAAAATGGAATGGCGCGCTTCTATATCGCCGTAAGGCTCATACCGGGAAAACCTGTCCCTGCTCGTCCTTACACTGATATGCGCCCCCATCCTTTTGAGAACGCCAAGCACCCCGCTGCGGCTTGGATTAAGAGAGACTTTTTCCGCGACGACCCTGCCGCCCGGACAGAGCACCGCCAGGGTCAAAAAAAAAGCCGCCGAAGAAATATCCCCCGGGACCGCAAACCTGCCGGGGCTGGACGGGAACCTGCCGCCGCGTAATTTTACCTCATAACGGCCGGAACGCCCGACGGTAGAAATATCCGCTCCGAACATCTTAAGCATACGCTCGCTATGATCCCTGGTCATCACCGGCTCTATAATCTTCGTCGTTTCACGGCAATACAACCCGGCCAGTAATAACGCCGACTTGACCTGCGCGGAAGCCACCGGCATGCGGTAAGTTATACCATGAAGATACCCGGGCCGAACGGAAAGCGGCGGATACTCCTCGCCGTCCGGTTTTTTCTTTCCGGAGATAACAGCGCCCATCAAACGCAAAGGGATAGTAACCCGCGACATTGGCCTCCCGGACAACTGCCTGCCGGCGGACAAACGGGAAGCGAAATCCTGGGCGCAGAGGAGCCCGGCAAGAAGTCTCATTGTGGTACCTGATTCACCGGCGCTCAACCGCCGCACAGGCTTTTGAAGTCCGCGGGGGCCCGCGCCTTTCACGGTGACAGAAACACCCTTGCCTTTTCCGGACGGATATTCAATATCCACGCCGAGAGAACGAAAAACCGTTACAGTGGCCGACAGATCATTGTTGAAGGGTATATTATCTATTGTTGTCTTGCCGGAAGATAAAGCGGACAATATGACTGCCCTGTGGGCTATGGATTTGTCCCCGGGAAGGGTTATTCTGCCCCCCATACCGGAGACAGGTTGTACCAAACAGGGTCTCATTTATTCTTGGGAATGACCTTATCGCCTTCTCTGACCTTATCCTTCATAGCGGGATTGACAAACCCGGCGGCGGCCATTGAATCATGCACCTTTTCCACTTTTATATCGCCGGCCTCTTTATCGCCGCTGTAAACGGTAAACATCTGGCCCACGGAGATCCCGTCCTTGGAACCGAGATTTATCACAACGAAATTATAATCCTTATTTACCACCAGCAGCCTTCCCTCCAGGGCCGTGGAAGCAGCCGGCTGTTCAGGCGCGGCGGGAGACTGTTCCGGCTGGGCTGCCGGCGGCTGAACATTCTGCTTACCCGCCTCTTTCTTTGCCGCGGGCGCGGACTTGGCGGGAGCCGTCGCGGCCTGCTTTTTGTCCGAACCGACCACTATCGTCCCCAATTCCACGCCTTTACTTTTAGTCTCAAGCTCGCTTATCCGGGTCTCCAGCTCATTTTTTCTGGAATCAAACTCCTTCACCTGCGCCTGGAGTTTCTCCACCTCTGACTGCGCCTTCTTCATACTCTCTTCGATCCGTTCGCGCAGCTGCTTTTGCTCATCCAGGCTGGCCTTGAGTTCGTCTATCTGCGCCAGGGCTTCGGCCCTGGCTTTTTTCTCCTGCTCAAGGAGCGAAGACAAAGAATCTATTTGTATCTGGGCGTTCTGAATGCCGGTCTCCAGCTCGGATATCTTGATTTTAGATTCTTCAAGTTTCAATTCGCTGATCTTCTGCTTCGCCTTCACGTCGTTAAGCTCTTCCTGCAGAGCGAGATTCCTTTCTTTCTCTTTTTTAATAAGCTGCGACGCGCCGTAAACGACAGCGAGAAATACTACGCTGACTAAAATAGCGACAAACCAAGGATACCTGGTTTTACCGGGCATATCTCTCCTCCTGTTTACTCAATAGTGCGCTGTTACTTTAATTCTTTATAGGCGATTATTTTTAATCAGTATACCATTGGCGATATATAAATCAAGACTATTTTGGACAGCGGAGAGGCTTAGTAAAGTAGAAATGTCCTATTTGGGGTTTTAAATGCCAGTGCGGGGACACGATACTTAATTCGGCAACAGTTACGGTCACGAAGCTCCATTAGACTAAGTAACAGTCTTTTGTTATACTATGACTCTATCCATGAACAAGAATACTGAACAGAGAGTTGAACAAGTCTGCACGAAGTCCAAGGATTAAGTCCGTTTCGGTTCTCGGCTACAGTAACCAACAGAATTCAACCTGTCTTCCCTCCAATCTTTCCTCCCCAATGGGGACCCGCCAATCTTTCCTCCCCAATAGCATACTCCAATCTTTCCTCCCGAATGGGGATCTCCAATCTTTCCTCCCCTTGATGGGGAGGATAAAGGAGGGGTGAGAATCTTCCCTGTCATCCGATGGGGAGGATGAAGGAGGGGTGATAATCTTCCCTGTCATCCGATGGGGAGGATGCAGGCCCCTCCCGAACCAATAGATTATTCATATCTTTCTTCCCCTCGAGGAGGAAAATGCAGAAAGGGTATCATCGTCCTTATTGCTCCCCACAAGGAGGAGGGAAATAAAGACACGGGCATCATAACCGATAAACTGTTAGGTGTTATTCCGATTGGCAATCCGGCTTGAAAACCGGGGATTTCTACGGTTTAATTAGAGCAGCTTGAGAAACTCCGGGGGTATCTCGGAAGAAAACTCTACGAACTTATTTTTTGAAGGATGTATAAAACCTATAGATCTCGCGTGCAATGCAAGCCTGTTTATACCGCCGTATGGCGCTTTCCCGTAGCGGGTATCCCCAAGTATCGGATGCCCGATGAACGCCAGATGCACGCGGAGTTGGTGCGTCCTGCCGGTGAACGGCTCCAATTGCAGCAAGGTCGCGCTGCCGCCCCGTTTAACGGTCCGGTAAAGAGTCCTGGCATATTTCGCGTTCTTGGCTACCCCGGCGGCCATATCCTCCCTTTTTATGGGATGACGCCCGATGGGGACCTCTATGACGTCCTCGTCGAACCTGGTAATCCCGGAGACCACCGCGACATAAATGCGTTTTATGCTATGCACCTCGAACTGCCTGGCAAGCTTGCGATGGGCATCGTTGTTCCTGGCGACGACCAGAAGACCGGACGTCTCCTTATCCAGCCGAT
Source organism: Candidatus Omnitrophota bacterium (assembly GCA_011620275.1). Classification (GTDB taxonomy): domain Bacteria; phylum Omnitrophota; class Gorgyraeia; order Gygaellales; family Profunditerraquicolaceae; genus Undivivens. The sequence goes on from WOZK01000035.1 coordinate 12,772, forward strand.
GGACGATCCCCGGTCTTTGCGGGTCCACGGAGGATAACTCGCCGAAACGATACAGAAGCGCGTTAACCAGCGTGTGTTCGCGATTACCGGGCGCCGGATGCACGACCAATCCGGAAGGCTTGTTGATAACGGCGATATCGGGATCTTCGTAAACAACTTCCAGCGGAATATCCTCCGCCGAAGGGCCGATTTCCACGCGCTCCTCGAAATCCAGAATTATCTTTTCTCCGCCTTTAAGCTTGTTGTGCGGCTTGGTCACAACAGAGCCTTCCACGAGAACTTTTCCTTCGCAGATAAGCCTTTGCACCGCCACCCGCGAAAGCCCCAGGCCGAGGGGTTGAGACAGTTCCGTTAACACGGAGTCGAGCCGCCGGCCGGCGTCTTCCGCTGCGGCGGAAATTGTGTATTTAGGCATGGGCCCTTCTTCTGGAGAAGACAGCCAGCGCAACCGCCGTTAAGAACATGACAACGCTGAAAACCTGGAACACCGTCAGCCCCATCAACAGAATGCTCCCGTCCGCGCGCAGATATTCTACGAAGAATCGTTTTATCGAGTAAAACATCATATAAAAGAGGAAAATGTCGCCCGAGCGGTGCGGCCTCGACTGCAACGCCCTCAGTATCACGAATATCGCAACAAGCAGCAGACTGGAATAAAGCTGTACCGGCACAAGCGTCTCACCGTGTACCGGGAAATAAAAACCATGCGGAGAAACCCTGCCGTAACAACAGCCGTTGAAGAAACAGCCTATTCTGCCGATGGCGTGGCCCAAAGCGATGTAAGGAGAGATGAAATCAATGGTTTTCAACAACGGCATTCTTTTTTTGAGGCAGTAAATAATCCCGCCTGCCGCCCCGCCAATGAATCCGCCGAACCAGGCCAGGCCGCCATGCTGCAGCATTATTATCTCCAGCGGGTCGGAAATATACATCTTGAGATTCAGTAATATGTAAATTGCTCTGCCGCCGATTATGCCTGAAAAGAAAGCGGTAAACAAAAGGCCGGTGATCCGCTCCGGGTCGAATCCGGCAGGCGGGGCTGCCTTTCTGAGAAGAAAGGCGCAGATCCAGAAAGCCAATACGAGGGCCGCTCCATAGCTGTAGATCGCGAAATGACCTATTCTGCAGATTTCGGGGTGCATATTATGACTCCATTATAAATACCGGTAAACGGTTAGGGACACGATACTTAATTCGCTAACGGCTTCGGTAACCAACAGGACCCAACCAATCTTTCCTCCCCAATAGCATACTCCAATCTTTCCTCCCGAATGGGGATCTCCAATCTTTCCTCCCCTTGATGGGGAGGATAAAGGAGGGGTGAGAATCTCCCCTGTTATCCGATGGGGAGGATGAAGGAGGGGTGATAATCTTCCCTGTCATCCGATGGGGAGGATACAGGAGGGTGGTGCGCTGTTTGATAAGTTTTTTACAGCGTACAGAGTCCGCCAACGCTTCAGTGGCGGACGGTCAAATTTCAACTTTCGATTTTCAAATACCGATAAACGAAAAACGGATTCCAAGATCAGCTGTTCTTTATGAAATAAATAAACAGTAAAACCATACCGCAGGTTATTGCCGTGTCCGCGATATTGAAGACCGGCCATATCCTAAAATCCAGGAAATCAACCACGTACCCCAAAAACAACCTGTCTATCAGATTGCCGAAGGTACCCCCGGCCACCAGCCCGAGAGAAACTGCGGGCAGCGGCGTCAGCCGCTTTTTTCTGCTTTTAACATATATGGATACGGCAATCAGCGCAAGACAGGCGGTAAGGATGAAGAAAAAGCCGCCGCCCTTAAACATGCCGAAAGCGGCTCCGCGGTTATGCACGAGCGTAAGATGAAAGAAACGTTGAAAGACCGGGATGGATTGATAAAGCTGTAGATGTCTGCCGACGATAAATTTTGAGGCTTGGTCTACGGCGGCTACGGCCGCTGCGATGGCGAAAATAAACATTTCCCTTATTTCTTGTCCTTTTTCTCCTGGCACTTTATGCAAAGGCGGGCGGAAGGGACGACCTTTAGTCTGGTCTTGCTGACCAACGCCCCGCAGTCTTCGCAAATACCGAAGCTCCCGTCTTCTATCCTCTTCAGGGCGTCGTCCAGCTCGAAAAGGAATTCCCTGTCCTCGGAAACGCGCCCCATGGAGAATTCCCTGTCGTAATTATCGGTGGCGACATCGGCCATATGATACGTATAAGACGAAATATCTCCGGAAGCGTCCTTCTGCGACTTTTTCACGGTCTCTTCCGATATCTCGCGAATGTGATCTATTATGTCTTCCTTTTTCTTCAGGATCAGCTTTTTGAAAGCCGCCAGATCAGCCTTGAGCATTTTTTTCTTTTTCAACGCGGATACCTCCTATGGCATTAACGCAGTTTTCGCACAACAAAGGGTGTTCCGCGTTGATGCCCACGGCCGGTGAATAATTCCAGCACCTTACGCATTTTACGCCGTCACCTTTGAATACTTCCACGGTCAGCTCCCCGCTCCGCCCTTCCTTGCCTGACGCAGGCGCTGATCCGCAGGTTTGAACCACTTCGACCTGGGATACTTTGTATATCTCGTTTAATTGCGCCCCCAAGCCGGTTAAATATTTATACCGATTTTCGTTGTTTGTCAACAGTTTTATTTTCGCGTCGAAGGAACTGCCGATCATTCCGGACACTCGTTTTTCCTCCAGCGCTTTGGCTATATCCGGGATCAACTCCATGGCCTGCTCCAGCGGATGGGAGTCGTTCTTCAAATAATCCTCCCGGACGTCAGGCCATTCGAGAGAATGCACGCTGCCGCGGGCGGACGGCATGCTTCTGCGTATCTCGTCGGAGGTAAACGCAAGTATGGGCGCGGAGATCCTGGTCAAGACATCGAGAATCTCATAAATGACCGTCTGGGCCGCCCGCCGCGGACGGGAAGCCGGGGCAAAGGTATAAAGCCTGCCCTTGGCCATATCCAGATAATACATGGAGAGATCCTCATTGCAAAAATCATAAACCGCCTTATACGCGCGGTGAAACTCAAAGCCTTCATAGGCTGCGGTAGCCGTATCGAGACATTTTCGCATCCTAGCCAGTATCCACTTGTCCACCTCACGGAGCTCCTCAAACGGCACCTTCCCTGTCTCCGGAGTGAAATCATAAAGATTGCTCAGCATGAATCTCGCGGTGTTCCTTATTTTCCTGTAAGCCTCGGAAAGCCTGGTCAATATGACCGTGGATATCCTGATGTCCTCGTTATAATCGCTGGCTGACACCCAGAGACGCAGGATGTCCGCCCCGTATTTCTTGATAATCTCATCCGGGGATATGACGTTGCCAAGGGACTTGGACATCTTCCTGCCTTCGCCGTCCATCACGAAACCGTGCGTAAGCACGCTTCTGAAAGGCGGCCGACCGTCAATGCACATCGCCGGAATCAAAGAAGCCTGGAACCAGCCTCGATGCTGGTCGGATCCCTCAAGATACAAGTCCGCCGGGAAAGCGAGTTCCGGTCTGCGTTTAAGCACGGCCTGACTGCTGACTCCGGAATCGAACCAGACGTCGAGGATATCCTTTCCTTTCTCCGCCGAACCGCCGCCGCACGACGGGCAGCGAACCCCGGAAGGAGGAAGAAAATCTTTCACGTCACGGATGAACCAGCAATCAGTCCCCTCCGCCGCGGTAAATTTTATCAGAGACCTGATAACGGCGGGGTCGAAAAACTCTTCTCCGCACTTTTTACAGACAAGCGCCGGAACAGGCACTCCCCAGTATCTCTGACGGGAAAGACACCAGTGCGGACGGGACTGCACCATAGACCTGATGCGTTCTTTGCCCGCGGAAGGAATCCAGCCCACGTCTTTCTCTATCGCATCGAGAAGCCTCTGCCGCAGATCGGCGTGGTCTAAATTCAGGAACCATTGTTTCGTGGCGCGGAAAATGATCGGAGTCTTACAACGCCAGCAGTGCGGATAGGAATGCCTGACTTCCCCGGACCACAAAAGCGCACCCAGAGAAGAGAGCTTTTCAAGTATCAGAGGGTTGGCCTTGAAAACATTCAATCCGGCGAATTCTCCCGCGGAGCCGTCAAAATTACCGCGATTATCCACCGGCATCACCACTTCCAGCTTATAAGCGAGGCCTGTCAGATAATCTTCGTTGCCGTGGCCGGGAGCGGTATGCACCAAACCCGTGCCGTCCTCTTTCGAGACGTATTGCGCGAGGACGACTTTCCCCCGGCGCAGCCCGAAAGGATGAGCATATTCCAGTCCCTCGAGCTCCGTCCCTTTCATCTCGCGCATTACCTCGTATCCGGAAATACCGCATTGCTCCATTACCCGTTCCAGCAAATCTTTAGCAACTATCAGCTTCCCAACGGCAGTGCGCACGCAGGCGTAGATAATATCCGGATGCACCGCCACCGCGACGTTAGCCGGCAGAGTCCAGGGAGTTGTAGTCCAGATCACCAGGCAAACGCCGTCTCCGAAAGGGTTGTCTTCTTCAAGCTTGAACCGGACGTAAATGGACGGCGACGTATGATCATCATATTCCACTTCCGCTTCGGCGAGCGCCGTTTCGCACTTCAGGCACCAGTTGACCGGTTTCAACCCCCGGTAAATATATCCGTCCTCGAACAATTTAAGAAAAGACTCCAGGATAGCGGTCTCGTATTCTCTGGACAGCGTCAGATAAGGGTGTTCCCAGTCGCCGATCACGCCCAGTCTTTTGAACTGTTCGCGCTGTATGCCGACGAACTTCATCGCGTATTCATACGCCTTCTTGCGGAACTCCGCCTGGGATATTTGATACTTTGAGATCTTCATCTCCTTCATCAGCGCGTGCTCTATCGGCAGGCCGTGGCAGTCCCATCCCGGAACGTAAGAAACGGAAAACCCGCGCATGTTCTTGTATTTTACGACGAAATCCTTGAGTACCTTGTTCAGGGCGTGGCCGATGTGAATATTGCCGTTGGCGTAAGGCGGCCCGTCGTGCAGAACGTATTTCGGCCTGTTCTGCGCTCCCGCGGCGATACCGGCGCGAAGATCCTCATCCTGCCAGCGTTGCAACATCTGCGGCTCGCGGCCGGGAAGATCGGCTTTCATGGGAAAATTCGTCTTGGGCAAATTAAGGGTATCCTTGTATTCCACTTTACTCTCCGTTTCCGGTTATTACAGATATTTCCCGGCCAGGAGCGCGACCCTTTTCCTGACGGCCGGGGTAACGGCTTTCCTGTCCGTGCAAATGGCGTTCTTCAGCGCCTCCCCGCAGGAACATTCCCGTCCCTCCGGCAGAGAACCTATGACGTTGAAAATGACCTTTTTGGCGTTCTCCACGTTCTTGTGCGAGTTGGCAATCACCATCTCCACGCTGACGTTTAGATAATCCTTGTGCCAGCAGTCATAGTCTGTCACAGCCGCCAGACTGGCATAACATATCCCGGCCTCGCGCGCGAGCCTGGCCTCCGCCATATTAGTCATCCCTATCACATCCATTCCCCAGCCGCGGTAAAGAGAAGATTCGGCGAAGGTGGAAAACGACGGCCCTTCTATATTTAAATACGTCCCTTTCTCGTGTATCTTGACTCCCGCCGCGGCGCCGGCCAAGCAGAGCGCTTTATGCAGATGCGCGCACACGGGATCGGTAAACATTATATGCGCCACTATGCCGCGGTCGAAAAAACTCATCTTCCTGGCGGAATTGGTGCGGTCAACAAACTGATCTACCGCCACGAAGTCCAGCGGTTTAATTTCCTCTTTAAGGCTGCCGCAGGCGGACACCGAAATAATGCGCTCCACGCCAAGCTTCTTCATCGCGTAAATATTGGCGCGGTAATTTATTTCTCCGGGAGAAATAGTGTGGTCTTTGCCGTGCCTCGGCAAAAAAACCACTTCTTTATCCTGAAATACTCCGATAGTCGGATCGCCGGAAGGCCTGCCGAAGGGGGTGCTCATTTTAACACTTCTGACCTTCTTGATGCCTTCCATCCTGTAGAGACCGCTTCCCCCGATTACGCCTGTTCTCAACATCATTTTCCCTTTCTTTTTGATCTACGGCGCCGTGGAAAGTTCGCGCGCCCTTTTTAAAGCGGCCTTCACCGCTTCCCTCAAAGAATTCCCGGACGATTTCATTGCGTTTATCCCGGCTTCGGTAGTCCCTCCTCTGGAGGTTACCTGTGCGCGCAGAACTTCCGGTGACACCCCGGAACTTGCCAGCAAAGCCATACTACCCTCCGCTGTGACGGAAGCCAAGAGCGCGGCATCCTGCGGGCTGAAACCTACGCTCTCCGCCGCGGAAGACAACTCCACGGTGAAACGCCCGGAAGCAATGGAAGTCCATTCTTCTTTACGCGCCTGCTCCAGCAAGAAATAAAGATATCCCGGCCCGCTGCCGGAGACCGCGGTGACCGCGTCCATCATTCTTTCATCCACCCGCATGACCCGGCCTATGAAAGAAAAAATACCCGCGGCGTCCCTAAGGTCATCCTCGCCGGCGTTCTTTCCGGCGGAAAAACAAATCATTCCTTTACCGACCTTCGCCGGCAGGTTGGGCATGGCCCTGACCACCCGACAGCCGCCGCCAAGACGTTCTTCAAATAGCGAAGTCGGAATACCCGCCGCTATGGAAACGACCAGCTTCCCATCGACCCCGTCTTTGACGCGTTCCAAGACTGCGCCAAGTTCCTGCGGTTTTACCGCCAGCACCACGATATCTGACCCGGAGAGCAGTTCTTCCAGGCTCCGCGCGGTCTTCACATCTCTCGCCGGAGCCGTTTTCCCGGCGTCCTTGTCGAAGACTAAAACGGTATAATCTCCCTTTATGCCCTCCGCGATGGCCGATCCCATATTCCCGTATCCGACGATACCAACCTTCTTTTTAGCCATACGCATATTCTCCGGCCGTTCTATGCCGGAGCTCCACCTTCAAAAATGATCCTGCCAAGCCTTAATATGCTGGCTCCCTCGCGCAGGGCCGCTTCAAAATCTCCGCTCATTCCCATGGAAAGGAATTCCAGCCTGCGGTTATCCGGCAGTCCGCCGTTCAATTCCTCCATCAGCTCCCTCAGGCCGGCGAAGAACGGCCGGGCTTCTTCCTGGTCGAAGAAATACGGGGCGATCGTCATCAGCCCCCTGACCATGATGTTCGGCATCGAAAGCATCTCTTTCACGGCCGCCCGCGCCTCCAGCGGAGATAATCCTGATTTCGTCCCTTCCCCCGAGACGTTAACCTGCGCCAGTATCTCCTGCACTTTCCCCGCCGCCCCGGCATGCCGGTTCAACTCCGCCGCGAGTTTCAAGCTATCCACCGAATGAATAAGATCGAAGATGCGCACCGCGTCCCTGGCTTTATTGCTCTGCAGATGCCCCACCATATGCCAGCGTATCTGCGGCGATGTAAATCTTTTCGATAACGCGTATTTCTCCTCGGCCTCCTGCACGCGGTTCTCGCCGATATCGCGCAATCCGGCCGCCAGCACCAGGCGTATCTCCTCCACGCTCCTGCCTTTGCCGACGGCGACTATCCTCACGCCGGAACAATCTCTTGGAACGCTTTCGCAGACTGAACGTATCCTCTCTTTTACCGCCGATATATTCTGCTGTATCATAAAATGCACTGCCTGGTTATACCCGGGACGGTATCACTGCGTAACATATTGTAAAACATAAGCTTTTCTCTCTGCCATGCGCCGCGCCGCAGATGGAGATTCTCTTGCTTATAGCATCAAGCCCGATTTATACTTATATAATTATACACGATAACACCGGAGGGTCAACTGATAAGAAACAATCTGCTGGAAATGATACCATAGATCCTTACCCCCTGAACCATGAAGGAAAGTTAAAAAGGATTCTTTGTATAACTAACAGTCTGCTGAAAACCCTGATTTGTTATCCTGAGCGCAGCGAAGAATCGCATCTCTCGACGTAATTCTCCGGCCTGCGGCCTCAGAATGACTATGTGTGGGACTTTTTCAGCAGACTGCTAAATAAAACGGTATTCTTATTGTGACAAAAGCCGTGTGCGGCTATGACGACCTTGAGAACCCCTGCTTTAATATGCGCTGCGCTTGCCATCCTCGGTCATCACGAAAGAATCATATCCGCTTACCCCAACAAAATCATCAGGCGCGCCCGGGGCTCCTTCTCCCTTCTTCCCTTCGATGCGCCTGCCTGACCAGCAAGGTATGGGACCCCGGCCTGTCCCGACCAAAGCATTTGGATAAGACTATACCGTCGTATCATTGATTTTACTGGGTTCTGTTTCATTAAAACGCCCCTCGAACAGCGACGTGACTGCTGATCTAATATAATTCCTGTAAATATCCCCCTCTGCTCTCATCCGCCACAGAAAGAGATACTGCGAACTGTTTCTTTTACCCAGAGAAACAGATCTTCTGGACCTGAGTTTTTCATAAACGTCCGACATGTGTTTAGCGGCGGAATTGACGGGGTATTTCGCGGCCGTCACTCTTGCGGCCTGCTTCATAGTCGATAATTCTTCCCGGGAACGGGATAAAACCCAGAGTAGCGCATCGACAAAACTTTGCAGATCCATCTCATTGAGCAATCGTCCGTTTCGATGTTCTTCCACGACCTCCCGGACTCCTGGGGCATCCAAAGCCACCACCGGAAGCCCTGCCGCCATGGCTTCAATGAGAACTATCCCTTGTGTTTCGCTTAATGAAGCGAACGCGAAAACATCCATGGCAAAATAAGCGTCAACCAAATGCTGATAATGCAAAACCCCGGTCAAATGCAACCTCTTCTCAAGACCGGCTCGCTTAAAGGCGTCCTTGATCATTCTCTCCGATGGCCCCTGGCCCACGATCAGAACATGTGCTTTGGGATTTCTTTTTAAGCACTCTATCAGACAATTTGCCAGGAATTCCAGATTCTTCTCCGGAGCCAGCCTGCCCGCATGGCCGATCACTAAGGCATCGGGAGGGATTTGGTTCCGTTCGCGAAAGGTTTTCCAATCGCCTTTTGAAAAACGTTCCAGATCCACCCCTGTCGGGACCACCTCCATCGGAGTCTTGACACCTCTTTTAAGCAGTATATCCTGCACGCTTTTACAGGGGACGATCACCCGATCCACCAAATTGGCATATCCGGCAGCGAGCTTGACCATAAATCGTTTCACTCCCTCATTTTGAACCGGCCAATCATGCACGTACTGCTCAAACATCGTGTGATAAGTAAATACCAACGGTATGGCGTGCTGACGGCTGAGGCGTAACGCAAAATCTCCCATAAAAAACGGGCAATGACTGTGTATTATATCCGGAGAGAATTCTTTCATTAATCGCGTCAAGAGTCCGGATACCGGGAGGTTAACGGAGAAGATAGTCCCGCTGAACTTTTGAAAAGCAGGGATCCGGATAACGCCCGGCTCCTCCTCCGGCATACCCTCGAAAGCGGGAGTAACGATCAGGACTTCATGTCCTAAACTTCTTAATCCTTCGCTAAAAGAATAAACAGATTGTTCTAATCCGCCCACAATCGGGAAATAGGTATTCGTCATCATGAGAATATTCATAA
>WOZK01000010.1 GCA_011620275.1 Candidatus Omnitrophota bacterium
ATTCTTTAAATTTGCCTTGTAGAAGTTTTACCGGAAAATTTTGGGGAAACTCCACTGTAATATTATTGACAAATAATTTAAATAGCGGTAAATTAATATTTCGTAGATTGCTGGTAATTATTAATCCGTAATATGCGACAAAGAAGTCAGGGTCTGTTCTAAAAGGCCTCTTTTTTTATGCCAAAAGTGCCTAAAAAATAGGCACAGCAAAAAAGTAAACCAACCTTCTCACTTAAGGATAATTTATGAAGATAATTACTAAAGAAATTCTTGCGGATTGCCAGGGAACGCGGGTAGTAAAGCTTACCGTTTACGCGCCGGATATCGCCGCCAAAGCCAGGGCAGGTCAATTCGCGATGCTTATGGTCAAGGAAGAGGGGGAAAGGGTTCCGCTTACTATTGTAGAGGCCGATCCTAAAAAAGGCGCGATAACGCTTATTCTTCAGGAAATTGGGTTGACCACAAAGTTACTGGGCCAAATGGGACCCCAGGATTCGCTATATTCTATCGTCGGCCCTTTGGGCCATCCCACGCATATAGAAAAATACGGCCAACTAATACTTGTAGGCGGAGGCGTGGGCATCGCGGAGATTTATCCGGTTGCCATGGCGCTTAAAATCGCGGGTAATCAGGTAACTGCGATTATCGGCGCGCGCACCAAGCAGTTATTGATACTTGAGCAGCAGCTAAAAGAAACTTGCGATGAATGTATCGTGATGACCGACGACGGCTCTTATGGCCGTAAAGGATTTGTTACTGAGGCACTTAAGGCGTTGCTCGATACGGCGCGCTATGATTTAGTGTACGCAGTCGGGCCAGTGCCGATGATGCGCGCTGTCTCCGGGGTGGCTAAAACTGCCGGGGTCCGCGCGCTTGTTTCGCTTAATGCAATCATGGTTGACGGCACCGGTATGTGCGGTTGCTGCAGGGTAACGGTAGGTAAAGAGACGAAGTTTAGCTGCGTTGACGGACCGGAGTTCGATGCCGCCCTCGTTGATTGGCAGGAGTTATCAAACCGTAACAGTATTTATACTACGCACGAAAAACATATCTGTCGGCTTAAAGAGCAGGGAGCAGGCCAGTAATGAAGAAAGAACCGGTTAAAATCAAAGAAAGGGACAGCGTTTTCAGGGTTAAGGGTTTCCAGGAGGTCGTTGAAGGGTTTTTCGAGGAAGAGGCCTTGCAAGAGGCAGCGCGCTGTATGCAATGCAAGGACGCAAAATGTATTTCCGGCTGCCCTGTCGGAATTGATATCAAGGCATTCATCGGCCAGGTAGCCCAAAAAGATTACCGGGGCGCGTATGCTACTATCCGGCAGAAGAATAATTTTCCTTCGATCTGTGGGAGGGTCTGTCCGGCAGAATATCAGTGTCGTAAAGCCTGCGTTTTTACGAAAAGAGGAGAACCCTTCGCCTCGAGCCAATCTATCGGCATTAATTTCCTGGAGAGATTTATCGGCGATTACGGCGCGGCAGAGAAGCTGGCCGTAGAGGCGGTAAAAGACGAAAAATTCTCTCGGAAAAAAGTGGCTGTTGTGGGCTCGGGCCCGGCGGGATTGTGTTGCGCCGGAGAGCTGGCGCGGCGCGGCATCAAGGTGATTATATTTGAAGGGCTGCATAAGACCGGAGGGGTCTTGCGCTACGGTATCCCTCCCTTTAGGCTTCCCAGGAACGTGCTTGATTTCGAGATCGATTCGTTGAAAAAGCTCGGCGTTGAATTCAGGACAAATACGATTATCGGCAACGTAAAGAGTATCGATGAGCTTTTTAGTGAAAGTTATTGCGTCGTATTCCTGGGCCTGGGCGCCGGTATCCCCGCATTTTTAGGTATCGCGGGTGAGAACCTCTGCAATGTCTACTCGGCGAATGAATTTCTAACTAGGGTCAATCTTATGCGCGCGCAGGAATTTCCCGAGGCGCACACCCCGGTAAATGTAGGTAAGCATATTGTGGTGGTAGGGGGCGGCAATACCGCCATGGACGCGGCGCGTGTTGCCCTGCGGCTGCAGCATATGCAGGGCATTAAACCGGATACCACTATCGTTTACAGGCGCTCGGAAGTTGAGATGCCGGCCCGCAGGCTTGAGATAGAGCACGCGAAAGAGGAGGGGCTAAAATTTGAGATGCTCGTCAAACCGGAAGAATTCATCGGAGACGATTCAGGGTTTGTTAAGAAGATGCGTGCCAGCCGCTGCCGGCTGGGCGAGCCGGACAATAGCGGCAGGCGCAGGCCCATGGTCATCCCGAATAGCGTTTTTGAGATTGATTGCGATCAGGCGGTAATCGCTATCGGATTAGGCGCCAACAAAATACTTACCAGCGTAACGCCAGAATTAAAAACGGATAAATACGGCGACGTAGTGGTGAATCCGGAAACTATGGAGACCTCAATTAAAGGGGTTTTTGCCGGTGGAGACATTGTGGGGGGAGAAGGCACGGTGATTGAAGCGATGGGCATGGCCAAAAAGGCGGCCGACTCTATTATCAAGTATCTGGAAAAATGCGAGTGAGAAAGGATCTAACATGAAGAGTGGTCTGGGATACATCATGGCTGATATCAAAGCCAAGAATCCTGGTGAAGCGGAGTTTCATCAGGCGGTAGGTGAGGTCGTAGAATCATTACATACATTTATCGAAAAAAACCCCAAGTATAAAGAAGCGAAAATCATGGAAAGAATGGTTGAGCCGGAACGGGTCATCATGTTCCGTGTGCCGTGGGTTGATGATAAGGGGGAAATCCGGATCAACAGGGGTTACCGTGTTCAAATGAACAGCGCTATCGGCCCGTATAAGGGCGGTATCCGCTTTCATCCGAGCGTAAACTTGGGGATTTTAAAGTTTTTGGCATTCGAGCAGGTATTTAAGAACAGCCTTACTACTTTGCCGATGGGCGGAGGAAAGGGAGGTTCTGATTTTGATCCTAAGGGCAAATCGGAGAATGAGGTGATGCGGTTTTGCCAGAGTTTTATGAATGAGCTTTTTAGGTATATCGGATCGGACACGGACGTCCCGGCCGGAGACATTGGTGTCGGCGCGCGGGAGATCGGCTATATGTTCGGCCAGTATAAAAAACTGTGCAATGAATTTACGGGTGTTCTTACCGGCAAAGGGTTGTCTTGGGGCGGTAGTCTTATACGCCCGGAGGCCACCGGTTACGGATGCGTGTATTTTATTCAGGAGATGTTAAAGACGAAAGGAGAATCGCTAAAAGGCAAAGTTTGCGCGGTCTCCGGCTCAGGTAATGTCGCCCAATACACGACTGAAAAATTATTGCAATTGGGGGCGAAGGTTGTGACTCTTTCTGATTCAGACGGGTTTATTTATGATGAGGGAGGTATTGACCATAAGGAATTAAAATGTATATTGGATTTGAAGAATGTACGCCGCGGCCGCATCAAGGAATGCGCCAATGAATTCAAATGCGATTATTTTGAAAAGAAGAAGCCCTGGCAGATTAAGTGCGATATCGCAATTCCTGCCGCAACTCAGAATGAGATCTCCGGGGAAGACGCCAGGATGCTGGTGAAGAACGGCTGTATAGCGGTAGGCGAAGGCGCTAATATGCCTACGACTCCCGAGGGGGTTGCCGTATTCCAGAAAGCCAAGATACTCTATGCCCCCGGCAAAGCGGCTAATGCGGGCGGGGTAGCTACATCCGGGCTGGAAATGACCCAAAATAGCATGAGGTTATCATGGTCGCGTGAAGAAGTTGACAAGAAGCTCCATGATATTATGGTTACTATTCATGAAAATTGTGTTCAATACGGTAAAGAAGGCGACCATATTGATTACGTAAAGGGTGCCAATATTGCCGGTTTTGTTAAGGTCGCAGATGCCATGGTAGCCCAGGGAGTAGTTTAATCAAACCGCAGAAATCCCCGGCTTTCAAGCCGGATTTACCAATCGGAATAACACCTTGGCTAATCGGAAAGCCAAGTGTTCACTTGTGTGACACCTTGGCTAATCGGAAAGCCAAGTGTTCACTTGTGTGAAAGTATTCGCTCGTGCGTTATACCTTGGCTTATAGGAATAACACTTTGCCCTTGTGTGGAATTGGGCAAGTGTTCCCTTGTGGGAAAATGCCGAAGGGATTTTTCCGTTATCTTACGACACGGGGTTACTTGAAAAAGAAACCCCGGGCCTCAGCCCGGGGAGCTTCATTCTGATATTGTTTCTATGGTAATGAGGTGCCGCCGGAGGCGCTCTTTATGTTATCGCTACCGGAAAAGCCGGTTTTAGTCTCGCTTCCGGTTTTGCTTCTAATGGATATGGAATGCATTCTCCGGGTGGGTATTCATTTCTGGCGGCATTGGTTACGGAAATAGTTATGACCATGGTTTTTTTGTTCATCATTATGGGCGCTACGGATAAAAGGGCGCCGCAGGGTTTTGCTCCGATCGCCATCGGTCTATGTTTGACTTTGATTCATTTGATCAGTATACCTGGTACAAATACATCGGTAAACCCGGCGCGCAGTACCGGCTTAGCGTTGTTTGTCGGAGATTGGGCGATCGCGCAACTTTGGTTATTCTGGGAGGCTCCGATAGCCGGAGCTTTAATCGGCGCCGTAGTATATCGTCTGGTAGGCCAGAAAGCAGAATATTTAAGTGTCCAAGAAACGCTGCAGGGCTAAGGGGACAGCCACAGAAGTGGCTGTCCCCTTAAGCTTCTCGCCGCTGCGCATTACAGGCATTTTTATCGTTCGTTCTCCGCGATCTTTCTATTTCGTCAGTTGCATTCACCCCATATCATAACTCAATACTCCGCGTTTTAAGCGCCGGTTCTTATGATTCTCCTTGTTTCATATGTTTTAACGCCATATAATTGAATGAAGATGGGCATAATAATGCGGAGTGGCTTCCGAGATAAGTATTGTGTCCCCGGAATAGAGAGGGGGAACGAAAAAATGACAAAGAAGGTAATTGATTTTATCCAGAGGGACATCTGGCGGATACGTCTGAACGATATGCCGCGTAAGAGGTCTTTTTTAATTCGTAATCTAAGGATCGTCCTGCTGGCCCTGCGCGGTTTCAACGAAGATAAGTGTTCTTTGCGCGCCTCGGCATTGACGTTCTTTAGCCTGCTTTCGATAGTGCCGGTATTCGCCATGGTCTTCGGTATCGCGAAAGGTTTCGGCCTGGAGAAGATAATGGAGAAACAACTGTTGGCCAAGTTCCCGGTGCAGAATGAAGTCATGACGAACATCATCACGTTCTCGCATAAGCTTCTTGAGAATACCAAGGGGGGCCTTGTCGCCGGCGTCGGCGTAGTGCTTCTATTCTGGACGGTAATCAAAGTGCTGGGCAATATCGAAAGCTCATTCAACGATATCTGGGGGATAAAACGCATGCGCAGTATCAGCCGCAGATTTACCGATTATCTCTCGGTGATGCTGATCTGCCCGATTCTGCTCATCGCCAGCGGCAGCGCGACTATCTACATTACAGCGCAGGCAAAGATGATCACCGAAAGGGTCGCTCTTTTGGGCGCGCTCAGCCCGTTGATAGGGGTGCTGCCTTATATAATGATTTGGTTCCTGTTTATATTCATTTATATTTTTATACCCAACACCAAAGTCAACGTTTCTTCCGCCGTCCTCGGCGGCATAACCGCCGGTACGCTCTATCAGGTATCCCAGTGGATATACCTGCGTTTTCAGGTGGGGGTGATGCAATACAACGCCATTTACGGTAGTTTTGCCGCTTTGCCTTTATTCTTATTATGGTTGCAGTTAAGTTGGCGGATTGTGCTTTTAGGGGCGGAGATCTCTTTCGCGCACCAGAACGTGGATACTTATGAATTCGAGCCTGATTGTTTAAACGCCAGCCATACCTTTAAGAGGATGTTGAGTTTAAGGCTGGTGAACCTCGCGGTAAAGAATTTCTCCGGAGCAAACAAACCCTTTACCGCGCAGAAGATATCGCACGAGCTGGGCGTGCCTATACGTTTAGTGCGGGATATCATCTTTGAATTGAACGAAGTGGGGATCCTTTCGACGGTCAGGGATGATGAACAGTGCGCCCCGGCCTACCAGCCGGCTGTCGATACCGGACTGCTCACTATCAAATACGTCACGGATAAGCTGGATAACCGCGGGAGCGACGCGCTGCCGGTCACAAAGACAAAAGAGTTGGAGAGAATCAGGGAGAGTTTGCGTAGTTTTGAAAAGTTGATCGAGGGGTCTCCGGCGAACCTTCCTTTGAAAGAGATATAGCGAAAAGAAGAGTGGTTATCCGCAAAGCGGGAGGACAAAATGAAAATACCGTTCACAAGGATAGGACGCATAGCGCTTAGAATCCTTATCGGTATCCTGCTTTTTTTCTTCTTTGTCATCTACATAGTTATTCCGCTGGGCGCTCCGTGGTTTATCCGAAGCCAGGGTTCAAAGATTCTGTCTCATCCGGTCAAGGTGCGTTCGGTCTGGGTGAATCCTTTCTTGCTGCGGTTAAGCGTGGACAAGTTCAAGATCCTGACCCCGGATAAAAAAGGCACTCTGACAGGTTTCGACAAATTTTGGGTTGATTTTAGTTTCCTGGGATTATGCAAGAAAGAGTACCGGATCGAGTCCATCGGTTTGTCCGGGTTGGTCGTCAATGTAGAGCTATTGCCGGGCAACAAGATAAACCTGATGAATCTGCTGCCGGCCTCCAGCTATGCCGCGGCGGTAGAGAAAAAGCCGGCTATAAACAAGCAGGAAGGACAGGCTCCGCGGGAAAAAGCACTTTTAGCGCCCGTATTACCGAATATCAGGATCGACAGTATCAAGCTGACCGGCGGCACTGTGACTTTCACCGACCGGACCTTAACTCCGCAATTCAGCAGCACGTTTAACGATCTAACGCTTACCATATGCGGTATTTCAAGTAAACCGGAGGATACCACAACCGCGGTATTCTCCGTCAAGATAGACGATAAAGGAGTGATCAACGCCGAAGCCGAATTCAAACCTTTTGTGCAGCCCATAGAATTGAATTCGACCTTTTCAATGGATGGGTATCATCTTGACGTATTGACGCCCTATGTGGGTAAATACGCCGGTCATGGCGTAAAAAGCGGCAGAATGGGCCTGAAAATGGATTACAAGATATCGGATAACAAGCTTAATGCCTGGCATAAGCTGCTCATTCAGAACTTCGATTTCGGCGAGAAGGTGGAGAGTAAAGACGCATTGAACCTGCCCTTTGGCTTGGCCATAGCTCTTCTTGAGGACCCGCAAGGCCGCATTTCGATCTCTCTCCCGGTTAAAGGCGATATGAGCGATCCTCAATTCGAATACTGGCATCTTGTCGGGCAAGTCGTCACGAATTTCTTTATGAAGCTGGTAACTTCGCCGTTCTTGTCGCTGTTGTCCATGACGGGTATTGAAAGCGGGGCCGAGGAGATGAGCTCGGTCTCTTTTGAGCCCGGCAAGGCGGAGTTGACCGACAAAACCAAAGAGAAACTCACGCTTCTGCTGCAGGTGATAAAAGAGCGGCCTAAACTTTTCCTGGAGATCAACGGAAGTTATGATCCCAAAACAGACTGGGCCGCGATCAGAGCCGAGGCTTACACAACCGAATTTTCCGGCAGGCAGAAGGAAAGCAGCCGCAGCGATTGGAAAATCATTAAAGATATATATGTTCTGGATTTCGGGATCTTGGATTTCTGGAAACTGGCCAAAAAGTTCACTGTCGGCAAAAAGATCGATGAGCTTGCGATGCAGCAGGAGATGAAACGTCTGATCATAGAGCGGGGAAAAAATGACAATGCCGCGCTTGAAATATTGGCTGATCAGCGGGCCCGGGCAGTATATGATTTTATCATCTCCGGAGGATTCGACTCAAGCCGGGTTAAGGTCGGAGCTGTGCGCCAGACACAGGAAACTATGGGCCTGATACCACTTGAATTTACCATAACGGTGTTTGAGGCAAAGTGACAGTTACAAAAGTAGCTATTACTTTAAACTTTACTACGGTACGCAATGAATGAACCATATAACATAGCTGTTTCGGCCTTAGCTTCGGAGAAAGCGGATGGCAAACATAGGGTTATGATCATTGAATGACGGGATAAATGCCGTTGATCTGTTTAAAGCACCCCCTTGAAAGCGAAGGTTATCAGGTGCTGGCTTTATATTGAACGCCAAGGAGATCATTCCCGAGGTCCATCGTTTCCTGCCCGACATAATAATCCTGGATCTGCTGATGTCGGAATTAGCAGTCTGCTGAAAAAGTTCCACACGTAGTCATTCTGAGGCCGCAGGCCGAAGAATCTCATCGCGAGATGAGATTCTTCGCTGTGCTCAGGATGACAAATCAGGGTTTTTAGCAGACTGTTAGGCGGGTGGGGTGCCTGCGAAATGTTGGACAAGGATCCCGTCGGCCAAAGCACGCCGATCATCGTAGTGAACGGTTTGAATAAGGATATCGACAAGAAGAAGGCTTATGTAATGGGGATACAGGAGTCCTTCGCAAAACCCGTGGATATTTAGGCCCTGTTGCAAGCGATACGGAAGTATACAAAGGAAAAAGAAGAAGATGGATAGCAGGCATAAACCATATTTCCCGCGGCCGGCCCAGCCCGGGAGTTTCATTAGTGTTGACTTCGCCGCGCGAAGATGTAAAATATCCCCTGGATTATCCGGAGACAGGCGGCTATCGGAAGGAAGAATTTGGATTGTTCGTACGGTATCCGGCGCCGGTAATTCTTGCGGACGGAGCGCGTTATGAGAAAGATAAATTGCGATAAATGCAGTAAACCGAGCGCCTGCTGCAGCTTCGGGGCCTGGGTTGACCTGGAAGAAGCGAAAAGGATTGCCGCCCTGGGGCTGGAAGGCGAGTTTTACCATCTCGAAGTGGATAAGGATTTTCCTTCCGGGTACAGAGTGGGGACGAGTTATGGCAACAGCCCGTGTACCTTCCTTACCCCGAGAGGGTTGTGCTCCATTCATATGATAGATTACAAATTCAAGCCTTCCCACTGCAAAGAATTCCCTTATGAGAACAAGAAACTCTCGCCGTTCGCCAGGCATCTTTGCCTTCAGGCCGGGCTTAAGAAGAAAAAGAAGAAAGTATCCCGCGTAGGCAAACATTGACCCGGCATGAATCTTATCTCTTACGGTTTCCAGGACTCCAACCTTTTGCGGCATATGCCGCATTTCGAAGAGATATCTTACGCCGGCCACAATGAGGACAAGGTCCGCCTTTACAAAGCCCTTCACGAAGGACAGCCTTGCAGTATCCTTTCGCTGAATTTCATCCGCGGGGATGAAAAGATTCTCTGGGATGCGATAGAGGATTTCGTGAAGCGCGGCACGGCAAACGCCGCTTCCTCGGCCCGAGGCATATATATCTTCGACCTGCTTACCATAGATATACATAAGGAAATAAAGACTTTTAATCAAGCCGAGCTCTCGGCTGTGATCGTTAACATCGCCCGGAAGATGTCTCCCGGAGAGATGAAGATGGTTAAATATTCCTCGCTTTACGCGTTGCTGCGAAAAACCGCCGACTACGACTGGGGAAAGATTACCTTCAAAAGCACGGTCAACGTGTTCAAGGATAAACCACAGTATTTGGACCTGCTCATTAAGCAGCTTTTAAAAGATTATATATTCCCCCGAGAGCCGGTTATACTCCTGCTGAACGACATCAGCCAGAATCCGGTATTCGACCCCGGGAACGCGGCTCAACAGGAGAGACTGAAAAAGGTGATAACCGGTCTTGTCCCGAATTCGATGGAGTTTGTCCCGGAGGTCTATGTTCAGGATAAAAATGGGGCAAGAGAGCTTCTTTCAGGGTGTAATCTATGACGGCAATGGGAGGTCCGGTGTATCTCGAGCTTAAGGGAGAATATATCGAACTGGACAATCTTTTGAAGAACGCCGGTATCGCCTCAAGCGGCGGCGAGGCCGGACAGTCTATTCGCTCCGGCTCGGTGAAGGTCAACGGAGAAACGGAAACGCGCGTCCGCCGCAAACTGCGCCGGGGTGATAGCGTGGAGTCAGGCGGCCTACGGATAAATATCGTATAGCAGCAGCGCTTTCATAAAACGCAGCAGGAGGAGGCGCGGGCGTAACCGGGAAATCGCGAAAAAATAGTTACCAAAACGGCGTTTTTCTTACTTGTAATAGTGTAAGGCACATCGGCGTGTAGGAATCAAACATAGGCGTTCTGCAGACAGAACGCCGTTTTTTTACAGACGCGGGCGTCTTTTTAATCCAGGATGGATTATAAAGGCGTTTTTTTATTTAAAAAGGAGGGA
Source organism: Candidatus Omnitrophota bacterium (assembly GCA_011620275.1). Lineage (GTDB taxonomy): Bacteria > Omnitrophota > Gorgyraeia > Gygaellales > Profunditerraquicolaceae > Undivivens. The sequence continues at coordinate 10,242 of WOZK01000010.1, forward strand.
GTATGCGTAAAATCGTTTTACTGCTGTTGGCGGCAATGCTGGGGGAGACTGCTTTGTGTTTCGCCCAGGACCCGGCCGGGGCGGCCACTCTGGCAGCCAATGCTTCCGCGCCGATCGATTATGTCTGGGTGCTTATTTGCGGTTTCCTTGTTTTTTTCATGCAGGCGGGATTTGCCATGGTGGAAACGGGTTTTTGCCGCGCCAAGAATGCCACCAACCTGATGGCCAAGAACACCATAGATTTCGTGGTGGCGTCTTTGGTCTTCATGGTTTTCGGTTTCGCTTTTATGATGGGGACGGATTTTAAAGGATTGATAGGTATATCGGGCTGGTTCCTGCGTGGAGACAACTATGACGTTGGCAGGTACCTGTTGTTTTTCTGGCAGTTGGTTTTTGCCGGCACAGCCGCTACTATCGTCTCTGGGGCGGTCGCGGAAAGGCTCAAATTCAAAGCTTATTTCCTTTACAGCCTCGCGGTCACCGCTATTATCTATCCTATATACGGGCATTGGGTCTGGGGAGGCGGCTGGCTTTCCAAGCTTCCTTTCGGAGCCGGGCACGTTGATTTCGCCGGTTCAGGCGTGGTGCATACCATAGGCGGTTTCGTGGGATTGGCCGGTACAATAGTGCTTGGCCCGCGTTTCGGCAAGTTCGGTAAGGACGGCAAGCCTAAAGCGATCCCCGGGCACAGCATTGTCCTGGCCACGCTGGGGACTTTCATTCTCTGGTTCGGGTGGTTCGGTTTTAACCCCGGTTCGACTTTCTCGGCGCACCAGTTGAGGATAGCGGTGATCGCGGTGAATACCAACCTGGCCGCGGCCGCGGGCGCGGCGGTGGCGATATTGCTGGTTTTCGCCAAGACCAAGAAATGGGACGTCGGTATGATGTTAAACGGCTGTCTCGCCGGTCTGGTGGCGGTAACTGCTCCCTGCGCCTGGATCGAGGCATGGGCGGCCGTGGTCATCGGGGCGGTAGCCGGATTGCTCGTTGTATTGAGCATTTATTTCTGGGAGAACGTTGGAGTTGATGACCCGGTAGGCGCGGTGAGCGTTCACGGTATAAACGGCATCTGGGGGCTTTTGAGCGTCGGCCTCTTCGCCGACGGCACTTACGGCCTCTGCACCAGCGAAGCGCCTCTGGTCAAAGGGCTTTTCTACGGCGGCGGCGCCGGACAATTGGCCGCCCAGGCGATAGGGGCGGCGGTCTGCGCCTGCTGGGCGTTCGGCCTCGGTTTCATAGTGTTCAAACTTATGGATAAATACTTCGGGATCAGGGTATCTCCTCATGAGGAGATTAAAGGCCTTGATCTGCAGGAACACGGTACGCCTGCATACCCGAATTTTTACACCTTCAACAACTAAAATGTTATTCGCGCCCTCCGTCAGCGTCCGGTTCCGGGCGCGGGCAGGGGGACTCCATAAGGAGGATATGACAAGATGAAGAAAATAGAAGCTGTAATAAGAGTAGAGAAGCTGGATGAGATGACGGAGGCCCTTGAAAAATACGGCTGTCCGGGTATGATGGTAACTCATATCGAAGGGCACGGCCGCCAGAAAGGGATAACAGAGCAGTTCAGGGGCAGGGAATTCAAGCTCAATTTCATTCCCAAGGTGAAGATAGAGATAGTGCTTAAGGACTCGCAAGTGGATAGTATCCTGAAATTGATTACCGGTATAGCCAGGACCGGAGAGATCGGCGACGGAAAAATATTCGTCTGTCCCGTCGAAGACGCGGTCAGGATACGCACCGAGGAGAAAGGCGAGAGCGCGATTTGAACGTTGTATCCGGTGCCAGTGCGGGCAGCGAAGCGCGCGCAGCGGAGTAGCCGGCTAAAGGCGTCTCTTAAGGGACGCCTTTTCCGTATAAAGCAGGCGCGCCCAGCCCGGCGCGCACTTAGAATCCCACCCCCCTGTTCCTTCCGCGGGCGGCAGTCTGTTTTTTTCTTGTCCTTCTCCCATAAAAGCCTATAATAAAATCCGAACCGGTGCTCGCCCGTTTTCTAAGCGCCGTTTGTTCCCGCGCGAGGATGCTTTTTTTGTTTTTGCGGCGTATTGCGCGAATAGTCCTGCGCGTAGAACCGGGGATATTCCACCCGGAGAGAATTATGAAAAGCGACGTCTATTTTGTCAGGCTGGATTCCACCGATATTGAAATGCGTGTGGTAGCGTTGAAGAGGCTACTGAAGGCCGTGGATCCTTTCGTAGTTTACTCCCAAAACGAGATGGTTCCGGTTAAGCTCACGGTGGGCGATTATATGTCGGCCTATCATCTCGATCCCGAACTTGTGAAACAGGCGGCCGGCTGGCTGAAGGGAAAGAAGACCAGGCCGTTCCTCTTCGATACCTCCGTGATTTACAATGGGCAGAGACAGAACGCGGTGGACCATATGAACCTGGCGCAAAGCAAAGGTTTCGGCCATGACAGGACCGGGGCCCCATTCATCGTCGCCGATGGAGTGCTGGGGCAGGACGGCCGGGAGTATTCTATCGGTTCTCCGGAGATAAAACAAATAAAGGTCCCGTCTTTCGTCGGGATGCTGGACAGCCTGCTGGTTCTTTCTCATCCTACCGGGCACGTCGTTACCCAGTACGCCGGCGCGTTGAAGAATGTGGCGATGGGGATGGTTTGCCGGCCTACCAAGCAGGTGCAGCATTCTTCTCTTAAACCGGCGGCGGTAGCAAAAAAATGCACCGGCTGCGGGTGCTGTGAAAGGATATGTCCGGCGGGGGCGGTATCTTTCAGGGGAGGAAAAGCCTTCATCGATAAGGAGCGCTGTCTTGGCTGTGGCGAATGTCTCTGCGCTTGCAAATTCGGCGCAATTTTCATCAACTGGGAGGAGGAGCCGTTAGTTCTCTGCAGGCGCATGGTGCACGTGGCGAAATTCATCCTTTCCCGTTTCAAGAACGTTTTCTTTATCAATTTCGCTTTCGGTGTCACCAGGGACTGTGACTGTATCTCCGATAAGGACGACGTTATGTTAGCCGGAGACATCGGTATTTTGGCTTCTCGGGACATCGTGAGCGTGGACAGGGCGACGCTGGACCAGATCGCCGCGCACAAGAAAGCGGCGTTAACGGGCAGACGCGGGGAATTGGCTTCGCGGATGTTAGAGTTTGCCGCGGAGAACGGACTGGGTAATTCGGAATATAATCTCATAGAATTATGAATAACACCTTGCCCTTGTGTGAACCCAATTCCGGGGACACGATACTTAATTCGATAACGGCTACGGTAAGCAACAGACCCCAACCAATCTTTCTTCCCCTCGATGGGGAGGATGGAGGGGGGAATGAGTGCGCTGTTTTATAAGTTTTTTACAGCGCACAGAGCAATCGAAAATCGAGAATCGAAAGGTAGAGAAAAGAAACATTTCGATTACGGTCAAATTTCGGTTTTCGATTTTTAAATACCGACAGTACTTTGTTAAAAAACGGCTCAATTTAATGGTTTTATCTTCGAGAAGATGCGTTGAACTAACATGAAATCAAAGATAATCAACGCATTGAAATACGCACAACGCTTCCAATGACAATGTGTTACAATAAGATGGTTTTTGGAAAGTAAACACAAAGAAATAAATTTTAACAAAGTACTGATACCGATAAGCGATAGACGAATTATATGATTATGAAGCGGACTACTCTGTTTTCTTTTTTGCTTATACTGTCGGTCGGGTTAGCATTGCGGCTGTATGGTTTCTTTGAACGTTCCCTGGGGACGGACGAATCCATAAGCCTTTTTCTTGCCTCCGGGCACGGTATGGATGTCAAGGCTTTTACCGAAAAGGCATCGGCGGCAGGCAATGGTTTCCATTGTACGGCAAAGGACCTTAAACGTTTCTTCAGGGCGGACCGCGCGCTTTCTTTGGGAGAGTATACCGGCAGTCTGGCGCGGCTTGACCCGCATCCACCGTTGTATCTTTGGCTTATGTTTTTTTTGATGCGGCTTTTTTCGGACAGCCTGGCGGCGGTCAGGGCTTTTTCGCTGTTGATGGGGCTTCTGTCCGTGTATCTGGCGTATCTCCTGGCAAAGGAGCTTTTTGATGAGCGGGCCGGGATCTTCGCGGCCGCCTTCTTGAGCGTCTCCGCGCTGGCGGTGCGTTATTCCCAGGAAGCGCGCTCTTACAGTCTGGTCCTTGCGCTGGGGTTGCTCGCCTGGCTCTTTCTGGCGCGGTTCGAGAAACGCGGCAAACTACCGGACGCCTTGTTCTTTGCCGTCTTCAACTGCCTGGGTATTTACGCGCATTATTTTTTCGGGTTTCCGGCCTTCGCATTTTTTGTTTATTTTACCTTGCTTTACAGAAGGAATAGCCGCCTGCTGGACAGGTTCTACGCGGCGTTACTTTTTTCTTTGTTGTGGTTGCTTCCCTGGGGTCTTTTTATGATGGGCCGCGGCTACCGTTTCGACCTGGTGGAATGGATCTTCGCTTATCCGGGCGTAATCGATAAGATAGCCGGTTTTTTTAGCGGGATGGGCAGGCTTCTTTTCATCTTCCCCTCTTCTTCCGTTCTCTCAGCCGCTGGTTCGCTGTTTTTTTTACTATTGATGTTTTACGCCGGGAAAAGGCTTTTGAAGGAATGTCCCCGGCAGTTATTTTTCTGCGTCTGCGTATTATTCATACCCTTGCTGGCAATGCTGGCGTTAGATCTCCTGCAGGGCGGGTTGATGCTCAGGCAGGAGCGTTTCTGGATTTTTCCTTTGCTGGGTATGATTCCGCTTGCCGGATATTCTTTCAGCCGTCTTTTCCGGGAAAAAAGGCCCGCCGTTTATTGTCTGCTTGCCTTGATGCTTCTTTCCTCTTTATTGACGGCCGGCAGGCAAATAGGTCCGGCGCCCCGGACGCTGTCGGAATGGATTAACGGCGAGTCTAAAGGGAAGACGGCCGCGGTGATAGTATATAACTTCAGGACGGTAACCATGCCGCAGTCGTTTTACCTGGACGACGATATCCTGTTGTTCCCGGTCTTGAACGCGGAGCAGTTCATGGCGGCGCTGGAGGCTGGCGTGGGTCCGGCGGACAATGTTTTCGTGGTCAGACATCTTCATCACGCAGATCCTGCTTTGATGGACGAGCCGTTCATGCGGTCGGAGGTTAAAGAACCCGGTCTGCGGCTTAAAAGCAGGTTCTTTAGGGATAATATCTACGCGGTTGAATACGTAAAGGGGGCTTTCTGACGGACACGAAGCTGATTTCCATAATTATACCTGCTTATAACGAAGAACTGCGGATACCGCCTTATCTTCGGCGGTTATCTTCATATTGCGCTTCCGCCGGCGCCGGCCTGCGCTTCGAGATAATCGTGGTGGATGACGGCAGCAGCGATAATACGGCCGGAGTAGCCGCCGCCTGCCCTGGGGCGCGCGTTATCCGCCTGGAGAAAAACACAGGCAAGGGATACGCTGTGGCCAGGGGGCTGCTTGAGGCCGCAGGAGAAGTCCGTCTATTCCTGGACGCGGACGGCTCGGTCGCTCCTGAAGAGATCGGCAGGAACCTGCATTATATCTCTGAGGGCGGTTACTATGTTTTCGCCGGCTCTCGGGTGCTGACAGGCCGGGGATGCCGCCTTAAGGCGAAATGGTACAGAAAAGCGATGGGATGGGTTTTTAATCTTATCCTGCATGCCGTGCTGCCCTTAAAAGTGCGGGACACGCAGTGCGGTTTCAAGATGTTTCGCGCCGCCGCGGTCGGTCCTTTATTCGGGAACGGCTGCCTTTGCGGATACGCTTTCGATATCGAGATACTCCTGAAGGCGCAATATGCCGGCTACAGGATCAAAGAAGGGCCTGTTTCCTGGGAGCATATCGGAGGCTCCAAAGTCGATCTTTTTGCTGATTCGCTGCGTTTGCTGGCGGATATATTCCGGCTTAGGAAGAAGTATGCCGGCCGCAGCCGGGCCGGCTCATAAAAACAATTTGTCAAAAGTCCAAATATGTATATAATAAAGCAATAACATTAAAATTACCTGCGTAAACACATTTCCGCAGTACCGTTAATATCACAAATTTGAGTTATCCATCTAATAACAATTATCGTCGTAACGGTCAGCCTGCCCAGCCGCGCAGATTCATTTCGTCAGCCGCTCCGCGCCAGGCTGATGAAAATGAGCGGAAATTCTTTTCCGGGACAGCCGTCGATCCCTCCCCGCGCATACGCCTGGAGAACGGCAGCAGTGAATTTACCATGCGGGCGATGGATTTGGTGTGTCCCATAGGTATGGGACAGCGCGGGTTGATAGTCGCCCCGCCAGGTTCCGGCAAGACCACCTTTTTGAAACATATCTGCCGCGCGGTGGCGCAGAGCTGCCCGGAGATGAAGCTTTACTGCTTGCTTATAGACGAACGCCCGGAGGAAGTCACGGATATCAGGCGCAACGTCACCGCGGAGGTGCACGCCTCTTCTTCCGACCAGACTTACGACAACCATCTGCGTACGGCGGACGAGTTGATGAAGAAAGTGTTCGCTCAAGCGGCCGAAGGCGCCGACATTATGGTTGTGATAGATTCCCTGACCAGGCTGGCGCGCGTGCACAACGCCGGCAGCGTCTCCAGCGGCAGGACACTCTCCGGAGGGGTGGACGCCAGGGCGCTGGAGGTCCCGCGGCGCATATTCGGGGCCGCGCGCAAGATCGAGAACGGAGGGTCGCTTTCCATAATGGCGACCATCCTGGTCGATACCGGAAGCCGTATGGATCAGGTGATATTCGAAGAATTCAAGGGGACCGGTAACATGGAGATAGTTCTTTCCCGGGATATCGCCAACCACCGTATCTTCCCGGCGATAGACATCGCCGCCAGCAACACCCGTAAAAAAGAACTTTTGCTTTCTCCCGAAGAACTGGACTCTTCGGATAAGCTGCGGCGTCTTCTGCTCGAGCGTGATCCGCTGGAAAGCGGCAGGGAACTTGTGGAGATGCTGGGCAAATACCCTTCCAACAGCGAACTGCTCGCCGCTTTAAAAATTAAAAATCAATAAAGGGCGTTTCTTCCGCGATAAAATGTCCGATAGCACTATTTTGCGATTGCTGGAATCCGCCGCGCGTAGACGGGAAACACTGGCCCGCGCTACCGACGCCTTCCGCCTTGTGGACGGAGCTGGTGACGGGATGGACGGCCTCGTGATCGAACGTTACGGCCGGCACTTCAGCGCGCAGGTTTTCGACAGGCGCTGGCTATATAAGGGTGATATCCTGACAGCTTTTCTTAAAGAACATTTCGGCGCGCTGTATTTTATCGTCAAGGATAGGTGCGGACAGGTTTCTCCGGAAGATTTCGGGAAACTGCTTTGGCTGAACGAGGCTCCGGCGGCCACAGTGGTTCGGGAGAACGGGCTCAATTTCTCGGTTGACCTTGATGACGCGCTCAACTGCGGCCTTTTCCTTGACATGCGCCGCAACAGGGATATAGTTTCCGGATACGCCGCCGGCAGGCGGGTGCTGAATTGTTTCGCTTACACCTGTTCGTTCGGCGTTTACTGCCGCGCCAGGGGGGCCCTGGCCGCGGTTAACGTTGACGTAAGCAGGAAATCGCTTGAACGAGGTAGAGCGAATTATAGATTAAACGGGTTGGAGCCGTCTCGCAATGAGATGATCCGCGCGGACGCCGCCGAATACCTGAAGCGGGCTCCGGGCAGAAGGAATAGTTTTGGACTGATAATCCTCGATCCTCCTTCTTTCGCCCGCCATGAAGGCGGTGTCTTCAGCGTAAGGAAAGACATGCCCGGGCTTGTTGCTTCGGCGATAGAGATCCTTGAGCCGGGCGGCTGCTTGTTCGTATCCACCAATCTAAGCGGGATGACGAAGAGCGCTCTGACGGAGATGTTCAAAGCCGGTTCCGCAGGGCGTAAGTTTGAACGCCTGGATTCTTCCGGCCAGGATGTGGATTTTACCGGCAGCGGAACCGTCCGGCGTGGCTGTCTGACGACATTGCTGGCGAGGTTCTAAGACGCGAAAAGGGTTGTTCCGGTCTCCTTAACGTCGTATAATTGGGTGTTCCGGGCGTTTAGGAATATTTCGAGGGTAACAGGCAGATGATCACGCAGATGAATATCCGCAATTTCGGTCTGATCGACGAGCTCTCTCTCGAGTTCGGCGCGGCCTTGAACATTCTCACCGGAGAGACCGGCGCCGGGAAATCCATAATTATAGACGCTTTGCGTTTCGCCTTGGGGGAGACGCTCGGTCAGTCGCAGATACGCGATACCGCGTTCCCCTGCGCGGTAGAGGCGGTTTTCGATATCGTGTCCCCGGAATTGAGGGGCAATCCTCTTGTGGCCGAATTTCTCCTCGGGGAAGAAGATCCCCGGTTGATTATATACCGGGAGCAATCCTCCGACGGCCGTAAAAAGGTGAAGATCAACGGACGCTCCGTTACCGTTTCCCAGCTTAAAGCGCTCGGGAACAACCTGGTGGATTTTCACGGCGCGCACGACCACCAATTGATACTTTCCGCCGACGCGCATCTTTCTATCCTGGACCGGCTGATAGATTTCGCTTCACTCAAGGATGAATACCGGGAGATATTTTCCAGATACAGGCAGACAGTTTCCGGGCTTGAAGAGATAGCGCTGGCCAGACAGTCCCGCGAGCGCGACCTCGATTTCCTCGGCCACCAGATAAAAGAGCTGGAGCAGGTCCCTCTTGATCCGACCGTTTACGAAGAGACCCGCAGGAAACAGCTCCAGCTTAACAACGCGGAGAAACTTTTCGAGGAGGTCAACGCTTTACTGGCGCTTTTCGAGAATGACGACGGCGGAGTCGGCCGCACACTTTCCGGCGCTTTCGTCCCCATGCGCCGCCTTAACCGCATAGATGCCTCCACGGAGGAACTGGCGCGGTCCCTTGAGCGCCTTCAGAACGAGGCGGAGGAGTTTTCCAGCCGGCTCGCTCAATATAAGGACGGTCTTTCTTTCGATCCCGACGAGGCAGGCCGGATCAACAGGAATTGCGATATATACGAAGACATCCTCAGAAAATACGGCCCCGGATTCGATGACGCGCAGAGAGTTTATAGTTCCGCGAAGGAGAAATACGGCCTGCTGGCGGACCTGGAGCATAACGACGCCTCACTACGGGCGGAGTCCGACAGACTGGAAAAGGAACTCCGCGCGGTCGCCGCCAAGATCACGCGCCTGCGAAAAAAAACCGCTCAGTTCCTGAAAGATACGATCGAAAAAGAACTTTCGGAACTGGGAATAGCCGGCGCTCGTTTTGAATGCCGGCTGGAGGCGGCGCCCTTGAACGCCGAGGGAGCGGATAGTGCTGTTTTCTATATCAGTCCCAACACGGGTGAGGCGCTTAAACCTCTGGCTGAGATAGTCTCTTCCGGAGAGGCGGCCAGGCTGATGCTCGCGCTCAAAAAGGCCCTGACAAAAGTGGACACCGTGCCGGTCTTGATTTTCGACGAGATAGACGCGCAGATCGGTGGGAGGCTGGGCACGGTTACCGGACGGAAATTAAAAGAGCTTTCTTCCGACCGCCAGGTCATATTAATCACGCACCTGCCGCAGATAGCCTCTTTCGCGAACAGGCATTTTAAGGTATCCAAGAAGGTCGCCGGCGGACGGACATTTACGGAGGTCTGCCTGCTGGACCGCGATGCCAGCGTGCGCGAGATGGCCAAGATGATGAGCGGGGAAAAGGAAAGCCGCATTTCCCTGGAGCACGCGCGGGACATGGCGGCCGAAGCGGGGAAAGAGCGCGGGGACGAGGGGAAAAGTCAGAAGCAGGAGATAGACAAGAAGAGCGGGAGATGAAAGGAAAAACGCGAAAAGATAAATAGTGTCCTTAAGCATTTTTTCCGTTTTCTCGGGAGACCTGGAGAAAAATGAGCGAAACCGTTTTTGATGAGCATACCGGTATCGTGTACCGCAGATGGGCGGCCGCGGAGCCGCGCGCGGCGCTTTTGCTGGTACACGGGCTGGGATCTTACGGCGGCAGATGGAGTTTTCTCGTTGAGTTCTTGCTGAAAGTGGGTATCTCTTCTTACGCCATAGACCTGCGTGGTTTCGGAGAAACGCCCGGACTTAAAGGCCACGTCGATTCTTTCGGCGTTTATTACGAAGACATAAAGAGTTTGCGCGGTATCATCGCCAAGGATTGCCCGGGGAAGAAGATATTCCTCTGCGGCGAAAGCATGGGCGGGCTGATTTCTTTTACGTCCGCCTGCCTGGCTCCCGGCCTGTTCGACGGGCTGATCTGTCTGGCTCCGTCTTTCAGGAACAGGTTGAAGGTGAAATACACGGATTACTTAAGGATGTTTTTCTTCCGTGTGTTCGCCCCGCGAAAACAGATGCTCCTGCCTTTTACCGCGCAGATGTGCACGCGCGACTCCGCTTATCAGAAGGTGATGGAGTCCGACAAGCGCGAGATCAAGGTGGCCACCCCGGTGCTTTTGACCAATATACTGCTTGCCGAGGTGCGCGCGGGCGCGCTCAGTGGAAAACTCTCCTGCCCGGTTCTCTTTCAGGTCCCGCTCGACCTGGACAATTTCGTCGACCCGGAAGGGACTAGAAATATATTCCGCGCTTTGAGGATTCCGGACAAGAGGATCATTTTTTATCCGCTGATGCTGCATTCCCTTTCCGTAGACCTGGGCAGGGAAGAGGTGTTTAACGATATTCTGGACTGGCTCAATGGGAGGATAAGATGAGGTATGTTCTGGCCGTAGACCAGGGGACAACCGGGAGCCGCGCGGTATTATACGATAAAAACGGACGCAGGAAAGCCTCGGCTTACGAGGAGTTCAGGCAGTATTTCCCGCGCCCCGGCTGGGTGGAACACGACCCGCTGGAGATCTGGCGCAGCGTGGACAATTCCATACAGAAGGTTCTTAAACAGGCGCCGGGCGCGGAGATCGCGGCAGTCGGCATCACCAATCAGCGCGAGACCACCGTCGTCTGGGACAGGGAGACCGGAAGGCCTGTGTATAACGCCATAGTTTGGCAGTGCCGGCGCACGGCGCGGCGCTGTCGGGAGTTGAAGAGGCGCGGAGGCGCCGCGCAATTCTTTTCCGGCAGGACCGGTCTGCCTATAGACGCTTATTTCTCAGCCAGCAAGATCGAATGGATACTGAAGAATGTCCCCGGTGCTTCGGCCAAAGCCAGGCAAGGAAGGCTGTTTTTCGGCACCACCGACAGCTGGGTGCTTTGGAAACTCAGCGCCGGAGGCGCGCACGCCACGGATTTCACCAACGCTTCGCGCACCATGCTTTTTAACATAGAAAAGATGAAATGGGACGCCGACATATTGAAGGAATTCGGCATACCGCCCGCGCTCCTGCCGGAGGTGAGGCGGTCGAGCGGTGAATTCGCGCGCACTGTCCGCCGCGGCAGGCTGGCCTCCGGCATACCGGTTTGCGGCATCGCCGGCGACCAGCAGGCTGCTTTGTTCGGGCAGGCGTGTTTCAGTCCGGGAACTCTCAAGAATACTTATGGAACCGGATGTTTTATGCTTTTGAACGCCGGCAAGAATAGGCCGGTATCAAAACACGGGTTGATCACTACCCTGGCCTGCGGGGAGGGCGGCGGCCCGGTCTACGCCCTGGAAGGAGCGGTTTTTATCGCCGGAGCGGCGATACAATGGCTGCGCGACGGCTTGAAGCTGTTGAAGTCTTCATCTGAGTCGGAAGGGATGGCGCGGTCGCTGAAAGATAATCAGGGGGTATATTTCGTTCCGGCCCTGACCGGTCTGGGGGCCCCTTACTGGGATCCCGACGCCAGGGGCGCGGTTTACGGGATAACCCGCGGCACAAAGGCGCAGCATCTGTCCAGGGCGGCGCTGGAGGCGATATGCTATCAGAGCAGAGATGTCCTCTCGGCGATACAGAAGGACTCCGGATTTAAGGTAAAGAGTTTGAAGGTGGACGGCGGCGCTGCCGCCAACGATTTTCTCTGCCAGTTCCAGGCGGACATACTGGGTATCGAGGTGATCAGACCTAAGGTAATAGAAAGCACTTCCCTGGGGGCCGCCTATCTGGCCGGACTTGCCTGCGGCTACTGGAAAAGCACGGCTGAGATTGAAAGGCATTGGGAGAGGGAGAGGGTATTCAGGCCGCGTATGGAGAGGCGCGAGGCTGCGGCTTACTACAAGGGATGGCTTGAGGCGGTGCGAAGAACGCTCACCAGATGAAGGCATACGATGTAATAATTATCGGAGCAGGGGTGACCGGCGCGGCGATCGCAAGGGAGTTGTCGCGCTATAAACTTCGTATCGCCGTCCTGGAAAAAGAAGAGGAATACGCTTTCGGCGTTTCTAAATCCAATTCCGGGATAATTCATCCCGGCACACAGAACTCTCACTGTTCTTTGAAGGGCCGGCTCTGCGTGCAGGGGAACCGCCTGGTGAGAAAGATAGCGCGCGAACTAGGAGTGGATTTCAAACAAACCGGAGAATTGATCGTCGCTTTCAACGGGGAAGAGACCGGGCGCCTGCGGGAGTTGAAGCGCGAAGCCGAGATGCTCGGCGTGCCGGGCCTTCGTATCCTGAATAAACGCCGGCTTGTAGAAAAAGAGCCTAATCTCTCTCCGGAGGCGGTTGCCGCTCTCTACGCGCCCACCGCCGGTATCATCAGCCCTTACCGGCTGGTCTATGATCTCTGCGAGAACGCGCTCAAGAACGGGGTTGAGATACATACCGGCTGCGCTGTGAAGGCTGTCGGTACCGCCGGCGGCGAGTTCTCGGTTCTTACCGCAAAAGGCGAGTTCCGTTCCAGGTTCCTGGTCAACGCCGCCGGCCTTTTTGCCGACGACGTCGCCGCCATGTGCGGGATAAACGATTTTCGGATCACCCCGCGCAAGGGCGAAGAGTTCATCCTGGACAAGAAGCTGGAGAATATCTCGAGGCACCTTTTGTTCCCTCTTCCCAACAAGATTTCCAAAGGCGTGCTGGTGATCAAGACCGCCGACGGCAACCCGATGATTGGCCCCACGGCTCAAGATGCCGCCGACAAGGAAGACCTGGGCACCAGTGATGCCGGACTTAAAGAGGCCCTAGACGGGGCACGCCGGTTGGTACCTTCCATAGATGAAAAAGATATCATCGCCTATTTCGCCGGGCTGCGTCCGGCTGCGGGAGACGATTTCATCATCCGCCGAGAGGAGAAAGTCCCGGGGCTGGTTACCGTCGCAGGCATACAGTCGCCCGGCTTGACCGCGGCGCCGGCAGCAGCGCTGATGGTTAGGGGGCTTTTGAGAGATTGCGGGCTGGTTTTGAAAAAGAAATTATTTTTTCGCCCGCGGCAGTCGGAGATCCCGCATTTGTTTTCTCTTACGTTTAAAGCGGCGGAACGTCTGGTTAAGAAGGACCCGTCTTACGGGGATATCGTGTGCCGTTGCGAGATGGTTTCGGCCAAAGAGGTGAGGGATGCCGTCAAACGCGGCGCCTGCACCATGGACGGGATAAAATTCCGCACGCGCGCGCAGGCCGGACGCTGCCACGGGAGTTTCTGCACCGCCAGGATCATGCGCATACTCGCGCAAGAGCGCAAACTCCCGCTTACCGGGGTGAGCAAGAGAGGAAAAGGGTCGGAGCTGGTAAAAAAGGACAGGGCTGATGTCTGAACGCGAACTGGTGATAGTCGGCGGCGGGCCGGCGGGAATGGCCGCGGCGCTTTCCGCCTATGAGCACGGTGTCAGGGATATTCTGCTGCTGGAACGCGACCAGTATCTCGGCGGCATACTCAACCAGTGCATACATGCCGGTTTCGGGTTGAACTATTTCAAGGAGTCGCTCACCGGTCCGGAATACGCGCTGCGTTTTGCGCGCAGGATAACTGATATAAAGGGAATAGATGTGAGCCTTAAATCTTTCGCGGTCAGGCTCACACCGGACAAGACGCTGACTTATCTGAAACCGGGAAGGGTGGAAAAGGTGAAGGCAAAAGCCCTGATCATGGCCACCGGCTGCCGGGAGAAAACCAGGGAAATGGTGCATATAGCCGGCACTCGCCCGGCTGGTATTTTTTCAGCCGGTCTGGCGCAGAAGCTGATCAATATAGAGGGTCTGCTTCCTGGAAAAGAGGCGGTGATTCTGGGTTCCGGCGATATCGGTCTCATAATGGCGCGGCGTTTTATCCTGGAAGGCGCGAGGGTAAAAGGTGTCGTTGAGATCAGGGAGCAAAGCCGGGGCCTTACCCGTAACGTCGTGCAGTGCCTTGATGATTTCGATATACCTCTCTATCTGCGGCACAAGATCTCTCGCGTGCGCGGCAGGGATCGCGTGGAGGCGGTGGATGTGGCGCGGGTGGATGATCGTATAGAGCAAGTTCCGGGTTCGGAGTTCACCCTGGAATGCGATACCCTTCTGGTATCCGTGGGGTTGATACCGGAGAACGAATTGATAGAAATGGCCGGGGTGCCGCTGGATAAAAAAACCAATTCTCCCCTTTCCGAAGGGTTGAATGAAACCTCAATTCCCGGGTTATTCGTCTGCGGCAACGCCTTTAAAGTGTACGACCTGGCGGACTCCGTCTCTACGGACAGCCTTGAAGCCGGCCGCATGGCCGCGGTATATTTGAGGCAGAAAGGCGAAGGACGGTAAGTTTTATGTTGAAGAAATTCGTTTGCATAGAATGTCCACAAGGATGCTTGTTGGAGACTGAGATCGAGAACGGCCGAATGGTAAAGGTTAACGGCAATAAATGCCCCAGGGGTGAAGATTATGCCCGCGGCGAGATAGAAAATCCGGCCCGCGTGCTGACCTCGACTATACCGGCGGAAGGGCTCCGGTTAAAGATGGTCTCCGTTAAGACAAACCGGCCGATAGCGAAATCCAGGGTGCTTGAGGCCGCGGCGGAGGTCAGGAAGCTGAAGGTGAAAAAGCCGGTGCGCGCGGGAGAGGTGATCGCGGAAAACTTTCTGGGGCTGGGAGCTGATCTGATTGCAACGAGGGACGTGCTGAAGGGCACTCCATAGCCCGCTATCTACAGTTTTCGGAATAATACCCTGTGTGAAGATGAAGGAAGAAAAAGAACGTTACATAGTGCATGTGGATATGGACGCCTTCTTCGCCGCGGTGGAACAACGGGACAACCCGGAATACTGCGGCAGGCCGGTGGTAGTCGGCGCCGACCCTAAGGGAGGCGGAGGCCGCGGCGTGGTATCGACTTGTTCCTACGAGGCGCGCAGGTACGGCGTGCATTCCGCTATGCCGATCTCGCAGGCCTATCGAAAATGCCCGCACGCGGTGTTCCTTCCGGTGGATATGGAGAAATACAGCCTGGTTTCGGAGAAAGTGCTCTCCATTCTGAATTCTTTTTCCCCTCTGGTGCAGCAGGTAAGCATAGACGAAGCGTTCCTTGACATAAGTTCCAGCTATAAGCTGCACAGCACTCCTTATCTGGCCTGCTTGGCGATGAAAAAACGGATAAAGGAGGAGACCGGTCTTACCGCCTCAGTGGGGCTTGCGCCGAATAAAATGGCTGCCAAGATAGCTTCGGATTTTTGCAAGCCAGACGGGCTGCTGGAAGTCACGGCTTCCGGATTACGCGAGTTCCTCGATCCCCTGGACGTGGGGCTGTTGTGGGGAGTAGGAGAAAAGACCAGGTTATCATTCAACGCCCTGGGTATCCGTACTATCGGCGACCTCGGCCGCAAAACGCGGCAGGAATTAACCGGGCTTTTCGGAAGGAACGGGGTCTGGTTCTGGGAGGCCGGACGCGGGGTGGACGACAGCGAGGTTGTCCCCGAACGCGAGGCCAAGTCTGTCGGTAACGAAAGCACTTTCGAAGAGGATACCGGGGATAGGAAAATTGCGGAAGGCGAACTTTTCCGGCTTTGCGAACTTGTCTCCGATAGAATGCGGGAAAAAGGTGTGAAAGGCAGGACTGTGACTTTGAAGATACGGCTGGAAGGGTTTCTCACTTATACCCGTTCCAAGACTCTGACCGAGCCGACCAATTTCACTGAAGACTTGATCAGGGCGGCAAGATATTTATTCGGAGGATTTTCCTGCCGGGGGAAGAAAATCAGGCTCGTGGGCGTCAAGGTCTCAAACCTTTCGGAGGCGGATGAACTTTTGCTTTTCGAGCCGGAAGGCGGGCAGAAACGGGAAAAGGCGCACAGGGCAGTCGACAGGATAAAGAAAAAGTTCGGGAGGGAGTGTATTTCTCAGGCGTCCGGAGCAGTCTTGGGGAAATTTAGACTTTCCACGTAAAAATATGTCGTCGCAAAGATCACGATTTCTATGATAGCGGTGGCCAGCGCGGCCCCGGTGTAGGAAAAGGCGTTTATCAGCAGGAATATCAGCGGCAGTCCGAAGAGCGCGGTTGTCACGTGTATCCGCGAATAGAGACCGGTCCTGCCGCAGACCAGCAGGAATTGTATCCTGAAGGCGTTGGCCGCCACGAAGAAAACGGCGATAAGAAGCAGTCTCAGCGACAATACCGTTTCGTCGTCCGCTCTGCCGCAGGCTATCTCCGTCAGCGGACGAGCGAAAAAGAATATCAGCGGCAGGCAGATCAACGATATGAGCGTGGTGACCAACTGTATCCTTTTCATCAAAAGGAACGCCTTCATCCTGTTTTTGTGGAATATCCTGCTCAGGCGCGGGAAGATCGCCTGGGAGAAGGAGTAGAGCGGGAACGTCTGCACGGCATTAGCTATTTTCTCCGCCATCGAGTAGAATCCTGTGGCGGTGTTATTGGTCAGCAGGCCGACCGCGAAGACCCTGGTTGTGGTGTAAGCGTTTATGGCGACATTGGAGATGAAAATGTCCCATCCGGCTTGGAGCTGCGAGCGGATGTCCGCGTACCCGGGGAACTTGAAGGAAACTCCGAATTTCCTGAAGACTATGTAAAGCCCCAGCACAGCGGTTATCATCATTACCCCCGAATTTATCAGCGGCACCAGCAGGTAGTCCTGTGGCGTCTTCACGAAGGTGAATATGAGCAGAGCCAATATAACTCCCGCCAGTATGTTCAGGTCGGCTATGTGCCGCATTTTTTCTGTCCCCTGGAAGAACCAGACCGGGAAAAGGGTGTTGCCCGCTACCGTACCGAAGCTCAGCAGGTAAACCGGCCAGTCGCGCCTGAATTTCGGCACGAAATATACGAGCAATCCCAGGACCAGCAGACTCAAAACCGCCAGTAGTATCTTGACCGTTATCACGGAGGAGAATATGCAGGAGACCTTGCAGCGCTCTTCCCTGCAGAGGGATATCTCTTTTGTCGCGGATATACCGAAACCGTAATCGGTGACGATGGCGAAATACTGCACGAAGGCCTGGGCGAAAGCGATCAGTCCGAATTTTCCCGGGCCTATTATCCGGAAAAGGTAAGGCATTATTATCACCGGGAGGACGTAGGTGATAGCCTGCAGAGAGGTGAGGGAGGCGACATTGCCCATGACCACCCTGCGCTCATCCGGGTGGGCCATTCTGAAGGTCTTTTTTATCAATTTAATCAGGTAAGGCATTCTCTCAATCAAAAGGATTACCCCGGGTTTGATCCTTCGACGGGCTTCAGTATTGAGCCTATCGAATTACTCTGGACATGCGCCCGGGGAGCTTCATTTTACAGTCGCCCGGTTGTTTAGTCAAGTTCGGGGCACGATACTTAATTAAACCGCTTATTGCCGGAAGCGGCGCGCTTACTCCCAAAAAATCGGGAGTTGAGTGTATTTCGGGAATGAGGGAGTAAGGATCTATGGTATCTTTCCCAGTGCCACACGGTGCTTCTTGTCTTTCCCGTCTAATGATGTTATAATCGCTGCATGATTAAATTCCCCCGCGGTTTTCTCTGGGGCGCGGCGACCTCCGCATACCAGGTGGAGGGAGGCAATTCCGCGTCCGACTGGTGGCTATGGGAGAAAATGACCGGACACCGGCAATCCGGAGCGGCCTGCGATCACTACCGTCTCTATGAGCAGGACTTCGACCTGGCGCGCGGACTCTGTCATAACGCGCACCGCCTTTCCGTGGAATGGAGCCGTATAGAGCCGCGCGAAGGCAGGTTCTCCCGCAAGGAGCTCAAACATTACCTTGACGTTATCCTTGCCTTGAGGGCGCGCGATATCGAGCCGGTGGTCACCCTGCATCATTTTACCAACCCGCTCTGGTTTTCCAGGTCCGGCCGCTGGGAAGAAAGCAGTTCGGTTAAGCGTTTCCTCAGGTATTGCGAAGAGGTCGTAGGGACACTGGCGAAACACGTCCATTACTGGATAACCATAAACGAACCTACCGTTTATATTTCGCACGGTTACATCCTCGGGGTCTGGCCGCCGCAGGCGCAGTCTTATCTGAAGGCGGTTCGGGTCGAGGAGAACCTGGCGGAGGCGCATATCCGCGTTTACCGTCTCATTCACCGCATTTACGAAAAACAAAACCTGCCGCCGCCGGCGGTGAGTATAGCCCAGAACGTCACGGCCTTCGTGCCTTGCAAGCCTCTTTTCAAAAACCGGCTTGCCGCCGCTTTCCGGCATAAGCGGTATAATCTCGCTTTCCTGGAGAGGACCGCGCGAGAAAAGACGCTTGATTTCATCGGGCTTAATTATTATTCCCGCCAGTTGGTGCACCTGGCTGGCAGCGGTCCGGCCAACTTCGTTTTCGACGTCTGCAAAAAGAACCATCATCCGGTAAAAAAGAATTCCCTGGGATGGGATATCTATCCCAAAGGGCTTTGCGATATCCTTATGGACATTAAAAGGTACCGCCTGCCCGTGATCATCACGGAAAACGGTATCTGCACTTCCGACGACGCGTTGCGCTGGGAATACATCCGCGGGCACCTGAAAAGCGTTCACCGCGCCGTTTCCGGAGGTGTTAACGTTAAAGGATATCTCTACTGGTCGCTGCTGGATAATTTCGAATGGGATAAAGGGTTTCGTCCGAGGTTCGGATTGATAGGCGTGGATTACAGGACGCAGAAGAGAAGGATACGCAAAAGCGCCAAAGAATTCGCTTCGGTTTGTTCGAGCGGGATCATGAAATAGGCGGCGCTCCTTATTTTGCCGGTCGAGTCCGGGGCCTGCCTGGACATTACGCGCCGGCGCGGACTTTCTGAGGCTGGAAGAAAATGGATAATAGCGAAAAGAAAACCGGTTGTTTTACCGCCTGCGATTTCCGGCAGTTGGTGGAGATCTCCGGCATATTGGTCTGGGTGACGGACAGCGAAGGCAGGTATATTTATGTCAGCCGGGAGGTGTCCGATATACTCGGGATAGAGTCCCGGGAAATCATAGGCTGCAGTGTAAAGGATTTTCTGTTTTTCGGTCCGGAGGAGAAGCACGCGGTTTTGATTGCCGCAAAACTGTCCGCTAAGGAGGCTTTTTCCCGTCTTGAAATCGAAGGCCGGCGCAAGGACGGCAGTCAGGTTTTTCTTGAAATAAGCGCTCTTCCCGTGTCGGACGATAAAGGCTGTTTTTGCGGGTTCAGCGGCATAGTCAAGGATATTACCGGATACAAACAGGCGGAAAACGGACTGCGCAGCAACCAGGAATTCATAAAATCCATAATACAGAATTCCGCCGTGGCTACCTTTGTCATTACCTCCGAGCATAAGGTCATCTACTGGAACAGGGCTTGCGAAGAACTTACCGGGATTAAAGCCTCCGAAGTTCTCGGTACCAATATGCATTGGAAGGCTTTCTACAAATCGCCGCGGCCATGCGTGGCGGACATCATAATAGACGGTAGCGCCGCGGACATGGCCAAGCTTTATCCTGTGCAGTCGCGTTCCGAGTTCGTCGAAGGCGGGCTGCACTCGGAGGGATGGTATATAAATCTCGGCGGCAAGGACAGGTACATTATTTTCGACGCCGCCCCGATTCTCGACACGGCCGGGAGCGTGGTGGTCGCGATCGAGACCCTGCATGACATCACGGAGAGCAAGAAGGCGCAGGAAGAGCTTGCCGAGGCGTACCGCCAGCTTAAGGTTTATCAGGTCCAGCTTATCCAGGCGGCCAAGATGGACACCGTTGGGACGCTGGCCAGCGGAGTCGCGCATGAGGTAAAAAACCCGCTGGCGGTCATTCTGCAGGGCATTGAATATCTTTCCCGTAATATACCGCTTGATAACGAAGACAACCGTATGGTGCTGGGTTTTATAAGCGAGGCGGTCGGCCGGGCGGACAGGATAATAAAGGGACTGCTGGATTTTTCCAGCCTGACCGAGATGCGCATTGAGTCTCAGCCGCTGGAGGCGGTGATAGACAGCGCCCTACTGCTGGTGAAGAACGCGCTGGACAGGAAAAAGATCCGGATCGCTAAACATCTGGCGCCGGATATGCCCCCGGCCATGATAGACAGGAATAAATTTGAGCAGGTCCTGGTTAACCTTTTTATGAATGCCATAGATGTCATGCCTGAATACGGGGAATTGATTATAAGAGGTTACGGGAGCTCGTCCGGAGTGAGAGAAGACGCGGGACCGGACAGCCGCGCGGCGGTGCTGGAGATAGAAGATAACGGTCCGGGGATACCGGAGGAAAATCTGGAGAAGGTTTTCGATCCGTTCTTTACCACCAAGCGCCGGAGAGGAGGCAGCGGTCTGGGGTTGTCCATAGTCCGCAACATAATAGATATGCACGGAGGCAGGATCAGCTTGAACAACAGGGTCGGTTCGCGCGGTGTAATAGTTCAAATGGTGCTGGCAGTTTAATCAAAACGCTGGAGGGCAAGGTGCCCAAAAAAGTGTTTTTGATCTACGATGAAACGGCTTTTACTCAACTGGTTAAACTCAACCTGGAGAAGACCGGGAATACGTAGTGCGGGTGGAAAATCAGGGGGCAATGGGGTTGTCTTCAGCTATACAATTCAAACCGGACGTGATATTGCTGGATATCGTAATGCCGGAAACGGACGGTTCCGATGTGGCCATGCAGTTATCCGAGAACAGCATGACCAGGGATATCCCGATAGTCTTTCTGACGGCGATAGTGGAAAAGGAGGAGGTTGACGGCAACGATAATATGATCGGCGGCAGGAAATTCCTTGCGAAACCGGTGAATCCGGCAATTGATAAGGTGCGTAGATTCGTCGGTTATATGACGGCTTACCGCGGCGGTAAGCATTGACAAATGCCCGCTGGGAACTATAATAAAGAGTTAATCGAGAAAGAAACTCCGGGCGCATGTCCTGAGTAGTTTGGCAGGCTCACTACTGAAGCCCGTCGAAGGGTCAGCCCGGGGAGTTTCAATAATCGGCGGCCCGCGTTGGAAGGAATAAATCCGGGACCTTAAAAAACGGGACCAGAGCCTTTGGGTGGCGAAGTCCCGTCATCGGCGCCGTAAGGCGCCATAAAACCTTCGCTTTTAGAAGCGGAGGTTTTTGTTTTTTAAAAAGGAAGGGCGTTTTCCCGTCCGCCGCAAGAAAGGGGGCAGCCGCATGGTTCTCATCAGGAAGATCCCTGATACCGGGGAGAAATTGAGCATACTTTCACGCGATTCGCAGTATGATCTTGCCTGCGCCTGCGCCACCCGGGAGGACGAGCACCGCCGGCGTTCCAAAGATGGCAAATGGATATATCCGGTGACGCTGCC
Source organism: Candidatus Omnitrophota bacterium (assembly GCA_011620275.1). Classification (GTDB taxonomy): domain Bacteria; phylum Omnitrophota; class Gorgyraeia; order Gygaellales; family Profunditerraquicolaceae; genus Undivivens. The sequence continues at coordinate 31,711 of WOZK01000010.1, forward strand.
CGGCGGGGGGACGACCTTTCTTTTCAAGACGCTTCTTTCCAATCAATGCGTTAACGACTGCAAATACTGTCCGCTGCGCGCCGGTTCTCCGGCCGCGCGTTGTTCCCTGGCGCCGGAAGAGGCGGCCAGTGTGTTTTTTTCGTATTATAAAGCGGGGAAGGTCAGCGGTCTCTTTTTGAGCAGCGCGGTCTGCGGCAGCCCGGACGCCAGCATGGAGAATATCAATCGGGTTGCTCTTTTATTGCGCAGGGAGCGTTTCAGGGGATACATACATCTGAAGATAATCCCCGGGGCTTCGGAGAACGCTATTAGGCAGAGTCTTTCTTTGGCCAGCGCGGTTTCTCTGAATATAGAGACGGCCGGGGAAGGGAATTTCAAGTATTTCGGCAAAGGCAAGGATTATGTTAAGGATATAATCAGACCGCTGGAATTCATCAGTCGTTTTAGGCGCAGCTGCTCCGGCGGGTGCAGGATTAAACAGACCACGCAATTCGTGGTGGGCGTCTCCCGGGAGACGGACGGAGAGATTATCGGTTGTTCTTCCCGGCTATACCACAGCCTGGGGATGTCGAGGGTCTATTTCAGCGCTTACCAGAGGGGAGAAGGTGATCCTTCTTTGCCTGGGGAGAACTCCTCATACAGCAGCGCGGAAATGCTGACGCGCGAGCACCGGCTTTACCAGGCTGACTGGCTGATGCGTAAATACGGGTTTCGCGCCGACGAGATACCGCTGGACCCCGGGGGTAATCTTTCTCTGGATGCCGATCCTAAAGCAGTGTGGGCGAGCAGACATCCGGAATTCTTCCCGGTGGAGGTGAACAGCGCCTCTGCGTCGCGGTTGCTGCGTGTGCCCGGACTGGGGCTGACGGCGGTGGAAAGGATAATGCAGTTGAGGCGGGAAGGCGTAAGGCTGCGGTCTCTTGCGACCGCGGTTAAACGCGGAAAAATACTGGAGCAAGCGGAGAAATATGTTGTTTTTTAATCAAACCGCAGAAATCCCCGGGTTCAAAGAGGGTATGCTAAGATTATTCCGTTGTTTTCTTATTCTGCAAATCGTTTTTTCTCCGGCGTCTTCCTCCGCGTCTGATCTGCCGCGCCGCGGCCTTTTCGTTTCGGTAATCCAGGATCCGCCTGTGCTCTCAAGCCGGGCGGATATGGAAAGGCTGCTGGACTTTGCGGTGAAAGCGCGCATAAACATTCTTTTCGTGCAGGTTTATCGGGCAGGCCTGGCGTGGTTTCCTTCCCGCTGTGCCGATGCGTCTCCTTATTATGAATGTCTGGATAAAACCGGAGTCGATCCGCTCGCGTTCCTCATAGAAGAGGCGCACAAAAGAGGGATAGAGGTGCACGCATGGATGAATATGCTCAGCCTTAGCCGTAACGAAAATGCGTTTCTTCTTCGTAAATACGGAACTGGCGTGCTGACCAGGAACACTCTGCCCAAGAAGGGCCTGCGCGACTACCGGATAGACGGCCAGTATTTTCTGGAACCGGGCGACCCTCGGGTGCGCGAAGAACTTTGCGATATCGTGGAAGAAGCGGCGTGTTATTATCCGGCACTGGACGGCATACAACTTGATTACATACGTTATCCCGATTCCATGCCTTTCTACGGGCATACGCCGGACAACGAGGCGCGCTTCAAGAAAGAAACCGGGATAGAGAGGATAACGGAAGATAACAGGCAGTGGCGCGGCTGGAAACGCGCCCAGGTAACAGACCTGCTGGATCTCCTCGTCAAGAGGATTCGTTCAGTCCGGCCTGGGATCAAGGTCTCAGCCACCGGCTGTGTACCTTACTGCCGCGCCTACGAAGAGGCGTTTCAGGATTGGCCTTCCTGGTTATCCCGCGGGACGGTGGATTTCGTGACCCTGATGGATTATTCTCCTTATCCGCGGGAATTCAGGAAGTGCATTCTTGAACTGCAGGATAAATTCTCTTCCTGGGATAAGGTCACTATCGGTATAGGCGCTTATAAGCTGGTCGGTCTGCCGTTGACTTTTAGCGAAGAACTGGATTATTGCCGCCGGGAGAGAGGATTGTCGTATGCTGTTTTTCATTACGGCAGCCTGCTGGAAGACCCGGCGATTGCCGGGTCGCTGGCCGCAGAGCATTAAGCGGAAATACCATTTGACAAGTCTTCCGGGAACGGTATAATAACAATGTGGATATTCATGGTGGAGTTTGAATCCGGCAGGTCTCAACCATAGCGCCTGCCGGATTTTATTTTTTTACAGGGCGCGTAATCAAAAAGAAAGGGGGCAGCCGGCCTCTGCAAAGAGTTCGCGGTACAAATGATAACATTGTGAGAAACGCAGCAGCTTTAATAAGGAGTATACATGCATACAGGAAAAGTGAAGAAATTGGTGGCGGATAGAGGATTTGGTTTTATAAGCGACACCGACGGAAGAGAAGTGTTTTTTCATCAGTCCAGCCTGATAGACGCCAGATTCGATTCTCTAAGCGAGGGCCAGGACGTGGAGTTTGAAGTGGAGAAGTCTCCAAAAGGGCCCAGGGCTGTAAACGTTAAGATAGCGGCTAAACAGGAATAACGGCGGCGGTTTAACAAGGGGGGCGCGTCAAACCAGCGTGTATACGGCCGCCAGGGAAGGATCAATATCTTTATCCCTCCCGGCGTGACAAGATTAGCGAATAAGGAGCCGTAAAGGGGCAGTTCACTAACCTTTACGGCTTTTTGTCATTATGGACAGAGATTTCTCAAATTTCATGCTCGGCAATCTAAACGTAGAGATACCCATTATCCAGGGCGGGATGGGGGTGCGGGTTTCTTCTTTTGGATTGGCCTCCGCGGTTTCTAATGAGGGCGGATTGGGCGTTATCGCGGCCGTCGGCCTCGGCGAAGACGAGACCGGCGCCGGATGCGATTACAAGACCCGTTCCCGCAATTCCCTGATAGACAACATCAGAAAAACCCGCTCATTGACCGGGAACCCTTTCGGCGTGAACATAATGTGCGCTCTCAGCAATTATGATGATCTGGTCGACGCTTCCCAATCGGAAGAGGTGGATGTTATAATTTCCGGGGCCGGACTGCCGTTGAAACTGCCTGCTTTGATAAAGAACGGCAGGACCAAACTTGTGCCTATCGTGTCTTCGGCGAGGGCCGCGCATTTGATTTGCAGCGTGTGGCAGCGGAGGTATAACCGGATTCCGGACGCTTTGATCGTGGAAGGTCCGCTGGCCGGAGGTCATCTCGGATTCAGCAATGAGGAGTTGGCGGACGGGGACAATGTCCACCTAGACGGCATACTCAGCGAAGTGATCTCTATCTCTTCCGGCTTCTCCGGGTCCGAAAAGCAGATACCGGTGATAGCAGCCGGCGGTATCTTTGACGGAGAGGATATTTCCAGGGTCATACGCCTGGGCGCCGGAGCAGTGCAGATGGCCACCAGATTCGTGTGCACCCATGAGTGCGATGCGGATTACGGGTATAAAGCGGCGTATTTATCGGCAGGGAGGGAAGATATCACGGTCATTCGAAGTCCTGTCGGCCTGCCAGGCAGGGTTATACGCAATCAATTCGTGGAGAGAATAAACAGGGGAGAACGTGTCGATTTCGGCTGCGCTTATAAATGTCTTTCTACTTGTGACCCGGAAAAAGCCAATTATTGTATCGCCAAGGCGTTGATTAACGCCTCCAAAGGCAGGATGGATAACGGATTCGCGATGTGCGGGAGCAACGCTTACCGCATAAATAAGATCGTATCCGTCAAGGAATTGTTCCGTGAATTAGTGGAAGGGGCGCGTAAATGTTTAAGAAAGTAAAAAGCTATCCCAAAGGCCGGAAATGCCGTTTCCCTGCCTGCGGCAAGATCCTGAGTATATATAATCAGGGAGAATATTGCCACGTGCACCAGGGATACGTCGACAACGCCGCCTTTAAAAAAACCGGGAAGATCCGTTCCGGCCGCAAATAGACGATTTACGATACCTCACAAGAAGGAAGCCGGATCGTGAGCCTTCCGCTCCGGCATTCTTGTCCAATATCACGTTATCTCTGACGTCGATTCGGTTACCAAACCTTCCTGAGTTTTAATTGTATATATAAGGCTTATGGACGGATGTGCCGCGCGCTGTCCGGTAAAAGAGTGCGGTTTCCCAAAGCGAATACTAAGTGGCTTAATCTCACCCGCGGCATAAAGGGCGTGTTTCTCTATCCGCGGATGCATAAGTTCTCGTCTGAAAGACAGTCGGGAGAAATGCTTTTATATGTTGACCGCTTCGCGGCCGGCTGAGCGGCGGGGCGGTAACGGTAGAGCGATGATATTGGTCATTAAGCACATAGATGTAGAAGGTCCCGGGACCCTCGGCGATTTTTTTGCCGCAGGCGGCATGGATGTTCTCCAGGCGGATGTCTATTCCGGCGCGCCTCTTCCGCGCGGCCTTCGTGGTATCGACGCCGTCGTCTCTCTGGGTGGCCCGATGAACGTTTATGAAGATAAGAAATACCCTTTTCTCCTGGAAGAAGAGAGGATACTAAAACAAGCGGTGGAGAATGGGTTGTCTGTGCTGGGGATATGCATGGGGGCGTAGTTGCTCGCTAAGTCCTGCGGCGCGGAAGTCTCGAAGTCGCCGATAAGAGAGATCGGCTGGCGCAGGGTAACGCTTACCGCTGAGGGTAGGCGCGACCGTTTGTTTTCCGGCATTCCGGAGCGTCCGGAGGTTTTTGAATGGCATGAGGATACCTTCGGGATTCCCGAAGGCGGGGCCCTGCTGGCTCGGGGGGAGGACTGCAGGAACCGGGCATTTAGAGTGGGACGTAACGCCTACGGCCTGCAGTTTCACGTCGAGGTAACTCCAGTTATGATACACGGCTGGATCGGGCGTTATGCCGGCGCCGGATGCCCGGATACGGCGGAAATAACCGGGAGGCAGTGCGGCAAGGACAGCGGTTTCTACCGGATGGCGCAAAAGATATACGCCAATTTCGCGAATATCATCAAGGATTAACATCTTGTCTTTCCCCGTGAGATATGTAAAATAATAAAATAAAGGGGATTATTCTTGATTCGATAAGAGCCCGGTACAATCCCGGTTCTTATTATCTGCTTTTTTCGTCCTTACTCCTTTATTTTTATTTAAGGCCATGACATAGCCTGTCCGCAGGCACCCAGGCCGGTTATTCGTTCCACCCAAGACCGGAAGAGGTGTCTGTGCTCGTCAATCTGCAATTCGAACGCCGCCCGTTTTTATTCGATTCTCCTGTTTCTCTTATCACCGCATATACTCCGGAAGGACTGCGTGGTTGTTTTCGCGGTATGGAGGAAGCGACGCGCGCCGGATATCATCTCGCCGGGTTTCTCTCTTACGAGGCGGGGTATTGTCTCGAGGAAGGCTTCTCTTATCCCGGTAAAAGCGATTTCCCGCTTATTCTGATGGGTGTTTACCGTCCGCCGCGCCGTATGATTTATCGGGAACACGGCCGTTCCGATTTCTCGGTCAAACACCGAAGAATGGATACAGAAAAAGAAAAATATTCGGCCAATATTTCTTTAATTAGGGATTTCATTTCCGCGGGAGAGATATATCAGCTTACTTACTGTAATAAGCTTTTTTTTGACTTCTCCGGCAGCGCGTCCGCCCTCTACGCCCTACTTTTGAAAAAACAGCCCGTGCCTTACCCTGCGTATCTCCGCTGGCAGGACACGCACATCTGTTCGCTCTCCCCGGAGTTGTTCTTCAGAAAAAGCAGCGGTTTCATTCTTGCCAAGCCGATGAAAGGAACATGGCGCAGAGGCAGGGGGCTGTTGGCTGACCTGCGTGAATACCGCAGGTTCCGCGTCGATCACAAGAACAGGGCGGAGAACGTGATGATCGCCGACCTGCTACGCAACGATCTGGGCAGGATAGGAAGCCGCGTCAGGACGCCGGGATTGTTCGAGATCGGAGCCTATTCCACTCTTTTCCAGATGACTTCTACCGTGACCGCCGTGATACCGGAGGATATCCCTTTTTATGAGATATTCCGCGCGCTTTTTCCCTCCGGTTCTGTGACCGGCGCCCCGAAACTGCGCGCCATGCGGATCATCCGTGATATCGAGAACGGGCCGCGCAATATCTACACAGGCGCCATAGGCTGTATCACTCCCGGAAGGGAGATGTTTTTCAACGTCCCCATCCGCACCCTGCTTATACGCGGCGGACACGGGGAGATGGGCATAGGCGGGGGGATAGTTTGGGATTCCACCTCCGAGGGGGAGTGGGAGGAAAGCATGCTGAAGGCTGAGTTTTTTACCGCCGGAGCGGCAGACTTTGAAAAATAACGGTTAGATTTTCGTTTTACCCTTCGTCTATTAATATGGGAGAACGCCTAAGTGATCCGATTCCGGAAAGACAGAGGAGGGGGATATGGAAAAAAAGAGAGTTGCTCTGAACGACCTGGAGCGCGTGCAGCGTCCGCGGGAGAAGCTCGCGCGTTACGGGCAGGGACGCCTGTCCGACACTGAACTGCTGGCGGTGCTCCTGCGCACCGGCAGTAGAAAGGAGAACGTGCTGGAATTGGCGGGGCGGTTGTTGAAAAGCGGAGGCCTGTCGGGGATAGCGCAATTTAACCTTGAGCAACTGCGGAAGATACCCGGCGTCGGACAGGTCAAAGCCGGGGGCATACTCGCGGCCCTGGAAATCGGCAGACGCGTTTTCGGCGGACAAAAGACGGAATTGAAACAGATGCTTTCTCCCGAGGACGTCTTCGAGAGCCTGAAAGACATAAGGGAGAGCAGGAAAGAGCATTTTGTCGTTTTCTACCTTGATTCCCGCAACCAGCAGATACGCCGGGAAGTTGTATCTATGGGGACCATCAATTCAAGCCTGGTGCATCCGCGGGAGGTCTTCGAAGGGGCTGTGAAATATCTGGCGACCAACGTAATCGTGGCGCATAATCATCCTTCCGGGGAACTGAGGGCTTCGGAAAAAGACATCGCCGTTACCAGACGCCTGCGTGATTCCGGCATCCTGCTGGGCATAGAACTGTTGGACCATATTATCGTCAGCAAAGGGGGATACCTGAGTTTGAGAGAGGCCAATGCCTGCGAGTTCACGGAATGATAAGAGGGGGATTAGCATTTTTTTATCTTTCCTTTCTTCTTTCTGTATTTCTTGTTTCTTTTTCTGTTCCGCAGTATAATAATCCTCATTCGGAGGGAATATGAAAATATTAAAGGTAGTTTTGCTGTCTTTGCTCGGTCTTACGCTGGCGTTGCTCGCGGCAGTCTTCGTATTTATTAAAACGTTCGACGGCAGTCGCTATAAACCGCAAATTATCGGCGCGATCAAAAGCGTCATCGACCGCGACGTGGATTTCGCCAGGGCCGGATTGGACATTTCCTGGGGCCTGGATATCAGTTTCAAGATCAGCGACCTGGCGGTGTCGGAAAACAGGACTTTCGGAGGAGGAGATTTTCTGCATATCAAGGATATCTCCGTTTCTCTGGACATCCCGGCGTTTATTTTCAAGAAACAGTTGCTGGTTTCCGCGGTCAACATTATGGGGCCGCGGTTGACCATCATCCGGAATAAGGATGGGGCGGTCAACGCTGCCACTCTGGTAAAGCAACCGCCGCAGAACGCGGGAACGGATACCGGGGCAGATACTCCGGCGGTGGGAGCGGCACTGCCGCTTCCTTTATCGGTTTCGGCGTTGAATATATACGACGGCACCATAGTTTACCTGGACAAGTCGTTCCAGCCGCCGTTGTCCGTGAGCGTGGATGGACTGGAATTTAAAGCCTCGGGGGTATCCTTGGGCGGGCCTTTTCCTTTTACGGTAAAGGCGGGCGTTTTGAGCAGCAGGAAAAATTTACGCCTGCAAGGTAAAGCTGCTTTCGACCCGTCCAGGGGGGAAGTTTGTATTTCGGATACGGAAGGCAGAACCGATCTCTCCGAACTGGATATGCAAAGGGTAGCCGCGCTTTTGCCCGCGGATCTGCGGGCATTCCTGCCTGCCGGCCTAAAAGGTAAAGCCGATATAACTCTCTCCAGGATGACGGCCGGGGCGAAAGGTTTGAGCGCCCTGCAGATGGAACTCGGTTTAAACGATGGGGAAGCCGGGATCAAAGACCTTGTTCTTCCTCTTGAGAATATCTCCGCTTCGGTCAGCGTCACCGAATCCGATATTAAACTTAAAAGCTTTTCCACGGCCGCGGGAGGCGGCAGGATTACCGCTTCCGGAGGGCTCAACGATTACGCTGCCGGCCGGGTTTTTAATGTGAATGCCTCCATATCAGGAGTAAAATTGCAAAAATTCCTGGCGCAGGACAAGATGCCTCTGAAGACGGAGGGCGACGTAACGGGCAAGATAATTCTCGACGGCAAAGGATTCTCCCCGGATGAAACGTTGTCCGGGCTCTCCGGAGAAGCAGACATCGTAGTGCAGCAGCCGGCGCTGAAGGATATAAACATCCTGCGCGCGGCGCTGGACAAGATCACGGTATTGCCTTTTCTGACTGATAGGGTGGTCGCCGCCATGCCGGACAAGTATCGCGAGCGGTTTAACAGCAAGGACACGATGTTGAAGAAAATAGAACTACCGGTGAAGATCTCCGACGGCAAGGCCACGGCGGAAAATACCCTGGTAGCCGGGGAGGATTTCATTCTCGCCGGCAAGACCGAAGCCGGGATGGACGGTTCTTTCTCCCTGGAAGGGCAGCTGGAGATTTCCGAAGAGCTCTCGGCGCTGATGACCAAGGCGGTAAAAGAACTGGAATACTTTTTTAACAAGGATAAACAGATCATTATTCCTTTGAAGCTATCCGGAAAAGCCGGTTCAGCGAAAGTGGAGATTGACTCCGGCTATATAGCCGACAGGCTCCTGTCCGGAGGAATCGGCACCCAGTTGATTGGCGCCGTAGGTAAAACCCTGGATAGAGACGATGTCTCTTCCGGCGCAGACGGGGAAAAGAGCGGTTCTGTGACGGACCTGGTGAATAGCGTGATAGACAGCCTGTTGCATAAAAAATAACGCGCGATAAGACTGGAACAGGTGTTCCGCGCGTTGGTCGACAGGCCTAACCGCCGGTATGTGTCAGAAAAGGGGTTATACTTCCGGATTAAGCCGTCAGGAACGGGATCAAAAAGCGGTTTTGAATATGTAGTGTATTTGGTTGTCGTCGAATTTCGGTTTGCCTTTTATTTTGTAAACGTGCACGCTGGCCTTTTCGCTGATCCATTCTTCGGCTTCCTTGGCTTTGAAATAAGGCATGAATACGTCTAACCCGAGGAACTCTTCCCATTCTTTGCGGCTGCGCGACTTTTCTTCCTTTTCGTGCTGTTTTTTGTTTCTCACGGAAGTGTAGCTTTTGCCGTTAAGATACGCCAGGAAGACGCGTTCTTTCTTTTCTCTGGAGTAGACTACGGTCGTCCTGAAACTTACCGTCAGTTCCGGTCTCACGAGCAGTTCGGCGTTTGTATGTTGTCCGGAAGCGGTGAGGCTGGTATATCCGCCTATGATAGGCTGGGCGTACGCGTTCACTCCCGCCGTAATTGCCAGGAGAAAGACAGCCGCTGCGGCTGGGCAGAGCTTATACTTCAGCCGAGCTAAAACCGCGGCCTTAAATTCGTATTTCTTATCGGTGCAGAACATTTCCCCTCTTTCCGTCACTATGATTCGCGTTTTTTTTCTACCTATATAAAATATAACACAAACACGGCCTTTTTACCCGTAGACAGGCGAAATCGTCCTCGAAAGATTCCGGTCGCAACCTTCTGTCGGACAGGGTGTTGTGATCTCATTTATCTGCCGAGGCCGGCGCATGCGTGTTGCGTAAATAATTATTTCCGTGAAGTCGGCAGGAGGTATAATAGAAACAGGCCCGGGGTATGGTTATCAATTTTAGAAAGAAGATGACGCAGTATCATTTTTTATCTTTGTTTTCTTTCTGGGCCTAAAATCCGACACCAGCAACTTGTTTCACCGGTTATGCTTGCCGCTGCGTTGGCAAAGAAATACGTTTTCCCTGGCCGTGATTTTAATGCATTCAGGCGCAAATCTGATCAACGATTACTACGATTTCCGCAAGGGAGTGGATAAGCCTGAGGCGTACGGCTCAGGCTGCGCTTTGACGCAGGGGCAGCTTTCCCCGCGTCGGGCGCGCATGTGCTCTTATCTCTGTTTTCTGGCGGCCTTTATCCCGGGTGTGTTTCTTGCCGCGCTGCGTGGTCCAGTTTTCATGTCCTTTGGGTTTGCCGGATTCCTGGGAGGTTACGGCTATACCGGCAGGCCATTCGGTTTCAAATATCTCGCGCTCGGCGAGGTTCTGGTTTTTCTTCTTTTGTGACCGCTGTTGGTTGTAAGCGGTTACTTCGCTTTTTCGGGCAGACTGTCGCTTTCTGTCGTTTATGTATCACTGCCGGCGGGATTGCTGGCCGCCGCTATTCTGCATTCCAACAATCTGCGCGATATGCGTCTGGACAGGGTAGCCGGGATCAACACTATGGCGCTTTGGCTCGGCCTACGGGGAGCGAAAAACGGAATATTACCTCCTGTTTGTTTCTTTGTACCTCTGCATACCGGTAATGTGTTTCCTGGGTGTCGTTCCGCCTGCGGCGTTCTTGACCTGGTTGATCCTGCCTGCCACGGTCTCCTGCGCGTTGTCGGTGCGGAATGCCGAAGCCGGGCTGTCCCCCGGTATCGCGAACATAGACGTGCGTACGGCCGGTCTGCATTTAGCGTTCGGGCTTATTTATGCGGTTTCTTTCCTGGCGCCGTTGTTGTCCCGCCGTTTATGAGCGAATTCCATACTTATTGCGTTAGTTCTTTTCATAACATATAATAGGCTAATCAAACCGTAGAATCCCCAGGACGGGCAGGTTTTCGCGGCGGCAAGGAGAAGCGATGGCGGGAGAGAGGATATTGATAGTAGAGGATGACAAGAATATTTCCAGATTGCTGCGTTATAATCTGGAGAAAGAAGGCTATGTGTGTTCGCTGGCGTCGAATGCCGGAGAAGCGCTGGAAACGCTTTCTAGAGATAAGACGTCGTTGATCATCCTGGATATAATGCTGCCGGGCGGGGTAGACGGTTTTGAATTATGCCGCAGAATTAAAAGAGAGCAGTCGTTGAAGGAGATACCTGTTATTATGCTCACTGCCCGGGGAGAGGAAGTGGACAGGGTGGTCGGATTGGAGCTTGGCGCCGACGACTATGTGGTCAAGCCTTTCAGCCCTCGGGAACTTACCCTGCGCGTTAAAGCCGTCTTGCGCAGACAAAACGCGCCTGAACAAGGCAGGGATATCTTCTCCTGCGGGGGGCTGTATGTGAACCTCCCTGAGCATAAAGCGGAGGTGAACGGGAAAAACGTGGAGCTTACGCTTATGGAGTTCAAACTCCTGGCGGTCCTGGTAGCCAGGAAAGGCCGCGTGCAGACGCGCGACAAACTTCTTTCCGAGGTCTGGGATATGCACGCCGACGTGTACACGCGCACCGTGGACACCCATATAAAAAGGCTCAGGGAAAAACTCGGCCTCGCCGGCAGGATGATCGAAACCGTCAGGGGCGTCGGTTACCGTTTTAACTCCGCATATGAAGATTAGGCTGCATTGGAAGCTTACCGCTTTTTTTTCCTGCGTTTTTATTTTCACATTCCTTGCAGGATACCTTTATCTTTCCGGGCAGGTGAAGGCCTTCCTGCGGGAGAATTTCTACTCGGACATTAAAAGCCAACTATTCATAAATAAAGCCGTCCTGGAAAGCCGTTTCTCCGGTAAAGTGCCGGTTGATTTGCAGGATACGGCCGGGGTTATCGGTAAGGCGCTGTCCCTGCGGGTGTCGATTATCGGTACGGACGGACGCCTGTTGGGCGATTCCGGATTGACGCCGGAGCTGCTGCTGGCGGCGGACAACCACGCCGGCAGGCCGGAAGTCGCCGAGGCGTTTAGGAACGGCTTCGGGATGAGCAGGCGGTTCAGTCATACCCTGCGGCAGCAGATGCTCTATATGGCAGTGCCTTTCGGCAAGGGTGAGGTTAGCGGGGTACTGCGGTTCTCGGTGCCGGAGCGCCAAGTAGCATCTTTAGGAAGGCGCGGAGTGAATGTTGCCGGGGCGGGGCTGATTTTGATACTTTTTTCCAGCCTGTTTATCACTTTCGTCACGTCCTTTTATGTCTCCAGGCCGCTTGTCTCCATCTCCAGGACAGCCGAACTTATGGCAAAGGGAGACCTTTCCCGCAAGGCCCTGGTGAATTCCGGTGACGAGATAGGAGATCTCGCGGCGTCACTTAATTCATTGGCCGAGGAGATAAAAGGAAGGATAGACGGCATCAGTTCCGAGAAAGCCAAGCTGGACGCCGTTCTTGCCAGTATGTTCGAGGGGCTGGTAGTTATCGATGAACAGGAAAAGGTCGTCTTGATGAACCCCTCTCTGCGCGGGCTATTTTCCGTAAAAGAAGATCCGCAGGGCAGTAAACTGATCGAGGTGGTGCGTAATACCTCCGTTCAGGAGATGGCCGATAAGGTAATCTCGGAGAAAGAGCGTCTTGTCACCGGAGAGATCAGGATATTCGTTCCCGAAGAGAAGGTATTGCGCGTTAACGGCGTTCCTATAATTCGGAGGGGGAGGCTTGAAGGCGCCGTAATGGTTTTTCACGATATTACGGAGTTGAGGCGTCTGGAAAAGATTCGCCAGGATTTTGTCGCCAACGTCTCTCATGAATTGCGCACGCCTCTTTCCAGCATAAAGGGGTACGCCGAAACTTTGCTGGATGGGGCGGTCGACGATAAAGGGCACGCGCGGGAGTTTATCGGTATCATCCATCAGGAAAGCGACAGGCTGGCAAATCTGATCAACGACCTTCTCGATCTCGCCAGAATAGAGTCCGGGAATATGGAACTGTCCAAAGCGCCTTTTGATGTTTTGGCCGTCGCGAAACGGGTAGTAGAAAGCATGGGCGTCCAGGCGCGGGCTAAGTCCATAAAGCTGGGGATAACCGCTACCTCCGGCGTCTTACCCTTAGCCGCCGGGGATGAGTTTGGATTCCGCCAGGTCTTGACCAATCTGCTTGATAACGCCTTGAAATACACTTCTGAAGGAGGCGACGTGACGATCTCCATAGAAGCGGCCGGAGGTTTTCTACAGGTCAACGTCGCGGATACCGGTATAGGTATTTCTCCGTCGGACATCCCTCGTATCTTTGAACGCTTTTACCGGGTGGACAAGGCCCGTTCGCGGGAAGCCGGCGGAACAGGCCTGGGATTGTCCATAGTAAAGCACATCGTGCAGGCCCACGGCGGCCGCGTATGGGTGGAATCCGAGCTCGGCTCCGGCTCCGTCTTCAGTTTTACCATCCCTTTAGCATAACCCCCGTTTTTTTCCTTCCGGACACGATACTTAATCAAGCCGGGTTACCTGTCGGAATAGCACTCTGTCTTCAAGGAGAGGCAGGTGTTCACTCGTGTGAAAATGCGGCGCAGACTTGCCCTTAGTTTATCTAAGGGGTACCCCGGGCGCTTGTCCTGAGCAGTTCAACAGGCTCACTGTCAATGCATTGTCGAAGGATCCGCCCGGGGAGCTTCATTTATCAGCAACAGAAACGCTAACCAACAGGTTCAATAATTCCCGCCTTCAAACCCTGGAAACGTAATTTCACCATAATTTCACATGTTCTTACCTGTTCCGTCACATAGCGGTAATATATTCTGATTAGGGGCGGCGTGATTCTTTTAAAGCGTCCGCCGGAGCAGAATACAAACCGGGAGGTTTCATGGGCATTGTCAGGAGCGAGAGAGGCAACTGTTCCGTGGCCAGGAAGAGAATAATGGTCGTGGAGGATGAACAGGAGATAAGAAGGCTTATGTCTTTTCATATAGCCATAAGCGGTTACGATGCGGTTCCGGTAAGCGATGGCGCTGAAGCAGTGAAAAGCATCAGGGAAAGACTTCCCGATCTCATAGTCCTTGATATACTCATGCCGCGCATGAACGGTTGGGAACTGCTGGCCTGTCTGCGTAGGGAATTTCGAGGTAGCGATATCCCGGTGATCGTGGTAAGCGCGCTCGGTGAGGTGGACGACAAATTGCGCGCGTTTGCTTCCGGCGCAGAGGATTACATGACCAAGCCTTTCAGCCCGAGGGAATTGGTAGCCCGGATACAAAGGATACTTGAACGGCGCGGGGACGCCGGAATCGGGGTTTGAAAGCGGCTATCTAAGGGTTGGAACAATGCGCAGACATCCCCGGATCCGGAAATATTAGGCTTATGAGCAATTCGTTTCGTGAATATGGTTTTTTTCGCCGCGCGGTAACGTTTTTTACTTTCTTGTCCTGCATTTTCGCTTTCTGTCTTCCTTTTTCATTCAGCGCTCCGTCTATCCCTCTAAATCCCGCCGTTTCAGAACGACCGGTTTTTGTTTTTCGGTCACTGACTGTAGAAAACGGCAATAAGTTTTTGCGTCTGCCGGTTTTCTCCGCGTCATCCGGACCAACAAGCAGGGAATCCTGTCTTGAAGAGGAAGCCGGGCGTTTGACACAGTATTTTCTCACAGGTCTTAACGCGCCGTCCGGGGATCTTTGGGTAAATCTTTCGCCGCGTGATCCGGGCAGAATCGTCGGCCCGGCGTTGAAAGGCACGGAAGCCGGCAAGGTCATGCTCGATGCCGACATACAGCTCAAAAAGGACTTTGCCGCCCTTATATCTCCTTATACGAACAGGGGAAGTAATTTTTGGGTGCGAGTGAGGATGAAGAGCGGCGAGCTGTTCGGCGCCGGTGGAATGCAAATCCCTCTGGAGATAAGGCTCTGGATAGAGCCGTCGGAAGTCGTGATAAAAGAAAGCAATGAGAGCGCTTTCATAGAGAGGGCCGTGCTGAAAGTTTCTTTTGAACCGGTTTTCGGGCCCGGGGCGGACAGCCGCCTTATCCTTTTCGGCAACTACGCCTGCGGTCTGCTTTCGCCTTCAGTTTCGGAAGAGTTGACCGCGGCGGTCAATTCCGCCCCGCGTTATTGTCGGCTGAGGCAGGTTTTCAATTCCCTGGTGTTGGCACAATGGTTAAAACAGAGATCCGCCTCCCGAGAGGCGTATAACGAACTTGCCGCACGCGGCGTGCTCTGTGGTTTAGTCTCCGGCGCGCGCTGGTCGGCGCAGGACTACTTCAGGCAGTACAAAAAACTGGCGCAGAAGCACTCCGTAGATTTTTCTTCCATTAGTTTTTTGTCGACGGGCGAGATAAGTGTTATCTCCGGCTTCAGCGGGGGAGTTTCTTTCGCTCTACCGGCGTTTCCGCCTCCTGGAACGGTAGCCCTGCCGTTCCATGCCGGAGCGGTTACCGTCAAACCGGCCTCAGGGAATGAGACCGATAAATTGTGCAGGTCCGTGGTCGAGGCAAGCATAAAAACAGGGGCTTCCGGAGGCGTGCCGGAATTGGGGATAACCGTTCATCCTCTGCCGGACAGGACTCCCGCTGACACGGATAAGCTGTTCGTTTATGTTCATCCCGCCGCATCGGACGGCGGAGAAAGCGGAGCAGGAACCGATTCCCAGTCCGTCGATAATAACGTTGAGCGTTCAGGGATCAGCCGGCAGGAATATTTTGATAGATTGCTGCGTTCCTGGGCCGGGATACTGGATTCAAACGAGAGGAAGGAGTTCCATGCGTCAATACGCAACGATATTCTCAATATTTCCAGTCAATGCGTAACAATCATGCCTTTTATCCCTGAACGGGCAACCGGTAAGGCAGAGTCTCTGGCTTCTGATATACGGCTGATCGTTGACTTGCTCCGCGAGACCGTTCGCAGGATCGATTATAACGTTGTCCCTGCGGATGAAGAAGAAAGAAAATCGGTTGCCGCGGAACGGGAGGAATTGCTGGCGGCCATCGAGTATTTCGCGGAATACGAATATGCCCTGAATTTCGTGGTGAATATCCCGAAGATCGAGCCGTATAGATTCAAACGGGGAGGGCGTTTCTGGCGTGCTTGTGAAACGGCGGTAAGGAGGGTCTTTCTCTTTGAGTACGGGCTAAGACGGTCGAGGCAGCTGCTGCTGGAGCAGACGGATAAAGTTATCAGCTTGGGGAACCGGCTGAACCGCGCCTATACCGGTAAAGAGAAATACGTTAGAGAAGAATGGAAGAAGTGGATCGCCGAGCAGGACATCCTGAACGGCGGAGTTAAACGCGCAGCGGGCGTGAAGAACAAAAGCAGCGTTCCGCTTGGTATCAACCGGACATGGAAGACCACCGGGACCACTACCCGTTTTGTGAGTTTGATATCGGTGTGTTTGTTCCTGTTTGTATCCATGCTTGATTTCGGGCACATTCTTGCCGGCATTTCGTTATTCCTGCTCAAACTGGGCCTGGTCGGCATGTCTTTTTTTATTTCCTGGTACAGTATCGCCTGGGTCGGATTCAACGACGTTTGGTATAAGCAGCGCATATCGGAACTTGAGTCATTGAGGAACAACGAAGCCGTTTGCGATTTCAGAAGAGAGCGGATTAAATCCGAGATCACGCAGACTTTAAACAGTTTCAAGAGAGAGAAACGTGCCCCCAGCGTTGATTACATACTTGTTTTTTGCAAGCCGGGGATGAAAAAAAACGTCCGGCTGAACCCCGAACTGCTCAGAGATGATGTTCTTCTGGAAATAACGGAAGCCGATTCCGGAAGCGGCGGGGTTTACGCGCAGGCGTGCAGCGATCTTCTGTCCGGCAGGTACGATTCGTCATTTGAGAGAACGGCGAGGCTCAAAGGTAAAAGTGTTTCCGATATGCGCGGCATCGTGATTGTCCTTGAGCGCTTCTTTTCAGTTTCCGAGACGGACGGATATCTGGATAAAGCGGCATCCGGCGCCGTATTGCCGGCAGGCTGGGGCCCTTTGAATAATCTGGAGATGGCTTTGTTGAACGGTTATAAATCCACTCAGGAAATGGGTGCTTTGGGCAGGAGCGGGATGGTTTTTGTATTTGCCGATAACTTTCTAATCAGCCCCGCGACAATAAAGGGCGATATAACGTTGATAGGTTCATGGGACAGCTATCGGCATATAAAAGATTGGGGATTGGGGCTGCTTGTCGCCGATATCGGCAGCGGCGACAAGCTGGTTAAATTGTATGAAAAGGCGGATACTCCTCGTTTGCATAAGAAGCTTCGCAGGTCTTTTCTTTACACGGCGTTGGATTGGGAGAATGAGGACAAGACCCAGATGCTGGGGTTCACCGGTATGACGATCTTCAGCTTCAAAGATCCGGGGCAGTACAGGCGTTTCCTTGGACTGATGGCGGAGATAAATACGTTAATCAAGCCGCAGAAATCCCCGGTTTTCACAGATCGGGAAGCTTCATTATCTCCCGTGCCCGGGCGTTATTCATTCGTGCCTGAAATCATGGTGCCTTTGGTCATGACCGGTAACGGCGAGAATCCGTATACCTATCTGGATACTCGTTTCAGTAACGGGGAATTTTCCGGCGGTGATCACGGCCGGGAATACAAGGTAAGAAAAGAACTGATAAACAGAATTTTCGCGCAAAGGAACACTTTGCGCCCGGAGGTCAAGGTTTGCGCCGGCACCAATTCATTGTTCTTCAGACCGTGGAATGACTCCGGACAAGAAACGGCGGGTATCCCTGACAAGAAAGATGGTGATAGTGCCGATGAAGACAAGTTTCAGGATATCCTGCTTTACTTTGCCGATCTGCTGTCCGGCAAGAGGGGTCAGCATCTTGATAAAAAGGCGCGCAATGAAATATTGAATATCGTGCACCGCTGCGTAATCCGCAATCCTTTTACTACGGAATGCGCGGCGGACAATCCGGAGAGAACGGCCGCCGATATATACATCCTGGCGGAACTGTTGAAAAAAAGTATAAGCATACTGGGCGAACAAGCCGGGAGCGCCGGGACGCGGGAAGCGGAGGAACTCTTGTCGGACAGGGACCATCTATTGGCGGTATTCGAGTATTTTTCCCGATATGAATACGCGCTTAACTTTGTGGCCAACATCTCGAAAATAGAGCCGTATAAATTCAAGAGGGCGGATCCCTTATCCAGCCGGTTGAGCTGGTTGGTGAGGCGTCTTTTTTCTTTCGAAACAGGTCTGCGAAAGTCGCGGGAGAGACTGTATAAGCAACTGGATGAGGTGATGGAATACGGCAATCTCGTGAACGGACTGTATTATGGCAGGGAAGAGGATATCAGACGAGAGTGGAAAGAGTGGGTGAACCGGTATTCATTATTGAAACGCGAAGACAGAGCGGCAGGACGGTTGAGCGGGCAGGTCCCCCCGCTCTCCGACAAGTGTATGACAAGATTCATGCATAGGCAGAAGGTTCAATTGGGTGTCAACCGTATCTGGGACAGCGATAGAGGAATGATGTCGAGATTGCTGAGCTTGATCTCCCTGACCTTATTTGCCGTATTGACTATCGCGCCGTTTATCGGCGCCGGCAGTTTGTCATTATTCTGGGGGGCGATGCAGTCTCCCGGCAGTTTTATCGCCGCCTCTTATGCAAACGGGGATATTACGGCTTTCGTTCTCACCTCGATCAGATTTTGTCTCGGCGTCATTCCCCTGATCTTTTCCTGGTATAACCTCAGTTTCGTAAGCGTAAGCGATCCTTGGTACGAGTCCAATATGAAGCTTATAGCGGATTTTAGGCACGCCGGGGCGGGGAAATACGCTTCGGAAAGCGGCTTATCTAAAGAATTCAACGCCCTTGTCCGGGCGTATGAGGCCGAGATATCGGCTCCTCTTCCGTCGGCAGACTTCTTGATAGTAGTCGGCAGCGGCTCGCCGGATAGTAAAAAATATTTCACGGGAAACGGAATGCCGATCCGGGATAAAGGTGTGTTTCTGAAATATCTCACCGGAAGCCGCGGCAGCGGGAATGCCTGGTTGTCCGCGGTCAGATACCTGGAATCGGATTTTATGAAGGAGAGCGGCCGGTCTCCACAGGGGCTTAAAGGAATAATAATCCTCGCTGATGACATCGAGACCCCCGTTCGCCTCCCGTTCTCTCTTCCGCAGAGAACCCTGAAGCGATCCGGGCGCCCTTTGAGCAATATAGATCTTGCTATTCTTAACGGTTACAAATTGACGCAGCAGATGGCGTCGGAAGGCAGGGGCGGCCTTGTGGTTACCTATGCGGATAGCCTGTTGATAAGTCCGATGCAGATAGACGGTGATATCACGGTGTCCGGCGTATGGACGGATTATGAACAGTTGCGCGAACAAAACCCCGGATTGCTTATTGCCGATGTGGGCAAAGGAAATCGTCTCAGGAAGATGTATGAAAAAGCCGATTTGCATAGAGTACGCGGCAAGATAGAAAAAGCGGCCGGTCCGGGCGCGATAAACTGGGCTGAAATGAAACGCAGGCAGCTGCTTGTTTTCGCAGGAACGGTCGTCATCAGTTTTAAGGACGATGTGCGTTATGCCGGTTTCCTCAAGATGATGGCTGAAGCGGCCGTCTTCTCCACGCCCCGGGGCAATAAAGAGGATAAATTGTCGTTCGTTTCCGATATCTTCATTCCTTTATTGATGTTGATGAACAATGAGAATCCTTACACGTACCTGGATGCGGTATCGCTCGGGCAGAACAGGGAATTTGTCATGAACGAAGAGGGATGCGTCTTGAGAAGAAGAATAATACGGTTGTTTGAAAAGCAGCGGGATATTCTGCCGGGTATGGCGAGGGTATGTGTTCATCCTCAGGGGACATATCTGAGGCTGGACCATAGCCCTTTTGCCGGCAAGAGACTCGCTTATTTAAATGCCCGCATGCGGCAAGAGACGTCCGGCGTGTCGGTTTCGCATTCGTCTCTGGAGAATCGAGCGCCGGATACCGCGCGGGAAAAGGGAGTTCGGACTGAGTGGAAGAATGACTGCAGGGATAAACCGGCATTCAGGCCGGCCGGGAACGCCGCCGGCCGGGCATTCGCGGTTTCCTCCGCGTTTCCGTTATCCGTTGATTTCTTATGGAATACGGACAGGCTGCAGACCGTCTTAAGGGATAGGTTGGACAAGGAGCTCCTGAGAGAATGGCGTTATCGGCGTGCTTGGGATGTATTGTCTGTGAAGTCCAAGGTATGCCGTAGGGATGTTTTGTCCGCAGGGGAAGTGTTGGGAGAAGAATTTGAGGTTTTTCCGCAGGCAGAAAACCGCCGGCGGGAAGATGTTTTCGGACGGGCAATAGGTTATGCCGTCATGGACGGATGGCGGGCCCCCCTGGACGGATGGCGGGCCCCCGATGCATTTTACAGCTCGGTCCAGCCGCCGCAAGAAGGGTTTCCCGGTCCTCTGCCGCTTGACAGCGGCGGTCCCTGGTCCTCAAGATATAAGTTCCAATATGGAGGGACTTATTCTGGGGCCGGAATGTTCACGAGACCCGGCGGCGGAGAAAGAGCTGTCCTTTCAGATAAGCCGGGGCAGGAGGCGTATTTGTTCGTTCCCGCGCCGCTTCTTAAGCCGGCGAACAGACTTAAGGAGAATGAAGAATGCGTTTATAACCTTTGGGCAAAACCTAAGAATGGAGGAGAAGGATTCATGCTTTTGGGAGGGCTTGGCGGACTTTCAGCTCTCTCGGAAGGGCTGATAGAAAAAGCCCTGCAGGCGCTCGCGAATGCCGGTAAGGATGCTTCCGGATTCAATTTCTTTCTTGTCAGCAGTTGTGATCTCTCCAACCGAATAGACGTGACCCCTCAGTTATACGCGTCCGCCGGAGACGGTTGTTTTTCGCGAGGCGATTACAAAGGCGCTTTAAAATATTACGATCTCTGCCTCGATCTCTACGGCAAAGCCGGCCTGTCCCCGTCTCTTTATGAAAGGATCGCGGCGGGAAAACAAAAGGCCGGTGAGATGCTGAAAACGGGGGCCTGAAGCGGAGAAAAGGCCGCAAAACCGGGGAAAAAGAGTTCACACGGATTTCACAAATGCTTAATTCAGTTGTAACGGAGTGGTTTTATACTCTGGATGAGAAGCGGAAAACCACTGCCGCGGATAAGTGCGGCGTATATCCATAGATCGAAGGTAAAAGAGGGATAAACCCAGCATAACCTGTAGCAAACGAGGAGGAGTAAATGAAAAAATGGTATTTATTGTTTACGGCGGCAGCGGTATTCGCAACAGCGCCGGTATCCAACGTCCGCGCCGGGGAGATCGACATCCTGCTGGATAAACTGGTTGATAAAGGAGTGCTTACCGCAGGGGAGGCGCGGCAGATAGCAGCCGAGACCAAGGAGGACGTTCGTAAAGAGGTCGCGGCCGGCAAGTCGGACATCCTGCCGAAATGGGTGCAGAACACGAAATTGAAGGGTGATTTCCGCCTGCGTTATCAAATGGACCATGCCAAGAGTTCTCATAATCAAACAAAGAACAGACAGCGCGGACGCATCAGGGCGCGCCTGGGGCTTGAATCGAAAGTGAATGAGAAACTGCTCGTGGCGGTTGGAATAGCCACCGGCTTGAACGAATACACGACGTCCAACAAAGACACCATCCGTTCCACAAACCAGACGCTCGGCGCTTCCTGGTCTAAGAAGCCGTTTAACCTGGATTACGCCTACGCTAAATACACCCCGATGCCCGGGTTCGCGGTGATCGGCGGTAAAATGCTGCTTAAGGATGCGATTTGGGAGCCGGGCGACCTGATGTGGGATACCGATATTACCCCGGAAGGCGTGGCTTTTGATTTCGCCAGAAATGTAAACAGCGATATGAGCGTTTTCCTGAAGAGCGGTTTCTTCCTGTTTGAAGAGATCAGCTCCAGCAACGACGACCCGTATTCCATACATATCCAGCCAGGTATGGACGTGAAGATCGCCGACGGTATCTCTCTGCGCGCTTCGGTGGCGGCAGACTATTTCCGGGTGCGCGATTTTACTTTAAAAGGCAGTTCGGTGAGCAACACCGGGTCGTATAAGAGCGGGGATAACAGCTACGCGGTCCCCATGGCAAACTACACCAATATAATGCCTGCCCTTGAATTGAAATTTAGCGATCCATTCAAGGCGTTCCATATCAACGTGCCGCAGTTGAGACTCTTCGGAGAATACATCAGGAACTTCGCAGACATCGATCCTTACACCGGTAAGAGCGGTTATATGCTCGGGTTCGGCCTCGGCGCCGACAAGGTCGCCAAATTCGGAGACTGGGTGTTGAAATATAACTACGCCAGGCTGGAAAAGAACGCCGTGCTTGATATCCTGCCGGATTCCGACCGTTACGAGGGGAAGACCAATATCCGCGCGCACGAGATCGCGCTCGATTTCGGACTGGGTGAGAATACCTGGCTTGGCCTCGACGTTTACAGAGCACAGTTGTTGACTGCTCCAAGAGCTCCTTCTACGGTAGTGCAGGTTGACTGGAATATGAAGTTCTAAGCCAGGGTTGAAGCGGGATGCCCGGTGAAACGGACAACGAAAATAATTAAGGAGGAAAAACAAATGAGAGCTAAAACGTTAATCTTATGCGCCGCCGCGGCGATCTTTCTGGCGGCAGCGGCACCCTGTTACGCCGGCAAGGTCGTGGTGGAAGGTTCCACCACGGTATTGCCGATAGCCCAGCGCGCCGCGGAAGTCTTTATGGACGATAACCCGCAGGTAGACATTTCGGTGCGGGGCGGAGGGTCAGGGGTCGGCATAGCTTCTTTGCTGGCCGGCACCTGCGATATCGCCGATTCGTCCCGTCCCATAAAGGAAAAGGAACTTGAAGACGCTGTGAGCCGCGGCAAAGACCCCAAGGCTAACGTAATCGCGATGGACGGAATAGCCGTGATAGTAAACCCTTCCAATCCCGTCAAGTCCATGACTAAGAAACAGTTAAAGGATATTTATACGGGAAAGATATCTTCGTGGTCTGCCTTGGGAGGCAGCGGTTCGATAGTGGCGGTTTCCCGGGACAGCTCTAGCGGGACCTTTGAAGCGTTCGGCGAGCTCGCTCTGGACAAGGAGAAGGTTAGGCCGGACGCGCTTATGGAAGCATCCAACCAAGCTGTCGCCTCGGTGGTGGCCAAGACACCGGGCGCGATAGGTTACGTCGGGATCGGCTACATAAACGATTCCGTGAAGGCGCTTGAGCTTAACGGCGTCTATCCTTCCAAAGAAACGGTTTTGCGCAACCGTTATGCGCTTTCCCGTCCATTATTTATGTATACGAACGGCAAGCCTGACGGTGATTGCAAATCCTTTCTTGATTTCATCATGAGCAAACAAGGACAGATTCTGGTGGAAAAAGAGGGTTACATCCCGCTGGGCGGATAGCCGGGCCACGGAAGGCGTATAAGTGTAAACCATGTACCCGGTCTATAGTGTAAAGTATGTTACCAGTTTGTACCATTATCGCCTCTTCCGTCATCCTCCCCATCAAGGTGAGGAAAGAAGCGAATACTTGGCCTTCCGATAGGCCAAGGTAAATCCCCGGCACTCTACAGGGTACCCCTTAGATAAACTAAGGGCAAGTCTGAGCCGCATTTTCACACGAGTGAACACCTGCCTCTCCTTGAAGGCAGAGTGCTATTCCGAGAGGTAACCCGGCTTGATTAAGTATCGTGTCCCCGGAAGAAAAAATCTACTATGAAAAGATTATTCTCCAAAGAAAGCGTTTACGCCTCTGTCTTCGGCATACTGGCCTTTGCCTGTTTGATCTTTCTGGCGGGAATAACCCTGGTACTTTTTAAAGAAGGACTGCCGTTGTTCGCCAAGGTAAGCCTGTGGGATTTCCTTTCCGGTACCGCGTGGTATCCCACGCACGAAGACCCCGAGTTCGGGATACTGTCGCTGTTGGCCGGCTCGTTATGGGTTACCGCGGGAGCGATGCTGGTTTGTCTTCCTTTGGGCATAGGCAGCGCCCTTTATATAAACGAGATCGCCGGCAATACCCAGAAGGCGGTGTTGAAACCGCTGGTGGAATTGCTGGCGGGTATCCCTTCCATAGTGTTCGGTTTTTTCGGGATGGTGGTGGTCGCGCCGTTCCTGCAGAGGCTGCTGCATATTCCTACAGGGCTTTGCGCCTTTACCGCCAGCCTCATCCTGGGTATCATGGCGGTCCCCACTGTCTGCAGTCTTTCCGAGGATGCCTTGAGCTATGTTCCTGCCAGTTACCGGGAGGCGTCCCTTGCGCTCGGCGCCACCCGCTGGGAGACTTTAATCAAGGTCGTTCTACCGGCTGCCGGTTCAGGTATATCCACGGCCGCCATACTCGGTGTCAGCAGGGTGATGGGCGAAACGATGACGGTCCTGATGGTCTCCGGAGGGGCGGCTATAATCCCGCATTCTTTTTTTCAGCCGGTAAGGCCGTTGACGTCCACTATCGCCGCGGAGATGGGGGAGGCCGCCGTGGGCAGCACGCATTACCAAGCGCTCTTCGCCATAGCCATGGTGCTTTTCACGCTTACTTTCATTTTTAATATCGCCGCCGAGATCTTAAGCCGCAGATACCGGTTAAAGCTGGGAATACAAAGATGAGAAGAAAGATTTGCGTTACAGGAGTCTTCCGGAAGCTTTTTGAGCGGACGTTCGCGCGGAGCGCCGGGAACGTTTCGGTATCGGCCGGATCCTATAGGAACAAGCAGGCCGCGCAGAAAGCCGGGTTTTTCCTGTTGTTCTGCTGTATCCTCGCGACGCTGCTGTTCCTCGGCAGTATCGTTTATTTCATTTTTGCGGGGGGAAGTAAAGTCGTCACTTGGGGTTTCCTCACCCAGTGGCCGCGCAACGCTATGACCGAAGGCGGGATATTCCCGGCTCTGTTGGGGACTTTTTATCTTACCCTTGGGGCGGTAACGGTCGCTTTACCGCTGGGGCTGGCGTGTGCCGTGTATCTATGCGAATATACGCCCGGCAGCCTGGCGCTTAACGCCATTCGCATCGGCATAAACAATCTTGCCGGAGTGCCGTCGGTCGTCTTCGGGCTTTTCGGCCTGGCGGTGTTTGTGAAATTCTTTGGTTTCGGGGTTTCGGTGCTTTCCGGGAGCCTGACTTTGGGAATACTTATTCTGCCGGGAATAATATCGGCTTCACAGGAGGCGCTTATGGCCGTGCCTAATTCCCTCAGGGAGGCTTCTTTCGCTTTGGGAGCTACCCGCTGGCAGACAATCAAGAAAATAGTCGTCCCACAGGCGTTGCCGGGTATATTGACCGGCGTGATCTTGAGCATCGGCAGGGCGGCGGGCGAGACCGCTCCCATACTTTTTACCGCCGCGGCTTTTTATACGCGGAGGTATCCGCAGTCTCCGTTTTCTGAAGTCATGGCGCTGCCTTATCATATTTACGCCCTGATGACTGAAGGGACGCATCCGCGCCAGCAAACGGTTATAGCCTACGGCAGCGCGCTGGTTTTGCTTATACTGGTGCTGCTGATTTCCGGGACCGCGGTTTTCATACGCCAGAGACATAGGAGTTACAATGGATAAAGAAATAAGGATGCGCGCGGAAGGAGTAAACTTTTTTTACGGCAGCCGTCCGGCGTTGAAGGACGTCAACCTGGAGATATACCGTAACCAGGTCACCGCGATAATAGGCCCGTCGGGATGTGGTAAGTCCACTTTTATCCGTCTGCTTAACCGGATGAACGATATGGTCCCCAAGAGCCGGCTTGAGGGCAGAATATTTCTGGACGGAGATGATATTCACGACCCCGAGACGGACGTGGTGGATATCAGACGCAGGGTGGGGATGGTTTTCCAGAAGCCGAACCCCTTTCCGAAAAGCATTTTTGAGAATATCAAATACGGCCTGGAGATAAACGGGATGCGCGACAAGTCGGTTATAGAAGACAAGGTGGTGGATTCTCTGAAGAAAGCCGCTTTGTGGGAGGAGGTCAAGGGCAGACTCTACGACAGCGCGCTCAGGCTTTCCGGCGGTCAGCAGCAGCGGCTTTGCATAGCCAGGTGCCTGGCGGTTGAGCCGGAAGTCATACTTTTCGACGAGCCTTGCGCCAGCCTGGACCCGATTTCCACTGCCCGGATCGAAGAACTGTTGATGGAGCTCAAACAGGAATATACGATAGTGATCGTAACTCACAATATGCAACAGGCGGCAAGGGTCTCCGGTAACACCGCTTTCTTCCTACTGGGGGAGATTGTGGAGTTCGGCAAGACCCAGGATATTTTCACAAAACCGCGGGACTCCAGGACAGAAGCGTATATCACGGGAAGATTCGGATAATCGGTTATCTTTTGCCCGGTCGCGATACTTTATTTCAGTTTCACCGATGCTTTAATCGGATACGGCTATTACGACCCCTGCTTCATCTTTCTTGACTGTCATCCCTCCTTCATCCTCCCCATCGAGGGGAGGAAAGATTGGAGGTATCCATTGGGGAGGAAAGATAGCTTGAATTCTGTTGGTTACCGTAACCGAATTAAGTATCGTGTCCCCGGAAGAAAGGATGCGTGGATATGTTAAGACATTTTGATTTGGAACTGGATGAGCTCAAGAGACAACTGTTGGGAATGGGAAGGCTGGTGGAGATGGCGATTTCCGCTTCGCTGGAGGCGCTGGAAACACTGAATGCCGTCGCCGCCAGCAATGTCGTCGCCGCTGACCGCGCCATAGACGAACTGGAGAACGCACTTGATGAACGTTGTTTCGATCTGCTGGCGCTCAAACAGCCCATGGCGGTTGACTTGCGTTTCATCGCCATGTCGATGAAAATATCCACCGATCTGGAAAGGATGGCTGATCTTGCCGTGGACATCGCCCAGAGAGTAATCGAGCTTGCCGGTAAACCGCTTCTGAAACCGCTGGTGGACATTCCCAAGCTTGCCGCGCTGTCCAAGCGCATGACCTCCGAGGCCCTTCTGGCGTTCGTGGAGAAAGACGCCGATGCCGCCGCGGGTATAATCATTATGGACAGGGAGGCGGACAGGTTGCGTAATCTAATCCAGAAGGAATTAATGGAAGATTTTATGGCCAAAGACACTTCGGTCGCCCCGCGCGCCATACCTTTGCTTTTGATCGCCCGCCACCTGGAGCGCATCTGCGACCACGCTACTAACATAGCCGAAGACGTGATTTATATGGTGCGTGCAGACATCGTCAAGCACCATCCGGAACGTCTGAATCCGGAATAAGCCACATCCTTGCCGCCGGCCGTTTTGCGGTGAACCGGGGTGAGCTTTCCTCCCGGCGTGCCGCATGCCCTTCAATATTCCGCATACATTCGGTTCCGTCAGTGCAACAAAGAAGCCCGGGGTAATCCTTAGACAAATTAATGACAAGTCCGGCTTGAAAGCCTGGAATTTCTGCGGTTTGATTAAAAGAGTTGACAGAATTCTGAAAAGCGGCATAATTAGTAATGGAAACCATTTTCAATAAGGAGGAGGTTATGCCGCGAGGTCATTGCAGGGGACAGTGGTGGTGGCGGGGAAGAGTCTATGGCTGCGGTTACCGGCTTACGGCCGGCAGAGAGGCTATCCTCGGCCTGCTTTCCACGTCCAAAGAACATATGAGTGCCGAGGATATCTATATGAAGATACATACCGCTTATTCCAATGTGGGGTTGACCACGGTTTACAGGACTCTGGAGCTTCTTTCCGATCTCGGAATGATCTGCAAGCTGGATTTCGGTGACGGACGGGCCCGTTATGAGCTTGCCGAAGGGGTGCAGGGCGTTCGGCATCACCATCATCTGGTCTGTACGGGATGTAACAGGGTAGTCGAATACACCGACTTCATAGACAAAGAGGTCGAGCTTCTCAAAGAGACGGAAAAAGGGCTGGAAGAGAAATATCATTTTAAGATCACGGGTCATGTTATCCAGTTTTCCGGTTTGTGCGATAGATGCAGCTGTAAATAAAACCATTTTGGGGGTTTCAACAGTCGAAAGGAAGCGCGTTATGCCGGGATTAGACGGAACAGGACCTGCCAGTCAGGGATCCATGACCGGCGGCGGCAGGGGATATTGCGCGGTCAATATGAAGGGCCAGGGAAAGGCGATGGCTGGATTCCGGGGAAGGGGCCGCGGATGCGGCGCCGGATACGGGAGGTTTTTCTACGGCGGCGGGCGTCCTTGCCGGATGCGGGCGGGCGGCCGGCCTGTGTTTCCGGGCGGCTTCGCAGGGTCTGCGTACCCTCAAGAGAAAGCGGAATAAAATTTGTTCGGGTTTGAGCCCGGGAAGTTTCACTCGAAGCTTGGCGGTTTGAAGCAGCGGTCTGCTCATGGTTTCGACGCCGTCGAAGTATAGAATAAGAAAGGAGTTTCGCATTATGAGGATCGGGATCGTTCTGGAAGAGGATAAAGGGGTGCACGGTAATGTCTGCCCTCATTTCGCCCAAGCCGGTTTTTTTCTTCTGGCGGACATAGACCCGGATAAGAAAAAGATCGTTCATCTGCGTACTGTTCCCAATACCGTATCTCACGGCGGAGGAGGGTGCGTAGCGGTTGAAGAGATATTGAAACACGGCGTCACTCATGTAATCGCCGGCGGCATGGGGTTTGCCGCTCAGCAGAAACTGGCGCAGTCCGGGGTCAAGGTCTTCGGATATTCCGGGAACGTGCAGAAAGCCCTGGATGATCTTATGAATAACGCGCTGGGCGGATTAGGCGCCTGCAAAGGGCACGGCGAAACAGGCGGATGCCTTCATTAAGGAAGAGGGTGTGAATTATGAAGATATGCGTTACTTCTGAAGGAAAGAGCCTGGATTCTCCGGTCGATTCGCGGTTCGGCCGTTGCAGTAATTTCATATTTTTCGATACGGACACCGAAGGATTCGAGGCGCAAGAGAATTCCGGTTTTCAATTTCAGGGAGGCGCCGGCATACAGGCAGGACAACTGGCGGTTTCAAAAGGCGTCACGGCAGTGCTCACCGGTAACGTCGGACCCAACGCCTACCGGGTTTTAGCGTCTGCCGGCATAAGCGTGTTCACCGGAGTCTCCGGGACGGTCAAAGAGGCTATTGAAGGTTACAGGAACGGCAAATACAAGGCGGCGGAAGCGCCAAGCGTGGCTCTCAAGTCCGGCACGCAGGTTAAAAATGAATGAGGAAGTGTCATATAAACGCAGAATAACGTATGCCGGTATGCGTATCGGAGATTTGCTCTGTGAATAAGAAAATCACGGATAATTACTGCAGATACCTGGAACGTCAGGCTCTTTACAAGAGTTTCGGCTACGGCGTGGAAAAGGAAAGGGACTTTATACTCGCCGCGGCCGCTCCGATTCGGGGCAGGATCATAGAGGCGGGCACGGGAAAAGGGCATTTCGCGCTCGCCCTGGCAAAGGCCGGTCATTCCTTCGTCAGCTTCGACATATCGGCGCAAGAGCAGTATTTCGCCGGGCTGCTGCTGGAATATTTCGGGCTGCGGGAGCGGGCCGACCTCAGGATAGAGAACGGTGAACGCACGTCTTTTCCTGCCGGCGCGTTCGATACCGTTTTTTCGGTCAACGTCCTGCATCATCTCTCCAATCCTTATCTGGTCATTGACGAGCTTATCCGTCTGGTGTCGCCTGGGGGCAGGTTGGTACTGGCTGACTTCACGCCCGAAGGATTCAAGGTGATGGATAAAATACACAGTCTGGAAGGTAACGTGCATGAGACCGGCAAAGTCGGAATGGCGGAGGCGGAAACGTATCTTGTAAATATGGAATTTTCGATCGGGAAAGTTTCCAGCGTTTATCAAACCGTACTCGTAGCCGGGAAAAACGGCGGTGCGTCATGATCATTTCGGTCGCCAGCGGTAAAGGCGGCACCGGCAAGACCACGATTGCGGTCAACCTGGCGCTTTCTCTCGGGGATGTGCAGTTTCTCGACTGCGACGTGGAAGAACCGAACGCCCATATATTTCTGAAACCGCGTCTTACCGACGAACGCAGGATCTTCGTCCCGGTTCCCGAAATAGACGAATCTAAATGCACTTATTGCGGCAAGTGTCGCGAGGTCTGCGCGTTTAACGCCATAGCGGTCCTGGGCGGAACCGGCCCGGGCGGAGGGAGCGTTCTTGTATTCCCTCATCTTTGCCACGGCTGCGGCGCCTGCAGTATTTTCTGTCCGGAAAAAGCGATAAAAGAAATCGGCAGGGAGATCGGGATGGTCGAGAGCGGAATTAGAGACGGGATGGGATTTGTCCATGGGCGGTTGAACGTGGGAGAAGCTATGTCTCCGCCTTTGATCAGGAAGGTCAAAGAGCGCGCGGATTCGGCAAGAACGGTAATCATTGACGCCCCCCCGGGGATATCCTGTCCGGTAATCACGGCGGTGGAAGGTAGCGATTTCTGCCTGCTGGTTACTGAACCCACGCCTTTCGGGCTCAACGATCTTGTCCTGGCGGCCGGGATGCTGCGCGAATTGAAAATACCTTTCGCGGTCGCCGTCAACCGCGACGGCATCGGCGACGGGAAAGTGGACGATTATTGCGCCGGGGAGAAAATCCCGATCTTGATGCGTATACCTTTCAGTAAAGAGATAGCCGGAGCGTATTCCCGCGGAGAACCGGCAGTTTCGCTGTTTCCGGAGCTTGCCGGGCAGTTTCGGGATCTTTTCTCGCGTATCAGGACCGTATCAGGCAGCAGTTGATCAAGACGCAGAAATCCCGGGTTTTCAGGGGAGCTTCATTTATGATAGAGGAAGCAAGGAACAATTTCCTTGGGAAAACCGGTGCTCGTTATAACTGCGCTCAAGCGGTGATCAAGGCGTATGCCGAACTGTTCGGCCTGCCGGCCGGAACGGTGGAGGCACATGCCGGTTTTGGGGGCGGTAATGCCCCGCATGGTTATTGCGGCGCGTTGTATGCCGCTTTATACATTCTGGCGTTCAAAGACAGCGGAAAATCGCAAAAATGTAAAGATTTTTTTCGCGGACATTCAGGGGCGTTGACCTGCCGGGAAATAAGGTCTGGGAGAAAGATTACCTGTTTATCCTGCGTTGAGAAAGCCGCGGAATTCCTAAAAAGGGAGCTTTAATAAGAGATATGAAGAAGATAGCAGTTGTCAGCGGCAAGGGAGGAACCGGCAAGACGGTGGTCGCCGCCTCTTTCGCCGCGTTGCCGGGGAGTAAGGTCATGGTAGATTGTGACGTTGATGCCGCCGACCTGCATCTTTTGCTGCATCCGGAGGTCAAAGAGCGGCATGAATTCAGGGGCGGCAGTACTGCCGTCATCGACCGCGGACTCTGCCGACAATGCGGTAAATGTTCTGCCGTCTGCAGGTTCAAAGCGGTGAAATCCGGCCCTCGTGTGGAACGTTTCTTTTGCGAGGGGTGCGGATTATGCGCCCGTCTTTGTCCTTACGGGGCGATAAGCATGGGGGAGACCGTATCCGGAGAATGGTTTGTCTCCGACACCCGCCGCGGGCCTTTCGTGCACGCCAGGCTTGGCGTCGCGCAGGGGAATTCCGGCAGGCTCGTTGCGCAGATACGCCGGGCCGCCGAGCGTATCGCCGCCGAAGAGAAACTGGAATATGTCGTGATCGACGGCCCCCCAGGAATAGGATGCCCGGTGATAGCTTCTCTCTCTGGAGTAGACTGCGCCCTTGTCGTTACTGAACCTACGCTTTCCGGCCTGCATGACGCCCGGCGCGTCATGGAAACGGCAGCTCATTTCGCCATTCCGGTTAAACTGGCGGTAAACAAATACGACCTCAATCCGGAGATGAGCGGTGAGATAGAGGATTTCTGCCGTGAAAATGGCATACAGTTCGCCGGTAGAATATCTTTCGACCCGGCCGTGGTCGAAGCGTTGTCCGCAGGGCAGACTATAATCGACAGCGGGAACCGCACCGTAGGAGATGAAATAAGGAAGATATGGGAACTCTTGATACGGTAGATAAACCGGCCGCCGCTTTTTACGAACCTCATCCTTGAAAACCTCCGGCGTAATAATCGCCTGCCGCATCCGCCGGCTGCCTGCCGCGGAAAATCCTCTTTCTTTTTATTGAGCCTTGTCCGAACTTGTTGTATAATTGCAGAGAAATCGGTTGTTCTCCATAAAATACCGGATTAACGTTTTTTCTGCGCTTATGGATCGCCATTCCCGCCGGTCCTAAAAGGAGTCATAATGAAAAGTCTGATATTGTCTCTATTTTTTCTCGCCTGTTTCTCTGTCCAGTCATCGGCCGCCGTGAATAATTCGGTGCGGATAAAAGGGTCTGATACTATGGTCAACCTGGCGCAGTCCTGGGCCGAAAAATACATGGAGATAAAACCGGAAGTCTTTCTGGCCGTGACCGGCGGAGGCTCGGGCACCGGGTTCTCCAGCCTGATCAGCGGCACCTGCGAGATCGCCATGAGTTCAAGGGAAATAAAGGAAAAAGAGATCGCTCTGGCGGAGAAAAGAGGCATACATCCTTACGAGATAAAGGTCGCCCTGGACGGGCTGGCGGTGGTCGTCAATCCGCAGAACCCGGTAGAAAAGCTGACCATGGAACAGTTGGCCGGGATATTCACCGGCGCTATCCGCAACTGGAAAGAATTGGGGGGGCATGACGAAAAGATCGTGGTGTTGTCCCGCGAGGTGAATTCCGGGACCCACGTTTATTTTAAAGAGCACGTTCTCAGGAGGGGCAACCCGCAGGGGACGGAGGAGTTCGCCCCTTCGGCGCTGTTATTGTCTTCTTCGCAGGCGATAGCGGACGAGATCGCCCAGAACCCGGGAGCCATCGGTTATTATGGCATGGGATACGTCTGCGCCAAACAAAAGGCGGTCCTAGTGGCCAAGGACGCGAAGTCGCTTTATGAAGCCCCGACGATCGACAACGTGATAAGCGGCCGATATCCGATATCCAGGCCGCTCTTCTTTTATCTCAACGGCAGCCCGCAGGGGATGTTGAAGGATTTTATAGATTATTGTCTTTCCGGAGACGGGCAGGAGATAGTGGTGAAAACCGATTTCGTCCCTTTAAAACGTTAGAAGTCTGTGCGTAAACTAAAAGAATTCGTCATAGAGAAACTGATACTCTTCTGCGGGTTGGCGTCCATCTTTTTCGTGGTGCTTATTTTTCTTTTCCTGCTTAAAGAAGGCCTGGCGGTTTTTAAAACGGTAACTCCTCCCCAATTTCTTTTCGGAAAAAGCTGGTATCCGATTTCCGAACCGCCTCATCTCGGCATCCTGCCGTTGATCTTGGGGTCTTTAATGGTCACGCTCGGCGCGGCACTGATCTCCATACCCATCGGCGTGGCCTGCGCTGTTTACATCGCGGAGGTCGCCCCCCTGAAAATAAAGGAAATACTTAAAAGCGGCATAGAACTACTGGCCGCCATCCCGAGCGTGGTCCTTGGGTTCATCGGTATGGTCACCATAGTTCCCTGGATAAAAAGCATTTTTCATCTTCCCACCGGCCTCACCGCGCTTTCCGGGGCGGTGATGCTGGCTTTTATGGCCATGCCTACCATAGTCTCCATCGCGGAGGATGCCCTTTATTCCGTGCCCAAGACATATAAGGAAGGGGCCCTCGCGCTGGGCGCCACTCACTGGCAGGCTATCCACAGGGTGATCCTGCCCGCCGCTTCCTCCGGCATAATGGCGGCGGTGATGTTGGGAATAGGCAGGGTCATAGGAGAGACCATGGCGGTGATGATGATCACCGGAAACGCCGCGGTGATCCCGCATTCCATACTTCAGCCGGTGCGGACGCTCACCGCTACCATAGCCGCCGAGATGGGGGAGGCGGTGGTAGGCAGCGAACATTATTTCGCCCTTTTCGCCGTCGGCATCGTGCTGTTCGTGATAAGTTTCATCGTAAACGTGGGCGCCGACCTTTTTCTGCATAAGAAAGAACAATGAACGATAGTAACGTCACGGAATGTCCGGCGTCGCCGGCGCTTAAATTGAAGAAGAGATCCAGGGACCCGGTTCTGACCCAGCGTCTGGCCTTCGCGTTCCTTTTTGTTTCCACTCTTCTGATCATCGTGCCGGTGGGATTGATCATAGTGATCATAGTCCAGAAAGGCCTGCCGGGGATAACCTGGCAGTTCCTTTCCGACATCCCCAGGCAGGGGATGCGCAGCGGAGGGATATTTCCGGCGATCCTTGGTACCATTTACCTGGTGAGCGGGGCCATCGTCTTCGCGTTACCCATCGGGCTGCTCTCCGCCGTTTATCTCAGCGAATACGCCCGCGGGAATTTTCTTACCCGCCTGATAAAGCTCGCCATCGTCAACCTCGCCGGCGTGCCTTCCGTGGTCTACGGGCTTTTCGGCCTGGCGCTTTTCGTTACCTTTTTCAAGTTCGGGGCGTCGATACTCTCCGGGGCTTTGACGCTCGGGATAATGATACTGCCTATAATAATCACGGCTTCCCTGGAGGCGCTGGAGAGCGTGCCGCATTCTTTCCGCGAGGCGAGCCGTTCGCTTGGCGCCAGCAGGTGGCAGACCATAAGATACGTGGTGCTTCCCAACGCCATCTCCGGGATAATCACCGGGACCATTCTCGGTCTAGGCAGGGCGGCGGGCGAGACCGCCCCCATACTTTTTACGGTGGCGGCTTTTTATCTTCCGCAGCTTCCCGGCTCCATATTCGACCAGGTCATGGCGCTGCCGTATCACCTTTACGTCATTTCCACCCAGGTACCCAATGTGGACGAGAAGATCCGTTACGGCACGGCGCTGGTGCTGCTTGCGATGGTGCTTTTTATGAACCTTGCCGCGGTGGTGATACGCTGCCGCTTCAGAAAGAAGAAGAAATGGTAGAGTTCCTCATAAAAGACCTGAACATCTGGTTCGGCCAGATACACGCCATGAAGAACGTGAACATGGAGATTGGCTCGAAACAGATATTGAGCGTGATCGGCCCGGCCAACAGCGGCAAGACGACCTTCCTGCGTATGCTTAACCGGCTTAACGAATTGAACGACAATTTCCGTATGACGGGGGAGGTGCTTTTCGGCGGCAGGGACATCGTCGAGATGGACCCGGAAACGGTGAGAAAAAAGATAGGAATGGTTTTCGCGCTCCCGCTTCCCTTGCCTATGTCGATATTCGACAACGTTGCCTACGGGGTAAAAGTCTCCGGGGTTAGGAACAGGAAACTTCAGGCGGCTGCGGTAGAAAAGGCGTTGAAGCAGGCGTATCTTTGGGACGAGGTCAAAGACAGGCTGGACACCTCGGCTTTTAAACTCTCCGGCGGCCAGCAGCAGCGGCTTTGCATAGCCAGGACCTTGGCGGTGGAGCCGCGCGTCATTCTTTTTGACGAACCGTGTTCGGGGCTGGACCCGATCTCGACGGCCAAGGTGGAAGAGGCGATGCTCGTGCTCAAGAAGGATTATACGATAATCCTGGTTACCAATAACGTCAAGCAGGCCGCGCGCGTGGGGGACAGGACGGCCTTTTTCCTTTCCAGCGAGCTTGTCGAGATGGACGGCACGGATAAGATATTCACGGCGCCGCGGGACAAGCGCACCGATGATTACATAAGGGGGAAATTTGGATAATCCGGCGATTCTGGTCAAGTCCCTCGATCTCTGGTACGGTGATTTCAAGGCGTTGAAGGGGATAAATGCATCCTTCCGCGGGAAGATGATTACTTCCATCATCGGCCCGTCGGGGTGCGGCAAGTCCACGCTTTTGCGCGTCTTCAACCGCATGAATGACCTGGCTGAGGGAGTGCGCACTTCCGGAGAGATTATTATAAACGGGGCGGATATCCTGCGCAGGGACGCCGACCTGGTGGCTTTGCGCAAGAGAGTGGGAATGGTCTTTCAGCGTCCGAATCCATTCCCGCTGTCCATATACGAAAACATCGTCTTCGGCGCGCGCATACACCTGGAGGCGAAGAAGAAAGATCTGGACTACCTGGTGGAGCAGAGCCTGCGCTCGGTACTGCTCTGGGATGAGCTTAAGGATAGGCTGGGCCGTTCCGCCCTGGGGCTTTCACTGGAGCAGAAACAGCGGCTTTGTATCGCGCGCCTGCTGGCCGTCAAGCCGGAGATACTGCTTATGGACGAGCCGTGTTCGGCGCTTGACCCGCAGGCTACCCAGCGTATTGAGGAATTGATGCGCGAGCTGAAGCGCGATTATACCATCGTGATCGTTACGCACAACATGCAGCAGGCGGCGCGCATCTCCGACGAGACGGGTTTTATCCTGATGGGGGAATTGGTGGAGTTCGGCAGGACGGAGACGATATTCACCAAACCGTCGGACCGCCGCACCGAAGATTACATAACCGGCAGGTACGGATAAATCCGGGGAGGGGCCGGTCTTGGCGGCGGTCGGCTACCGGAATATGTCTTGTGTGCTATACTATATAATATATGGCGGCCGCGCGGTGTTTTAATCAGATTGCTGCTTCGGCAGGCGCACTGTCAAGACTTGCCGAAGAATGAGCAGTGGAGCGCCGGAATGACGCGGCTAAGCAGGATGGGCATTGAAGAATACTAATTCCCGGATACGACAAGTTTGAAAGAGAGGTCATGATGGAGAGACATTTTGACGAAGAACTCGCTAATCTGCGCAAAGGAATACTTAGGATGGCGGCCATGGCCCAGGAAGCCATTTTTAATTCGATCGAGGCGCTGAAGAACCGCGATAAAGGCCGTGCGCAGGCAGTGATCGATACCGACGACAAGATTGATATGCTGGAACTGGAAGTGGACGAGAAGTGCATAGATCTTATAGCCAGGCACCAGCCGATGGCCGGAGACCTGCGGTTTATTACCACCGGGATGAAGATAAATTCGGAACTGGAACGTATAGCTGACCTGGCCGTGGATATTTCCCAGCGCGTCCAGGACCTGATAGATAAGCCGATACTCAAGCCTTTGATAGACATCCCCAAGCTCTCCGTAGTGGCGCAGAATATGGTGCGGGACGCGATCGACGCTTTCGTGAAGCGCGACGTCTCCCTGGCCAAGCAGGTGATGTGCTCGGACTGCGAGGCGGATCGGCTGCGTAACCTCGTTCAGGAAGAGCTGATCAATGATTTCATGGCAAAGGACATCGGCACCGCTTCCAGGGCCGTGCCCTTGCTGCTCATCGCGCGCCACCTCGAGCGCATCTGCGACCACGCCACGAACATAGCCGAGGACATAATTTACATGGTAGAAGGTAAAGTGGTCAAGCATCATAGCGAGGATTTATAGTAGTTCACTCTCGGTTACGGTTACGTTGTCTTTATTTTAGTCACCCCTCTTTAATTCTCCCCATCGGATGACAGGGAAGATGATCACCCTTCCTAAGTCTCCTTAGTTATCACCCCTCCATCATTCTCCCCATCGAGGGGAGGAAAGATTGGAGGTCCCCATTCGAGAGGAAAGATAGGTTGAACTCTGTTGGTTACCGTAACCGTTACCGAACTAAGTATCGTGTCCCCGAATATGGACTTCACCTTCAGAGATATAAAGATCATCCGCAGCCGGCGCAGGAGGACCTGCGCGTTGATCGTCTGCCCGGACGGAACGGTCTTAATGCGTGT
Source organism: Candidatus Omnitrophota bacterium (assembly GCA_011620275.1). Classification (GTDB taxonomy): domain Bacteria; phylum Omnitrophota; class Gorgyraeia; order Gygaellales; family Profunditerraquicolaceae; genus Undivivens. Next base: position 68,994 of record WOZK01000010.1, read on the forward strand.
TCCCTCCGCTTTTTCAATTCACTCCGCGGAGCGATTGGCGTCTTCCAGAATGGGATGGATAACGCGTAAGCGTTTTTTAGCTCTGCGTGAGGAAGAGCGCCGCAGGGAAATTAGCTCGGGAGTCCCTTATCTGGGTGAGGTTTACAAAATAACGTTTCTCGAAGGGAGTCCGGAAGGCTTGTCTTTCGACGGAAGAGAATTCAGGCTGGGAGGACTCCTGCGCGGGAACGCCGCCGGAGTGTTCGGCTCATGGTACAGGCGCCGGGCGATGGAGGTGATCGGAGGGAGGCTGGAGCATTATTCCGCGCGTTCAGGTTTGTCCCACGCGGGTTTTTCCTTAAGCGGCGCGCTCAGACGCTGGGGCGCCTGCGGCAGGAACGGCCGGCTTCGTTTCAACTGGCGTCTGGTCATGGCGCCTTTGCCTGCCCTGGACTACGTGGTGGCGCACGAACTGGCCCACTTGCGGCGCAGGGACCATTCTCGTTTTTTCTGGAAAGAGGTCGGGGCAATAATGCCTGATTATCCGGAAGGAAAACAGTGGTTGAAAACCAGCGGCAGAACCCTCTTTTTTGAGCTCAGCGGTATCGGTCATTCCGCTTGACACCCTTTCCCTGCGGTTTATAATATTCTCGATAGATACTGGTATTTTCAGCCGGAGGATCAGGAAGGCCGCTCATCCGTCCGGAAAATATCTTTTTACCGGCCATATTAAAGGAGGTTGCTCATGCGCTCGTTGATCTTTTTACTGATTTCCGCCGTATTTCTGACTGCCGCCTGTTGCGGTTGTTCTTCGATAAAGGTTAAACGCACGGATACGTCCAAGACCGTGGACCTGAGCGGCGGTTGGAACGACAGCGATTCCCGAATGACGGCCGAAGAGATGATCGGAGACTGCCTTCAGCGCCCGTGGTTGAGCGATTTTAACATCGCGCAAGGGAAGAGGCCAGTGGTGATCGTAGGGACCATCATCAACCGCACGTCGGAGCACATCAATTCCGGCGTTTTCGTCAATGACCTGCAGAGAAGTCTGTTGAATTCCGGGAAGGTGAAATTCGTTTCCGACAGCACCAGTCGCCAGGAACTGCGCGCGGAAAAGGCGGATCAGGCGCAATACGCCTTAAAAGAGACCGCCAAGCCGCAGTATGCCGAGACCGGGGCCGATTTCATGCTGCAGGGAGAGGTCAATTCCGTTAAAGACGAGATCAAGGGTAAATACGTGGTTCTTTACCAGATCAACCTGGAGTTGGTGAATCTGACCACAAACGAAAAAGTCTGGATAGGCCAGAAGGAGATAAAGAAGATAGTCTCTCGCAGCACCTTCGGTCTTTAGCCTCCGCCCGCCGTCGGATTATGGAAACGATAAAGCGGCTCTTTCCGGCCGCGTTAGCCTGTTTACCCTTTCTTTTCAACATCTCCTGCGCTTCCGTGCGTATGGGCGCTATGATAAGCGACTCGTTTTCCGCAGGCGACTACGCCCGGGCCGGCAAATTGCTTGATAAAGGTCCGGCGGCATACGGCAGAGGCAATAAGCTCTTGTATTTTCTCGATAAAGGCTACATCCTGCACGCCGGAGGGGATTATCGCGGAAGTATCGCCGCTTTCGAGCAGGCAAAGCAGGAATACGACGCTTTATATTCCGTCTCTTTAAGCAAGGAAGCCGCGACCTGGTTTGTCAATGACTATCTGGCCCCTTACCGCGGAGAGGACTTTGAGCGGGTACTGGTTAATGTCTTTCAGGCGATCAACTACTGTATGCTCGGGGATTTTTCCGGGGCACTGGTAGAGGCCAGGCAGGTTGACGAGCGACTGCGTCTGATCAACAGCCGATACAATCAAGGAGAGAAAAACGACTACAAGGAGGACGCCTTCGCGCGCCTGCTTTCCGGCATGCTTTACGAGACAGAAAAGAGCGGGCGCGGCGAAAACGACGCTTATATAGCTTACGCGAAAGCGGTGCAGACCTACGAAGAGGATTATAAACCGCATTACGGGCTCGGCGTGCCGCTCCTGCTGAAACAGAATTTCCTCGCGGCGGCGCAATGGATGGGTAGCCGGGAGGCTATGGAGGCAGGCATAAAATTCAAGGGAGAGGATTTTCTTCCACTGCCTGAAAAGGCGAAGAAAGCGGAAGTGGTTTTGTTCAATTATAACGGCCGTTCTCCTTATAAGAGGGAGACCGTTGTTCCCGTGCCTTTACCGGACGGTTACGTGCTCAGCCTGGCCTTTCCTTCATACGAGCGCAGGCCGAATCAGGTAAAGGCTTCGTCCTTGCGCGCGCGCTCCGTTCCCGGACTGGTTTACGCGGCGGAGAGCGAGCCGGTAGAGGATATCAGTGCCATTGCCGAACAAAACCTGGACAACAGAAGGGTCAGGGTGATCGCCAAGATGCTTGTTACCGCCGGAGGAAAATACGCGTTTGAGAAAGCGGCGGAGCGCAGGATAGAGGAAACCAGGGGGGAGAATACCGCGTTCGGTTTTAGGATATTGAGCAGTCTTTATAATATTTTTTCCAACAGGGCCGACCTGCGCTGCTGGCAGACTTTGCCGGCTGAGATCCGTGCAGCGCGTCTGCTGCTTGAGCCGGGTGTGTACGATATCTTCGTGGAGACTTTCGACGGGGGGGCAAGGCGGCTTGGAGGAATTGAACTGGGGCGTTTTAACCTTTCCGCCGGGGAGAAAAAGTTCCTGGTGGTCAGCACATGGGAGTGAAGATGATGAAAAAGATAATAGCGGGATGCGCGATGGCAGGAATCCTCGCGTCCGGCTCTCCTTCCGGGTCCGCCTGGTCCGGAAGCAGGCGCGCGCTGGTGATACTGTCTCAGCGCGGTTTTCAGGAAAAAGAATTTTTTCCGGTCAGGGACGCACTGCTTTCCGCCGGGATAAGCTGTTCCGTAGCTTCTTCCGTCGCCGGCGAAGCAGTAAGCGTATACGGGACAAAAACGGCGTGCGACAAGAGCCTCTCCGGGGTCAACGCCTCCGAATACGATGCCGTGGTTTTCATCGGCGGGCCGGGCGCCGAATCCTTTTTCAATGATCCGGCGGCGCACAAGCTCGCGCGGGACACGGTTTCCTCCGGCCGCATATTGGCAGCCATCTGCATTGCCCCGGTTATTTTAGCCAATGCCGGCGTGCTTAAAGGGCGCAAGGCGACCGTTTTTCCCGGAGAGGAAGGATTTCTTGTCTCCGGCGGAGCGCTTTATACCGCAAACGCGGTGGAGAAGGACGGCAATATCATTACTGCTGACGGGCCGTCTTCCGCCCAGGAATTCGCCCGCGCGCTGGTAGAGGCTTTACGGTGAGCCTTAGCGAAGCGCAAGCGGCCGCCAGGCTGCTTAGAGAAGGCTATAACGAACTGCCTTCCCAGAAGAAGAAAAACATCCTATCCACATTCATGGGAGTGGTCAGGGAGCCGATGCTCCTGCTTTTGACGGGCGGAGGCTTGGTCTATTTCTTTCTGGGAGAACCCAGCGACGCCCTGATGCTGCTTAGCTTCGTTTTCGTGGTGATCGGCATCACCGTTTACCAGGAGAGGAAGACAGAGAAGACGCTGGATGTCTTGCGCAATCTTTCCAGCCCGCGCGCCCTGGTAATCAGGGACGGGAAGGAACGCAGGATCGCCGGCAGGGAGGTGGTCCGGGAGGATACCATTATTCTTCGCGAAGGCGACAGGGTTCCGGCAGACGCCAGGGTGATCTCTTGCTCCAGCCTGTCTGTCGACGAGTCTCTTCTTACCGGTGAATCGGTTCCGGTGCGTAAACGGGAATGGAATGTTTCCTTGGACGGAGATAAAGACGTGGCTCCGGGAGGGGACGATTTACCGTACGTTTATTCCGGCACGCTGGTGGTGGGAGGGCACGGCATCGCCGAAGTCCGTTCCATAGGAATAAACACCAGAATGGGGAAGATCGGCCGAGCTTTGCAGTCAATCCGCGGTGAAGATACTCTTTTACAAAAGGAGACGTCTCGCATCGTGCGCGTTTTTTTCCTGGCCGGGATGATTCTCTCTTCCCTGGTGACGGTTCTTTACGGATTGACCAGGGGCGACTGGCCTGGCGGAATACTCTTCGGTTTGACCCTGGGAATGGCGGTCTTGCCCGAAGAATTTCCGGTGGTGCTGGTGATTTTTCTTACTCTCGGCGCCTGGCGCATCTCGCGCGACAACGTGCTCACCCGGCGCGCGGCCGCCATAGAGACTCTGGGAGCGGCCAGTGTTCTCTGCGTGGACAAGACCGGCACGCTCACGCTTAACTCCATGGAATTGGACGGACTTTTCGCCTCTGGGACGTATTTCTGGCCGGAGGCGGGTAAAAGCGGTTTACTGCCGGATAAATTCCATGACGTCCTGGAGTATGGTATCCTGGCCGGGCAGAGGGACCCTTTTGACCCGATCGAAAAGGAGTTGAAGCGTTCCGGAGAACGGTTTCTCTCCGGCAGCGAACACATACATACCAACTGGACGCTGGTAAAAGAATATCCGCTTTCCAAGGAACTCTTGGCTCTTTCGCATGTCTGGGAATCGCCGGACAGGAAAAATTACATAATTGCCTCCAAGGGGTCTCCGGAGGCGATAGCCGATCTCTGCCATTTAAGCGAGGAGGCCAGGCGGGAACTCTCCGGACACATCGAAACCCTGGCGGGAAAAGGCCTGCGCGTTCTGGGAGTGGCGAAGGCTGCCTTCCGTAAGACGGAGCTTCCGGAGGAACAGCATGATTTTATCTTCGAATTCATGGGGCTTCTTGGGTTTAGCGACCCGGTGCGTCCCGGCGTGCCGCAGGCGATAAAAGAGGCCTATGAGGCCGGGATCCGCGTGATCATGATCACAGGCGACTATCCCGGGACCGCGGTCAATATCGCTTCACAGATCGGCCTGAAGAACCCGGAAAAATACATCACCGGGCAGGAACTGGAAACGCTGTCTTTCGATGAACTCAAGGTTAAGATCAGGGATATAAACATATTCCCCCGGATGGTCCCGGAACAGAAAATGACGGTTATCGACGCCCTTAAGGCCAACGGCGAGGTGGTGGCGATGACCGGGGACGGGGTCAACGACGCCCCGGCCCTTAAGTCCGCGCACATCGGTATCGCCATGGGAAAACACGGCACGGACGTCGCCAGGGAGGCCTCGGCGCTGGTCTTGCTAGACGACGATTTTTCTTCAATCGTTCACGCCGTGGGCATGGGGCGCAGGATCTTTTTTAACCTGAAGAAAGCGGTCGCTTACATCTTTGCCGTGCATATACCGGTGGCGGGCATGGCTTTTCTTCCGGTGCTCCTTAATATGCCTATAGTATTGCTGCCCGCGCACATCGCTTTTCTTGAGTTGATCATAGACCCGGCCTGTTCCACGGTTTTTGAGTCGCATCCTCCCATGCCGGGGAATATGAAAGTCCCGCCGCGCAGGCTGGAGGAGCCTTTATTCGACAGGCGGACTTTGGTATTCAGCATTCTCCAGGGGCTTGGAGTTCTCGCCGTCGTCTTCGCTCTTTACATTTATGCTTTGCGCGGGGGGGCGGGGGTGGATACGGCGCGCACGGCGGCTTTCATTGCACTTGTCCTTTCCAATCTGATGCTGATATTTGCCAATCTCGGCAGGCAGTCCGGAATGATTTCCGTTTTGAAGGAAAAGAACCGCGCGCTCCGGCTGGTTATCTTCGGCGCAATGTCCGCGCTTACCGCGATACTCTCTATACCGTTGCTGCGAAAATTGTTCCATCTCTCCGCCGTCTCAGCGGGAGAACTGTTCCTTCCCCTGGCCGCGGCCGCGCTCGCCCTGCTCTGGCTGGAACTTTTGAAGTTCATTATGCGCCGGGGCAGGAAACCGGCTTGAAATAAGGAAAGTACTTATAGCTGGTCAGGTCTATCGGATGTTGAATCTTACCCCGCCGCCGTTTGAGCAGAAATAATTAAAAAAAGAAGACAAAAAGGCAGTAGTGATAATATAATATTTAAATCAGGCCGTTTGAATTCCGGGGACACGATACTTAATCAAGCCGGGTTACCTGCCGGAATAGCACTCTGCCTTCAAGGAGAGGCAGGTGTTCACTCGTGTGTTACACCTTGGCTAACCGGAATAACACCTTGGCCTTGTGTGGAAAAACACCTTGCCCTTATGTGGAATTGGGCAAGTGTTCCCTTGACTAATAAAACAAGGGTATCGTAACCGGGAAATGATAGCGCAAACCGGAGGTGCCCGGTATCGGTATTTACCGGGCTTTTTTGTGAGAGTAACTTTCAGGAGATATCCTTTGTCTAATTACAAATGAACAAACATTTTTGCCGGATAATGACCGCTAAAGGAAAAATTTGTTTTTCCGTCTTTTTAACAGCCGCAATTTTTCTGTTCGCGTTTCAACAGGTTTTATATGCGCAGGAATTGACCTGGGAGGACTGCGTGAAGGAGGCGGCGGTTAATCACCCCGGCCTTATCTCCGCCGAAGAAACGGTCAAGCAGTATAGGGAAAGTGAAAAGATCGTTTTCAGCGGTATGCTGCCTAAAGTAGATTCCAGCCTGGATGCCGGGACTTCCAAGACGCAGGACAGCTATAGCTATGGGTTAAGCGGGACTCAACTGCTTTTTGACGGGCTGAAGACTCCGGAAAAGTTCAACGCCGCGCTTGAGAACACCAGGGCCGCCAAATTCCAGTTTAATTATACCTCCGCTTCCGTGCGCTTGGCTTTACGCCGGGCTTTCGTGAATTTGTTGAAGGCGCAGGAGGCGCTCAAGCTTTCGGGCGAGATCTACGAAATAAGGCGCGGCAATCTGGAATTGATTACCCTGCGTTATGAATCCGGCATAGAACACCGCGGGGCTTTTCTTACCGCCCTGGCGAACCTCGCCCGGGCTGAGCTGGAAATATCGCAGAACAGGCGCGCGCTGGAGGTGGCGCGGCTCAGCCTGCTGAAGGAGATAGGGGCGGGCGGCTACCGTGAGATCTCCGTTAAAGGTGGCCTGGATCTTTTAGAACCCTTGGAGGAAAAGCCTGATTTCGAGAAACTGGCTGAAGGGCATCCTTCTTTGCGCCGTCTCTCTTCCTTGAGCAACGCGGCGGCGTTCAACGTGAAGGCGGCCCAGGGGGATTTTCTCCCGCAGCTCTCTGCTTCGGCCGGCGCCAATAAGAGTGGATCGCGCTGGCCCCCGCGGACCGAGCAATGGAACGCCGGGTTGACCTTGTCCCTGCCGGTATTCGAGGGAGGGGCGAGGGCCGCCGAGGTTTCCAAGGCCAGGGCCGCATGGAACCAGGCCCGGGCCGACGAACGCGGCGGCAGAGACGCAGTGGTGCTGGCGCTGCAGGAGGCGTGGGCCGCCCTGCAGGACGCGCGGGAGGCAGTCGGCGTGGAGCAAAAATTTCTCGAGGCAGTCGAGGAACGCTCCAGGATAGCGGAGTCGCAGTATTCATTAGGCCTGATAGATTACGACAATTGGACCATAATCGAGGATAACCTGGTGCAAGAGAAGAAGTCGTTTCTCGACGCCAGGGAAAATGCACTCTTGAAAGAAGCGGAGTGGCAGGAAGCGAAAGGAGTGACGCTGGAATATGCGTATCAATAGACCCGTGATGTTACTGATAATAGCGGCCGCGCTGGCCGGGGCCTGGGCCCTTTCTTCCGCCGGACATAAAAATAAGAATAACGGTTACGAATTGAAAGAGATTACGCCGTCCGTCGGGCCGGTCAAGACTTATATATCCTGCACGGGCACCGTGCTTCCGAAAAACCGCCTGGAGATAATGCCGCCGGTAGCCGGCCGCATAGAGTCTATCGCGGTTAAGGAAGGGGATATGGTTAAGGCCGGACAGACGCTGGCAATGATGAGTTCCACGGAACGCGCGGCGCTGCTGGACGCCGCCAGGGGAAAAGGGGAGGCGGCGCTTAAATATTGGCAGGAGACCTATAAACCTATACCTCTGCTGGCTCCGATCGACGGCCAGGTGATCGTGGCTACCACGCAACCGGGACAGACTGTTACCACTTCCGGCGCGGTGGTAGTGCTTTCAGACAGGTTGATAGTGCGGGCGCAGGTGGACGAGACGGACATCGGAAAGATAGCTCTCGGCACCAAGGCCCTGGTTACGCTGGACGCTTACCCGGACACCGGGATCGGAGCGGTGGTGCAGCATATTTATTACGAATCGGAGACTTCGAATAACGTTACTATCTACAAGGTCGACCTGGTGCCGGAATCGGTGCCGGCTTTCTTCCGTTCCGGAATGAACGCGAACATAGATTTCGTCGTCGCCGGCAACGATAAGGCGTTGCTCGTCCCGGTGGAAGCGGTGCTGAACGGCGACGGGCATTCTTACGTGCTCCTGAAACAGGAGAACGGCAGAGAGCCTTTGAAGACCAGAGTGGTCACCGGCATAATCGGGGATAAAGAGGTGGAAATCGTCTCCGGCATAACCGCGGAAGACCGCATATTGATGAAGGCGAAAAAATACGCCCTTCCGCAGAAGGACTCCGGGGGAAGCAATCCATTTATGCCTTCGAGAAAGAGAAAATGATAGAGTTGAAGCGTGTTTCCAAAACTTATATTATGGGCAAGATGGAGGTGCGCGCCCTGCAGGATGTTTCCTTCTCCGTGGCGCCAGGCGAGTTCGTGGCGATAATGGGGCCTTCCGGTTCAGGTAAGTCCACGATGATGCACGTTTTGGGACTGCTTGACCGGCCGGACAGCGGCGAATACCTCCTCGGCGGCAGGCGCGTGAACGAGTTATCCGATGAGGAACTCTCCGCGGTACGCAATCGGCTTGTGGGTTTCGTCTTTCAGCAGTTCCACCTGCTGCCGCGCATGAGCGCCCTGGAGAACGTAGAACTGCCTTTGGTTTACGCCGGAAAACGCCATCTCAAGGAAAAAGCCAGAGAGCGTATCGAGGAGGTCGGGCTGGCGGACAGGCTCGGTCACCGGCCCAACGAGCTCTCCGGGGGGCAGCAGCAGCGCGTGGCGATCGCGCGCTCACTGGTCAACGACCCTCTGATCCTGATGGCGGATGAGCCTACCGGTAACCTCGATTCCAGAAGTAAGGAAGATATCGTCAATCTTTTGAAGGAGCTGAACCGCAAAGGGAAGACCGTAATCATGGTCACACATGAGCAGGAGATGGCCGCGCACGCGGGGCGCGTGATAGTAATGCGCGACGGTAAGATTATCTCGGACAAAAAAGTGTCTCCCTCCGCTAATACCGTGTCTCCTTCCGAAAAGGATATCGCTACGGAGGGAGCGGCCGGGGAGGTTATAGATCACGTCCTCTCGAAATCCGAGCGTTTTGCACGCGGGGCCAAATTCCTTGATTATCTGCGCCAGGCAGGCGCGGCTATGATAACGCATAAAGTCCGGTCTTTTCTTTCCATACTCGGCATATTGATCGGGGTGGGCGCGGTGATAGCCATGCTGGCCGTGGGGCAGGGCGCCAAGGATACCATCGAAAAGGAACTTGCCTCTCTGGGGTCGAACCTGCTGATCATCCGCCCGGGTTCGGCTAAGGTGCACGGGGTGGCTATGGGAGCCGGGTCCGTGGCGAGATTTACTTTTAAAGATATCACCGCTATCGAGAAGTTGACCGATACGGTGGCCAGAGTCAGCCCCTCGGTCACAGGCGGCGGCCAATTGGTATACGGTAACAAGAACTGGAATACTCAGGTTGAAGGGGTGGGGACTTCCTACGCCGCTATCCGTTCCCTCACCCCGGAGGTAGGGAGGTTTTTTAACGAGCAGGAGGTAAAGGCGCGTGAGAAAGTGGCGGTGCTGGGAACGACAGTGGTCAAGGAGCTTTTCGGCAGCGCCGACCCGGTGGGGGAGAAGATAAAGATAAACCTGATTAATTTCAGGGTTATCGGGATACTGCCGGCTAAAGGGGGAGGCACTTTTCGCGACCAGGACGATATCGTGTTGATTCCCGTGACCACGGCGATGTACCGCGTCTTCGGCAAGGATTACATAAATACGATATACGTGGAGGCCGGGGCGTCGGACGTTCTTGAAGAGGCCGAGGATTCCATCTCTTCCTTGATAATAAAGACGCACCGCCTGGGAAAGAACCGGGAGGACGCCTTTCAGATACGCAATATGGCGGAGATGAAGAAAGCGATGGAAAATACCACTCAGACGATGTCGCTCCTGCTGGGTTCGATCGCGGCGATATCTTTGCTTGTCGGCGGCATAGGCATAATGAACATAATGCTGGTATCTGTGACCGAGCGCACGCGCGAGATAGGGTTGCGTAAGGCGATAGGCGCCAACCAGAAGGATATAATGGTGCAGTTCCTGATAGAGGCGGTGTTGATGTCGCTCATCGGCGGAGCCTCCGGGATCATCCTGGGTGTCGGGACGGCGGCGCTGATCAATCTCATAGCCGGCTGGTCTGTAAGAATAATGCCTGCCTCGGTGGCCCTGGCTACCATCTTCTCGTTGGCGATCGGTATACTCTTTGGTTTGTGGCCCGCCAAGAAAGCCGCGGAATTAAATCCTATAGAAGCTTTGCGGTATGAGTGATATAATATAAAATTATGGATCACCCTCATAACGATCAGATAATTAATTCAGACAGAAAGGAACCGTTAAAAATGAACCAGCGCACAACCGGCGCGGAGCCGGTTTCATCTTCCGCATCCGACAGGAGTTTTTTTGGCCTGGGCATAGCGCCCAAGATTCTCGATATACTCGAGCGTATCAAATTCAAAGTGCCCACACCGATCCAGTATAAAGCTATACCGCTGGCTCTACAGGGCAAGGATATAGTAGGGATAGCTCAGACCGGGACGGGGAAAACGCATTCTTTCGCCATACCCATGGTGCAGAAGCTGGCGCAGAAGCAGGGGATAGGACTGGTCCTGGCTCCGACGCGCGAACTCGCTCTGCAGATTGAGGATTCTATGAAGGGGCTCACCGGTTCCTTCGGTATGGGGACTGCCTGTCTTATCGGCGGGGCCTCCATGAGCGAGCAAATCAAAGGCTTGCGCCGTAATCCGCGCGTGATTATCGCCACTCCGGGGAGGCTGCTGGATCATATGTCGCAGTGGAACATAATGTTCGACGACCTTGTGATGCTCGTGCTTGACGAGGCCGACCGCATGCTGGATATGGGGTTCGCTCCGCAGGTGAACAGGATACTCGGGTTCCTGCCCAAGGAAAGGCAAACGATGCTTTTTTCGGCGACAATGCCGGCATCCATAATGGAGATGGCCGCCAAATACATGAAACTTCCGGTTTCAGTGGAGATTGCGCCTTCCGGGACCATAGCCGAACGGCTCACCCAGGAGCTCTACATAGTTCCCAGGGACGCGAAATTGCAGCTGCTACGTAAACTGCTGAACGATTACCACGGGTCGGTGCTTTTGTTCTCGCGCACCAAGCACGGTGCCAAGAAGATAACCCGTAGTATCAGGAATATGGGGTATAACGCCGCGGAGATACATTCCAACCGCTCGCTTTGCCAGAGGCGCGAAGCCCTGGAGGGATTCAAGTCCGGCAAGTACAAGGTCCTGGTTGCCACCGATATCGCCGCCAGGGGCATAGACGTGAATGGAATCGAACTGGTGATAAATTACGATATCCCGGAGGACGCCCAGAATTACGTGCACCGCATCGGACGCACCGGCAGGGCGGGGCATAAAGGCCACGCGGTCTCTTTCGCGACTCCCGACCAGAAACGCGACGTGATGGAGATAGAAAAGTTGATCCGGGCCAGTCTGCCTATATCCAAACATCCCCAGGTTCCTACTGCGCAATTCCAGGATAACGTCGGGAAGCAGCCTGTTCGTCATTCCGGGCACAGGCCGGGCGGCAGGCATCAACCCGGCGGAGGTTTCGGATACAAGCGCCAAGGAGGAGGGCGCAGTTTTTCGCATAAGCGGTAACCCGTTTTCTGAGGTAGGCGTTTTCTGCGCGAGAGGAAAGTTTTTCGCTGTGTGCTTTTTGTCCAAAATTATAGTTGACAAACCGGTAAAAAAGTGTATACTCCATTTGTGGCATATCAGAGGTGTGATATCCTTGACCGGAAAGGTTTATGGATGATTAACCTTCCGGTTTTTTTATGACCGCCCTCTGAAGGAATGTCATAATATGAAGGGAAGGAGGTAGTGCAAAATGGCAAGAGGTAAAGTGAAGTGGTTCTCGAACCAAAAAGGTTATGGATTTATTACTCCCGAATCGGGAAGTGATGTATTCGTGCATCACAGCGCGATTCAGGGTGAGGGTTATAAATCTTTAGAGGAGGGCCAGGAGGTCGAATTCGAAATTGAGAAGGGACCGAAAGGCGAGCAGGCGACTAAAGTAGTCAAGCTGTAACCTTGAACCGTAAAAGGCCCGGCTGAATAAGCCGGGTCTTTTTTTTGATCTTCCCGCGGCATCAGAGTCATGAATAAACTCCGGTTTCCGAACCGTCGCCCGCCGATAAGTAATTATGTGGAGTTTCCCCAAAATTTCCCTTTGATTTTCTGTAACTGATGTAAATA
>WOZK01000001.1 GCA_011620275.1 Candidatus Omnitrophota bacterium
TATCCCAAAAATAAGGCTACACATGTAGCTACGCCTGTTTTTAGTCAATTATATCTTATAGGCCCCTTAACACAAGAACTTTTACAATAGCGGAGGCGTAATCCGCCTCTGCCGCTTTATCCTGAGCAATAGCGGTAAACCTTTGAAGAACAAGCATTATTCTTCTTTGGAAAATCACGTGCGGCTGTCCTGGGCAGTTCGATAGACTCACTGTCAAGGCATTGTCAAAGGATTAGCCAGCAGAACCTCATTTCCTGTCGTATCTATCGTGGACACGCTCTATATCATCTTCCTCCAGATAATCTCCTGTCTGCACCTCCACTATTTTTAGAACTGAACTGCCATGATTTGTTAAACGATGGCGGCACCCCACGGAGATATAAGTGCTCTCGTTGGGCTGGAGAATGAATGTATTCTCACCCCTTGTCACTTCCGCCGTGCCTTCCACAATCACCCAATGCTCGCAACGCCTGCGATGCACCTGCAGACTAAGGGCATGCCCGGGATTAACCTCCACCATCTTTATCTTGAAGCCCGGCAAGTGCTCAAGTACCGTGAAACTTCCCCAAGGGCGTTTAACCTTACGGTGGCTGTAATGCTCCTGTCTGTGGTTATTTCTTAAAACATCCACCACCTTTTTGACTTCTTCGCTTTTGTCTTTCTTGGCGACAAGCAGGGCGTCCGGCGTGTCAACGATAACTATGTTATCCAGCCCCAGAGTGGCAATCAGCCTTTTGTCCGGCACTACGGTGGTATTGCTGCTCTCAATATCTATTACTTCCTTGGGGATATTATTCCCCTTGGAGTCTTTAGATATCATTTCATCCCAGGACTGCCAACTACCGAGATCGGACCAGCCGAGATTAACAGGGGCTTTTAACATCAAAAGAGAATTAGTTTTTTCCAGTACTCCGTAGTCAAATGCCGCCGGCTTTATATCAGCCCAGGCGGAATCTATATCCTGTGCCGAGGTAATACAATGAACGGCAGAATACAATTCCGGCATATATCTCATGAATTCACGCAGAAAAACCTCCACCGAAGCGACGAACATACCGCTATTCCAGTAATATCCGCCTTTTCGCAGGAACATCTCAGCGGTTTTCAAATCCGGTTTTTCACAGAAACGCCCCACTCCTTCAATGAGATTTCTTTCATTTGCCGTCAGGGTTACCCCGCCCCCGGCTTTCAACGCGGAGATATCCGGTAATGGTCCTTTTTTTATATATCCGTAGCCGGTTGCCGGCCTTGAAGGCGTTATTCCGAAAATGATAATTCTATCGCAGGAGCAACTCTTGAAAGAAACATTAAGCAAGTTCTTGAAAATCTCGGTATTTTTAATTGAATGGTCACAAGGCAAAACAGCCGCTTCTGCGGATGGATTCCGCAAGCTTATCAGGCGACAGGCGACGGCTATGGAAGGCGCGGTATTCTTACCATCCGGCTCACAGATTATATTTCCGGAGGGAATTCCGTGAAGACGCGTAATTTGCTCTATTTGGTGGAAATAAAGCCTGGATGTGACCGTATAGATATTTTCCGCCGGCACCAACCCGTTAAGCCGCAAAACCGCTTCTTCAAACAGGCTGTTCGGGCCTGAAAGCGGAAGAAACTGTTTGGGCTCCAGAGTCCGGCTTAATGGCCAAAAACGGCTGCCCTGCCCGCCGGCCAACAGGACTGCGTAACGCCGTCCGGCAGGTATAGACTCTATATTCTTTTTTTTTCTGTTCACACTTGTCCTGTTTGCTTAGCAGTTTCTGAGAAATAAAAATATGCTTAACTTAAGCCAGGCGCTTTTTTATCGCCTGCTTGCCGGGCGCTCTGCACGGTGAATTGTTTCCCCATCGCGGCCGCGAGTTTTGCCGGATTCTCGATCAAATCCGTGACAGACCAGGCGTCAAGGCAGTAACGTTCGACGTAATCGTATTTCAGGTAACCGTAACCGGCATCGCCCCAGGATTTTCCCCAGGAATTCTTGAACTTGAACAACCCGGTTTTGTCGTTATAACCGCAAACGCAAACGGCGTGCCCGCCAAGTTCCTCGTCATTCTTGCGCGGCATCGGGACCTTGCCGTCTCTGGCCGTCTTTTCGCTCAGCCAGCCGGAAAACACGAGCATTCCGCCGAGAAAAGGCCCGTTTATCAGCAGGCTTTTCTTCATCTCTTTAATATTCTTCAGGCGCGCGTAGGCTTTAATGCGGTATTTCAACGCCTGGGTGTCGGCGTTTCTTTTGGGTTTGTCAGTCTGATAGGGTTTATATGGCCAGCTTGACTCCAGACAAGCGCCTTTTTTAAAAAGCACCTTCATCGCCACCCTGGGATAAGTGCCCTCGCTCTCCGGTATCCCGTCCAGCTTCTTACAATTGGCGTAAACATAACGGGGTGAAAGCGGGACATATCTGCGGTATTCTTTACCGTCAAAATACTCTTTGACCCCCACGGTCCCGGCAAAGGCAACGCAGGTCCCTTCCGGCCCCTGGTCACGGACAGGAGACATCTCCGGGGCATAATCCAGGCTCGGCGGAAATTTAACCACCGGCAAAAGCAAACCCATAGGGATATCCCGCGAATCCTGATAATCCTTCAGGCACCCCAGTTTAAAAATATGCACCATTGCTATATTATATACGTATGCAGGGAAAAATCAATCGAAGAAACTTCGGTTGCTGGTCCCGGGCGCTGGGTTTTGGGTTACGGGAAAAGCATTTGATAGAAATTGAAAGTGGGTCATTTAATCCCCTATCCCAGAAATCCCCGGGTTTTAACCCGGTTGTACCTTAGCTTATCGGATGGCTAAGTATTCGTTCGTGCGAAGATGAACGCACTTTGCTCTTGTGTGGAATTGAACAAGTGTTCACTTGTGTGAAGCTTCGGGGAGGTCGCCGGAATAAGCAACCAGCCGAATAAACGCTGTGTACCGGCGAAGCATCGGCTTCGCCGGAAAATAGAAGGAGCCGCGGGCTTTAGCCCGAGGGGCTCCACTCGGAGCGCAGGGCGATAGAAACGAAACCCGGGGCGATCAAAGACTAAAGTTTGACAGCGGGAATTTTTACCACCCGGCCATTCTTCCATATCGCTAAAGGCCTGCCAGATTCTTTATGCTTCCTGACCACCCCGCGTATCGCGCTTTTCATAGCCAATACCGCTTTCTCTTGCAAGCTGATCCTTTTCTTCATATTTTAATCTCCATTTTCTTAATTTCGCCGAATAATTCCTTATCGAAGATAACGACTTTGGAAGATGCGCTTCTTGCGATCAAAGCGGGGCGGATACCGGTATTGTTAAGAATCATCCATGAATTCAAAAACGGCTGGTATAACTTAAAGAAATTAGCCACGGACCTGTAAAAACGCCGCCGGATATCTCTAATGGGAACATCATGTCCGCCTTCCCGAACTCTCTCCTTAATACGCTCTATGGCTAATTGCGGGCTTGGCAACCATAGAAAGAAAAGATGCAGTTGATAATCATCTTCTCTAAGTTTCTTAAAAAGTTTAACGTAAAGTTTTCCTGATAGAGTAGTTTCAAAGCCAAAATCAACCCCTTTCTTCGCAAACTCGTGGAATTGCGCCAAAACAAGCTTCCCGGCTTTTAAGGCAGCTGTCCGCGGCGAGAAAGGCGAAAGTCCTTTAGCTATAAGATCGGCATTGATAAAATTCGGGCACTCGGCGTAGTCAGGAAGAAACTTTTCGGCAAAGGTAGACTTTCCCGACCCGTTCGGCCCCGCGATTATATATACGTTCTTGCTGCTCATTGGAGATATATTATATCATTAGCATAATGAAAATACAGAGAGTTTTTGGCTAAAAAAGTTTTTGGCTAAAGTTTTAAAATTGGGTTCCGGGTGCTGAGTCACCAGTACGCTGTTGAATAAGTTCTTTAGACAGCGCACAGAGCAATCGAAAATCAAGATTTGATTCGATGGAAGTTTTCGATTATCAGATACCGATAAACGATAGCCGATTTTTAATATCGGCAACGGTCATGGTAATGAACAGATACAAACCTATCTTTTTTTTCCTCAATGGGGAGAAGTGAAGAGGGATGGTGATCAATCCCCCCCCCTCCCGAACCCTCCCCACAAGGGGGAGGGAAAACAGCACGATGAAGGATAATATACTCTCATCTTCCATCTCCAATAACCGCCTCTAATCTTTCCTCCCAATAGAAAACCCCTTATCTTTCCTCCCCAACGGATACCTCCCCAATCTTTCATCCCGAATGGGGACCTCCAATTTTTCCTCCCCAATGGATACCCCCAATCTTTCCTCCCCTAGATGGGGAGGATGAAGGAGGGGTGGCAACTGAGGAGGATTAAGAGGGGTGGGCGCGCTGTTAAATACAGCGCACGGAGCAATCGAAAATCAGCATTG
>WOZK01000003.1 GCA_011620275.1 Candidatus Omnitrophota bacterium
GTTACCGTAGCCGTTGCCGAATTAAGTATCGTGTCCCCGGATTAATACGTTACCCAGGTATCCGGTTTGCCGTCCTTGTTGTTATCCTTCTCTGCTTTTACCGGTTTACCGCCTTCATAATAAACCCATTCGTCAATCTTGCCGTCGCCGTCGATGTCGGCCTCGATGCGGACCAGTTTGCCCTGGGCGTCGTAAACCATGCCCCTGTCGGCCTTTCCGTCGCCGTTGGTATCTTTTTCCCCTTTGACCGGGACGCCGTTCTCGTAATACACCCACTCATCCATCTTACCGTCATTGTTGGTGTCGGTCTCCACGCGCAGGATCGTGCCGTTTGAATCGTAATACTCGATCCGATCAATCACCCCGTCGTAGTTCCGGTCAACTTTGGCCTCTTTCGGTTTCACCGATGCCGCCTTATCCTGCGAAGCGGCTGCTGTCTGCGAAGCGGCCAGGGCCTGGCCTGTTACGGTCATTGTCATCATGGTTACAGCCAATAAGAAGCTCTTTTTCATAATTCAACTCCTCCTTATCTTATCACGTATCTACCTGATCGACCTGATCACGTAGTAGTCCATCGGTTTCTGCATATCGGTGTAAAGCACCGGCAGATTCAACAAGCTCGCGTCTATTGTAGTAGGCACGTCGCTCATGAATTTCTCGTCTATCTTCGGCCCTTCCTCGAGCGCCCAGGCCAAGAGCAGTTTATATCCCCACGGTTGCTGCAACGCCTTGGCATACACGTAATCGATAAGATCATTCCTAATGATGTTGATATACCCGTACCCCCTGCTCAAGATACTGCCGTTGACGCTTCCGCTGCCGTAATTACCGCCGCCCATCAAATGGTTGTTGAAAATGACCAGTCCGGGAGGCGAAGGTTCGAATATCTCCACGCGTTTCGTGTCGGTGCCGCTGACCACTGTGCCGCGCAGGTTCACCGAAACCTCCCTATTCTGCGAGCCGGCCCAAACCCAAAGCCCGCCTGAGGTAACGTTGACGTTATACGGGTTCTCTATGGTCCCTATGATGCCGCCGGCGCGCAGCCCGGACTTGGCTGTAGCGGTAAAACCTCCGTCTCCGAGATCAAGCAGGTCGCCGTCGGTAGAAACCAGGAATATCCCGAACCCTCCGTTTGCCGCCAATGTACCCGTGGTGGCGGTATCTCCTATAACGATGTCTATGACACCGGCATCAGTAGTCAAGCCGAAGATACTACCGAGCAATACCGTGTCCGTCTCTGATATATAAATATTGCCGGCAACGTTTACGCCAAGCGCGTAATCGTCGATGGTGTCAACGGTAATTTCTATTATCGCCGGATCTCCGGGACCGCCGAAACTTCCCTGCGCTGTCAAATAGAGCCCTGAAGAGATCAGGTCCGCGGTCTGATCCAGATCGGAGTCTGTAATATCCCAGTCCGAATTCAAGTAAATGTCGTCGCCGGAAGCGGTCACCACGCCCAGCCCTATATTGTTGCTGCCGCTGCCGCCGTCTTCCGTAGTCAGGTATATGTCCTTACCGGTCCCTCCGGCAGTCAACTTCTGGGCGGTAAGATCGCCTGCCGCTGTGACCGCGGCAGTTATTTTTATTTCACCGTCGGAGGTGGACAAACCGGTTGTGGTGTTAAGAGCTCCCAGTATCACGCCGTCGTATTCGCTGATGTAAAGATCGGTGCCGACGTTGCCGCCGCTGTAGTCGTCTATGTTGGCGACCCGAGTGTCCAGGTAGTTCGCCGCCGCGCCTACCGCCCCTCCACTTTGCAGGTGTAAAGAAGCGGCTACGACGTCAAGCCCGGTGGTATCGGCGTCGGTTATGTCCCCGTCGGAAACCAAAGAGACATCGTCATCGGCGGCGGTAACCAGCCCCACGTTTATGTTGTTGGAGGCGGAACCGCCGTCTAATGTGGTCAAAAGGATATTCCCCGTGCCTCCGGCGGTTACCGAAACCGCATCCATGTCTCCCGCCGCAGCCTTGGCAGAGGTGATATCGATGTCTCCGGTATCGGTCGTAAGACCGTTCACCGACCCGAGGCTGACACCGTCGTATTCGATGATATAGATGCTTTCGTAAACGTTACTGCCACTGATATCGTCTATGGTGGAAACCCGTGTATCCAGCTCCAGTCCGTTTCCGTCCCCGCCGACAGTGCCGCCTGCCGCCAGATACAGCCCCGAAGCGACGATATCCGTTACCTCATCATAGGTCAAATCGATAATATCGTCGTTCGAGTTCAGTATCACGTCGTCGCCGGATGCGGTAAGCAGGCCCACCGCGATATCGTTGACGCTACCTGTAGCGACCGAGCCTGCCTGCGATTTCAGAGAAATGCCTCCGCTGCCGCCGGCGGTTACCAGGGTTGCCGTCAACGTCCCGTCCTCGGTCGCGTTCGACTCCACGAAGACCGAGCCGTTATCGGTAGACAAACCGGTAGAGGTCAAAGCGCCCAGGTTAACCCCGTCGTATTCACTGATATAGATATTGCCGGCCACGTTCTCCGTAACGGAATAATCGTCTATATTGTTGACTCTCGTGTCTATGTAGTCGCCTGTGGCGCCCACTTCTGCGCCTGCGGTCAAATAGAGCCTCCCGGCGTAAATGTCCACCCCGGTATCGCCGTCGGTAATCGAACCGGCAGCGTTCAGGTAAATATCGTCGTCGAGCGCGGTTATCAACCCAACAGCTATATCCCCCGAACCGGTGGACAGGTAAACGTCTCCCGCGTCTCCGACGGTCACGGAGGAAGCGGTCAATGTTCCGGCTGCCGTAACACGGATATCCCCCATATCAGTTGACAGGCCGTTCACCGCGCCGAGATTGACGCCGTCGGATTCGTTAATATAAATCGAGTTATGGACGTTGGCCGAGGCTGACTTGTCGTCTATCGTGGAGACCGCTGTATCCACATAGTCGCCCGAAGTCCCGACACTGCCGCCGGCTTCCAGGAGCAGGCCGTAGGCCGTAATATCCACCGCGCCATCGCCGTCGAGTATGTCGTTGTCGGAAAACAGGGTTATGACCGCGGATGTGGTCCCTGCCGTAACAGCCCCGAGTTGAATATTGTTCAGCCCGCCGTTGCCGCGATTGGTAATAAGGGTGATGCCGTTGGAATTGTCGTTAGCGACCGTGACAACGGAGGCCGTCAGGGTTCCGTCGGCATTATTGGCGGCGGTGATATAGATCGGGCCGTTGGTGGAAGTCAGACCGTTCGCCGCGCCGAGCGTGACGCCGTCATTCTCGTTTATGTATATGGAACCTGCCACGACGTTGCCAGCGACATTATCTATATACGCGACATCCGTATCTATAGCGGCGCCAGTCCCGGTCGTTCCGCAGTATCCGGCCGCCTGAAGGTATAAATGATCGGCCACTACATCGATATCGCCGTCGGTATCTTTGTCGGTTATGTTATTGGCGGAAATAAGAGTAACGTCGTCTCCCAAAGCGTTGACGTATCCCAGGGCGATGTCGCTCGTATTGTAAGTCGTCAGGTAGATATCTCCGCTGCCGCCCGCGGTCACACTGCCGGCGGTAAGGGTACCTGAAGCGGAAACACCGGCTTCCACTTTAATATCACCGGAAACCGTAGTCAAGCCGTTGACGGAACCGAGCTCGACATCGTCGTATTCGCTGATATAGATGGAACCGGCGACGTTCTTGCCTGACGCTACGTCGTCTATGGTCGAGACATTTGTGTCTATATAATTACCGCTTGCGCCGAAAGAGCCACCGGCCTGCAGGTATAACGCGCCGGCAACGATATCGGCGGCAGTCGCATAACTATCGCTGATATCAAAATCCGAAATCAGAGTTACCGAATCGCTGGAAGCGGTAACCGGTCCGGCAAGAATAATGTCATTGGTAGAACCGCCGCCGTCCAATGTTTCGAGGGTTACATCTCCGTCTCCGCTCCCGCCTGCGGTACCGGCAGTAACCAGAGTTACCGTCATATCCCCTGCCGCTGACCTGGCCCCTTTTATTCTTATTGAACCGGTTCCGGTAGTGATGCTGGTTAAGGTAACCGCGTCGTCATCGGTAATATAAATGTCCCCTGCGGTAGTTGCCGCAGTCAGGTTGGTACAGGCGGTGTCAACATCCGCGTCGGTAGAGGACGCGCCGATACTGCCGGCGGCAGTTAATGAAACGCTTGTCGCGGTAACCCTGGTGGTATTTACGCTGTCGTCATAGATCGAGCCGGCGGTGGCTCCAATGGCAGCCGTACTGCCTGCGGCTCCGACTGTTCCAATATAGATATCTCCCCGGTCAGCGGTGATATTCACGGTATTCACAGCGCCGGTAGTGCTCGCCGCCACATTTGTAACCACCGTATCTCCGGTGGTTACCGCGCCGGTCGTTATATTGATCAACCCGTTTGCGGTAGTGATATTGGTTAATGTTACGCCGCTTTCCTCCAGGATATAAATATCGCCTGTCCCGGACACGGAGGCGCTGATATAATCCACATCCGTATCCAGCGCGTTGGTCCCGGCGCCAGAGCCGATACCGCCGGCGGCGGTAATGCTCAAGGTCCGGGCCGTGATGTCCGTGTCTCCGTCGGTCGTATCCGTGATGCCGGCTGCGGATGTCAGCGTAACGGTATTACCGACGGCAGTGATATTACCTCCCAAGTTCAAGGCGCCGACGGTTGATTCAAGATCTATATTCCCGGCGGTGCTTATTACGCTCCCGGTTGCCTGGATCGTGATTATATCGCCGTCAACCGTTATATTACCTGCCGCCCGGATCCTCGAATTGGTATTCACATTGACATTAGCGGAAGAAACACTTTGTCCGATGTTCACATCGCCGCCGGCATTCACCTGCGAATCCGAACCTGTTATGGTGATATCGCTATTCGTCCCGGCATCAATAAAAATATTCCCGCTTCCCTCGGTAACTACCTTGCCGGCATACGACGCGGTGCCGATTAAGACCGCCCCTGCCGCGTCAATATCGATCGCGCCGTTTACGGCGGTAATTGACGCCGCTGCATTCTGGGCGATATTTACGGCATCATCGGCATTGATAGTGACAGCGCCTGAACCCTTTGCGGAGACATCCCCGTCAAGGATTACATCCGCAGTTCCTGCTCCGGCTGTGTTATCCAGGGTGATATTACCGCCTGCCTGGATGGAACCGGTGGAGGCAACGGTGATATCCCCGGTAATCGCGGTATCCACGGTCACCCCGCCGCTGGTCACAAAATCACCATTAAAACTGACGGTGGTCGCGGAGTCAATATCCAGGGATGCGATATCGGCGTCGCTCAGGGTTACTGCTCCGCCGGCGGAGATCGTAAGATTATTTGCGCCGGTCAAGGGGCCGAGGGTTACGCTGCCGGCGCCTGCGGTAGTATCTATATCAATCGCATTAGCCAGCGTCGTAAGGCCTACACCGGAAGTATTGACAGTTTCGGCCGTGATATTACCGCTAAGAACCAACTGCTGAGCGCTAACAGATATATCTTCAAGCCTGTATGTTCCCCCAAATGTCCCGGCATAAACAGTGCCTTGGCCGGCAGTCAGGCTTAAATCACGCGATGTAGCATTGATTGAGTCTACCGTACAGTTCAGACGGATATCACCGTCAGTCGAAGTGAGCCCTGCGCCGTCACTATCTACCCATATACTTCCGTCTATAGTCAAATCTCCGTGGGCGGTAATACCATAACTATTACTAAAGCTTAAAACCGTGCCGCCGCCGGAGTGTTCTGCAATAAGATGTAGAGAACCGATGCTGTTGTCAACTGCTCGGTATATCCTTATTACGCAGGATCTTAGGGTTACAACAGGGGCTTCAAAATCACTACCCTGCCCTATTTCTATGTCGGAGGATGTAGAAGCAGTATTCGCAGTAAGAGTCAAAGAACGACCTGCTTTAAGAGCCGCTTGAACCGTAATATCCACCCCGGAATTGATAGTGGTGAAAGTGGCGTCCTGAATGGCCGTCACCGCTTGGTCGAGTAACATCGTGCCTCTTACAGCAGTCATGCTCACATTAAGGACATTGCTTATGGCTGCGTTCAGGTCGATTGTATATTCGGCTCTCACCGTCAGGTTATGCCCTTCTCCGTTAATAGCGTGAAGATAGACGCTCCGCGCCGAATCCAGGGTCACATCCGAACCCAACACGACGTTCGTCGCCCCGCTTAAGTTAATGTCCTCTCCCGAGGCATTGCCGTTTACGTCTATAGTGTGATTCAAGGTAGTGGTCCCGCTTGAGGTGATGGTCAAGTCCTCGAGCTGAACGCTATTACCCACGGAATTCCCTAAGGTCACATCTCCGCTGCCGGCGGCAAGTGTCAAAGAATCGGCACCGGCTGTTGCGGCGTTGATAGTACCGCTGATATAAATATCGCTATTGGCGGCGGCGGTGCTGATGGTCCTGACGCCGCTAATAACTACGTTATCATTGATTTCAACGTTGCCGGCAGAGGTTATATCGGCGGAGATAGTGGTGGTCCCGCCGGAACCGTTCACGGTCAGGCTCCCCACGCTCACCGCTCCGCCGAACCGGGTTCTATTGGCGGTAATAATCAAAGAGGTTGGGTCATTATTACTGCCGATGGTACTTGAAAAAACGGCGCCTGCGGCGGCATTAACGGTCAGGGAAAAAGCGCCGGAGACGTCTCCGGTAAAGGTAACACTGTCGTTAAGGCTGGTAATAACGGAGGCGGCGCCGAGGGTGACATTCCTGGTAAAAGTTATACTGCCTCCGGCAATAATATCGGCGGAAGTAGTAAGCGTGCCTGTTTTATCCGCGCCGAAAGTCACAGTGCCGGAATTTGTCTGGATATCGCCGCCCGCGGCAATCGTAGTTGCGTCGGCGGAATCAATGCTGATGTTACCGTTTGTGCTGATTATCGGCTTGTTTATCGCCAGGGTATTTCCGGCGTCTATATTCACGTTGCCAGTGCCGCTGGCGAGAGCGGCGCCGATAATAACCGCGCCCGACTGATTTATGGTAATGTCTCCCCCGGCGGTTGTAATCGTGCCGCCGGTATTATTGAAGGCGGTGCCCGCGGAAGTAAAACTCCCTCCCCCGGTATTTATCGCGGCGCCGATAGTGATCCCGGCCGAATGGCCGCTGAGATCCACCGCGCCGCCGTTGGTGGTGATCGTGCCCAAGGCGCCGCTGGTAAAAGATGTCCCGTTAGAATCAAAAGCGCCGCCGTTTAAAGCAACGGAGTTGTTAACCGCGACCGCCCCTGAAGCGTTTAAATTCAAGCTTCCGGAACCGGCGAAATCTACGGCGGTGTCGAGCGTTATATTCCTTTCCGCCGTCAAGGTAAGACTGTGAGCGGTCGTATTTGTTAAAATCCTGCCCGGGGCGTTGAGCGTAATATCGCCGTTGCCCGCGCCGCCGCTACTTACCGTAGTAATAGTGGTATTCCCGGCAAGAAGATGCATAATCAAGGTATCGATATCGATCTGCGACGCGGCGCGGGAGAAATCGTCAGCCCAGGCGTCAGCGGACCAGAGGGTGTTGTCTATGCCGGCGTCATTGATGGTAATGTCCGTAGGATCTATCAGTAATAATCCGGCTTTGCCGTTAGGAGCGCTTCTGTCGATAATGCCGTTGACTTCCACATACTTCTGCCCGCTGAATTCGACAAAACCGCCGTTGCCGGAGTTATCCCCGCCTCTGACCGCGATTCGGGCGGTAGGCGCCATCAACGCGCTGTCGGGAGAGAAAACCACCACCCTGCCGCCGTTGCCGTTTACGCCGGCATTCGCGGTAGTAGCGCTATGCGGCCCTAATGCCACAGTTTTAGCGGCGCGCAATTCAACATTGCCGCCGTCACCCGCGCCAAGGCCGTCGGCTTTTACGCTTCCGAACTGACCG
Source organism: Candidatus Omnitrophota bacterium (assembly GCA_011620275.1). Taxonomy (GTDB): domain Bacteria; phylum Omnitrophota; class Gorgyraeia; order Gygaellales; family Profunditerraquicolaceae; genus Undivivens. The sequence continues at coordinate 7,843 of WOZK01000003.1, forward strand.
ACCTTTTCTCCGCGTATTTCAATTGTGCCGCCCTTGGCTCCGCTCTCAACCGCGCCTGCGTCAAGAATACCCGTATTCTGTATTATTCCTTCGCTATTGGAAACCAGGACGATCTTACCGCCCTTGTTAATCATAGAGCCGGCCTTGACCACGCCGGACTGGTTGATCAATTTGCTGAAGACGTCCTGGGCCGCTTCGGTTTCGATATAAACCTTGCCGCCGTTGGCGTTTATCTCGCCGACGTTGTCCACCCCGAACTCGACCTTGTTGCCGTCTTTATCGTAAACATTTTCCAGGACCTTCCCATCCACCGCCACCTGAATCAAACCTTCGCTGTCGGCGTTCAGAGTTACTTTACTGCCGCTGACCAGATTGACCGTGCCGAGACCGGCATTGATCACGCCTTCATTCCTCACTGCTCCGCCGGCCATGGTAACACCCATCGGCCCAGTTGCGTTGATCTCTCCCAGATTGGTGATCAGTCCGGCGTCGGCTCCGCCCTGCTCCAGTAGATAGTCACCGTTTATGAAATCCTGTATGGACATATTGAGGGTGGAAACCAACAGACCGGCCACGTTGATCTGCGCTCCGGAACCGAAAAGAATACCGCTTGGGTTGAGCAGAAAGACATTACAATTGGCGGTAAGAGTGCCTTGTATATTGGAGAGCGCGCCGGTGATATCGCGGTGCAAAATGACCGCGGATGTCTCGGCGGCGATGTTGTTTACGCTGTTGGCGGCGCCGATGTTGAAACCTCCGGTCCAGTCTATCCAGGTCTTGGCGGCTTCGGTGGCCACGGTCATATTGGTGCCGTCGGAAGTAATGGAGGCATTACCGGCCTGAACCACGGCCCCTGCAGGGAGATCTCCGGCGAACGCGGTTGTATGACAATTTGTAAGCGCCAGCAATGCGAATACGATGACAACAACTGCCATATTCATTTTTATATACTGGCCTTTAGTCCTCATTTTTTCCCCTGCCATCGGTTTAATGTAGGTACTGAAGGAGATTATAAGTAATGACAGTACTTTGTTAAAATTTATTTCTTTGTGCTTACTTTCCAAAAACCATCTTATTGTAACACATTGTCATTGGAAGCGTTGTGCGTATTTCAATGCGTTGATTATCTTTGATTTCATGTTAGTTCAACGCATCTTCTCGAAGATAAAACCATTAAATTGAGCCGTTTTTTAACAAAGTACTGTAATGATAAATTGTGGATTACGCCGGTCCGGGTATTATCGCAAAAGGCCACGGATTTCGCTCGCCCTGCGCGCTGCAACCATAAAAATGACTTATTATAAGCGCGCTTACCAGTCGTATTGCATCCCGAAATGCACCCTGCTGTCGGAATCGTCACTGGGCTTCTCATGACCTAACGGGAACCCGAAATCTATGCGGGCGCTCAGATGCTCATAGAGGTCGAAGCGGAAACCGAAACCGGCGCCGACCAATAGTTTCTCATTATCCTCGCCTACATGTTTATTAACGTATCCTTTACCTGCGTCAATAAAACCCACCACCTGCACGACATCGGTAAGCCTGGAGTGTTTCTTATCGAACGGGACTTTCAATATAGATGGAAGCAGGAATGGCGGCATACGCAGTTCCACGGTGTTGATCCAGCCGTAATCCGCCAGATACTCGTTCTCTTGAAACCCTCTTACGCTGTCCGCGCCGCCGAGCGTCATCTGCGCAGAACTAACAAGATTAAACGGGGTGTATTGTCCTTTGAAAGAATTGATCAGCCACATCGAACCTGGCAACCTGGTAACCCTGGAAATAGAACCGGTGTATTTCTGAAATTCCCCGCCGGAGTCAGTTCGCAGAACGCTTTCTTCTCGTTTTTCCATAGAACCGAGGAATTCCGGTATCGCGAAATGCGCTTCGGCAGTCAGACCGCTGCGGCCAAGATTGTCTTTTTCTTCAAAATTTATGCCTGCCTTAAGGATACGCAGTTCATCATGGGCAGTTTCATTCCCCATGATCTTGTTATGCACGCTCAAGGAATCCAGCCCGGCGCTAAGATTACTGGTCAAGGTCAGTTTGGAACCTGAATCCTCATCAACAAATTCTTTATCGAACCAGGGATGAGTAACGTATAAACCCCAAAGTTCCGCATGGCCTGTAGGTGAAAGTCCGGGTATGGCAAATTGCCCTCCGATGTCTGCCTTCGAATAAGCGGCATAAGCGCCGGCGCGGGTGTTGTATTTCGATACAGGCATATCGTAAACCGCGCTCCCGCTATAAACCTCTGATTTGCTGTTGGCAATAAACCTCAAGGCAAGAATATCATCGTTACCTAACAGGTTGGTATTCCTGTAACCCAGGCCCCAGCGGTTGAGACTGGTGTATTTGGTGCCGCGATTATTGAACTCAGAGGAGAAATGATGCGGAGACCTTTCATTCTCAACCTTCAGCAGGATGTCGGAGGTTTCCGGAGTGGCTCCGGGAGACAATACCGCGCGGACTGTCCGGTCGGGCTGTTTGTTTATCTGTTTCAGGGAAGATTCGATTCTGGCGGAATTGAGTATCTGGCCTTTCTCCACCAGAAACCTGCGCCTGATGACCTCCGGTTTGCTGTATTTGGGTTTCTCCACCGTGATCTCTCCTACCCTGCCTTCGACCACGTTGAACTCTACTGTATCGCCGGATATCTCCTGCGGCGGCAGATAAGCAAGGCTGACCAGATATCTCTTCTTGCGGTAAAGCGCCGTGATATCGTCGGCGGCTTTCTTCAGATCGCTCATCGAAAGCTCTTTGCTTTGATATTTAACTAATACCTTTTCCAGTTCCGCCGCGTTAAAAAGCCGGGCCCCGTTGACCACAAACTTCTTTACCAGGGTCTTGGGTTCGGGAGGAGCGAGCATTGCCTTGACTTCAGGCACCACTTCCGCGATCTTTTCCAGCACCTTTGTCTGCTGGGCGATTAATTCCGCCTGTCCGGCCACGGTCTTCTCCAACTGGTCCACCTTTGTCCGTAAAGACTGGACTTCAGCTTTCAGGCCGGAAGAATTCCCCTGACTTAAACTCTCATCCTGGGCATAAACGGGGATCCCGTATGAAAGAAAGTTAATGAGGGCAAGGCACGAGATTATCTTCCAGGCAGTTTTTGTGAGTTTCATTCGGTTCCATTAAAAATATATATTCACTAATGTTTATTTCTGCCCGCGCGCTTTTTCAGCCAATGCCGCGTCTTTCCCGGCTTTCGTCTCCGCGGCTTTTCTTTCTTTTTCCGCGGCGGCGACCCGTTTTTTCGCATCAAGGTCGGCACGCCGCGCCGCGAGTTTGGCTTCTCGCTCTTTTTTCAAATGCTCCTGCCTTACGGCCGCGTCTCCTTCGACTTGGACCTTTTTCTCTTCTTTTTGCTTCAAAAGCTCTTCTTTACGTTTTTGCGCGACCTGCTGCCTGGCTTCGGCTTCCTGTTTCTGCCGGGCAATATTATCTTCACGTTCCTTGCGTAACTGCTCTTTTTTATCAGCTAACTCCTGTTTTCTGGCTTCGGCAGCAGCGCGCTGCTGCGAAAGTTTTTGCTCGCGTTCTCTACGCAGTTCTTCTTTTTGCTGTTGCGCTTGTTCTTTACGGACTTCCGCGGCGGCTGCCGCTTCAACCCGCTTCTGTTCTTTTTGTTTCAAAAGCTCTTCTTTACGCTCTTGCGCTTTCCGGCACTTTTTTTCCGCCGCGGCCTTTTTTTCAGTAAGTCTGAGACTGCGTTCTTTCTTCTCCATAGCCGCGCGCACCTGCTTTTTTTCCTTTAAAAGGGTCTTTTTCTCGGCTTTATCGCGCGACACATCCAGGGCGTGATTGTAGGAAGCTATTGCTTCCTCATGCTTCTCTTCGTAAGAAAGCCCGCGCGCTTTCTCAATAATAGCAGAAACGGGTTCGGATTTTATGGTAACGAAATCGGAAGAAGATTTTGTCTTGGGCTGGAGCGGAACGGCCTCGGCGCCACCGGGAGAAAGGACGAAAAGTGGACTTCCGAACGCTATAACTAAGCCGAGATATTTTAGAGGTTGCCGAAGGCGTGTTGGCACTGTACAATCTTCCTTTTCTTTGCTATAAGCTCGTCTCTTCTTTAAAGAGAGTGGTTTTAAGGTAGGTTGTATTATATACACCGCTTCGGGACTTGTCAACGTTTTCTTAGCAGGCCGTAAAGCGTTCTTCTCTCAACGGTTTATAGCCGTTTATGAACTCTCGCGCCGTCATTTCTTTTTTACTCTCCGGCTGGAGTGCCATTACCCTGATACTTCCTCTACCGCAGGCTATCTCCAGGCCTTTTTCATCAACGGAAATTATTTCCCCGGGAGAAAAGCCCTCCGCTTTGGATCCGGTATCCACCGCCTTGTTTATTTTTATCGTCTTTCCACGGAAATACGAAAAGGTCCCCGGCCAGCCGGCGCAGCCGCGCACCAGGTTTTGGATAGAAAAAGCCGGTTTATTCCAGTCTATCCGGCCGTCTTCTTTTTTCAGAAGCCGCGCAAAGGTAGCTTCTTCTTCCTTCTGCGGGATCTCCTTCCAAACGCCCTTTTCTATATCTTTTATGGCCTCGAGCAATAATTCCGCCCCTGCCGCGGAAAGACGTTCTCCCAGGCTAATCGCGTCTTCGCATTCCGGTATATCTCTTTCTATGGAACGCAAAACCGGGCCCGCGTCCATTCTTGCGACCATCCTGACCACGCATACCCCGGTGGATTTATCCCCGTTTATCAAGGCCCAGTTCAAGGGAGCAGCGCCTCTATACTTAGGAAGCAAAGAAGGGTGCAGATTGATTGCCATTATTCCCGGAAGGGACAGGATTTGTTCGGAGAGCATCAGGCCGTAGGCGGCTACCACGAATAAATCAGCGCTAAGACCTTTCAAGAAATTAAACGACGCGGCGTCGTTTATATTCTCCGGCTGAAGGATTCTCATCCCCAAACGCAGGCTTTCTTCTTTTACGGCAGTCCCTGCCGCCCGCATCCCGCGCGCCTTATGCTTGTCCGGCTGTGTAACAACACAAACAGGCGCAAACCCGGCCTTTATCAGCCCGGCCAGAGGTTTCAAAGCAAACTTCGAACTCCCGAAAAAGACTATTTTCATATTTTATGTCCGTAGCTGTTAGCGAATTAAGTATTGTGTCTCCGGAATTAGTCTACATCCACTGTCACTATTATACCCGAACGACGGAAATCTTTCAGCGATTTCTTCAGGGCGTCCGATATCCTTTCCGCAGACCTGCCACGGACAATGATCTGACGGTAGAAATTGCCCCTTAACTTCGGCGGCCGGCCCGGACCGCTGGTAAATATTTCATACGCCTTCTTCTTTCCGCTTTTTTCGGCAAGCAAGGAAACGAGGGTTTCCTGCGCTTTTATCGCCTTGTCTTCTTCGGGGCCGCGCAGTTTTATCTCCGCGAAATGGCTGAACGGAGGAAAGGCAAGCTGTTTTCTCTGTTTCAATTCTTCTTTATAAAAAACCATCGGATCCCTGCGGGCCAGCCAGGAAAAACAGTGGTGGCCCGGGAAAGCGGTCTGTATGATCATATTCTTGCGGGCCACGGAGCAGAGCCCGGCAAGCAGGAAAAAAACCTTCTCGGCTGAGCGGAAATCCAGGCGGTTAAGGGTGCCGTCGCAGGAAAGCACCCCGACAAGGTCGAATCCGGCGTCTTCCTGCCTGGTAATCGCGGAGGTCGCTATCACTATCCGGCTCCTGGCGGAAAGTTTCCGGGAAGCGGCATCATCCCAGCGGCATATCTTTGCCTGCGGAAAGATACGCGCTATTTCGCTCTCTATCTTCTCCGTGCCGCTGCCGGCATAACGGATATAATCCTTGCCGCAGGCCGGACAGAGACGCGGCGGAACCGCCTTGTATACGCACCTGGGACAACGCAAAAGGTTTTCTTTGTAGTAATATACCAGGTGTGTATCACACCTGCCGCATTTCATCTCATGTCCGCAGGAAGGGCAGAAAGCGAACGTCGAAAATCCGTGCCTGCCTATATACAGCAAAACCCTGCCCCCGGATTCCAGGCACGCGCCGACGGCATCTTCCATCAGCCTCGAAACCGCCCTTTTGGCCGAACTTATCCTGTAAAACGTGCTGGTGGTATCTATAAGCTTGACCTGGGGAAAAACTTCCTCCTCCGCCCGGCGATCGTAGATATATCCTTTTTTGCCTCCCCCTGCGGCATGAATGCTTTCCAGTGAAGGAGCATGGCTTCCCAGGATAAGGCGCGCGCCGGAACAACGAGCGCGTATGAGCGCCGCTTCCGCCGCGTGGTAATGCGGCGCCTGGTCCTGCTTGTAAACCGGGTCATTCTCTTCCTCGACAATAATCAAAAAAGGCGGGGACTGTAAAGGAACGAATACCGCCGAACGCGTACCCGCGGCGATCACTGCCCTGCCGGAACGCAGTTTAAGCCATTCGCTGGTTTCATCCGGCCTGCTTCTGTTCAACAGCGCCAGTTTTTCTTTGCCGAAGACGCTCGCCAGTTTTTGCCCCGCGGATTCCAGAGACGGAATATCCGGCAATAACACTACCGCCGAGCCTCCGGCGGAAACGGTCTCTTTCAGGGCGTTTAGATAAAACTCCCACCGCCGACGACGCTGAAACGAATGGAATAAAGTTACCGCGGGATGAACTGCCTTCCCGTCCTGTCCCCTGAATTCAGGAAGCTCCTGCGGATCGACCTTTTTGCCGAGGCGCAAAGGCGGCGGCAAGGCAGTTTCTATTACTTCGCCCCAGGAAGAACAGGAGCGCCGCGCCACAAGACGGGTGAATTCCAGCAGTTCCGGGGTCAAGAGAGGGCGTTCATCAATAACTTCCAGCAGGGGTTTTACATTGCGCACTTTGCTGGCCGAAGAAAACCCGACTATATAGCCGCATTTCTTCAGCCTGCCGAAACTAACCTTGACCCTGCTGCCGGGCAGCGCTAAAGGGACAAGCGCTTCAGGAACCAGGTAATCGAAAGGCCCTTCAACCGGCAATCCCAGGACTACTTTGGCAAACCGCATCGCATATATCCTTTAAGACGTTGATTTTCTTTATCTGCCTGATGTTATTTTGCAGGCGGGTTATCTCTTTTTTGTCGTTTTTAAGGCGCAATACCAGGCCGCGCAGGCCATCGATGCCGCGGAGGTAAAAACCGGCCTGCGAGCGGTCTATAAAACGCGCGTTCTCCTCCTCCTGCCCGGGAATGGCCATAATGAACACCGGCACTACCTCCATTATCAAGCTTTCTGAAATGGTCAAACCTCCCGGTTTAGTGATAATCAGGTCGGCTTCAGCCATAACGTCGAACATATTATCGATCAAACCCACGACCTTCACCCCGGGGTAATTTTTTGCTTTGAGACGGCTATACAGCCGCCTGTTGCCGGCGCAGACAACGATAATCCGGACGTCGCGAAAAAGACTGCGGATGATCCTCTCGAACGGCCCGATGCCGAAAGAGCCGGTAGCCACAAGAATCGTGAATTCTCCCTTCGGCCGCCCGCCCGGACAACGCCGGGTGCCGTAATCAATGAACTCTTCGGCTACCGGAATACCTGTCACGGAAACCCGTTCCGGAGGAACCCCCAGGGAAAAAAGCTCGGCCCTGGTATGTTCGGAAGCGGCGAAATACAAGTCGGTCCCTTCAGCCTTCCACAATGGGTGCACCCCGAAATCGGTGATCACGGTGAATATCCGGGAGCCGATCACCCCTTTTTGCTTCATCTGCGCGCTTATCTCGGAACACAAGAAATGAGTGTTTATCACGGCCCAGGGAGACTCGCGCAGAAGATACGCCCGGAAACCGGCGGTAGCGGCACGGTTGAGCAGGCGCAACGGATCGACCGCGGCAGGCAAAAGAGGACGTCTGAGCGCGGTGAGTGTAAAAATGAAACTCCACAAAAACGGAACATACTTGATCAGAAGCACATACCCGTAGGTATAAGCGTAGCGGAACCAGGCGGAACTCATCCGCAGGATATCAACCTTTAAGACCTCGCATTGCGGATAATGGCGCGTTAGGTAGTTAAACAGCGCTTCCGCGGCTTTGCGGTGTCCTGCCCCGGTCGAGGCATAAACGATGACTACTTTCTTCTTTGCGCCCTTTGCTTCACCACGTTTCTTGAGCTCCAGGATCAGCCCGGCCGCTTCAGCAACGCCGCGGACGGTATAATGCGGACTGGTCTTCCAGAACAGCCGGTTCTCTTCTTTCTCTCTTCCGGAGAATACCAGCACGGTCGTAAGCCCTGCCTGCCTGCCGGTCTGCACGTCTATTATGCTGTCGCCGACAAAAAAGCTCCCGGCCGTATCTATCTCCACCCCGGATGCCGACGAATCGCGCACTGCCTGCTCTATCATACCGCTCCGCGGTTTGCGGCAGGGACAGCCGTCTTCCTGCAGATGAGTGCAATAATAGACCCCGTCGATGAACGCCCCGCGCGCTTCAAGTTCCCGGAGCATAAGCGCGGTTATCTCATCCAGGGCCTTTCTGCTGAATATACCCTTCGATACCCCCGCCTGATTGGAGGCGACGAACACGGCGAACCCCGCCTCTTTCAAGCTGCGCACCGCCTCGGCCGCTCCCTTAAGCAGATGAAACTCCCCGGCGGAAGTCACGTATTTGAAATCGCCGGGGTATTTGTTTATCACACCGTCGCGGTCTAAAAATACTGCGGGACGCTTCATAATAAATACTCCACGGCCTTCACCTGCTTTTTGGATTAAGAATAGTTCAGCGGAATAATCCTATATTCTCCCTCGTCCACCGGAAAAGCCTGTCCAATCCTTCATCCACTCCCACCCTGGGTTTCCACTCCAGCATACGCGCGGCCTTGGAAGTATCGGATATGTAAATCTTCTGGTCCGACCGGCGCCAGGGGGCAAAACGCCTCTTTATCCGCTTGCCGGAAAGCGTCTCCAGTTTTAACAGCACCTGCAGGAGAGAAAACGAATTCTCCCGTCCGCCGCCTATATTATAGACTTCGCCGCGCATACACGTCTTTCCCTTGCGCAGACAGTTATCGAAAGCGCGCGCCAGGTCCGATACGTATAAAAGGTCGCGCACTTGCCTGCCGTCCCCGTATATGGTGATCTCTCTGCCCAGCAGAGCGGCGGCCGTAAACCACGCCACCCAGCCCTGCTCCTCGAAACCGAACTGCCGCGCCCCGTATATACAGCTCATCCTGAACACCGCGGTCTTAATGCCGTAAATCCTGCCGTATTCCTGCGCGTATAGATCGGCGCAAAGCTTGGAGACCCCGTATGGGGTATGCCCGGTATTGTCCACCGGCATGCTTTCCGCTATCCCCTTCCTGCCGTCGGCGTAAACGTATTTGCGTGCCAGCCTGCGCAGAGGCAGCGAACCGGCGTTCTCGCCGTAAACCTTGTTGGTGGAGCAAAGAATGAACCCGGCGCGGGGGCTGTGTTTTCTGACCGCCTCCAGCAAAGAAAGTGTCCCGGAGGCGTTAAGCGAGAAATCCTCTTCCGGCATCCTGATAGAAGAAGGCACTCCCGGCTGTCCCGCGGCGTGGATCACCGCGTCCACCCCGCCGCGCAAGGCCAGCCGGAGGGCATCCCGGTCTCTTATGTCCGCCTGGATCCTGCGGACATTGGGGAAACGACGCAGATATTCCCAGTTGAATTCCACCGACCTGCGCGAACAGCCGAACAGCCGGGAACGGCAGAGATTATCCAGCACCGTCACGCGGCTGCCCTTGCGGGCGGCGAGATACTCCGCGGCAACGCTGCCCACCAATCCCGCTCCCCCGGTAATCAATACTTTCATTTTTGTCCTTTGCTTGAGGAGAATTTCACCATCTCCACGTATTTCAAATAACTCAAGAACTGATAAAAACTGTCGGTGAAGGCGATCACGAAACCGTAAAATCCGTCAAGAAAGCCTTTCTTTCCTATATAACGACGGAAGAACCTGTCCACCGTCCTGTAGAGAAAATAAAAAAGCCACATCTTTCTGCCGGAACGCAGCCATTTTCTCGCCTCCAGGGTAGTCTGCCCGTTATTGGACGCGATCAGCTCCGCTATGTCCCGGTAACTGCGGTGTATGATCTCGTGCTTCAATATACCGGTCTTACCCTCTATGAAAACGCGCGGGTGCACTTCCGCTTCCTCGTAACGGAATTTATCTTTGAGGAACATACGCACCTTGTAAGCCGGATACCAGCCGCCGTGGCGCACCCAAAAGTTACCGATAAAATTGCGCAGAGGGACGTTGTACGCGCTGCAGGGAAGCTCTTCTCCGGACGAAAACATCCCGGAAAGCTCTTCACGCAATTCCGGGGTAACACTTTCGTCGGCGTCCAGGCTGAAGACCCAGCGGTTACGCGCCTGCGAATAAGCCCAATTCCTGAATTTCCCCTCGATATCCCATTTCTCCCGTATCACCCTGCCGTAACGAGCGGCTATCTCCGCCGTCCTGTCCGCGCTGTAGTCGTCTATAACCAGAACTTCGTCGGCCCAGCCGGAAACGCTGGTTAGGCATTCTTCGATGCAGGATTCCTCATTCTTGGCTATTACCACCACGGACAAAGGGACTTTTCCCGGCATTTTTCCTCCTTGTTCTAAAAAAGGATTTATACTTCGACGGTTTTAAAACCGCGCCGCTTAGCAGTCTGTTGTATTCCGCTCCGAAACTCCCGGGGCTTCATTTCTTTTCATCCCGCCTGCGCGCCAGCCCTGCCGCCGCTTGAAAAACCTCCTCTACCTCCACACCCACCAAACACTCCCTGGAACAATTCCCGTTATTCAGCCTGAAACCTTTATAGCAGGGACGACAGGAGAGGTCTCTTTTAATCACAAGATGCCTCTTTGCCCCCGGAGGATACGGCCCATAAACTTTCTCATCCACGGGACCGAATATGGAAACGCTCGGCGCGTCTGCCGCCGTCGAGACGTGCATAGGGCCTCCGTCGTTGGTCACCATCAAATCCATAAGCGATATGAGCGCGGCAAAACCCTGCAGGGAAGTTTCCCCGGTGAGATCGGCTTTTATCCGCGGGCAGGCCGCGGCTACCGCCGCCGATACCGCTTTTTCCGCCCGGTCGCCGAGCAGCACAACCTGCATCCGTAATTCGCCGGATATCCTGAAAGCCAATTCGGCGAATTTCTCCGCCGGCCAGTGCCTGGAAGAAGCATCTCTGCCCCAACTCGCCCCTCCGCCAGGGGCTATGCCGGCCACGGGCAAGGAAGTATCTATGCCGCGCGAACGCAGTAGTTTCCGAGCCCGTTCCTTCTCTATCTCCGGGATAAACAAAACAGGAGCCCCGGGCACGCCGCTGATGCCTAACGCCTCCAGCACCCTGAAGTAATGCTCGATTATATGCGCTCCGTCAAAAGCGTCCAGCCGGATTTTTTTCTTCAATAAACGCCCCCTTCCGCGGTAATCGAGCCCGGCGCGGAGACGTATGCCGGCGAGCATGCTAAGATTGGTATAACGCCAATCCAGGGAAAGGTCTATGGAGGTATCGAACCTCCCTTTTCGCAGGGACCAAAGCAGCCCGGCGGTCTTCTTCATACCGGCAAAGGCTGAACCTGAAGATATTTTTTTGATGTCCCCCCTGGAAACAGGAAACAACGCCTGCACTCGCGGGTCTGAACGAAAAAGCTCGCTGGAGCGTTCACTGCACCAGAATCCGACGTAAGCATCCGGGACCGCCCGCCTCACCGCGTCCAGCAGCGGAAGGGTGCAGATAACATCGCCTATACCGAAAGGATTAATGAAGAGTATTCTGCGCACCAAGAATTCCTTTCACTGCTTCGAAAACCTCTTCAACATCTATTTTTAGGAGCGAAGGTTTCTCCAGCACTATATTCCCTTCCCCGAGAGGGCCCCAGCGCCGCGGGGCCTTTCCGGCGATATCGTTGCGGAACAACGCCGCCACCGGCGCGCCGGCGGCCGCCGCCAGATGCATCGGGCCGCTGTCGCCGGAAACCAGCAGGCGCGAAACGGAAAGCACCTTCAGCAACTGGGACAAAGTGGTTTTGCCGGTAAGATTGACGATGTTCCCGCCGGAAAGCGCCGAATAGAACTCCGGATAAACCTTGCTCTCCTCGGGCCCGCCGATCATCGCCAGGTTCATATCAAGTTCGCCGGAGATCAAACGCGCCAGCCTCAGAAAACGGTCGTGCGGCCATTGTTTAACCGGGTCGCTCGTCCAGGGATGAAAAGCCACAAAACCTTCTTTCAGGAACTTCTCCGGCAGGAGTGTCCCCAGGCTTTCGGCGCTAAGGAGGCGGTGGTCTCCGGCGGCCGGTTCTGCGGCCCCGGCCAGAGCCGCCAGCTCCAGATTGCTTTGTCTTTCGTGTTTGAAACCCAGGTCGCGCGTGTCGCGCAGCTTCCTCGTCAGAAGAAAACCCCATTTCCGCGAATATCCGATCCTGCGCGGGATGCCGGCAAGATACGCCGCCAGATGCATTTCTTTAGTGGGATTGAAAACAACGCAGGTATCGAACTTCTCCCTCTTAAGGCGGCGGGAAAAAGAAAGTATCTCCGATAAAGAATGCCTCCTGTTTTCGAACGCGACCACCTGTCCGCCGCCGCTCACAACCAGGCGCGCCAGAGCAGCCACATTCGGGTCGCAGGCGATATAAAAGGCCGCGCCGGGATGCGCCTTCTGCAGGGCGCGGAAGGCCGGAACATTCAGCAAAAATTCACCGAAGCGGTCGGTGCGGCAGGCAAGTATCCTGCGCGCGTGTCCTTTCCCCTGTTTCGCCATGCCTCTTTTCTCTTTCTTCATCTCTCGTTCTCCGCGCATTGCAGGCCTTAAACAGATACGGCTATTGTCACCCCTCCTTCATCCTCCCCATCGAGGGGAGGAAAGATTGGAGGTCCCCATTCGGGAGGAAAAATTGGAAGTATCCATTGGGGAGAAAAATTGGAGATCCCCATTCGGGAAGATAGATATGACAGTATTTTGTTGAAATTTATTTCTTTGTGCTTACTGTTCAAAGACCATCTTATTGTAACATATTGTCATTGGAAACGTTGTGCGTATTTCAATGTGTTGATTATCTTTGATTTCATGTCGGATCAACGCATCTTCTCGACAATAAAACCACGAAATTGAGCCGTTTTTTAACAAAGTACTGGAAATGA
>WOZK01000026.1:0-12981 GCA_011620275.1 Candidatus Omnitrophota bacterium
CGGTGCTGTATTCGCGATTCATCACTCGCGTAAAAGCACTCTTGCCGGAACCTGGGGCTCCCAGCAATACCAGCGCTTTTTTCCCACCGTCAAGATCTGCTCCTTCTCTATTCTCCTCTATTATTATACCCAATAAATCTTCTTGGGTCATATGTGTATTATGGTTATAAATTTCAACCAAGTCCTTTTCGGCAATCTCTCTTACCAACAATTTCTTTTCATTTTTTCGCACTAATCTATCAAATACTTCCTCCTCATCCCCCGGAGAATAGAAAAAGTTTGGCCAAAAAACAAAATATGACTTAACGAAATCATAATATGGACACCCCGGGCGATCTACAGTCCAACAATATTCTCCTGCACAGGCGCCGGAGGAAAAATTCTTACAAGGACACATGCTGTAAACCCACGAAGGCGTATACGTTTTAACTCTATATCTTACTTCTCCTTTCCCAACCATAGCGATCTCTTTTTGAAGTGTAGCGGCCAATTCTTCTAACGATAAATATTTAATATCCCCTATACTTTTTTCTATTAAGCTAAAATCACACTCAACATATCTTCCTTCGGATTTATCCGAATAACCTGCTGAAGATGAAACCGCAAAATGTTCTAATTCTCTGAACCAAAGTGCAATAAGTTCTGCGGTAAACAGGAATTCTCGGAAAGATCCCGGCGTAGTGCCGTATCTTGCAATCAATTCTCTGCCATAATTTAAGGTTTTGTAAGGATTAATTTTTCCCAATTCTTCGGCTAAAAGTTCCAAACTTTCTAAATTTATTTCATAGTGTAATATATCTCCACCGCAGCATTTATATGCTAGAGGGACACCCAACAATAGAGTTGAACAAGGATAACTACCTTTATTCGCCATCCTGATACCCATACCAAAAGCCAATCTTGACCAAGAGGTATTTTCTCCCACTACCTCAAGGAACCCGGGAATAGCTTTTTCAATAGCATAATCCACAAGCATATTGTTTTCTTTAAGTTTAGCAATAAAAGTTTCCTGATCCGATCCCAATTCTTCTATCAAGCTTTCCAGCAAGGGTTCAATCGCTTTCTTATCTCCCATGCCCCCTAATGCTACAACCGCTTCTTCACGGGCATACGCATTACCATTGGACAAAACTTTAATATATCCCTCAACCATTTGTTCTTTAACAACACCCAGTTTTTCTAAAGCCGCTCTTGTTTCCCGACGAATATTTATTTCCGAATCTGCCAATTTTTCCAGCAAGGGTTCAATCGCTTTCTTATCTCCCATACCCCCTAATGCTACAACCGCTTCTTCACGGGCATACGCATCATTCTCGGATAAAATTTTAATATACCATTTAATCATTTGTTCTTCATTAGCCTTCAGGATACTTAAATCTCTTATCACTTTTTTATAGCTAAACCCTCTCGACAAATAATGGTTAATATATTCCTCTCTATGAAATCCGACAATTGCTAATAAAAACCGGAGACCCTCTACAATAAATCTGAAGAAATCTCTAATCGGATCCTTAACGCTCCATAGACAAAGAATAAAAACAATGCAACCGCCAAGAACTAAAGCCCCGCCATCCGCATTCTTCCTGGATTCTTGAGTTTTCTTCATTTCCTGAGCTTTGTTTAAGCTTCCATCTAATGATCTCCTCGCTTGTTCTTTATTCTCCTCCACCATCGTCTTGAATAATTCCGCTTCCGCCTTTGCCTCATTCCGGTCATTCACATCAAGCAATGCCTCTTTTAATTCACCCAAGAATTTACCTTTCCAGAACGCATTTAACACTATCCCCGGATTCTTTTCCTCTATTGCTTCACGCAGATTTGCGACAATCTTCTCATTCGCAAGCAATTCTTCTGCTTTCTTATTTAATTCCTTATCTATGAACTTCTGCGATTCTTCTTTATTCTTATCTGCGATCGTCTTGAATAATTCCTCTTTCGCCTTTGTCTTATTCCTGCCGTGAATATCATATATCGCTTCGGCCAAAGCTGTATTACCCGCCAATATTTGAGTATCGATAAATTCTTTAATGTCTTCCTTCAACTTATCTTCAAGTCTTGCCTTTAAAATAACTTTCTCACCAACCACCTCATCTACGCGTTCTCCCATTCTCGCAATAACAGTTTGCAAATGAACGACCTCCCTCAGCTTGGCTAACTTAATTTCATCCTCTCTCACTGACTTGAAAACCGCCCCCATCAACTTATTAATCAATTCTTCCGCGTTCCGCTTATTCTCTTCCACCAATTTATCGAACAACGCCTCTTCCGCCTTTGCCTCATCCCGGTCATTCACATCAAGCAATGCCTCTTTTAATTCACCCAAGAATTTACCTCCCCAGAACGCATTTAACACTATCCCCGGATTCTTTTCCTCTATCGCTTCACGCAAAACCTTAACATTCGCCGGAACGGCAAGGAACTTCTCTATCTTTTCCGGAAACTGCAGTCTAATTACTTCCGAATACAGTCCTTCCTTGGCTTTAGCCTCATCCCTAAATTCCCTAATAGATACCTTTTGGACTCCTATTGATGCCTCTTTCCATACGGTATCCTTAGTATCACCGGTGTTTAAATTGGCGGCGAGCGCTCTAAGCTCCACAATCATATTTTTATGATATTCTTGCATCGAAAAGTTTTCTTTGATCTGCAGGTATTCTTTGAATAATACCTCCCAGTTTATCCAGAGGAATAGGAGCGTTCCGGTTATCGCGGCGGGCAGATTCAAAACCGAAACGGGTAGGATACACCCCGATAGAAACGCGCACAAAGCAATAACGGTAATCAGTAAAATACTTTCTCCCGCTATAAGCGCGGTCTTTTTACCTATGCCGGCCGGCTTTCTATATTCCAGGAAAGAATACTGCCAGCTGACAGCGAAGAAAATAATCGCGCCGACTATTCCTCCTATCATATTGAAATTAAGCGGTATTCCAGCTATGTAAAGCGCAGCTATTTCCAGACCCAGGTAATTAAACACGCCGTTCATGAACCATATAGAGGCCGCCAGCAAGAGCATTTCGACGAACCAAAACTTAATTCTGTTTTCCTTATGATTGTATATCTTCATAATTAAAGGCGGCTGGCGCAACAAAGGAGTCAGGATGGCTATAACCGGCAGGAGGATATAGGTAATCGACCAGACAACCGAGAATGTCTGCCAAAGGATGAGGCCGCTGATTGCCCAGGAAGCCAGAGCAATGCTTAAAAGAATGCCGCATTTTACGAAATTGACTTCCTGCTGATAGCGGACCTCCCGATACACAGGGTAAGCGATTATCAGAGCACCTGCCATCCATAAGAATACAGACAACCCGCTGCCAATCCACGGTAATAAAGTAGCCGTCAGTATCATTATACTGCCTACGCCGGCCCAATAATATTCTTCCTTGCTGAAAGCAAGTGTATCCTTGACTTTCGCCCAAACTATGGGCAGAGCCTTTTCCGTGGATTTAAAACCCGCCTTGCTCAGCAGGCCGACGATAACCCCCACAATATACATAAAAATAATACCCACAAAGTATATGAAATTTAAAGGCATCATCATAACATAATAAAAACTTCCTTTTAGAATACCGTTATTCTCCACCAGGAGAAGCCACTGCTGTACGGTAATGGACTGGGAGATTATAAAACCGAATAAACCGAAACAAATATAATAGGGAAATCCTACGTAGATACCATATCCCATCATAACGATGGACCCAACATATAAGAACTGGAACAGTCCTACCAGCGGTTTCCGGAAGTAAAACGACAGAGAAAATACCTGAATGTATTTCTGGGGAACGGAAAGAAGTCTGTTCTCCATCATATACTTCATGATGGAGATAGCTAAATCTCCCGCTCCGGCAGCGAACTTGGTTTTTGGGGTAGTATCTTCAAGGAATGACGGCGGCCTTTGCTTGTCGAAGATAATATGCTGGACCAGTCTGGTGCGGAAACCATTCTGCCACATTCTCCATCCGAAAACGATATCCTCGGAAGGCCTGTCAGGCGGCTGTGCGTTGATATTCTTCATGATAACCCTATGCGTTCCTCCCGGATGGCCGTAGAATGAAACTCCGCCGCGCGGATCGCTCCGGCTTAAAAATCTCTGCACTATTAAAGTCCAAGTTTCATCGCTCAAATTGGAAGCTTTGCCTTCAACGGTCAGTTGTTTATGGAAAATCTTTTCTCCAAAAGATAGGAATTCGGTGGTCAGAGACGGTTCCTTCTGACTGACGAATTCATTGACAACGGTCAGAGAATACGGCAGACGTGCCAACTCTTCAAATCTGAAACCGCTGTTGGTATCGCTATAAATGGGATATAATATTCTTATAAAAGGAAATCCGTCGGCCTGACCGCTGACTTTACCTTTGACAGGATGTTTACTTTCCGGCACACCGGCAATTTCCTCCAGGCTCTTCGTTGCCAGATTATAAGCAAATAGTTTATTCCCGTCTATAACCTCAATTATCCGCGGATATTTCTCCATTATCTTCAACAACTTCTCGGTCTTTGACACATCGCTCTGATTAAGAACAAGTTGATATTTCTTACTCACCATATAATCAATATATTCTCCATATTTATCGCCATTATCTTCATTCGGGAAACACATTTGAGTGAATTCCTTCAGCGTATCCGCCGCCTCTGCCGCCTCATAGACCTGTTTTGAGGGATTCCAGCTTGCCCTGCGCAGGCTCCAGTAAAGAATCGTTTGTTTTATATTATGTTGAATATCCGCATCCAGCAGGTCGAAACCTTTCAAGTCTTCCACTTTCTGCTTGCCGAAAAGAGATAAAAGCCCTTCTTTGATTACCAGCGGGACATCTTTTTTAACGGAACCTTTGGATATACCGGTGTTCTCTTTCGCCAGTAATTTAATCACTTCCTCCATATTATTAACCAGATTCTCCCATTCACCGCGGTAACTGCGGATAAAGAGGTTCAATGGAGTTTCTTCATACTCATCATTCTTCATTTTCGTATCCTGGATTATCTGCCAGGGATTGACAGCACGGCCTTTCTTTTTGGCATCTTTTGCTTCGTTTTTATACCAATAGCGGTATCCGCTCCCCGAGATATAAACACCGTGCGGGATAACGTAGAGCCACTGTAAAGCGGGAGGCAAATCCATGAGCCATCCCTCGATAAAACGCTGTATCCTTTGCTGTCCTTCCACCGTAATCATGCCTTGTGCTTTACCGGAATTCTTATCTTTGAGCCAATTCTCCAGATAGGCTTTCGCCGCAGAATCTATCTCTCCCTGCAAGAGGAGAATATCCAGGAAGCGTATCCATAGATTCCTGAAATATCGTTCCCGCGACGCTTCGTCTCCTAAATGGACGGCAAATTTTCCGTCGACCGCATATCCCTTCGCCAAAAACCATTTATCATCTTTGCCGGAAATCAATTTTTTATAGGCTCTCCGGAATTCTTTACGCGCGTCTTTCATCCTGCCGACTTTAAGCTCTCCTTTGCCGAGTTCCTTGGAGGCATAATAAGACCACACCGCCTGGAAGAAATAAGCGAAAGAATACAGGGTAAGGATGGCCACCACTAAGTCGTAGAGAATAAGTGTTCCCGCTAAAAACCCGCCTGTAAAACCGGCGCCGGCATATTGATAGATGGGCCTCCAACTCCAGGAAATCATAAGCACGTTCATCGAGATGCCCGTGATTATGGTAATCGCAAACCAGCTCCAGAAGAAAATATTCCGTGGCCGGTTCTCTTTAGACGTATCGTAGCTCAAAGAAACTGCTTCCGCTGCATTATCCTTTGATTGTATCCGGTTGAAGAAATACATTAAGAAAATAGCTGCCGCGACGAAGAATACGCTCCCCCCGATTATCACCCATGCAAACAATAAGCTGGTGCCTGTAAAAGGCACTACGACAACAGATGGACCAGAGTGTATCCACCACCCGAAAACAAGATTTCCCGCGCTGACTACCAGCATAATCGACAAAGGAGCCCACAGGTTACACAAGGCACCCCAGAAAGGAGTATCTTTATACAGATAATCGAGTAATTGTATCCTCGCCCTCTTGAACTCAAACGCTTTTCCTTCTTTCCTGCATTTTAAGAAACGGTGCATGTTATCCATTATGCTATAAATAACCAATAGACCATTCAAAAGATGTATTATGGTGTTTACCACCTTTACCGCTCTCTCTCCGGCCAACCGCGGCTTAAAATTCTTCAAGATTTCGGATTGATCTTTGTTTTTCAAAGATTCAAACTTTTCTATCTTGTCTATCGTCGAAAAAATACTATCCATATCCTCGATAAGTATCCGACCGGCTTTCAGTATGCCTCCTGCTTCCCCAAGACCGTATTGCGCGGTAAGAAAATCCTGCAGTCCCTGCACGCGATCCCGTACCAAGTAAATATCCATCTGCGCGGCCTGCCGTTTTACCCTGGATTCTATCATCTTTGACAAGAAATAATATCGCACATTGACGGATTCGGTCCTGAAAACCGGGCCGATTTCGTCTTCCATTACCTCGAACATGAAAAGCGAAAGATACGGCTTTTCTTTCATGAAGGCTTTAATTGCATCCACAGCCACAGCCGGGTTATTCTTCTTCGAATTCTTATTCACATTGTCCAGCCATCGGGAGAATCCTCTGAATTCCGCGCCGTATCCCTCAAGTTTGCTCAGGTTCTCATAAGAAAATTCTTCTAACAGCGGTAAATAATATGTAAGGTTCTCATTTAATCTACGCAAAGCGGCTTTTTTATTCATTATTGTATTTTGATCGTTTTTACTGTTATAAAACGTCTTTGCGACAGCGTCATTCATCTTTTCTAAAGCCGTTTCAATACTGATAAGTAGACAATATACATCGTCGTACGTAAGCCCTCTTTTCTCCGCGGGACTCTGCCCTTCTAATTGTTTAGACAAACGTAATTTTTCTCCTCTATTTTTTAATTCGGAAGTTATCGATTCAAAATTCTCGGGGGGAATCCCTTCTCCTGCCAGTTCTTTCTGTATTTTTTCCAGATTATTCGCGGCCGTATCGAATACTTTGTATGTATGTTTAATAAAAAGACTATTCCCCTTATTATCGTCATTTTTGAATTCGCTCCAATTATTCATTATCTTCTTAAAATTGGACAATCCCGCGTATCTAATGATCTGCCATATTATAAAGACCATAAAACCTACCGCTGCCAGGGAAAGCGCTCCGGAAACGCTCGTCATATACCCCCGGATTGCTTTTACGTATTCTCTCTGTTGGGGGTCGAACTTACTCATATAATCGCTGTCGGCGGATGAGACTGTGGGAACTTCGTTATCTACGTATATAACGGGAGAAGACGGTTTGTTTATCGTTAAGCTAACGTTATTAAGCGCACGGGATATTATCGGGGGCTCGGGAGATAATCCCGGGACCGCCAGCGGATCGTAATATTCCGCTTTCCCACGGAATTCTCCGTATTTGTCGTAGAAATAGAGATAATACCGCTCGCGAGTAGGATCTGCCGTCTCTTTCTCCCGAACAATTTCGGCATAATACTTGGAATCTTCTCCCAAAATACCGATAGCCGTAAATTCCTGTCTTATTATGTCGTTGGCATACGCTTTAACAGGCTTTTGCCATGAAACGCCGGTATCATAATAAGTATCCACGTATGAATCATCATCGATTAAAAACGCCTCCCCTTTGAGGTAATGCTTCACTTCCTTGCTTCTCTCCCTTCGCAAAATTCCCTCTAAAGTATATTCCTCCTCGACCAAAACCTTGTCCCCGCTTACCTTCATTATGATTCCCTGGCTGCTTACATTCTCTGTGGTCTTATAAATCTCGCTACCCTTTCCCACGCTAACACTTCCAGCCACTATATCTATCGGGATATCTTCTTCACCCCACCATATATTCAGCGTTGTCTTATTATCGTTAGAAGATACAGGAGTAACCGAAAGAATATCCCGACCCAGCAAATCTTTAGGTAAAGAATAATGCCTGCCGGTGAACAGAACCTCCGATGTATAATTCATGTTATCTTCCAACGTTGAACCTTCGAGGGCGAATTCTTTATATTTACGCTCAATGAACTGAAGATTATCGCCTCCAGTCATCATCTGGTTGTATCTCACGAGATCTTCTTGAAGAGAATTCCCTTGTGAGGCATAGACATCTGCTACCTTGTTTATATCTTTTATCTGCCCGTATTCCCGAATCTCCCGATCCTGACCGTCAAAATCATAATAATCCAGGCTCTTCACCCCTAATCCATTCTTATCAATCTCCACGCTCTGGGCAAAATACGGCGAATACTGATCGATTCTCCAGTTCAGGTTCACGCGGTAAGTCGGATACTCAATAGGATCAATAATCGCCGCGTCCTTCAGCGGGTGGCCGACGTAGTAATAACGGTCTTCCTGCTTGCCGTAGGAATAGTCATACTGGACTTTCCTTAAGAGAGCCGGATTCGAGGTATCTCTAAGTTTGTTCAAATCCTCATTCTCTTGTTCGCCCAGCCCGGTCGAATTAATGTTGCGCATCATATCCGGGGAAAGCATCAAGGAAATATTCGTTGCGTTGGCCTGGCCTTTATCCAAGCTCCTGTAGATCAGCACCTTCTCCTGTCCGGGCAGAACAAACCAGGAAGAGGTCGATTTAGGACTATCGGAGTCATACAGCCAATCCTGGACGTCGGTGTGCACCACCGGCACCCAGTTGTTTATCTGTCTGCCGAACGCGTCCGTGCCGGCCGGCTCGAAATAACCTCTTTCTTCGTAGGCCCAGCCGCCCCAGACGTGATACTGATAATGCCACCTGTACCAGACCTCACCGGAGATCAGGTTTCTGTAACGCACGCGGTAGAAATTCAGTTCCTCGTCTTTGCCCAGCCCGTACTCCGGATCGGCGTCATCGGTGTTGGTAATTTCCAGAAAAGCCGTTCCATTCTCATCAAGGAAATACCCTGACTTGGGAGCGCGGCTGCCCGCGATAAACTGTTCGGTAATGAAAGTTGTGTCCGCACGGTTAATAACGATTGCCCTGCCCAGACTGTCACCTTCCAGGTAGAACTCCTGATAAACCGGCTGATTGCCTATTCTGGCGTCCGCTTTCACGAAACGCAGTTTGCCTCCTGCCAGGAATTCCTGCAGGTTGGACTCTATCTGCGCTTCCGTATAATTGTCTTTTTCTTTCAGGATATGCAAGGCGCAGGAAACTACATCCCGCTTCTGAGCATCCGTCAGTCCGAGTTCCTTCTGCAGGGAATCTATGTCCAGTGTTTCGTTATAAACGATAGTCTTAACACCCCAATACTGGTTACTTTCCACATCCCAGATCAAAACTACCGCTTCTGCCGGCTGATAAGGATTATCGTCAAGGAATCTCTTGACGTAGTAAATGCTGTCTCCTTTAAGGGGACTCTCCATTATCGTCCTGCCGAAGATACTTTCAGTCTCGACGTAACGGTAATTGATCGGACGGTTGTAGTTATCGGTGACCACCTCTCTGCGCAGGGACGGCAAGCTCAGGGATTCGGGTTCATTGCTGATCAAATCACGATATTCTATGGCCTTTATACCGCTATAGTGCCCCATGTAATGCGCGACCAGGCCCAGTGACGGCAAGAAATCCGGGGAGGGCTGAGGATCCATGAAGAAGGTGTAGGTTTTTTCGGCCTTTGAATTTTCCATCGCGGCAGTAGGCTCGTAGAACGAGGAGATCTCGGCTACAGGCACGGCGCTTCTGTCTTTATCATTGTCCTCCGGAGCCGGAGTATATTCCGCGGCGGATTTTTGCCTTGCCTCTGCCTGTGCCTGGATCGCTTTGTATGTCGCTTCGTCCACGGAATCGGTATGCCAATAATCCGTGCCGTCCCAATTGAACCAGTGGATCTTTGTGTTATCTCCGCTGCCGGACGATTTCATCTGCTGTTTTTCCAGCACTTCGCGGACATCCTGATAGTTCACTTCTTCGGATCCCGAAACGGAAGTATTCTTCTTCTGGTATTCTTCATAACGGCTGAAGGTCGGCAAGGCTTCTTTGGCATCACCGTCGATGTCGAACATGCCGAAATAAGCCTCATTACCGAAGTTGTCGTAAGCGACATCGAACGAATAACCGCCGGCGGTGTACATATGGGTGTTGCCGGATTTGAACAATTCGTCTTTGAGGGTCATGTAAGCGGCGCCAAGGGCATTGGTATCGTTTTTGACCGACTGCCAGATAAGGGCATCGGCCTGCGCCTGCAATGTCTCATCTTCCCTGCCGGCGGTATTATTGTAGGAATCGGCTCCGACTTCCGAAAAATAATAATGCTGCGGATTTACCGGATCTATTTTCCTGGCTATCTCTTCGAACCTTCTGCCGGCCTGCTCCACGCTATCCCAGTTATAGCTGTTCAAACCGGTGATATCGATAAAACCGGCGGTCCTGCTGATATGTTCCTCCAGGAAGATGTAATTTTCTTTCGCCGCCACGTCCGGATACAGGCGCATTTCATCGTCTTTCTTGATATTCAGGCCGTAAGTGGTGGAGATAAGATGTCCGCTATCGATCTTTCTAACCGCTATAGCGGCCTTCTCAAGGGCGTCATACCAGATATTCATATCGTAATCGAACCACTCCGGGTGATAGTTATACTCATTCCCGAATTCCCAGGCGATGATCGCCGGATGATTCTTGTTTTTTTCGATATAATCGAGATAGGTTTCGCTCTTCATATCCGGACCCGGATTATATCTGTCGTCATAATGCGGGAACCCGACGATCACATAGATATGATGTTTATAAGCGAGGTCGAGAACATCCCTTGTCGGCGGATAATAGAACCTGAGGGTATTTATCCCGGCCTGTTCCAGTGAAGTGAATATGTCTTCCGCTTTGTCGCCGAAATACTCAACGCTGGTCTGGGAAGCCTCGCGCGCATCGTTAATGCCGGTGAAAGAAGCGGTAACGCCCTGAATGGTAAATTCAGCGCCGTTGAGGGAAATGTAACCGTTCTCTATCTTTACGTTGTTGCCCTGCTCATACGTCTCCGCGGTTTTCTTTCCTGACGCGTCCTCATAATATGTCGTGTTCAAAACCTTCTTGACGCTCTCCTGCGGACCGGCAACGGAAAGGACCGGCTTCTCCCTTAAGTAAACCTTGCCGGGAATGCCCTGGGAAGCTACGAGATAAATCCAGCCCGCTTCATCCACTATCTTGTAGGTGTTTATGCCCAGCGGATAATCTACGCGCTTGTATAGCTGAAGCTGCTTGCCGGCCAGATACTTGTCGAAATACGTCCGCAGCAGTTCGGAGGAGAGGCCGCCTTCCTTGTCCATCTGCGTTCCCCAGGCCTGCAGGTAATCTTCTATCGTATCGTAATCTGCCGGGATGTCCTGCAGATAAACTTCTTTATAAGCCGTGACCTCGCCATTGCCAGAGATGGGATTAAAATAAGTGAACATATTGCTCGCGAATTCCTCCGGATCGCTTGTGCCGGTGTTGATGTTGGATGCATAGGTTTCCGCCTGGGATACGCCCTTGATCTCGCTGACCTTTCTCAATATGACCTGCACCCCCGAACTGCCAATGTCGGCGGTGCTCTGAGATATCCGGGCCACCGGCAGTGAATGAACGCCGTCGTATTCTTCCCGTATCCATACCGGCTCTCCGGTATTGCCGTAACGTAGTTCCATGGTCTGGTAGGTATAAACCTGCTCCAGATCAGGATACCAGGAAGACAAGCGGTGCTGGTAGGAAGCATCCTTCAATTCAGGTATCGCATTTAGATTCTCCCAGCCGATCCCCAATCCTATCTGCGTCAAGATATAGGCGCCGTGGTCGATCATCCAGGTGCGGTGGCCGGTGATGATTTCTTTATTATCTACTATCGCCGCCTGACGTATGCTGACTTCGCCGGTCGACTTGATGACCAGCGTGGCTATGCCCTTGCCGGGCAGATATACCCTGACCTCTTCGGCATTGCCGTAATCAAGCGATTTGCCGTTATCTGAATAAGTGAAAAATTCCACCCATACTCTGTCTTCGTCATCAGTCATCGTATCGTAAAAATCCCACATCTCTTGGGTCAGGCCGTATCTGGCGCTAAGATGTTTCTGCATGGCCGAGGTTTTCTCATAGGAGTTTTCGCTGTGGTAAAGGAAAGTATATCTATCGTTTGCCGTCCTCTTCCAGACCGTGGTCTCCATGATCCTGTCCTGCCCATTGATGCGCTGGACGTCATATACGGCGAAGAAGGTGGAGCTGTATTCGAAAATCGGCAGGCCGTGTTCACCGTCAAAACCCTGGTAAACCGTTTCTCCCGTGAGATCATTTGTTGTTTCCACCAGGGAAATGTTGCCCAGATCAGAATAATACGTGCGCAGCAGGTCCTTTTGTGCGCCGTTGATGCCGAACACATCTTCGATACTTTTCAAGGACTTGATCATACTGCTGTCCTCTTTATCGGAATAGCCGTATCTTGACCAAACCCTGGAACCGGTTATTATGTCTCTCCCGTCTATATTCTCTATGGCGTTGATTGTCACGGCCTGCGCGGTTATCACCATTATCGGCGGCACGTAACCGCTGCCGGTCTTGGCTTCCGGATAGAAATTGATATACCAGTCCTCTGATCCATCGTCCGCGTAAACCATCTCGGCCCAAAGATCATCCATGCCGTAATGATTATTGTAATAGTTGTTCACTTCTTTGCTGAAGAGGAAGTACTCCGAGACGTAGCCGAATGTCTTCTCTTCGGTCCTGACGTGAGAGATCGGTTCTCCGGTAACGGTATAAGTATCGCCGGACCTGGTGAAACGATACACGTCAGACCCGATCTCCTCTCCGAAGGAGTCTCGAAGGATTATTGCGACATTGTCGGTATAGAACCGGAACATCTCTTCGCCGCTAACAGGATCAATACCAAAATCACTAACCCAGTTCCCTTTTGCGTCGTACCTGCTAACCAGATCATAGCTATTCTCGTTGATTACCAATATCTTACCGGCGTATTTCGTGTACCCGGTCTGTTCTTTGGCCA
>WOZK01000026.1:13081-17350 GCA_011620275.1 Candidatus Omnitrophota bacterium
CAAACACCCCGTTGTCCTCTTCTACGTCGTATATCGCGGTGTACCCGTCTTCCCTGCTCAGGTCTTTGACGGACACGCTCCTGCCTTCTTCGTAGAACGCGATGAACTCTTTGCCGCTGTCCGCGTCTACTCCAAAGTCTTTGATCACGGTCCCGTTCATGCTGTAGCGCGTGTACAGGCTGTACTTCTCACCGTTCACTTCCAGCACCCTGCCGCTGTTGACCACATACCCGGTCTGTTCTTTGGCCACAAACACCCCGTTGTCCTCTTCTACGTCGTATATCGCGGTGTACCCGTCTTCCCTTCCGGCCTCATTCCCTTCAGTATCCCTCTTAACCACGCTTATCTGGTCATCGTAGAACCTTACCAATTCTCTTCCGGCTTCATCATATACCGCCCTGCCAATCACTTCATCATTGGCCGTGTTCCCGTCTCCGTCGTCACGCCAGGTAACACTAACATCCTTAGTCGTCATATTTCCGTCCAGCGGGAAGGTGATGCTTTCTCCGGAAGATCTGGTATATTTCGTCCTGCTGTATTTACCGGCGTCATAAGTATATATATCCCTGCCGATCTCCTTTTCATGGGGCCCCTTTAATATCTTTTCTACGCGGCCATCGCTGTAATAATCGAACTCTTCGCCGTTTTTCATAATCACATATACCGGATTCTCCTCGTTTTCGACCAGTTCCCCGTATATGAACATCCTGTCGCCGTCCTCCGTCATTTTACTCCCGAGCAGTTTCCTGTCGTTAACGGTATTGCCTTTACGATCTTTAGTCACCGCTTCATAGAGGACCGTAATGCCGGTATCATCTACTATATAGGAAGAAACGGTGACCCTACCGGTCGCCGCATCAATGTGTTCCGCCACCTGCCCGTGGGATTGATCCAGCTTCTCGGTATAAAGGAGAACTCCATTTTTGCTCACTTCTTTGGCTGCGTACATATAATCCGCTTCCGGTATCGTGGAGGCGAGCCGGAATTTATATGTATATTCTTCTCTTAAGCCGGATTCCCATTCCACCGACAACGGACGCATCCTCAATTCGTATTTCTCTTTGGGATCGGGTGAATTGGGATCGGTGTACAACAATCCCACGGTGGGCTGTACCAGCACACTGGCGAATTCCGCTTCGGCCCGGTCAACCGATTCTCCGTTCTTGTCGTAGATCGTGATAGTGCCGCTGAAGATCGCCCCGCCCGCGGCAGCGGTACTGCCGATCCGATCATATTCATAAACCACTACATAACCGTTGGGATAAAGCGTCATCGCATCAAAACCGTTCGCATAACGTATAGTCAAAGGAGACGTTACTTTATCCAGATAGATCTCTTCCCAGCCCTGCTCGGGAGCGTTAAACGCACTCCGGGCTATGCCCTGGATATCCACCAGGGTCGGCCAATACGCGGCGACCCTCTCGCCGGTTGCTTCGTTGCTCAACCTGCCGCAGCCCACCCTCGCCCAACTATAGCCTAAGGAATTGAGATATTCCTCCCGCTTCGCCGCTATCAAGGCCTGCTTTTCAAAGCCGAAGCCGGAAGAAACGAACATCAAGTCTCCGCCGAAGTCCGCGTAATTCGCGGTTTCATAAGCCGCGTAATACTTCTGCTGTTGCAGCCACAAAAGCTTGAATTCCTCGGCAGAGATCGTCTTTCCGAAATGGTAAGCATTGATATAAACCGGCACCGGTATATATTTATTGTCCGGGGCCGGGTTGTATGTATCCGCAAACGCCCCGCTGGAAGAGAGAGATTCGAGGTCTTCCAAAGAAGACTCGTCCCGCGGATATTCTTTACCCCACAGCACAGAGCCTCCCAATGCCCCCTGCAGATCAACTTTTGTCAAATCGCTCCATTCGATGCTCTCCCTGTCGAATTGCACCGAATCCAGCATCACCTCACCACTGCCTTTAACGCTGAACTCTATCAGCTGAATCTCCTTGAAAGATATGACCATCGGCACCCTTTTGCCGTCTTCCGTCACTTTAACGTCGGACAGTTTCGAAGTGAAATATTGCCATTCGTTGGTGGCGCTGAACGTCTCGGTATATGCTCTACCGCTCTTGGTAACGACACGCACGGATACCTCTTCGCCACCCTGTCTGCCTTTCACGGCGAACCCGAGATAATTATAATAACGGCGCGCCGGGAATTCGGCGTCCGCGAGAGAAATGGAAACTGTTGTCTCCGGATTGATTATACGGTAGTAATTACCGTCCTCTCCGGCAATCCCTTCTCCGTCAAATCCGGTTATCAGTAGATTCCCGTTCTTTAGCGCCAAGGCTTCTCTTTCTTCCGCTGAAGCGGCCGCGGAAGCTTCTTGACGATAAACGGCCTTTACCAGAGATTTTCCGCTTTGCGCGTCCGCCGCCGAAGTATCCAGCCTCTCTTCAACACTGGTCTCAACCGAGACATCCGCAGCAACAATCTCTTTTACAGACGGAACAACTGCCGGAGCCGCAAACGTATCGTTCCCGGCCGGTTCCGGAACTGGCACTGCCTGCCCGCTTACGGCTGAAAGGCCTTCCACCCGGCTCTCTACCGCAGCGGCCGGTTCTAGCACCGATACATCCGAAGCTGTCTTGTTTTCAATCGTGGAGGTATTCTCAACAGCGGAAACCGTCGCGTTATCCGCGCTGATGCTTAACGGGTCGAATTTATTCTCCGCCAGGTATACATACGCGGTGCCGGCCATCGAGGCCTTGACCGAAGCCGGCGGCGTTGTCCATCCCTGCAGGGTATCGGCGTCGCTTAAGGAGGCATACGGCAGTCCGCCTTCGCTTGTTCTCATCTTATCCATTTCGTTAAGGTAGAAATTATACCTGTCTTCATCCAAAGGCAACCACGCTAAGGCGTTGTGCGCCGTCCACTCCGGAGTGACCATTTCCTGGCCGGACTGGAAGGCAAAACCCGTAACTTCCACTGAAGCCCCGTCTTCTTTCGTATAAGAAACGGTGGCTTTCGAATTGTATTCACCGGCTTCCAGCATATTCTCTTTATCCATCCCGTGGATGCCGGCCGATGCGCCCCATGCCTGCACGTCGCTGCTCAAGGTGTAATCCTTTTCGCCGTTCTCGTTAAGCCCCCTCAAAAGGCGAGTGCCGTCGTACATATCCGTCACTATCCAGGAAGAGACGGCGTCCCGCGCTTCCGCATATTTGGTTTTTCCTGTTTTATCGGCCAGGTATTTCGTTATTGCGTATACATCTATGTTATGCTCAGTGTAAACCCTTGTGCCTATAGACAACCCTGCCACCCTTCCTTCCGGCACCGCGCCGTTTTCCTGCTGCAGGGACAGGACCGCGTCGGTCATCTCTTCCATTACAACCATATAGCGGTCATCATCATAGGTCTCGGTATACCAGGCCATCGCCAGCACTATCCAGGCCGTCGGCCCCACCATTTCATCCCATTCCGCGGGATTACCGCTGTTGACATCGTAAGCAGTGTAATACAACCCGGTGGTCGGCGCCCTATCCGCTTCATAAGCGAAGAAATCCAGCACTTTCTCGGCTGAGGACCTGTCCCCGGACTTCATCATCGCCATAGCACCTATCGCTTCATCATAGGTTATACCCCATGTACCTGTACTCGGATGTCCCGGATGGCTGATAAACAACCCGGTCGAGCCCCTATTATCCTTCATCCAATCCAGGGCTTCTTCATGCACGACCGCCGCAGGCGCATCCTCAAATTCATCCATAACATCCGCCGCTTCCAGAATCTCCCCGTTATTCAACAGCTTCATATCCAGCACCCGTACAGGCACCGTCCTGTCATTCAACTCCCTGCCCCACGCCGATTCGCCGTAATGAATGTTTATCTTGTCTATATTCGTAAGATCGACAGGTTTGAACTCGGACATCGGGATATCTACCGTCTGCGTGTCACCGTCCAGCACCATAACTCTGCTTATCCCCATATCGCTGGAGGTGGATTTTTCCGCATCAAGCATCTGAACAATGATCTGCTGGCCTTCCATTCTGCCGCTGATGTTCAATCTCAAAGTATTATACGCGCTTGCGTCTATCGGTTCCTCCAGGACGAATTTTATTGAAGTCCATCCTTCTCCGGAAGTGTAATTCGGACTCGAGACATCAATGGCCAGCGTATTATCGTCCTGCGCAGAGTCCCCGGATGCTTCAACAGCTGTCTCGGGGGTATCGATATGCACCGCATCTGCAACAACGGGGATATTCTCGGCGGATTCGCCGGTGCCGTTTTCTGCCGATACGGCTGCGTTTGTATTCATAGAGACGTTTTCAA
>WOZK01000026.1:17450-41266 GCA_011620275.1 Candidatus Omnitrophota bacterium
CAGCGGGAACCGTCGCGTTATCCGCGCTGACAACGTTACTGCTTATTTCCGGAATAGCCGTGCCGTTTAACGCGGGTTGCGCGGACGTAACGACATCTTCCGTTGCCGGTTCGATCACGGGTGCAGCATCACCGGAGTGGACTTCCGGAGCTGTCTTGTTTTCAATCGTGGAGGTATTCTCAACAGCGGGAACCGTCGCGTTATCCGCGCTGACAACGTTACTGCTTATTTCCGGAATGACCGTTGCGGATTTATTGTCTAAAGAGGTATTCTGTGCGGAGGATGGAACTGTTTTGGTTTCTTTATCCGCTTTCTTCTCCAGGAAATCTTCCGGAGGAACTGTGGAAACCGGTCTACCCGGAAGCCCGAGAACGTTGTAACCGGCATACCCGGGGGACATCCTGGATGCTTTCTGATCCACCTGGAATGTATCCAGACTCGCGAGCATGCCGCTGTAATATCCTTCCGGACGGGTCCCGTTCACAGCTTGCAACGGAGCGATTATTCGATTATACGTATCACTCGATAAAGTGTCGGCGCGCATAAAGAAGCCTTCGCTGGTGACCACGCCGCGGTTGTAATTCCATAAACCCCCATTAATCACATCGATCACGTAAACCGCGCTATTCTCGTCGAGATTCCCGGCGTTGACATTCAAATTAGCATACGTCAAATTGCCGTCCCTGACTATCTCTCTGCCGGCGGAGGAATAATAGACGTCGTAAAAACTCCATTTGGAAGGATCGGGGCTCATACCGCTGGTAATATGCACCACGTAAGCGGCGTTCTCCCTGGCTTGCTTTACGCTCTCGCTCACGTTCTGGTTAACGTAAGAGATCGCGCCGGGATCCCTGTAATCGTATTGTTTGAATGTCCAGAGTCCGCTTCTGGGATCATGCTGATATTCCGCGGACAGGCCGGAGCCGATGACATAGATCTCGGTGTAATCGGCGGCGGCGCTGCGCACCTGTATTGTATTACCGTTTCCGCTGATTATGGAAGTCCCGTCATTGAGCACCACCCTTCCTATCCCTGCGCCGATGTATGTCACCAGATCCGAAGAATCCTCTTCGCCGGATAACCCCATATCGACCAGGGCCACTGCGTCCTCCACGTTATAATCAACTCCGCCCACATACACATATTCCTCGATCTTAGCGTCCCGGAAATCCCAGGTGATCTTGTCCTTCATGTCCCCTTCAATGGAACCGACGACCCTGATATCTCCGGGCAGGGATATCCCGAAATCGGGGGCATTTCCCATTTTCATACTCGTGGTATTGACGCCGAAGAAGGAGACCGAGTTATAATTGGAGAGGTCGAATTTCAGGTAATCGTCGCCTTCCTGCCTCGGGGTGTTCAACGGGAAAAGCTCATCACGCGTTATGACCATATCGTTATTGGCGTCTCTCACCAGCACCGCCGTCATCGGACGGGAATAACGGATCACGCCGTTATTCCCGCTGAAATTGAAGAGTATGCCGATGTAAAGATCGGACTTCGATTTATCCTGCGCCTGCAATTCTTCGTTCAACAATACCGACTGCACCACCGCGTTTAACATCGGTTCATTGTGGCCGTTGCGCACGCTGATGCTAAACATCCCGGAATAAGAAGAACTGATATAGTCGTTGGAATTGGCCATCTCGTAATTTATTCTGCGCATCAACATCTGCGGGGTAATAGCGCCGTGTTCCTTTATATAGTCCTTTAACGGCTCCAGATTCACGCCGTAAGTTTCCTCATTCTCCTCCACTATTTTCCACATCAAGGTCGAATCCAAATTTCTCTTGAAAGTCAACAGGCCGCGGCCCAGGTTATCGTTGTAATGAATGTCCCCGGGATAACTCCGTTCAATATAAGAAACCACGTCGTTCAGTTCATCCGGCCTCAGACCGTAAGCCAGTTCAAGCTGGTCCACGCCGCGTTTCAGCTCGTCTCTCGTGGCGTAATTATTGACGAAAAGCATATTGATAAGGCTGTCAATCGCCATATTCCTATTCTCGATCTCCTGCGCTGTGCGGTAGGCGCCGTCTAAGGCCGCATATTCCCTGCCGAGCTTCTTGGCATAAGCCAGCAGTTCCTCCTGATTATCTATCCCATTGGACCGCAGGATACTCAGTCTTTCTTCATGACGCTGCTGCTGCTCAATAACCTCGGCTTTCCTGATATTCTCCGCAGTCAAGGCGTCATCTATAGTTTTTTGCACGACTTCAGCGTTCTTATACCAAGCAGGGTGCTCAAGAATGATCTTCTTTATTTCTTCCACGGACAAGTCTTTAGCGGGAATGCTGATCACCGAATCGTTCACTTCCCTGGCGGCTATCTGTTTTCCGGTTTCGTTAAAGTACAACTCCCTCTTCTGACCGTTAACTTCATGCCCCACATAGGTATAGCCGGTACCGTTATAAGTGCCCGGCCGGTAATCGTAGAAAATCACTCGGCTGATCTCCCCAAGATGGGGATCGTCCCTATATCCTTCGGCGAGCACGATATCATCATGCGTAAAAATGACCTTCCCGCTCTCGAACTCAAAAGCGTCTCCGTAACGTTCTTTTAACCACTCATATTCGGACCCTTCTCTAAATTCCTCCTGCGCCTTGATGTTCAAATACTGGAAATCAGGGAGCACCGTCAGGAAATCCCTGTCTATTACAACACCGGAGTAGTAATCCAGGTTATCGTTGATCCCGTCGTATATATCCTGCTCCGACCAGCCTTTAACGGGGGAGGCAGCGTTTAAATTCACTGTTTCGTTGTAGTCCAATTTGCTGGTGCCGTTATAATACTCGACCGTCTCCTTAGCGGAGCCCGCCGTTAACCTGTGCAGTTTGTAAGTATAAGCCGTGCCGTTGACCTGTTTGTCTTCGCCGCCTCCGAAATCTACGTACCAGACGGTCCTGAAATTATCCCCGACCTTGTCGTTTGCCATGGCCAGCGGTTTTTCCGAGGCAAAAGAAATAAAGTATCTTGAGCCTTTGTATATATATTCCTGTCTGCCTGTCGTTGTTTCAGGTATGTTGTATCTGGCATCTATGTAAAGCTTGGGCAGGGCTTCGTTCACCGCGGCCGATGTGCGGTTATCGGAGAGATAGACGCCGACCGCGTCCCAAATAGTGAAACCGTTGTCCAATTTCGTGGTCAGTTCATTGATCCGTTCCTGTTTGACCAGCCAGGAGACATATACGTTCAGGGCGCGGGCGGATGCCAGGGCCGTGGCATTATCCTTTTGCGCGGCCTGGGAAACGTTGGAAACAATCAGCATATCCCTGACTACGCCCGGCCCGAAGATATTCTCCAGGTCAGCCGGGCCGATCAAATCTATTGCCTGTATCTCC
This sequence comes from Candidatus Omnitrophota bacterium, assembly GCA_011620275.1. Taxonomy (GTDB): domain Bacteria; phylum Omnitrophota; class Gorgyraeia; order Gygaellales; family Profunditerraquicolaceae; genus Undivivens. The sequence continues at coordinate 20,789 of WOZK01000026.1, forward strand.
AGATCGACGTCCGCGGGCGCGGCGGGTTTAAAAGTCTTGTTCACGTTGTCCCAATAGTCCCTCTTCAACGCCCAGAGCAGATTCTCCCTGGCTTTATACCATTCCTGGTCATGAGTGGCATCATACAGGTCGCCGTAAACCTTAACCCAGCGCATCTGGTCAAGCGCGGAAACCGCATTACCGTTGTTACGCACCACCCCGTCCTTGTCCTGCTTAGACTTCTGCGCGATCTGCAAGGCGCTGTCCAGCATACTCTGATTACCGCTGTTCTTATAATCTTTCACTAAAGCGATAATACGAGCGGTTGCCCCAGAGTCCGTCCCGCTATCATTTCCGGCGGCTGTATACGCTTCGGGTTTTTTAGCCGCTTCCTTCTCAAGCTCGGCATTCGTCTGCGCGGTCAACAGGGAGCTTACGAGATTGATACCCGGAAGGACCACGGCGCTCTTCGTGCTGTTCAAAGCATTTGTAAAATTGACCAGTTTGTTCAAGCCGGCCTGATCAAACGACTGCAGACCGGGCTCATAAGCCTGGTCCCCCCAGAGCAAGCCGGAAACCACGATACTCCGGATATGCTCTGCTATCTCCGGGTCAACCTCTTTTATCGCTTTCAGGTTTGCGGCCGCGCCGGTATAGTCCGAGCTGTTCAACTGTTCCTTGATGATATCAGCCTGGTCATACTGCCACTGATACACGCTGTAAACCAGATTATTCTTATAGGAAGAATTTATATTCTTGACGGCATCGTATACCGCGCTGCTGCTATTAACTGCCTGAGCCGTGCCTTCTTTATAATTATTTTGCGCTATGGACAGAAGTGCGTTGTCGAACACGTTCGGGTTATCGTAATATAAGGCTTTCAGCCCGAATTCTTCGGTCTGATTATCAAGCTTGGCATCGACGGCAGCGATTACCAGTCCGGTAATATACGCGGACATCGCCGAAATGTCATTGGCATCCGGCTCGCCTAACCAAACTTCTTTTTCCGGATCGGACAATGTCACGTTGGCGCTGATGGAAGCATTGCGCACCTGCGCCAGCCTTGAGTAATCGCCTGAAGCTATGGCCGCGGAAGCGAACCCGGCTATGTATTCCTCGGCCTTCGAAGACGGCAGCGCTTTCAGGGCTTCCGCGGCCTTTTCTTCCCCGGCGGCTGTCCCGTCGAACATATTCCATACGGCTGTCTCGGCGTAATTCTCAAGAAGCTGTCTGTCGTTTATCGCCCCGAAAAAGCTGCCGCTCACGGTGGAATTGAATGCCGAGGCTTTTTCTGCATCCAGCCCGGCTCCATCCAAAACCAATAACTCCACTGCGTTCTTATCCTCGTGGGCCGCATAATAGTTACGCAACCCTTCCGCTACCAGGCCGAATTCCTCTTCGTCCTGCGTAAATATCTGCCGGGCTTCCTCCGCCGCTTTATCTTTGCCCTCTTTCGATTCGGCGCCGATCAACGCGAGCAATTCGTCTCTCTTCACTCTTATCTCTTTCTGGTCATATCCGGCCGCTCTGACCTCTCCCAGCCATCTCTCTTCGCTTGTATAATACTGTCCTAACGCGGCAACGGCTGTAAGTTCGCTGTTTTCGGCCTTGAAAATCAATGAATTGATTAACCCCAATTCCTGTTCCACGCCGGTTTCCGCCGCTTTACGGTTCCTTAAATTGTAAAGCTGATCGAGCGCCGAGGCGGAATCGAAATCCGGACTGGCGAAGAACGGATTGTGTCCGGCGATGAAGTTATAAACATCCTTATGCGGATTCACGCCGAATGAGGAAACCGAGGAAGCGTTAACGCCGTCAATTATGATCTGGCCCAAACCTTCTTTACCGTTGGCGCCGTAAACAAATTCTTCCATGAACCGGACGGTATCTCCCGCTATAGGCATACCGTTGGTAAAGTTAATGGCGAATTCTATCTCGGGGCCGACGAAGATCATGCTCACGGTGCCGGAAACGAGCATATTGGCGATGCGCGCGGCTTTCTGCGGCCAGGTAAGCTTTTCTTCCTTGACCGTGTTACGTATCAATATCAGGTCAAGGACAAGAATTATTATGAAACTGCTCAGGATAAGACTGCCGGTAACCGGTAAATCGCTGATCGGCAGGTATAACCAGGAGAATTTAATGGTAACGAGGGGCGCGTTCATCGCCGCATGCATACTCAACGGAAGTAGTTTCAGCATATAATCGGCGGCGAACATAGATGCCAGCCCTATCACGATTCTCTGGCGCGAGAGAGAGAACAAGGCGTTGACGACGACAAAGAAAGCTAGCGGAGCAAGCAACGCGGCCTTTCTTACCGGGTTGCCGGACACCACCGCGCGCCTGGCGCCTATAGCCGCTATCTGCTCATTGCTGAAATCAAGAATGAACTGCGCGGTAAGAATATCCCAGGCGGAATATGCCGTCCTCTGAAGCGTGGAAGCGGACCGGCGCTCCCGAAGCTGGTTCTCGGCGGCAACAATCAGTTCTTCCATCTGCGCGTCGGTCAAGCGTACGGAATTCGCATCGGAAGCGAGTCCCAAAGGAGTCAAGATATGCCTTAACAGGAACCTGTAGATAACCAGCATGGTCAGCACGTCGCCTACCCATTTGACGGCCGCAAGAACGATTGAAGCGGCACGGTTTCTTTCCATTACGCGCAGAGCCGGCCCGACAATCGGCGCAAGTTTGAATAGATTAAGCGGGGACAGGATGGCGGAATGCCGCTGTTCGGTCTGGCTGTTCATCATCCTGATAACCCTGGCGATCAGGGCAGAGGAAGCGTCGGGACGAAGTTTCAATACGGCCTGCTCAAGCGGGGCCCCGTGCTCTTTGTTGGGAGAAATGTGATTGATTACGAGATAAAGAACGCTTATCGCGGCGGCAAACCCGAACAGAGAAGAAAGACTAATAGGAGCGACCAGACCTTGAGCTGAATACACTGAAACGAAATAGGCGATCAAACCGGAAGAGATAAATATAGCGGCGAGATTGGCCGCGTAATACTCCGCGTTTCCACGCGGCCCAGCCCTGATCCCGCCGTCCTTGTTGAATGCCCTGGACATGCTCCCGGAATCGTTCTCGCTGCCGGCGAAAAGCACCGCCGGCGCCTTATTCAATCCCAGTCTGGAGACGATCTTGCCATAATTCCCGCCGTCGCGATATGGAAAACCGTTGATCGCCGTAAAGCTTTTCTTATATTGGGACAAATATTTTCCTCCCAAATCTTCCGCCAATCCATACCCGATTCTTTCCGCTTCATTTTCTTTCGCCGTACGGCCGGCACCTCTATCTACCGTCTTATTTACGAAACTTATCGCGTGTCCTTTCTCATGAAGGACTAAATAAACCATCGCGCCGATGACCTTATCCGCAGGTCTACCTCCCAAATTCAACGACATCGTTATGATCCGTTCTCCCATCCTGCCGGTCATAAACGTCCATTCATACGGATACGCGACAATATAAAAACCGTGCGGCCCCAGGTCTAATCCTGATTTTTTATTGACTAACGCGGATAATTCCAGGACATCATCCAGAAATGCCTCAACATTCAGTTCGTTCCATCCCATCCTTGTAGCCAACGGGTTATCCAAAACCTTCCGGTTGTCTTTCGTTTCCATCACCGCGCGTCCAATCCCGCCGTCTCTCTTTTCATAAGTATCCCTATAAAAGGCAAGTGTCTCCTCCAATTTACCCCTGCTTGCCCAATTGTTGATCTTGAGCTCAATCCTCTTAGGCGACAAACGAGTCGTTTCCTTCAAGAACGACCTCAGTTCCTCTTTAACTCTTTCCGTCTCTTCATCCCCGCCGTCACGGTCATCTCCCCCTTGCCGTGAAACTGTTAAGAAAGCAGAGGCCTTGGGCTGTCTCGGGAGGGAGATGACCGGCCCAAGACCCCTGCGGTTACCAATCTGTTCCGCGGAGAACAGATCAGTTGTTATACGACTCGTTAATCTCGAAAACAGGAATATTATTCTGCCTGGCAGCGTGGAGACGACTAAGAATACTTCTCCTGCCGATACCGGCGAGTTCTTCCCAGCAGCCCGCTCTGCCGTTGCGGCAGTAAGCGTTGCCGGTATCCCTGTGGACGAGAAAAAGCTTGAGCCTGCCGCTGACAGCGTCGCGAGCGGCGATGAATATTGTTGCGTCCTTCTGGTAAACGACGAGATGCTGTAATTCCAGTTCTTCAAAGTTGACTTTAACCATGATAACCACCCCCCTTTGTTTATGTTGAATACCGTTTTTGAATTTAAATCCCCGGCCGCTCCCGAAATTTTATTCCCCACCTGCCACGGAAGGCTGAATAAAATGGAAGACATGCCGGGGATATCTTGCCCGATCTTTCTGATGATTGTAACTTTAGAGACAAAAGCAGGGCTGTTGTCACCAGGGGTAAATGCCGCGGAGGTTGCGGCCGGCTGAACAGCCCTGCTTTGTCCCGTTGTATCCGCTGTCTCTCCTCTACCTGCCACGGTAAGTATAGAGAAAAGCGGGTTTGAGATGAATAATAATCCGGCCGCCGCGATATATATGCCCGCCGCCAGCCACGGAAGGTCAAGCATAATATTCGCGGTCAGGCCGGATACTGCTGAAGAAAGATCCCCGGTAGTCTCAATAATCATGCCCCCCACCTGCCACGGAAGGTAGTGCAGATCTGAAACAGCCCCGGGGATGAAGCTTATAATGCCGCCGTCGTAAATGCTATTAAGCGAACTGGTATCTTTTATGGAAATATGTATTAATGAAACGGAACCAAGCGAGGAAATACGGTTGGCTTCGGAGGAATTTGAAGAAGAGGAGGAGTTATTGGCGTAAACCTGCGGAGGCCCGGTAGCGTAAGGCAAAGTCAGGCTCATCAGATACGGGATAACCCCGGTTATTTGCGTATTCCTCCAAGACGAATTGTTCAAATAGATACCGTTATGTCTATTCTTCAAAGCTTTCACCCCGTCCCCGCTGCCCCCTAAGGAAGAAACAAGATCAACGGACGTTTCTAAGGCTCCCGCCGTGCCGAACGGCATAACTACTGCCGCTTCAAAGGCGTTCTGCAGGCCAGAGCCGCCGTCGTTGTCCGCTCCGTTGTTATCGGCCTCCTGAATCATATTAGGTAATTTACCTCCGGAAATCAACAGTCCCCGCTGTTCTTCAAAGTCCATCGGCCGGAACATACCCGGATTGGCTTCTATCGCTTCCTGCTTTACTACCACTATTACCGGTTCTTTCCCGTTGGCGGAGACAAAGGCCTTCAAGGATTCCATATCCGGGAAGAATTGCAGGGAACTGCCGTCACCGTTACCGGACTTATGCCCGGCGAGCAGCGGAGAGATATTATTAATGCCGTTTTCTTTCCCGGCCAGGACAAAACGCGCCGCTGGATCAAAAGCGACGTCTTCCCCTGTCAAATGGGCGGAATTAAGATAGGCTGCCGCAAACCTGTTGCCGTTGAGCCTGTTAAGATACTCCGTGAGCCTCGATAACGGTATGCCTTGAACGACATCATCCCCGTTCAGTCCGGAAGCCATATTCCATGCGACCTGTTGCAACGGCTGTCCGGAAAACTCAGAAACAGCCTGCACCCCGCTGTTAACAGTCAGTTCTTTTGCATTTCCGATGTCTTTTATGATATTGTTTCTATATTTATACAACTTCAGATTATTGGCGATTGTGGCTACTTCATCCGGAGTGTAAACGCTCGGTTTCCTCATAAAATGCAGTTTGAAGCTTGACTTCAATAATTTATTACCTGCCTCCCGCGCGTTCTCCTTCCTGAAATACGGCAGATTGACGATGCTGGAAGTCACCGACTGCCTTAAATTCTTGCTCCAGTTCAACGGTTCTCCTTTTGACCTCTGCATAACCGAAGGCACGTTCTCCGGGCTGTGTCCCAAGCGCAGGGTATGCCCGAACTCATGCAGCAGCGCTTTCTTTAGGGAACCAGCCAGCGCAGCCGGGGCTCTATTATAGGCGCCAAGTTTACCGGCGGTGAAAGGATGATAACCCACCATGGCGGAAGTGAAAGCCGAACCTTCTCCGATGGTGTCAATCGTATTTTCCACCGCCGAATACAACGGCAGGTCAACAAACGCCACTACCGGCGTGCCGAACCTGGCGGCAATCACAGAGATCACTGATTCAGTGATCACCTCCATAGGATAATAATCTTTCTTATCGCTGTGTTTAGAAAGCAATCTGGCATATCTGGAGACCATTTCGGTCAAATCCTTGTGCATTAGCATGAACTTGACATCCATACCTATCTGCCGGTAATATTCTTCCGCGCCGTCCACGGCTTTTTGAGTCGGCCGGAGGTATTTCTCCGGTATAAACACCGGCACCACGACGGCATTGTCCGACTTCGCCGCTTCTTCCACCAACGGCTTGATCATCTCGGCCTCTGCGTCGCTTATCGTTTCTTTTACCAGCGCTTCGATATCCGCAGTAACCAGCTTGGGCAGAAAGTCTGAGATGAATAAACCGTTAACATAAGACTGCGCGTCTTTCAAGAATTCGCTCCCGGCCCGGCCGAAAGACAAGATTGTATCCAATAATTCCACTCCGCCCTCTTTTATCCTCGGCATACTGTTCAATAACTCGGCCGCGGCTGCCGCTTCCTTATCGTTGATATTCGCCGTGAAGGCCGCGGACTTATCCTTGAATTCAACCGTATGCAACCTATCGTCCTTGGCGTACTGCGAAACCAATTCGCCTAATCCGGACAATTGTCTGAATGACTCCGGGCTATCTAAGCTGCTCAGCAGGATATCCAGGGCCATCTTCTTGTCTCCACTTACGCCGCTGAAACGGGAGTTCAGATGTCCGGCCATCACCGTTTCTTCCCATTTGGCTTCGGAATCCGCCGCCGCATTGATGAAATGGACGTTCTCGGCCGAGCTGTCCTGTATAATCCCCTTTAATCCTTTCTTTGCCAGTTCGTTCAAACTATTTCTGTATTTGTCCTGCTCGATTGACTGCGCGGCCAGAGTGACGGGGGCCAGCGGGCTATGCCGGATACTGTTAACCAGGTCGGCGTTCTCTTTCATATAATTCTGCAGATTAGCCCGGGGACGGTCATTCTCCAACGCCTCTTTCTTGGCCTCATATTCTTGCGCCGCCTCTCTCTCCCTATCGGAATTATACTCTACAGCCGGCTCTTCCTTGGTCGCATCTTTCAATTCTTCTTCCCATTGCTCGACCTTCTGTGAAGAAATAAGATCCAGGCCGAGCGTTATCTTCCCAGCCAGATCTTCCATCGCTTTGTTGTCGCTCGTCTTCAGATCTTTAGCTATCAGCCATACAGCCGCGCCCTGCGGAGTAACGCTGAATACGCCGTGCTCAAGCTGGCCGAGCACCCAGCCGTTCTTGGCTCCCAATACCGCGTTGCCGGCGGCAAATTTGACCTTTTCCCATCTATCCATCCTTTCGGTGGCGCGGTCATTGTCGCTGTATCTGCCTAAGCCATAGGCGATACCCCGGGCAACACCAAGAATACCATAAGGAATGGAGCGGCCGTCTATCAATCCCGAAGCTTTTAAATAATCGGCCAGGAATACCCCCGTGGTATCCACCTCGGAAGGATGATAACCGCTCGCCTGCAGATCGGTTCTCCTTGCCTCAATGCCTGATATTAGTCCTTTGGTCCTGAAAGTTGCCTTCTCCGCCGGGGTCTGTCCTTTGGAAGTTTCCTCCGCTAAACCATGCAGCATCGATTCAACATAAATCCCCTGCACGGAAGGCACTGCTTCCATGGAGACCTTGCCGCTCAACTCCCCTTTGGTATAACGGCCTTCTATGATCTCCGCTATGCTCTTGAAATCCAGCCTCGGCCAGCCCGCGGTTTCGGCGGCCATCTGAGCGAAGTCGCGGTGATAACCGTCGTATTCCAGGCCTTTTCCGGCGATGGACTTGCCCGCCTCCACCGCCTGATACACCATATCTCTTTGTTTGTCGTTCAGTTTCAAAATATATTTATCGCTGATGTCTTTAAACCTGCGCGCGTCGGTCTGAGCCGAACGGGAAACAGAATCGGCGATACCGGCGGTGTCGCGTGCGCCGATATAATCATTCCTGCCTTCCGGCGACTGGAAGTCTTTTCTCATATCAATTACCGCCTTCCAGTTCTCTTCGCTGACGCTCGCGGCCAGCAGCTTGTCGAAACGGTTCAACATACCCTGATGCAGGGCGTCGTTGAGCGTCTGCGCCTGCAGGTTGTTCTCGGCCGTTCTTTCATTATCGAGCAGAACATCCTTTATCGCCTCTCTCCCCATATCTTTTCCGCCGATGAAGGCAAACGCCTTGTCGAACTTACCGCGGTTGCGGCCGAAGGTGTGTATCAACAAAGTCAAAGAAGTAGCCTTATCGGCGACTGACAGGTAAACCGGATTGCCGGCTATCTCGCCTTTTTGTCCGTAATCAAGGTTGTATCCCACCAGGGACTCTCTGTCGAAGAGAACAATGGAATTGGAATCGGCTTTCAGGATTTCTTTCACGTCGTCTTTGGAAAGCGTGATTTCCTCCCCCTGCGGAGTGTGCTTGACGAACTTATCTCCGCTCTTCTGTTCGATATAATCGCGATTATTCGCGGCGGCTAATTCCCTGGCTGTCAAAGTCTTCAGCGACCAGTGGTCCTGCTGGGCAGCCAAAACCACGATGGAACGTCTTTCAAAAAGCTTTGCGGCCTCTGCCAAAACTTCTTTAAAATCTTCGCCCTTAATGAACTTTGCCGAATCGAAATATTCATCGACCTTGCGGTTCATCTCGTCTCTCTCGATCTGCCAGACGTCATTGCCCGACTCTGCGTGAACCGGAATATAACCTATGTTCATCATCTCAGCCATGAATTCGGCCCAAAGCGGGGTGGCGGTAAAAAACCGCTTAGTGCCGCTGAAATCGGAGATCACGCTCAACGGAGTGACCCTGATCGACTCGGGGCTGGTCTGCAGCGGAGCACGAACGGCGTCGCCTTTGATCACACTAGAGGCAGAAAGCTCTATCCCCATCATTTTATAGGCGACGACGGTGCGGGCGATCGCGTCCGCGGGATCCGACCAGTACATATCCGGCTTGGCGGAATTCTCGTGGATCGGCACCGGGATCGCCTGGCCGTTAACGAAAGCTATGCCGAAACCGTTGTTCTCGCCCTCCTTCATCGTCAGGGCGTTAGCGAAGGAATTCAAAAGTTGTCTTTCTTTGCTGAACCATTCCTTATTCTTGAAATCCTTCAGAGAGACGTTCTTGTATTCTTCAGCATATCGGGCGGACGCCTTCTTATGTTCCAGATATTTACGGGCCATCAGGTCGGTAGCGTATCCCGTGCCTCCGGCGGCCTTCATCGAAATCAGCCCTTTGAACGGCTCACTGTCCCCTGCTTCGCGATAATCCGACTTTCCAGCCAGCTCGGAGATGAAACTTTCCACTTTGAGCGCCGGCTCAATCCATTGACCGCCGACCGGCATACCGTTGAAACCGGTAATCAAATGCGGTGTCTTGGAGATCTCCTGGATTTCATCCGCGAACAGCCAGCGGTCTGTCGTCAGGGCTTTATATACGCTCTTGGCGGAGACAGGCACAAATCTCGATTTGAAATCGGCGTGCAAAGTATTCATCTGCAGTGATTGAGCAGTGGAAACGTCCAGGATCACTATGTCGCTCTTTCTTAACGAGTCAAGCAAGTTTCCCTGTTCAATTAGTCCGGTTGAATCTTTACCGACGAAAACAACGCTTACAGCTTCTTTATATTCTCCCGAACCCAATAAATCGGTAAACTCTTTATAAGCATCTCTGGCCTTGGCTTCCGTGGCATAAAGCCCGACAGACTTGATTCCCAACAAAGCCAGGAAGGCCTGGCTGACCGGGATAATCACCGCTGTCTTGCCGTCGCCGGTATCGGCCTTCTGGATCATGCTCGCGGACCCGCCGGATATGGCCTTCAGTATCTCGGTAAACTGAGTGCCTTTGCCGCTTTGCAAACGCTTGAAATCGAATTCGCCTCCGTCTTGGTACTTCTTCGCCAGCATATCCACCAAATCGCTCATTGCTGACTTGGCGGCCGTATCTTTGTTGAATGTCTCAACCGCGTTCTTGACGCCGGCATCCTGGGCCTGATCCACCGGCCTGTAGGCCAGCTCTCCGAACTCCTTATTCCAATAGATCTGCTCCATCTGGGCCTGGGTCAACTGCTTTATCGGGGTAACGGCATTAATCCGGATCGCGTCCCTGCCGAAAGAAATAGGCTGTCCGGCGTTCACCAGCGCGTCCGCGAGATCATTCAACTGCCAATCGTTCAGGCGCGAACCGGCAGGACGGTTATTGTTAAAATCGGTCAACGACTCCAATGCCGCCGCCTTATATTCGGCTTTCAATTCCGGCTCGAGCTCAAATCCGTATTTGGCGCGGCCGGTCACCTTTTCCTCTATTTTCATCGTATCATCCAGCGCGCGCAGATAATCGTTCTTTAACGAAGATTCGACTTTAACGCCGAGGTTCATCCGCAGTTCTATCCGCTCCTGCAAGGCGGCCGGCCGGTCCTTGCCGGAATCGATCTGCAGGTCTTTTCCTTCGATGTAATCTCTCAACAAGCCTTTGTCTCCAAACAGGACGGACCTGGCGGAGATAACGCCTACGGCAATCTCCTGGATGTTCTTATCTATGCCGATTATCTGGTTGTTATCGGGATTGACCTTCATCTGTTTATCGCCGATCACCCCGTTCAAAGCGATGTTCAACAGCTCGCTGCCCTGCATCGTGTACATCCGCTCGTTCAATACGGCCTTAGCCGCATTTTTGATCTGCGGAATGCCGATCGTAGCCGTCTCCTGCGCGTATTCCCGGCCGGCTATCTCTTTACTGCCGAAGACAACCGCCTGCACATCGGCATACTTGCCGGAAGCGATCTCGTATAATTCCCAGTTGCTCAATCCCTGCTCTCTCAATTGCTGTTTGACCCCGTAAACGGCGATCTCTTTGCGCAGCATTTCGGGGGCAAGGCCTATCTGCTCGCCGGCCCTTACGCCCAATAAACCGTCTTTGGTCACTGCCACGTAAGACCGGTCTTTAACGGTATCTGCTGCCAAGTTAGTTATCTCTTCCGTCAATCTGGACGCGGGCACTTCATTTCCCAGATATGCCGGCATTTTAACGGTATCTTTTATGCCGACCTTGACTTCGCTGGTGGTCGCCGGGAAAAGACGTAAAATCCTGATGCCGTCATTTCCCGCGCCTGTCTTCGGAAAGACGATTACTGACGCGGCGGTATTCCCCTGTTCCGCGGAAACGCTCAACCTGCTCTCTAATTTAACCGGCATCCCGGTGTTATCCTGCGCCGTGATCCCGTACACCAGCGGATCGGCGGTGCGCTTAAGCGCAACCTCGCTGTATCCTTCACCGGTCAACAGATCGTCCACCGCTTTTTCCTGCTGGGCGGTAATCCTGGTGCCGCTGTAAACAGGCAGGAAAATAAGGGAAATGAAGCTCGCGTGTCCAGCCCAGGTCTGGGCCTCCTGCTCAGGGAAACCCAGGGCCTTGAAAGCGGTATAGAAAATATTGTTGTTCACTCCCAGCGTAGTGGCCACAAACGCCGCATTCTCTATACTGTTGATACCAAACCCGGCGGCCTGTCCGGCGGCTTCTCTTTTTGCGAGATTGGAGATGATGATATCGTCATAGGAACCGCCTTTCAGGTATGTCTTTAATATTCTGCCCAAATTCTGGAAACTGTGTTCGGTGGCAAATGCTTGTAGCGCTTTGTTGGTGGTGATTGTATGCGGCACAGCGGCGATACCCAGAAAAGTAGGCAGGTAAACGCTCATTTTGGCGAAGTTGGCTGTATCCATAGCCGCGTATTGCAGAACGCTGGTATATTTAGGATTGCCGTCCTGATCTACCGAATAGACTATCGTGGGATCGGTCAAAACCGCGCTTAAACTGCCTTTATTATTCACCAGCGCGTCGTAAATCTTGGACCGGACACCGTTCTGGTTGAATCCCAGTAGATTGACAGCCGTGTAAACAGGGCCTACGGCTACAAATCCGCCGGTAGTCTTGATACTGATCGGCAGGGTCTCCGGCTGTTTCCAGCCGAAAGCGATCGCTCTCTCCTTTATATTATTACCCCAGATCGCTGGTTTTTCCATTTTGCTTCCAAACCGAGAAATCAGCCTTCCCGATCTCGTATTGCTTTCTGCCAAAGGAACAACGGCATTTCTCGCCCGCGTCAATACGGCTGAAGTCCCGGCTGCCCCGGCGAGCGTCCCGAGGCCAAGAGCAGCAAAACGCACTGCCGCTCCCAACATCATACCGTTTTCAAACGAGGACAATGCCTGCTCACCGTTCAAATAAGAGCCCTCTGTGGCTATTTTATAAATATTGTCGGCCGCCGCGAATACGGTGCCGGAAACGGCCATATCTTTCGGCAGCTGCAGCAGCGCGCGGGGAATGCCTTCGCCGATGGTCCGGGCAGCCGGCAGCGAGGCCGCGGCGGGTTTGCTCCCAAGCCAGCCCGATAACCTAACAAATCCGCCCTTGGTCAAAGGCGCCCCGAAGGCCATTTCCAGCGGAGCCCTGCCCAATTCGCCCATAGCTATGTTCAGGACAAAAGGAGCGACTATACCGTCCAATTTATTCGGATTGTCCAGATCATATCCGAAATCATTCAATCCGGGAGTATATAATTTTCCGTCAGTTATTAAGGAATACGTTTCTCTGCCGGCCAAAATACCCCCGTGGCCGATAACGGCATCAGTGATAATTCTCTTGGCCATTTGGCGGGTAATGAAGGAACCGGCAGCGGAGCCGGCGTAAGAAATTACCGCTGCCCCGGTTGCCGTAGTACCGGCGTAAACAGCTAACGGTGCGGCCACAACAATTCCGGTACCTGCCGCCGCCTGCTGCGCCGTAGTAGGATTGCCGCCTCCGACGTTGTCCACCCACCATCCCCAAGCGCGGTCCCAATTGGAAGAACTCGGTAACATTTCAAAGTGGATTTGGTCGCCGCCGAACACCATTACCTGCTGAGGTTCTGAACCCCAGTTTACGATCGGATTTACTATGTTATTGTTCAAATAATCCCCTACCGGTTTAACCACTTTATCGTTCAAATAATTCCAGGCCGGCTTGACCGTCTTATCCCAGGCGCTCTGTGCCGCGGATACAGCCGGCACGGCTACGTTGTTGTAGAACCAGCCGCCTGCGGTATCGGCTTGCATCGATAGCTGGCTGTAACTCAAAGATCTCGCTTCCACGGAAGGCACGGTATCCATCGTTACCGGTCCGGTCAATGAACTGAAATCATAATCTTTATACACTGACTGCGCGGGCTCTTCTCCTCCGGTGGTTGTGGAGGTCTGGATGGTCTGGACGACCGAAAATCCGTTCACTGTTTTCTCTGTGGCTTTATAAATGTAGTCCGCGTTCCAGTCGCCGGTCAAGGTTCCGGAATTGGAAGGATCAAGATTATCGTCAATTTTAATTTCGTACTTATATGCCGTCGGCCTGTCCAACCGGTCGTGTTGAATTTCGGACTGGTGGTCTTCGTAGGATTTCTGCGCGGTGAGGGTACCGAGATGATCTTTACCGGAAGACGTCAGCGCAGTGAACGCCGCGACGCTGTCACCGCCGTTAAAGATCTTCTGTAAAAAAACGGCATCTTTAATCTCATAAGCCGACAACTCGCCTTTATCCTTTACATCTACGCTTAAACCGAGTTCGTTCAGCGTAATATCGCTGTGCCCGGTTCTCCGCGTGATTGTACCCTCTTCAGCCGGGTTGGCTTTATTCACTAAAACGGCATTCCAATTATCATAATTCATCGAACTCACATTGCCGTTCTGCGCGATGTTCCATTCATGGGAATCCGCCCCGGTCCAAAGGCGGAGGTCGGAAAGATCCGCGCTATAATCGTCATTCAGTCCGTACACCTTCGTATCCTGCAAAGAATTCTTGTCGCTGACGCTCCCGGCGGCGTTGTATGCATTGAATTTCTCATTGCCTTCTGTGGAAGTGACTTCCATGTTGATATAATCGCAGTCATTATAAATATACCCGTGCTGATCCACATCATTGCCGTCGCCGTTATAGCTGTAGGTATCGGTGTTGTCTCTCGTCCCGTAGGAGATCACCGGGCTGCCGGCGGAGCTTGAATCCTGCACGGCCACAGGGCCGGTGACTTCCCGAGAAAGTTCCCGCCTGCCCAAATCATCATATATGATGGTGGATGTTCCCTCGCTGTGCTGGACAGAGGTGCCGCTCAGGTGATCCTGGATACCGGTATTCTGATAATTATTCACCACGGTCTTCTCGTTGGGATAAGTATAGCTGTTTTTTACCTCATTAGCTGTCGTATAGACCTCCAAAGCTCCAGAGGCACCAGTCACCATCTTGGCCCAATTAGTCAACCTCTGGTCGGCAATCTGTCCATCGGGGTTGACAGTCTGGGAAAATAAGGCGCTTTCGAATACATGCTTACCTTCTAAGTTTGGATTCAAGGAACTCTCAAGATAACTGGTCCAAGCGGCCTTGAAGCCACCGGAGGGAAGAATACTATTCTGATCCTTGTATGATAATCCGGAATAAATCTCGTTGCTGTTGGTTTCCTCGCGCAATATCCCGGAGATATAAACCTTGTTGTTGAAAGCGAAAGCGGACGAAACCGGCTGGACGAAATTGTTATCCTTAATACCTACGGAACCGATTCCGACGCTCTTGGTTACTGTCTCGCCGATTTGCTTGGTTTTCGACACGCCCGCGTTGTATATGCCCGCCCCTTCGGTTCCGCCGGGAATCTTCTGTATATTAGAATAAGCCAGGCTGCTTAAAGAAGCGGAGCCGCCGCCGAAGTTAATAGAGTATACCTCATTCACTGCGTTTTTTTCACATTCTCTAATTTCCCAAGAATTGCCGTCTTCTTCGGAAGTCCCTCTGTTAAGCTTTATGACCTTGGCGTCAACGTTGTCATAAGGAGTAAATGTCTCACCGTTAAGTGATAACTGGTATATCCCGGAGATGCCGTTAAAACTGCTGCTGCCTACGCGTATTCTGCCGATGCCCACGGATTGAATGTCAACTTTCACGCTGTCGCTCTTGAAATCCTCTGAGATGGACAGACCGAAATACGACTCCTGTTTACTGTAAGAAACCTCCGTGAGGCTGTTAGAATAGCTGTAGAATTTATCAAGTCCCAGGGCATGGCTGCTTTCAACCTCCGTAATCCCCGCTTCCGGATCGAAATAAGTAGTCTTGGAATTCCACGGGATGGTATTGAACAGGCTGCCGGTGACCGTGGTCGTTTTACCTTCGGTCTCGGTTTTCTCGGAATACATCAGGCTGGCCGCCCACTGACCGGCCTCAGTGCTCTTTGCCCAACTATATATACCGTTTACCACTTCCACCGGGTAGAAACCGGCCTTTATCACGTTATACTGGTCTGACGGATTACCTCCGGAAGTCACGGCTCCCGGTTCGGCCGGTGTCAATCCGCTTATATCTGAAGGAGAAATCGACCTGCCTGCTAAATTTTCCCCTTCAAGCTGCTTCGCCAGCCACTGGCTTGCAGTGAAACTCCCGACACTATAGCTCTGCTGCTGATAGCCGGAATATTCAGAGTTGCGCCACACTGTCAAGGATGAGCTCCCGTCGGAATTTTTCACCGGGACAGTCGCGCTTATAACCTCTCCGGTGTCGGCATCCGTAATAACATTACCGCCGCTGGTATAATGTATAGTCTCCGGCTTGCCGGTCTGGGGATTAACAGAGGTATGCGACTTAGGAGCGGCCAATTCAGAGTTGGTACAATGACTTTCCACTGTTGTCGGATAAATCCCGTCCGGCATCATCCCGGCGACAAACTGAAACAACGGATTGTCCTGCAATCTTGTCCCGTCCACAAGGTTTAAACCCAGTTCCTCGGCGGCAGCCAGTGTTCCTTGCATATCCAACTGCCCCGACGTACTCGGCCGAACGAAATATATCGTCCTCTGCGTCGAATTCCCCTGCTTCTCAGCGAACATCTGCACCGTCCCTTTGACAGGATCTGGATATCCGCCCAGGTAGAATCCGGTATTTTTTCTCGTGCCGAAATAACAATCCTTGCCGCCGGTTATTGCCTCAACCAAGCAATACGCCTCCGGGTCACCGTCATCCATTCCGTAGCCGAGAGATGCGTAGGCATAACCGAGGCCGAACAACCACGGCATCTGGTTTTTGACCGCCTGCATCTGCGTGAGGATATCGGAGGCCCGGGAATACAGCGCGGCAGCATTTTTCGGTAGATATTCTGTCCCTTTATACGCGAATTGGTTATATATAGTATTCTTGGAATCCCCGAACATCTCCTCTACATTCCCGTAATTAGCCTGCGTATTACCCTTTATATCGAAATAAATTTTGCCGCTGAAAATGTCCTGTATTGCCTCTCCCATCCACTCTTCCGCTCCGCCGGGGAGATTGGTTTTGTCGTTGCCGTGTTTATTTAGATTGGTGCGGGTAATCATCAACTGCGGCATATAGACGTACTTACCGGAGCTTATCTGTCCGGCGAGGTTGACCGTAACGTCGCCGACTCCGGAGACATAAGTATGATACTGCAGGGCGGAGTCGAAATAACCGATGACCCCATTGTCGTCGGAGATAGTTATGCGCTCGCCGCCGTTTATTCTCTCGAGTCCGTTAAGTTTGCCTCCGGAGATATCCGCCCCGGTCTCGCGGTCCACTTCCACCCCGGTCAAATCGTATCTAAACGGACCTAACCCGATATTATATACATTTTCGTATCCCAGCACCGTCCTGTTAACCGTCAGGACATTCTCCTTGAAGTTAGTGAAAGCGCTGGTCTCTATCGTCAATCCGGCGAACGGCCAGGATGTGGAGACTTC
Source organism: Candidatus Omnitrophota bacterium (assembly GCA_011620275.1). Taxonomy (GTDB): domain Bacteria; phylum Omnitrophota; class Gorgyraeia; order Gygaellales; family Profunditerraquicolaceae; genus Undivivens. Next base: position 37,633 of record WOZK01000026.1, read on the forward strand.
GGAAGACTTAACCTCTATTGCGAAATAAGAATACCGGTTATCCACGTATTCATAATGCTTAGTCGTCCCGCTGCCGGCCTGCGGCACGCCTTTATCTATGAGCAATGAGGCGTAATCGGGATGAGAGGAAGTGCCGCTCGCAGGTTCCGCGGTAACCGCTATGAGCTTATCCGTATCCGTGAGCAGTCCGTTAAAAGAAGCGCTGGTAACAAGAGGCCTACTGCTGCCTATCCCTGATGTTATCGCGACGCTGGTCATTATTTTATTATCTTCGGACTTCCCGCCTGTGATAACGGTCTGCTCGCTAAGCTCGTTCTTATCGCTGTAGGCATACCTGGTCTCCGAGAAAGACTGAAGATGCAACTTGCCGTCCGCGGCCGCGTCCACCGCCTCCGTGATGTCCCTGGTAATGGTTTTGGCCCCGGTAGTGAATCTGCTCGGCTGGTTGACTTCGCTGCCGAGGGCCACCATCTCTCCGTCCACTTTCATCAAGTCAACGGAAACCGGAGTGCCGGTGACCATCTCCAGATAAACCTTCGCCCCTTCCGGCTTGTCGATAAAAATATTGTTCTGCCCGGTCGTCAAGGGCTGTCTGGATATCTCCATACCGTCCGCGTCTTTGACTACAATGGAATTCTTGCTGGTATTCTCCGCGACGATAGTTACTTCCACCGGCATTATACCGTCAACCCTCCACTGCTCCTGGCGGTTGGTAAGCTGATTTCCGGTGACGGGATCAAAAGTGCAAGCAACGGTATCTTTTCCGATGAGGTTCTTCTGACCTTCGCTATCGTAGTTATAATAATCCACGACCGCGCTGATCAGCTTTGTCTCCCCGCCGAAAACCCCGTGCTGATACTGTCTTTCCGTCCCGCTCTCTTCCTGTAATGCCTCGGTGATAGCTGCCAGGACGTCCGCGGTAATATCCAAAGTCCTGGTCTGTGCGCTATTCCTGCTGTAGCCGGGGTCCTTTATTACCGCGTCTATCGCCTGGTCGTTGATGGATGTAACGGCTATCTGCGCCCTTCCGCCGTCTTCGTCGTCCGCCGGTTCGTAATACTTCAGCATTACCTGGGCGCCGTTAGGTATCGCCAACTCATTAATCCCGTTCTTCAGGGTGACTTCCGTGACTCTATTATCAGGGTCGATGATGAGAAGCGAAAATGCCTTGGTGCTGTCGCTGCTTTCCTGCGTGATCCCTGCGGTTATCTGCACTTTGGTTTGCGGGACATAAGTTTTTTCAGATATCTCGGACAGGACGCCGTTGGAATATGTTCTGTGGGCGGTATAGCTGAACGTTCTGTAGTCCGCGCCGTAAGCGGTATTGTACTGGTTGAGAACAATGCTGCGGACGGTAACCCCATCCTCTTTGTCCGTAGAATCGTAATCAACAGTGGTCTTTATCTTGACCCCGGAGATCTCGCTGTGCCGGATGGCGCCGTTCTCGAACGTATCGGCAAATTTGCTCCCGGAGACATGCCTGTCGCTCAGGGAATCGAGCGTGATGGATTCAGTCGTCATACCCTCGGTCGAATAGATCCCGGTTCCCAGGACAGTCTGGACTCCCTCGATGTAATAGGTCAATTGAATGGTTTGAGCGGCGGGATCCAGTGTGACGAAATATCCGGACAGTATTTGTTCGCTGCCGGAAACCGGGTCATCTCCAGTCTGCAGGGCTATGCTAAACTGTCTGGCCTGCAGGTTATTTACCACGGCATCCCAGCGGGCCGCGAATTCCGCGTCATCAAGCTGCGTTCCCATAACCTGGTTATAATTGGTACGATAGGCGGCCTGATCTGCGGCGTTCATGGAAGAAGAGCTTAACGAACTCGGCGGCAAAATACTGTCGTCGCCGCTTGTCACGGTGTGGATGCCCGGCTGTCCGTTCTTGGAAGAAGACACCTGTATCTGCCAGAGGGTATCCGAGACGCTCTCCGGAACGCCGGCCAGGTCGAAAACCTGCGGCATAAGCATCCCTTCTTTAAAATACGCGGCGGAAAGCCCCTTGGCACTGATGCCGTAGGAGGCATAATTATTGGAGTCTTGCTTACCATCGTTCAACGCGTAATATTTGCTGCCGGAAACGAACTGCGGGGCTTCGCCCTGAATCTCCGCCAGAGGCCTGCCTTTATCGCCGGAAGTAATATCCACCTTCAACTGCGGATCATTGGGGTTGACGTATCCGCTGAACTGATTGTAGTAACCCTGGCCGTCGGCAGAAACGCCGTTCATGGTTGTCGAATAATCGTATGTATAGCTTACTGGTTTAGGATCGCTCTGTCCCTCGGCTATCAACTGCTCCCTGCTCTTCCCCCCGTCGTAATGCTCCGTAACGTTCAGTTGCAGCGTCCATGTACTGTCTTTCGTGATGGCAACCGCGCTGAGGATACCCTCCTCTATGTTTAATGTACCGGATTCCCTTACTTCCAGGGAAGAGACCTTGGCCTGCGCTTCCTCCTGGGACAACACCCCCAGCAACACTACCTGTTCATAAAGATCAGAGCCGCGGGTTTCCACGATGGTAGTCCCGGAATAGCTTTGATCGCCTATGCTGAGCGCATTGTGGTTCTGCACAAAAGAACGGTAATATACCTGATCTCCGGCCTCTACTTTCAGAATATCCAGATAGCCGCTTACCAGTCTCTTGCCGTTGGCCGAGATGGTGGTATAGGTAACTTTGGAATGGACATCATCATCAGCGGAAACGGCTGCTTTCTGCTCCGCCGTGATTGTGGTGGTCTCTTTGGTTCCCGAATCATATACTTTGAATTCCCCTGCCAGCCCGAGCAGGCCCATCGTATAGTCGGGGGTATTCCCGGATATCGTGAATGTTGCCCCGGTCTCCGAAGAAAGCTCCTGTGTGGAGCTCATCTTAAGCCCGCTAATACCCGGGGCTAGGGTGATCTGTGAACCTTCAACGAAAGGATTAACCCTCGGACCGTCGCTATCCCAAATGGCTGTCAGCTTCTGCGCATTGACAAGCCAAGTGTCATCGCCCAATGATTTGACGACTTCCAGCTTGCTTGCCGCGGGCTGTGCAGGTTGTTCAGGCGAAACGCTATCTTTCTCTTCCTGCCCGGGTACAGCGAGATTCAAACCGAACATCCCATGGCCTTCTCCTTCAATCTTGCTGCCGTCGGCGCTGATATTGAACGTCATCGCAGCGCCGCCATAAGGATTATTCCAAGAAACCTGGAAAGAATCCACCTCTTTAAAAACACCTGTGGAAACATCCGTGGAATACGCCTTGAATGCCACTTTCTTAACTTCACCGTTGATTATCGTAGTGATTTTTTCTACCGTGACGTTCGGATCAATCGTGCCTGCGCCGTCTATTCCGCTGATCTCCACCTGTCCGGGGATCTCCGCAGTGATCTCAACACCGGATTGTCCGTCTTCTGTAGTAATCGGCTTTGTTTCTTTAATAACAGCTCCGGGGTTATAATCGAGATAAGCGGAGAACTGCTGAACGATATAGTTGATACCACTCAGATTACCGGAGAGATCGTTCAAGGTATTCCAGACATCAAGCCCTTTATACTGAACCCCAACCTTCTCGTACAAAGAGCCTATCTCGTGCAGATACCCGCTGATTACCATACCGGGCATTTGCAGAGTCCCTGCCTTCGTCATA
>WOZK01000026.1:41366-41754 GCA_011620275.1 Candidatus Omnitrophota bacterium
TCGTCTATTTCCTGCGACAGTGCGTTGATCTCCTTCAGGTAACCGCTGATCACCAGGCCGGGTATCGTCAGAGTCCCTGCCTTCGTCATATCGTCTATTTCCTGCGACAGTGCGTTGATCTCCTTCAGGTAACCGCTGATCACCAAGCCGGGTATCGTCAAGGTCCCCGCCTTAGTCATATTATCTATCTGCAGGGACAGAGCCCCGATATTAGATAAATCATTCCGGATTGTTTCTCCTACGCCTGTTTCCTCCTGGATAATTGCAGAAAGGCTATCATGATCTACGGTAAGAAGCATCCCTTCAGAATCAACTGTTATATAATGCATACCGACAAGAGTATTACGTAAATTATCCACCTGCGTGTTGTAATCGCTTATCGGATCGG
>WOZK01000026.1:41854-44498 GCA_011620275.1 Candidatus Omnitrophota bacterium
CGGACTTGGACGCCTCCACGGTCGCTCCGGCACCGCTATCCTTAAACTCAGGCACCTGGGTGTACAGGTCATTCATGAACTGCTGGTTCGCGTTGTATTCGCCCAGGACGGTCATCGCTTCGGATATCTTGCCGGTATCCACGCTCGCCAGCGTGCCGTCGGCGTTCAGCGTGATGTACCCGTTCGTGCTCAGGTATGCCTTCAGGTTACCCACCTGCGTGTTGTAATCGCTTATCGGATCGGCGGACTTGGACGCCTCCACGGTCGCTCCGGCACCGCTATCCTTAAACTCAGGCACATGGGTGTACAGGTCATTCATAAATCCGACATTATCGAAGTATTCCTCTATCTTTAATACATCTCCGGATGAAAAAACAGTAGTATCGAAGTATTCTCTTATTTTCGATACTGGCTCTGATGACAACTTTGTATTTATAGAGCCGTCATCGTTAAAAACCACGCCCACAGCACTTAAGGCAGGAATAAGCTCTTTCTCCACTTTGCTGTTAAAGGACTCCATCCGACTCAACAACTCCTCTTTGGATATAGCCGGGCTGGAGTCCACCGGCGAATTCCCTGCTATACTTGGAAAGAATGTGCCGAAAAGCCCCAAAGCATCTGTATATACAGCGAGATTTGTCTTATAAGTACTAACAGTTTCATTGTCCGAAATACCCAATTGATCGGTAATAGAGAACATCTCGGTTGCTTCTTCCGCGATGATTTGCTGCTGCCGTCCCGAATATTCATTGGCAGAAGCGAGATATTTTATCTTATCGGTCTCGATATCGCTCCTGTCAAATTCGGCTTTTAATTCGCTAACCTTTTCAAAAATATATGCCTTCTCCGCTGCCAGATTCTCTTCATGCGTAAAATATATCTTGCTGCCGTCTTCCTCATTCCCGCTCTTGTAATCCGTCAATTCATGAACTCCGATACACTCTATAGCGGCCTTAAAAGAGTATTCCGTATAAGCGGAATTGAGCGCGCTGTTAACTAGGTTGTCGTAAGTCCTGTTCGTTATATAAACTTCGCCGCCCTGGTAAGTGGCTCCCCAGTCCTCTTCGCTTGCCGGCAAGGTGTAGATGTTCACGTTCAGGCCTGTTTCCGGATAAGCTCCGCTATGCAGCCTGTCGCTGCCGGTATTCCAGGACCAGGCAGTCCGCGCGCTTTCGTCAGTCCAGGCAACAAAATCCGAGGAGAGCCCTTTGGAAGCCGCATATTCGCCGAGAGAAACGGATCTTTGCTTCAAAGAATCGATGCCCGGTACTTTATCGCTGCCGTAATACGATAGGTCCTTTGAAATGCTGAAAACCCTGTTAAAAACGGGAGATGTCCTTTCCAAGTAGGAAGAAAGGACACCCCCCTGGCCACGGTCTGTGTTATATAAAAGACGAATATCGTATATATTGGAATTAGAAGGTAAATCCGAAAGGGGAATTGCCTGAACCGACGCGGATGCGGATAAGGAACCGGGAATTATTTTGAGGGATGATGGAGAAAGGTAATCTGAGATAGCCGTTTCAGGCGGGCCTCTGCCGGACACGGTCGTGGTCAGATATTCGCTCAATTGAGAATTCCCGTTAGTTAACGCACCCGAAAGAACTGGTGAAATGTCCAAAGCATAGTATGAAGCCGCCGCCGAAGAAGAATCTCCGCCGTCCAATCTATTAAGGATAGTAGTTTTTACGTTACCGAGAGGATTGGCCTGTATGGGATAACCCGCGGATGCTTCGGCCGTCATGGCGGCCGCGGACGCCGCCGTAAGTTCCAAGTCCACCGGAAGTTTATCGCCGGCGGCCTGTATCACTTTCTCCGACCCTGAAGAAGAAAGAAGGGCTCTAAGGCTCTGCGCGGATGATCCCGCAGAAGCGGCAGCCCCATATTCGTAAGGTTTCATAGAAACGAACGATTTCGATGCGAGGACGGAACTATCCCCCTCACCAGTCATCCCATCCAATAACTCAATTTTAGAGCCGGCAGACAGTTTATCCAGGGATACGATGTCCGGATCACCGGGCTGAAAGATTCTCCCGGCAAAAACACCGTAATCTCCTGTTTTAAATATCCCGGTATTATCAAGCGATATGCTCACCCCGTTACTGCCGCCGGCCTGCGATGATAATCGGACGCCGTCAAACACTAATTGCCTGCCTGAAGGGATGCCTGCGCCTGAAGACGCGCCGGCGGAGACGAACGTTTGGGACAAAGACACCGCATTATCAAGAGCCGCACCGCTTATTACAGCTCCTTCCGCCGTTGCAATATCCATTGAAGAGCCCGCGGCGTAACCGCTCAGGTAGAGATCCCCTTGCCGGCTGCTGACTCTCCGAAATTCTATCGTTTCCGAGTTCTTGATGGTCAAGGCGGCCTGACTGGAGACGGTATCGGCTACCGTATCAGTCAATGAAATAAAGGACATATCATTCCGCGCGCTTACGCTCTTTATTTCGCTGCCGGACAAATCTTGGAATGCAATATCGCCGTTGACGGAGTTTATACCGCTCAAGGTAGAGTTTTCTATATTAGTAATAGTAATTGCGCCGTTATCCGCTGTTATCCCGCCAAGAGCGGAGCCGTTGATATTGTTCAGGCTGACGTCTTCCGCCGCTTTGACATTATTGACCGTGGAAGACGATATATC
>WOZK01000026.1:44598-79497 GCA_011620275.1 Candidatus Omnitrophota bacterium
GTGTCAGGCTGACGTCTTCCGCCGCTTTGACATTATTGACCGTGGAAGACGATATATCCTCTATATTCACGTCTCCTGCAGTCGAAATTACATTGCTTAGACCGGAATCGCTTACTTCCGATACGGTTATACTCCCGGCTTCGGCGCTTAAATCCGCAAGCGTGGAACCACTGATATGTGTCAGGCTGACGTCTTCCGCCGCTTTGACATTATTGACCGTGGAAGACGATATGTCTTCTATATTCACATCTCCTGCAGTCGAAACGATATCTGCCAGATCAGAGCCGGTTACCATATTTATGATAATACTTCCGGCCAAAGCTTCTATGCCGCTTATCGTGCTGTCTTCCGAGTCAACTATACGTATATCCGTCTCCGCGGACAGATCGGAAGCCGTTAAATCCTTGTTATTCTCTATATGCAGCGTTTCTCCCGCTGCTATCCTGGACAGCTTAACATTCTCGTTTAAGCCGGCAATTATCAATCCTTTATTCGCCTGGGAATCGGTAATACTCGATCCTTCACCAAACTCCAGATTTTCAATCCTTGTTGTCATACCCTCTGTGGTAAGTTCGGTAGCTTTCGGCAGGGTCAAGGCTTCCTGCTCTGTCCCCAGTTGAACATCAACACCTTCGGCATGCTGCTGGCCGGGCGCGCCTGTTCCGGCGGCAAAGATGATCGCCGGGTCTTCGCCGGCTGCTTCCTCCTGGACTTCATCAAGAGACTTAATAGCAGCGTAATCCTCCGATACTTTGCCTTTAGCTATGTTGGCGGTATCACTTGTAAAGGCGATAACCCGCGTACCCTCCAGCTCGCCTGCGGGATTATCCCGAAAAGCGCTGCTTATCAAACAAAGGGACATCGACTCACAGATGTATTCTGGTTCAACGACATTCTCCTGCCCGATGCCGGCGTCGCCTTCCTGCAGCTGTGCAAGCAGGAACTGGGCGGGTTCATAGTTTGAAGTATGCTCCAATGCCAGTGAACATAACTCCAGGGCCTTATCGAACTCCCCGATCTTGCTGTATGTTTCTCCCATAAGAGTAATCAAAGAAGCATCCACCAGATTGCTTAAAGGGACGCCTTGTTCCGTATTAAAAGCCAGTTCGAATTCTTTTGCCGCTTCGGTATATTTCTCCGACGCCTTGGCATAATCACCGTTAGTCTCGGCGCTCTCTGCTTCCAGGAATTTCTGGTTTCCTATGGACATTGAATATGCCGAATAGATCTGTTTGCTCTCTGTGCTTTCCGTAACCGTCTCAGCTTCAAGCAGTTTTCTGCCTGCATCCAGCCAGGAATATCCTTTATCCCACTCCTGGCTTCCGGCTTTGCCGCCGGCAAAACTCTGTCCTGCCTGCTTTAATACCGCGGAATGAGCCGATTCAGAACCTCTTGTCAGACCGTCTGCATTATTATCCGTCAGGAAGTCGCTATCTTGAGACTCCCGGAACGTTTTTACTCCGAGGTAATAGAATGCGGCTTCGTATTCCGCTTGTGTGGCGTCTTTACCCAACACATTGCTTATATTTGCGATGGTTTGCGCGGGAATGAATAAAGTTTGACTGTTTGTATCATAAGAAGCGCTAAAGGTATCCCTTGGGGTCAATGAAGAGAAAGAAGAGAAGGAAAAACTTGGTATATTGTTGGTTACCACTATATTGAAAGAAGGGACGGTTGGCGCGGTATTCGCGAAGACATAATTAAAAGAAGACGAAAGAGTGGAATAAACGAACGAAAAGCTTGTGGAAGGAAGCGCAAACGAACTCCCCGCTGAATAATCAGAAAGAAAACTGCTGAAATTGCTGTAAATACTGCTTTTCCCGGTAGAACTCAGAGAACTGGGCGCGGAACTTAAATAGTAGGGAGAATAGTCGGAATATCTGTTGGCTGAATACCAGGAAGAGCTCCCGGAAGGAATGGCGCTGCTTGTCCCACTGCTCCTGCCTGTCGAGAAACTACTGCTTCTGGAGCCGCCCCAGGATACCCCGCCGTATGACCCGCTGCTGCCTGATGACGCCTGGGCACTGGCAGCCGCGCCCCAGCTATATCCCCAAGCGATGGCAATGCTGCTCCCTTTTTTATTAAGGAAAGCCGCCAATTCCGGCAAAGACCTCGAGATTGATAGTATTTCGCACCCTTTATTAAGGTAAGCGAAAAGGACGGAGGAATCATTCCCAATATCGGCCTTTCCGGCTGTTGTATCAATGACGACCCTTTTACCGGTGCTGGCATCTTTAATTGTCAATAATGCGTGCCCTATATTTCTCGCTTTATCCTTAATTAATACGATCTCGGGATCAAGGCCGAGGCCGCTGGCGGCTCTAAACAAATAAACGCTTCTATCCAAACAATCGGTAGGAATGCCTAAAGTAGCTACAACAGCCTGCCGCGCTTTTAAGCTGTTAAGATCGCAGTAAAAACTATCCGAGGTGGGTTGATATACGGTTGATGCCATTTTCCGCAATTCATATAGAAATGCGGTCATCTCTTGATACGGTTGATTTTCTGCTGATTTTTCAAATGATACGGTAGGCTGATAGCGGTATTGCCGGACCGGGTTATCTATGATACGGTTGGTTTCCTGTCCTATGGCTCCATTGCCGGTGCTTTCCTCCAGCGGGTTCTCTGTGATACGGTCAGAGCCTTTCCCTTGGTATGCAGTATCACTCTTGATACGGTTAGAAGCAACAACTACATCATAATTTACTATTGTATTGGTTATTTCGGCGTGGGCAAAAGGAAAAAGAATAGATGAGAAATTAGTATATATCTCATTAAATGTATCAAATAGACTTTTCTTTACAGGTGTCTGGTTTTCTTGGGATGAAGGAATATTACGGTTGGCGGTAACAGCCGGGGGCAGAATAAAATCCGTTCTGGCGGCCCAGGTAACTTCCGAGAAAGCGAAGATACCGGCGACTGCCAAAGCGACAGCTTTAAGCCAGAGTTTCCCCCTCCAACTACTCATTTCTCCCCCTACACACCCTTGTGATACACCCTTAAAACACCCCCTAATTAACAAAAAGACCGAGCTTTTGATACAAAGCCCGGTCCATAAAGAGAGAATAATCCTTTCTTGGATCCGTGGCTTTCCTATTCTAAGCTCTCAGAATAGGCTTACTTAGATGTAAGTTTACTGCAAAACGATTAAAAAATGTTTTGAAAAACTTTCACCTACTTAAATTATAATGTCCGGCCAGGAAATTGTCAAGGAAAGAATCTTACTTTTGTTTCAACTTACGCTACAGGCTGGGGAGTATTAGAATGACGGTATTTACGCATATATTCACGCATATACTCCCGTCGCTGGGGGGCATGGTTCTTCGCGTATTCGCGCAGGTAGTCACGGTGGGCAAGTCTCCATAATTTAACGTATCTATAGCGGTTTTCCTGCCATACCTGGTCCTGGCCATGACAGCGAAAATAGTCCGGATTCCGCTCCCTCCACGCCCGTTCATTCATAAGCTGCCTGAGATGCTGGCACTCCGGAGAAGAACAGGTTTGTTGAGAACGGTTGTATTTACTCGGAGAAAACTCACTATTGCATATTTTACATCTCATAGAAAAAAATATAACACACAAAGGGTCGGCTGTCAAGACGACCGGAGAGACATACGGCCTTGTTTAATACCGCCAACCGTATCATAAGTATTGTAAGTATCATAAAAAGTCTTGACAAGAATATTTGTGTATAATATACTTTTAGTCAAATATATGATATGCTTACAACGCGCCAAATCAACCGTATCATATCTCAAAATCTTATGCGCCGGAAACCGCTGATACACTTGTTGGCGTTTTTTGTTCTGGCCTGCGGACTGCCTGCCGTATTCGGCAATATAGAACCCAACTCCGCCTATTTGACCCTCCTGCAGGAAAAGATATACTCCCAGCTTATTTATCCCCCTAAAGCGGCTGTCCAGAATCTGGAAGGGATCGTTAAAATCAAACTTCTTTTGTCAAAAGACGGCAGGATCAAAAACATAGATATTGCCCAATCTTCAGGATATCCTTTACTGGATGCCGCCGCGATCTTAAGCGCGCGCAACGCCAGTCCTCTGCCGATCCCTCAGGGATACAACAGCAGCAAGGATCTCCAGGTCATTGTCCCAATAACGTACAAGAATTCTGCCGCCGTTCAAGACATCCGCCGGGATATAAATGTTTCTTCAGAAGTCGGTTTACCGCCCAGCCTGCCTTTCAACAAAAACCAACCGGGCTCTGCGCAGCCGAAGGCAAAGCCGCCGTCATCTTCCCAGGCAACTAGAACCGCCGGCTCGGCTGTCGAACCAAAAGTTCTGCAGAAACCTGTAACCCAGGAAACGGAAGACGAAATTAACCGTTTTATGAACATCGCGGTAAAGAGCAACGAACCCTCCCAGGTTGCCAGGGAAGAAATAGAATTGGCGCAGATAAAAGTCATGGAGGCGGTAAGGAATATTTATCCGGCCATAAAGATACTCGGATACAATACTACCGGTGAAGTTTATAAAGTGGAATACGAAGAACGGGAAGCCAAACTTCAGATCGATCAACCTATATATTACGGGGACCGGCTCAGGAATACCTACCTGCAGGCAAAGACCAACTTGGATATTACCAAGAAAAACTATGACCGCCTGCGCATAGATACGATGAATAAAACTGAAACCGCTTTCTACAACCTCGTGGCGGCAAGAATGAACCTCGCCGCCAAAGACGCCATTAAAGAAGAGGCCAATGAGACAGTGGACCAGGTACAAAAGCTGTTCGACGCCGGGATGATAATCCCGCTTGAGCTCATCACCGTCAAAAACTGGTATAATCAGATAATATTCCAGATGAACGGGATAAAACAGGATTTGTTCATGGCCGAACTGACCTTCAAACAAGTCCTTAACGTCCAAGACAATCCTTTTATAAGCACCGACGAGCTGGAAGCCAGGCGCCTGGATCTCAAGCTTGAAGACTGCATTAAAGCCGGGTTACAGCACCGGCCGGAGCTGGCTTTGAGCGAATTAATGATAAAATTCCAGGAATACGGACAGCGCATAGAAAAAGGCAAGAATTCCTTTACCGTTGATCTAAGCGGTTCATACGGTTATTACGAAGGCGCCTACAAAACCGAGTCGATGAGGGACGCAAATAACTGGTATGTGGGGCTGAAAGTCAGTAAACCCTGGGGAGCCAGCACGATCAACAGCTCGGTCACCTCCGAATCCAGCCAGCCGAGATTCGGACAGACCTCGCCCACGAAATCCACCACCGGGAACTTCGAGCTTAACGTTATGGATAATATAAAGCGCATTTACGACAGAAAAAAGTCGGATATAGATTTGCACCGCTCCATCAGCGATAAAGACCAGACGGTAAAAACCATAACCTTCGAAATTCAGGACGCTTTCCTTAATTACCAAAAGGCGCTCCTCCAATTGAATGCCACAGAAACAGAAATGGAATTCCGCAGAAAAGAGGCGGAAGTGATAAAAATACGCTCCCGGGTCGCCGAAGTAGCCCTCTCCGAATCAATGGAGTCGCTCTACAATCTTTGCGACGCCCAGACCAAGTATTTCCAGGCTCTTGCCAATTATCATATATCTCTGGCCAATCTGAAAAAAGCCTGCGGTTACGGAATAAGAATCTAACTCCCCTGCCCTTGACCCTCCCTTACCTATATATAGATAACCCTCGCTTGTTCTGCCTTCAGGCAGATTTTACAGGCCGGTTCCTGCGCAAAAAAAAAGCTAACCGATAGGCAGAATAGGCTATGAATTTTTAATTTAAGCATTATTAGGAGACGCGCAATTTAATGTTGTTGCTGTATCCTTCTGTAGGTTTGGACATTACGTATAATTTAACTTCTGTAAACTAAAACAATAGCTGACAAAAAGACTTGAAATTCTTGTGGAAATAGTGTATATTTTATGTGTTAGTTAATACTTTTAAAAAGTATTGCTTATCCTTCGATATGTCCGGCGTATCCCCTACACCGGACAGTAGCCACGGATCGTAAAGGATAACGTATGAGCAATACGTTATTCATTGATTTTGTCGTCCGGGTTACCTTGAGAAGGAAAAAGGTAAAACCCGGATTTTTTCTTGGGGAAAGGTAAAGATATGTACTGCAGAAAGCCATACAGATTGTGGAAAATAGCCTTTTTAGCCTTTTTCTTCGTGGCTTTGACTTCAGTTAACTCCCCCGCTGCCGTAGAAGAATATACCCCCGAATATCTGAACGGCAAAAGCTACTGGGATTATATCAACAAGGTCATCACATCCGGGTATTCCCCGGATGTTTTCGTTAAGATAGACCGCCGTAATATGGAACGGGTCGAAAAGCAAAAAGTCATAGATTCGGTGCTTAGATACGCCACAGCGGCGGCGCCGATCTCCAGTTCAGGCGTGGACCTGGCAGAATACCTGCGTCAGGAAGCCTCAGCCAATATAACCAAGACCGTGGTGGATAACCGCCAGCAGCGGGAAAAGAACGCCGCCGCCAACGGGGAATTCAATTACATACCCACCAGCGACGGGGGCACGGATTATTTTACCGACGGTCTGCTAACCACGAGCGTGAACCATGTGAAGATAGACGAACTCGGCAACCGAAGTTTGAGCTCCATGCGCAACATGAAATACAACGATGACCGCCTTCTGGTAAGCTACACCGGAGAAAAACTCGACAATCTCGATAATAAAACTACGTTCTCCTGGACCGGCAGTTATCTGCCGGGTTCTTTATTTTACGCCACCGCCGAAACCAACGCCTATAAGAGCTACGCCACCTATAATATGAAAGAAGTGGACCCGGGCGGAAATATTACGGACACGCAATGGACGGCCAACAGCTACAACCAGAATAAGAAATTGGTGCTTTCTTTCAGCCAGAAAACTACGGACAGCGTTTACGGCACGAGCGAATTCACCCGCTCCAACATCGAGTATGCCGACGGACATATAGACCGTCCTTCCTATTATTACGAAGAAGGCGTGGGCACGGACGGGCTTTCCTATACCTCGGAACGCAAAGACATACAGTATAACGGGCGCGGACAGGTAACCTATTTCGACGACACCACGCGGGTGGACTACAGCAGTGTGTCGGCTGAACCGGAAGCCGGGGAAGGAAACATCGTCACCACCCATACCACAGCCAGCTTTAATTACCGCGAAGACACCCCTCATCCCTTCGGAGAAGACATCGAACCTATGGCCATGCGCCTTGAATCCAGCAGCGTTACCTCGACGGTAACCAGGGCCGACGGATCTTTCCAGAAGGATTACACGACGACAAAATACGTGTATGACCAGGACCTCAAACTTACAGGCGCCTCCAGTACCACTACCTTCAACGGCCAGGTTGCACAATGGTATCAATATACAGACTCCGAAGGCAACATCCTGACCAAAAAAGAAGACGGCACCTATTCTTACATCAATGACGACGAAGAGGAGGTCGGCGTAGATGCCGCGGACGTGATCAGCACGCTTAAAGACGGAGATACCTATAACGGCACCAGCGCCACCGAGATGGAAATACTCTACGGTAAACCGATGGCAAAGTCCACCACTACCACGACAAGCTATACCAATGCCGATGACGGATGCAACTATAAAACCGAGACTTCTACCGTCACATACAACAACGCCCTTGTGCGCAATCTACAGCGTGTCATCTCCGGCACGGAAGAAAGCACGACTTATCAGCCTTATCTCGATCCGGACAAGGAACACCTGGAAACTACCCATATAGTCACGACCTACACATACGATCCTGACACCGCCAACCTTACCGGAGTCTCCGGCAGCGGCACAAAAACAGGCTATATATATTCAAGCACTACCGGTTGGCATGACCAGTATACAAACGACATAACCAAGAAATATGAAATAATCCTCGGAAAACCGGTAATGATTGGATATTCCGATAAATAACAGGAATAAATGGCTATTTTATTCGAAAGGAGAAACAAATGAAAAAAAGTATTTTACTGGCACTGACGACGGCGTTCATTCTTCTTGGGATAGGGAGTTTTGTAAACGCTGCTGATGACACCACCAGCATCGTCAGCACGACCACGAAGATGGTGATAACGGTGGAGAATGTCTTTAATAACCGCGGCGTGCAGATCAGCGGCACAGAAACCACCACCACAACCACCTCATCCGTTAACAGCAAAAATGAGACTTCGACTACGGTAACGACGCAAACCGTAAATTTCGAATGGCGCGGTGGAAGTATAAAAGTCGCGACCATAGACGGCACATCAAAGACAACCGGCACGGATGATTCCTCGTCCGATACGACATTTACCATTACTTATCAATACGAAGACGGCACCGGTAAATTAAAAGGCGCCTCCGGCACCTCAACTACTACAGGCGACAGCGGTAAAGATGCTGACAATAAAGAAATCGGCACTTATAAGACCTCGACGACCGATTCTTATACCATCCGCAACGGCCAGGCGCTGCGCACCAAATCCGTGACAACCGGAGAAAGTTACGGTTCGGACGGCACCAAAAAAGGCGATATAACGCAAACGAGCACAACCGAGTATAAACTGATCGCCGGCACATGGCAGACCATAAAAGAAACCACCGCTTCCAAGAACACCGGAGTGGACGGCAGTTCAGAAAGCGTCACCAGGGTTAAAACCTATACCCGCGATGAAAACGGCATTATCACCAACGTTGCGCAAACAGCCACAGGAACAAGAGTTGCGATAGGCGGTACGAGCGGAACGGTAACTTTAGGCATGACAAATTATGAAGCTACTTTCGCCTTTGATGAAGAAGGCGGCTGGTATCAAGCGAAAGAGTATTACAAATGGGAACAAGGGGCTTCCGGAGAAGAGCCTTCAGATGATGACGCCGCTTCGGAATAATTAATAAACGTCACGTAAGAAAACAACCAGGTCGCGCAATGAAAAGGATGCCTACGGTGTTTGTGGCGGTCAAGAAAGAGTCCAGAAAAACAGCTCAACGCGGAATGAGAGAGAAAATCATCCGCAGCCAAGTAGAGAACATCTGGGCGGAGACCATGAAAAGACGCGTGAAGCTCTTCAAGGTCACCAGGAGCGCGATCATGGAGATGTAACAAATACTTTTCACCCGTTGCGGTTCGATTAAAGGGAGGGAGCCAAAACCCCCTCCCTTTTTTCTTGCAATACTCTCTGTTTATGTTAAACTAATTCAATAAGTTAAACTGAATTATCCTGTTTTTAAAAACCTATAGAAAGGAGCAATATGAAGACTACCATTTCTCTATTTTGTTTAATCTTTATTTCTTCTCTTTTTTGCTCTGTTCAGCCCGCGGCCGCTGAAAACAACATTAAACAGCCGGCCGCCGACGCGCCCGCCAAAGACGTCCAGATCCAGGTAACCGGAAAGGTCAGCGTAGAGAAAATCCAGAATAATAAAGACCGTATATGGTTTACCGACCTGCAGGGAAAAAGCTATAGGCTTTCCGGAGAGCTTTCCGGAAAACTTAAGGATAAGTTCACAGAGCTCGGAGAAAACAATCTCTTCTCCCTGAAGATCACTCCCGACGGGAAATTCAGTCTTTCCTGCGAGAAGACCCAAACTTATGTTTTCAACGACAAGAATGAAAAGACCCTGCAGATAGACGCTAAATGCATACGCGCTTATTTCGCCAGGATCGACGCCATCCTTTCCGCCAAACGCAGCGATAAACCCGGGCCGGAGCCTATCCGGGACACAGCCGAAGAAAGGAACCTTATAGTATCATCAACCCCGCAGAAATCCGGCATAACAAACCCTTTCACCATCGGTGAAATATACGGAAAAATAAGCGAAATAAACCTCAATTCTCCTTTTAAAACGTTGACCGTAACCAACAGAAACTCCTCCGACGCGCTCAAGAAGATCTCCGCGATCATAACCCAGAACACGCGCATCGTCAAGAAGATAGGCACGGCAGAACCGATCATTCTCCTGCCCAACGCGTTGTCGGTTGGACAGGAAGTGACCTTGGTTTACGCCCGTGACGAGCTCAAGAACGAAGCTTTATATATTACCATCACCAAGGAATAACGTCGAAATAACGCTCCATATCCGCCCGGCTCACCGGGCGGATGTCTTTTTCATACAACCTCTTAATTTATGTCGATTTCCAGGCTCGCGATACACCGCCCGGTGACAACCTTGATGGCTTTCCTCGCGCTGATACTGCTTGGATTGATATCCTGGTCCAGGCTGCCGCAGGAGCTTTTTCCCTCAATAGCCTATCCTCAAATAACCGTGGTCACTTCCTACCCTAACGCGGCCCCGGAAGAAATAGAGAATCTCATAACTAAAATCATAGAAGAAAGCGTGGGGACGGTAAACAACGTCAAACGCATCAGTTCGATCTCGCGCGAAGGGCTGTCCCTGGTAATGGTCGAGTTCAACTGGGGCACCAATATGGACTTTGCCGCCTTGAACGTGCGCGAGAAGATAGACCTCATCAAAGAGCGCATCCCGAGAGAATCGCAGGAACCGGTGGTAATGAAATACAACCCCTTCGACCTGCCGATAATGAACCTGGCGGTGACCGGCCCGTATTCTTCGCTTGAACTGCGCGAAATGAGCCGCAAATACATCAAGGACGGCATCGAGAAGGTCGAGGGCGTGGCCTCGGCCGTCATCACCGGCGGCGACGAGCGCGAGATCCTGGTGGAAATAGACCAGCCGAGATTAAGGGTCTCCCAGATATCCATAGTCTCGGTAGTGGACAGCATAAAATCAGCCAACATAAATTACCCCGCCGGCACCCTTAAAGAGAATTTCTACGAATATCTTATCCGCACAATGGGAGAATACCAGAAGGTCTCGGAGATAGCCGAGACCCCCACCGCCCTTGAGGTCCCGGAAGAGGCTGCCGAAACCCTGCAGCAGAAGGAGAAACTCGAAAAAAAGGCGCGCAGGCTGGTCTTTCTCAAGGATATCGCAAAAGTAAAAGACAGCGTCAAGGAAACATCGAGTATTTCCCGTTATAACGGCAAGGAAAGTATCTCCATCGTCGTCCGCAAACAATCCGGCAGCAATGCCCTGAAAGTCGCCCAGGGCATACGCAAGGAGATAACGAAATTACAACAGGAAAAACTGCCCAAAGGCGTGAATATCCAGGTGACCTACGACCAGTCGCAGTTCATAAACGAAGCCGTCTCCAACGTTACCGGTTCTGCTCTGCAGGGGGCATTGCTGGCTTTCTTGGTGCTGCTTTTCTTCCTGCGGGAGATAAAGTCTTCTTTGGTCATCACCTTCTCCATCCCCATTTCCATCATGACCACCCTGTTTCTTATGTATTGTTTTAAGATAAATATGAATATGATGTCCTTAGGAGGCTTGGCGCTCGGCATAGGCATGCTGGTGGATAACTCCATCGTGGTCATCGAAAACATCTTCCGGCACCGGCAGATGAACAAAACCTTCAAAGAGGCCTGCGTGGACGCCTCGGAAGAGATGCTCGCGCCTATAATCGGTTCCACGTTGACGACCGTTGCGGTCTTCCTCCCTTTCGCCTTCGTCTCCGGTATCGCCGGCCAGATTTTCAAACAATTGTCCCTGACCATCACCTTCGCCTTGACGGCTTCCATCCTGGTAGCCATAACTCTGGTCCCGGTTCTCATCTCCCTTTCCATCTGGAGAAGGGACGGCCGGGCCGCGGCAGAACCCCGGCAGAGAAATATCCCGGTTTTCGACAAGCTGGAAGAAGCGATCGTCTGGGGAATAGACCGCAAGGAAAAAGTGGTGGTGCTGGCCGGCGTCCTGTTCGTCGTAAGCCTCGGAATACTCGCTATCCAGGAAAAACAATTTATGCCGAAAGTGGACCAGAGACAATTCATCATCAAGATCGACATGCCTCCGGGGACCACCCTTAAGGCCACCAACGCTATAGTGCACAGGTTTGAGTCCGCCCTACTCGGATTCAAGGAGACACAAGACGTCACGGTAAACATCGGCTCAAGCGAGGACAAAAATTCCCTGGAAGAGACGGCGGTACAAACCCTCGGCAGCCATCAGGCGCAGATACTCGTCAACCTCAAGAAGAAAGCCAGAGGGCTGCCCTTTCTGCCTTCCGGCATACGCTCCACCGACGAAGTAATCCAGCAGTTGAAAAATACCGCCGAAAAAGGCGACCTTGAAGGCGCCTCGGTGGAATACGTTGCGCAGGAGACGTCTCTCGGTTCGGCGGTAGAACAGGGAGCGCCTATCGCGATAGAAATAAAAGGCCCGCAGATATACCGGCTTACCGATATCGCCGCCGGACTGCAGTCCGACCTGCGCAAGATAAAAGGTATCTACGGCATAAAGAACAGCATGCCTGCCGCGAGCCCGGAAACAAAACTGCATATTCTGAAAGACAAGGCGTCTTTATACGGCCTTTCCGTGCGCGACATAGCGGTTACCGCGCAGGTGGCGCTGAAGGGCTATGTCGCCACGAAATTCAAGGATAAAACCAATCAGGAGGATATCGACATCCGTATCCGCCTGCGTCACGAGGACCGGAGCGAATTAAGCAACCTGCGCCGCATCCTCATCCATTCCCCGCTGGGATTCGACATCTCCATGTCCGACGTGGCTTATCTGACCAAAGGAACCGGGCCCACGGAAATTAAACGCATCGACCAGCAGAGAAGCATCGTCATCAGCGCAAATGTTTATAAACGGGGGATCGGGGAGGTCAACCGCGCAATAGACAAGATCATAGCGGCAAGAACGGTTTCCCTTCCCAAGGAATACGCTATCGAGCTGGCCGGCGAACAGCAAAAAATGCAGGAGTCGTTCCAAAGCCTGGCCTTCGCCCTTATACTGGCGATCACCCTCGTGTATATGATCATGGCCGCCGAATTCGAATCCCTCTGGCAGCCGCTGTTGATAATGTTCACCGTCCCTCTTTCCCTTATAGGCGTGGCTTTCTTCCTTTTCATAACCAATACCCCTTTAAGCGTGGTCGCCTACCTGGGCATCATCATGCTGGGCGGCATTGCCGTCAATAACGGTATAGTGCTTATAGCATTCATCAACGATCAGTATAAACAGGGGTATTCCCCTTACAACTGCGTCATAGAGGCCAGTAAAACCAGGCTGCGCCCGATCCTGATGACTTCTTTAACTACTATTCTCGGCCTTCTGCCTCTGGCGCTCGGCATCGGAGAAGGCGCGGAATTACAGGCCCCTATGGCCCTGACCGTAATGGGAGGACTGCTTTCCGCCACTTTTCTTACCCTGGTGGTTATCCCTTCGATATTCTTGATAGTCGTGGAAAGGATATCCGGCGTGCAGGCCAGGCGGCCGGAGCAGGCTCCGGTAAAAGACGAACCGCTTATCAACCCGGAACTGGAGACGCTATTGAAAGCCAGAGAAGGACATAAAGAACAAACTGCTTTACCGCAGGCCGCTTGCCCGCCGGAAGAACAGCCGTCATCCGAGCAGACACAGCGCCCCGTGATCAACGACTTGAAAAAACGGATACCTTTCGAGGAGGTGCCGGTACCGGCAGCGCACCGCCTGCCTCCGATTACCCCGTCCACAGCTTATCAGCCCGACAAGCCTTCTTCCGAAGCCGCGCCGGCGCAGAATCAACCCGGCGAACAGGGGATTTTGCCGGCGGCCCCCTCTTTCTCAAAAGAAGATACCGGGATAAATCCCATACTTCCGGGAAAAGAATCGGGGAAACCTCCGCAGGAAAACAAGGGAATCCCGTCCAAAACACCTCCGGACAATACGCCTGTCATACAAACGGAGAAAAAATCTCCTCCGGCGCAGATAAAAGAAGAGAAGAAAGAACCGGCTAAAGCTTTCCCGGTATCCAAACCTGAACTGCCGCCGGAAGAAAAAACGCCTTCTCTTCCCCGTCCTGCGTCCGTAAAACAAGAGGCTCCCCGGAAGGCCAAGGTAGAGATGCCGCCGCCCCCGGCTATGGAATATAATATAAACCCGCGCCAGAAAGACCTTCTGGAAAGATTGAAGAGCATAAAGAAGATAACGCGGAAAGAATACGCTGAGATGTTCAACGTTTCCATTCCTACCGCGGCGCGTGATTTGAAGGAATTGATGGATAAACAATTGCTGAAGGCCGAAGGGCCGCTCGGGCCGGGACGCTGGTACGAACCGGTATAACAACCGGTAAATTGCGTTACGGAGATAACGCTACGCCCCCGGCAGAATTACGTCTTCCCTCCGTCCGGCATCGATACGACGGGAACGCTTGGGCTCCCGCAACAAAACATTATCGCTGAACAAGAACGGGCTTAGTATGAGTTTACCGGGGTTCTCGGTCAACAGGCCGACCTTCATATCGATGCTTTTCGCCGGCATCATCATAATCGGGGTGATCGCCCTGAAGATGCTGCCGGTGGAGATGATGCCGAACATAAGTTACGGCGATATCACCATAAATATAGACGTGCGCGGCGGCATCCCCGCTTCCGAGATAGAGAACCGCATCTCCAAACCGGTGGAAGAAGCGGTCAGCTCCGTTTCCCATCTAAGAAACATCCTCTCCATATCCAAAGAAGGCAA
Organism: Candidatus Omnitrophota bacterium; assembly: GCA_011620275.1. Taxonomy (GTDB): domain Bacteria; phylum Omnitrophota; class Gorgyraeia; order Gygaellales; family Profunditerraquicolaceae; genus Undivivens. Next base: position 59,107 of record WOZK01000026.1, read on the forward strand.
CGCCACCATTATCCTGGAATTCGAGCCCGGCACGGAAATGAATTTCGCCGCCCTGGAAGTGCGCGAGAAATTCAACCGTATCCGCAACAAACTCCCCAGAGAGATAGAAAAACCCGTCATCGCCAAATATGAATATATGGACGTGCCGATAATGATATTGGCCGTTACCAGCGACCGCCGTTCCCCGGAACAACTGCGCAAAATAGTCGATGAGCGGATAAAAGACCGCATTCAAAGGATAGAAGGTATAGCCAGGGCTGAAGTGGTCGGCGGCCGCGAAGGCAAGATCATAATCGAGATAGACCAGTACCGCCTGCAGGCATACCAGCTTTCCATAAATAGAGTGGTGGACATCATAAACCTTAACAATTCAAACCTCCTGGCCGGAGAAATTAAAAGGGCCAAGGACAAATATCTGGTAAGGACCATCGGAGAGCTGGAAAGCCTGGAGGACATCGCCAACCTGGCGGTGGCGACAACCAAAGAGGGCTCGGTGGTCCGCCTGAAAGATATAGCAAGCATCAAGGATTCTTTTCTCGAACCCACCGCCTTTGCCAGGCTGAACGCCCAACCGGTAATCTCCATTTATATCCAGAAAGAGTCGCTGGCAAACACGGTGCAGATCTCCAAGGACGTGAACAAGGAAATAGAAAACCTGAAACGCAGCCTGGAGAGCGATATAAAGCTTTCCTTGATCTCTAACCAGGCGGACATAATCCAGCAAGCCGTCAATCAGGTAAATTCCTCCCTGATCACCGGAGCCCTGCTGGCGAGCTTGATACTTTTCATCTTTCTCTGGGACATCCGGCTTGTATTCATTATTAGCTCAAGCATTCCTCTCTCCGTGATACTCACCTTCTGCCTGATGTATTTCTCCAAACTGACACTCAACGTAATGACCTTGAGCGGCCTGGCGCTCGGAGTAGGCATGCTGGTGGACAACGCCATCGTGGTTCTCGACAACACCTTCAAGAAACGCGACGATTTTCTGGCGCAACCGGGCAGGTTCCCGGAAGACATGCCGATGAAGGAGATACAGAAGAGGCTGGCGGTGGAGGCCAGCGAAGAGATGTTCCTGGCGATAGTGGCCTCCACTTTTACCACCATCGTGGTCTTCCTTCCCCTGTTTTTCATCAATCCGGAGATCAAGCTCCTTTACAGCGGCATCGCCCTGACCATTACCTATTCCCTGCTGGCATCCCTATTCACGGCAATAACCCTAATCCCCCTGCTGGCGTCGCGGTTGAAGTTGAAAGACCCGCGCCTGCCGCCGCCGGTGCCGGAAGAATCCTTGTCGAAAGATACCGTGACGGCGGGAACGGAAAAAGAAAAAATGAAAGAACCCGCAGGAGGGTTCCTGGAAAAACTATACAAGATATTCATCGCCCTGGTGCTGTTTCTGCGATATCTGGTGGTCTTCCTGGTGGTAGTGGCACTGCTGCGCGTAGTGCAGGAGGCTTCCAAGCTGGAGCAGGAATTCATCGGCATCGCCGAACAGAATAAATTCACCATTTTCGTGGAGATGCCCACAGGGACGAAGATCGAAATAACCGACAAGATAATCGCCGGCATAGAATCGTTCGTGGCAAGGATGCCGGAAGTCAAGAACGCTACCTCCAAGGTGGAGCCCTGGTCCGGAAAGATCTTCGTGGAACTTAAACCGCTGGCGGAACGCAAGAAATCAACAGGCGAATTCATGAACACGCTGCGCCCCTACACGGACAAGTTCTACCAGAGCCACCGGGCGTTCGTCTATTACGAGGAACCGCAGGAGGTCGGCACCAAAGAAATCCTGCTGGAACTCTACGGTCACGACTACGAGGTGCTGAAAAGCCTTGCCATCCAGGTGGCCCAGCGCCTGCAGACCATACCGAAATTCACCGATACAAAGATCCGCATGCGCGAGGGCCGCCCGGAGATACAACTCATTCTCGACAAGCGCGAAGCCGCGATGTTCGGGCTTACCGCAGAGGAGGTGTCTCTGGCGCTGCACACCCATATGCGGGGGCTGGTGGCCACGCGCTTTCGCGGCAACCGGGAATCGTTGATAAAAACCCGGGACCCTAACTTCAACCCGCAATGGCATTTCAACGGCAGCCCAGCCTTGAACAACGGGACTTCCCGGGACGGCGCTGAAAAGGCGGAGGAAACGGAGACGATCGTCCGCATCGGAGAGGAATTCCGCCACACGCGAGACGACCTGCGCAGGATAACCCTGGTGACCCCTTATGGAGATATGGTTTTTCTGAACCAGTTGACCGCGTTCAAGGATGAATACGGCCCAAGCGAGGTATGGAGAAAAAACAAGTCGCGCATGGTCCAGGTAAGCGCCAACACAGGCGGCGTCGCGCTGGGAACGGCGGCCATTAAAGTGAAAGAGGCGATCAAGGATCTCAAATTCCCGAAAGATTATTTTTGGCAATTCGGCGGTAATTATGATAAAATGATACAAAATCAGAAGGAGCTTTACTGGGCGTTGATAATCAGCCTGGTGCTGGTCTATATGATACTCGCGGGGCTCTTTGAATCGCTTACGGAACCTTTCATTATTCTATGCACGGTGCCGATGGCGGCGATAGGCGCAGTCACGGCGCTGAGGCTGACCGATAAACCAGTGGGGACCGGGGTACTTATCGGGGCAATAATGCTCGGCGGGATAGTCGTCAACAACGCGATCATACTTGTAGACCGCATAAATTTCCTGAGGAATAACTTTAAGGACAAGTATTCCCAGCGGGGCGGCGCCAAGAAAGCGGTGATAGACGCATCCTTCGACAGGCTCAGGCCGATCATGATGACATCTTTAACTACTATACTGGGGCTCATCCCGATGGCCCTGGATAAAAGCGAATCGGCCAACTTGTGGTCGCCTCTTGCGATAACCGTTATCGGAGGGCTTTCGGTCGCGACTTTTCTCACTCTTTTCGTAATACCTTGTGTTTATCTTGTTTTCCGGGATTTCTGGCTGGTTAAACGATAGGAGGGGCAAATAAATATGGGCTCTAAATTATTGAAACTTCTGCTTATCCTGGTATTGGCCTTTGTAATGTGGGGAGTCTACCAGACAGGCATCAAGCTTTCCACGCAAAAGACTCCTTTCATACAGGATATGATAAGCAAAGTGAAGAAAGAACCCTCTCCGGCCCAGAAGCAGAACGCGGCAACACCGGACCAGCAAGAAGAACCGCCCGCGCAGCAGCAGGCGCTGTCCGAACCCGCGCCTATCATGGTGCGGGTGTTCAAGATGAAACCCACCGATTTTCACGATTTTCTCCCGGTAATGGGTACGGTAAAAGGCAAAACGGAAATTGAACTGAAATTCGAAATTCCGGGTGTAATCAAGAAAATCTATTTTAAAGAAGGCGAAAAAGTGAGAAAAAGCGCGCTGATCGCCTATCTGGTCCCGGATGACGCTAAACTAAAGCTGAAATACGCGAGGAATAAATTCATATCGGCCCAGGCAGCATACGAATCCTCCTTGAAGAAATACGAGATAAACCAGAAGCTGTTCGAGGTCGGGGCGATCATCAAATCCAAAATGGAAGAAGCCGAACTTGATGCGAGAAGCGCCAGGGCTCAGGTAGATACGGCTAAAGCCGAAGAAGACCTGGCAAAGAACGATTTTCGCAAAGTCTTCCTCTACTCCACAAAAGACGGGGTCATGGGGCCGAGAGAAGCCGAGGAAGGGGAATTCGTGACTTCCCAGGATAAAATGGGCACGCTGTTCGAAATCAGTGAAGTTTACATTGAAGTGGGTATCGTCGAAAGAGACATAAATAAGGTCCGGCTCGGACAGAAAGCCAGCATATACGTTGACGCTTACCCTACCAGGGTGTTCGAGGGAACGGTGGACAGCGTCTATCCCATAATAGAGGGAAAAAGCAGGACGCTCACCGCCAAGATCAAGGTGGACAACAAAGAAGGTCTGCTTATGCCGGGTATGTTCAGTAGGGCGGAAATAAGCATAGCGGACCTGAAACAAGTTTTGATAATCCCTACTTCCAGCATCATGCAAGCCGGCGGCGGAAAGATACTGGTGCCGGTCGTCCCCAAGACGACGTTGAGGACCGGAGAAGACGGCATACAGACCGGAACCGTTCAGATACGCAGGGTCGTGCAGGGATATGCCACAAACGACTATGTGCAGGTGGCGCAGGGGCTGGGAGAAGACGATCTGATCATCATAGAAACGCAGGGCGAATTGAAGGATAACGCCAAGGTCAAGATTGTGGGGACGGAAGAGCTGGGCCTTTAACCCGCGGTTTGCGAAAAATCAGACTGCATGTAATCAATTGGAGGGAAAATTCCGGCAGTACCTTACTTGATCCTGCCTTCGTGTATCTCCAGGCTGGAATTGTTCTTCAGATCCTGCAAAAGTTTCTTTATCCTGTCCTGCTTCTTTTTCTGCAGCAGAACGGCTTTTATTTCACCCTGCATCTCTTCAAAAGGCCGCCCCTGAAACCTGCGTATTTCCTCTATCCTCACTATATAGAATCCTTCGGGGCAGGAGAACACGCTGCTGATCTCTCCTTCATGCAGTTCCGGAGAGAATACCGCCTTGTCGAACTCCGGGGAATGTTTACCGCGCTTTAAAAACCCCGCGTCCCCGCCTTTATTGCGGCTTTCCGTCCGGGAATAAGCCTCGGCCAGCGAAGCAAAATCTTCCCCCTGGAGAAGGCGGATCAGGATACCCTGCGCCTCTTCTTCAGTGGACAGCAATATTTCCCGGACATGACGTTCTTCCAACTCCGACAGTTTGGCTTTATACCCGCGGTAGTATTCTTCGGCTTCTTCCCCGCTTATCTCCGAGCCGGACGTCTCCTGTTCTAAAAGCAGCAAGGCCAGGATCTCCTGCCTGGTCTTTTCCATCAGCCGCTTGAATTCTTCCTCTCCCTCCAGGCCGCGCCGCTGAGCCTCCTGGGAAATAAGCAGGCGCTGTATAATCTCTTCTTTCAAATAGTCGGTCTTGGCGGAAAGAGAATCAATTCTTCTCCGGTCTCCTTCCGGAAAGGCGGAGTTATAATATTTTACTTCGAAATCCAGATCGTTATCGGTAATGACCGTGCCGTTCACCGAAGCGACGGCGTTAGCGGGAGTGCCGGGAACAGGCTCTTTGCGGGAAGAACAGCCGGCCATAAAGATTACCGCCGCCGCCAAACAAGCCGGCATTGACAGGAGGCGGAGCGAAAGAAGATTATTCAAGATACGTGTATATCTTGCCTTTATAATTGCGCAGGACATATTTTCCCCTTGCCTGCGAAAGTATGTAGCTCGGGCTTACCGGTATCTTGCCGCCGCCCCCCGGGCCGTCTATCACATAGGTAGGGACGGCATACCCGGAAGTATGCCCGCGCAGTTTCTCCATTATGTTTATACCGGCGGCCACGGGAGTGCGAAAATGCTGGGTGCCCCTGACCGGATCGCACTGGTAAATATAATAAGGCCTCACCCTTATCTGCAGCAGATCGTGCATCAGGCGTTTCATAATGTAAGGCCTGTCGTTTATTCCCTTCAAAAGGACGCTCTGGCTGCCGAGCGGGATGCCGGAATCGGCAAGCATTTCACAGGCGATACGGCACCTCTTGGTTATCTCCTTGGGGTGATTGAAATGTATGCTCATCCATAACGGATTGTATTTCTTGAGTATCCCCGCGAGCTTGGCTGTAATACGCTGGGGAAGGGTTACCGGGACGCGGCTTCCGATACGAAGGAACTCCACGTGTGATATCGCGCGGACCTTCTTGAGGAGGTCCTCTATCTGCTCGTCTTCCATGGTCAAAGGGTCTCCGCCGGAGATCAGGACGTCCCTTATCTTACGATTGGACTTTATGTATTCAACCGCCGCGTCGAACTTGCCCGCCCCGCAGGCGCCTTCTTTATCCTGCGCGCAGTCATGCTCGCCCACCAGCCTGCGCCTGGTGCAATGACGGCAATACATCGCGCAATGATCGGTGGCCAGCAGCAAAACCCTGTCCGGATACCTGTGCACCAGATGCGGCGCAGGAGAATCCCTGTCTTCCGCGCACGGATCGACCATTTCATGCGGCCCCACGGAATACTCCTGGACCACAGGAACGGCCTGTCTGCGCAGCGGACAGGCGGGATCCTCAGGGTCCATCAAAGAAGCCCAGTACGGAGTAATGGCCATGGAAAGCCTGTCGTTGGCCCTGCGGATAGCTTCTTCTTCCTCTCCGCTCAATTTGATTATCTGCGCGAGTTCCTCCCGGGAGCGCACGCGTTTTTTCATCTGCCAATGCCAGTCCTCCCAATCAAGAGGATTGACATCCTTGAAAAGCGGTATCTGCTGGTAATCCCTAGGCCTTCTCAGAAAACGTATCTGCGGTTCCGGCTGGTTCTTTTGCTGTTCTGCCAGTATGGTATTCTCCAATTTACCCTCTCCTCCTTTTAAAGGCGCCCAGTAAGATCGTTTCTATCAGGTCTTCATACTGCATACCTGCCGCGTATGCCATAATGGGAAAGTTGGAATCTTTAGGGTTCAATCCCGGCAATGGGTTGATCTCCAGGACATAAGGCACGCCTTCTTCGTTCAACCGGATATCGGTGCGTGATATGTCGAAACATCCCACCGCGCGGTGGGTCTTGAGAGCGGTTTCCTTCACCAGGCGTTCGGTGTTCTTATCGAGCCGCGCCGGGCAGTAAAAATGCGGCACGAGCCCCAGATCCTTGTTTCCCTGGAATTCCTTCATCTTCCATGAGTAGAAATATTCGCCGCTCCCGGAGCAATCGGAGAAATCTATTTCGAGTATCGGCAGAATTATGGTGCTTCCGTTCTCCAGGACCCCCACGGTCAGTTCCTTGCCGTTGATGAACTCCTCGGCCAGGATGGCCTGATTGTATATCTTCATCAGGTCACGGACCCTGGAATACAATTCCTCCGTGTCGCGCACGACGTTGGAAGACAATATCCCTTTTGCAGACCCTTCGAAATTAGGTTTAACGATCAAGGGGAACTTGAGCGTCCCGTCGATCTTCTCGCTGCCGCGGGAGAAAAGCTGCGAACGCGGAGTGGGAATACCCTCCGCCTTCAGTATCTTCTTGGTCGCCGATTTATTCAACGCCAGGGCGAGCGCGAAGGTGTTGGATCCGGTATAAGGGATTTTGAGATAATCCAGGATTGCGGGTATTTGCGATTCGCGGTATTTGCCGACGCGGCCTTCGGCGATATTGAAGACCATATCTACGCGGTTTTTTCTGAAATACGATACGATGTCGGGATTGCCGACTTCCACCGGCAGGACATTATGCCCTTTCTTGCGCAGGGCGGAAGTAATGGCGTCTATGGTTTCCTGCGAGTCAAACTCGGAGAAATAGTCCGGGGGTTTCGATTCATCCTTCTCTTTCAGGTTATAGGTTAAGGCGATATCCATGCTTACTCCAGTCCGTACCTTTTCAGGGCCGCGCGGAGAATATTCCCCACGATTTGTTCGTAAGAGATTCCTCCGGCCTTCGCCACCAGCGGGAAGACGTCGGCGGTCGACAATGAAGGCAGCGGATTTATCTCCAGCACATACGGCCTGCCTTCCGGGTCAACCCTGAAATCCACCCTGCCGAAATCGCGGCAGTCTACCGCGAGGTAAGTTTTCAACGCCAGCTCTCCCAGGGTTTTCTCCATTTCACGGCTGATGCGCGCCGGACAGATGTATTCTATCCTGTCGGAGGCGATACTGCTGAACGTATAGAATTTATCGTTAAGCTTCACCTTGCCGTCTATCTTCACCTGAACGGCCGGCATCACCTCTACCGGGTCGTTGCCGACGATTGCCACGGTAAATTCCCGTCCGGCAACGAATTCTTCCACCAAAGCAGGCTGATGGTATGCGTTCAGGATATACTCCGCCTGTTTCTTAAGCTCTTCCGGAGTCTCCACCCGCGAACTCTCGCTCAACCCCTTAGAAGACCCTTCAAACCTCGGCTTCACGATCAATGGAAACCGCAGATGGCCGGTCTCCAGCATAGAAGAGGCGTCCTTGATCTCTATCGAATTGGGGGTCGGGATACCGTCGGCCTGGAATATCTTCTTGGCCATTACCTTGTCAAGAGTAAGCCCAAGCGTCAGCGCGTCTGCGCCCACATAAGGGATATCCGACATCTCCAAAAGCATCGGCACCTGTGATTCCCTGTTTCTCCCCTCCGTGCCTTCGGAGATATTGAAAACTATATCGACGTCAAGATTGTTCATCCTTTCCAAAAGCGACGATACGTTGCCGATCTTCTCCACCTTATATCCCTGGGACTCGATGGCGTCCACCAGCACGTCTATGGTTGACGGATGATCGAATTCCGCGTTGGCGTCGGGAGGGTCCCCTTCCCTGAATTCGTAATCTGTTTTTAGATCGTACGTCAGTCCTACTCTTTTCATTCTGCCCCTCGAAATGCTTCCATTTCCCGTCGAAAAAAAACGCAACAGATATAAAAAATAAGGGCTCCTTCTTTACAAGAGCCCTTAAGAGATCTATTTCTGTTTTTTCCGGTAATCCTCCGCGTTGGAATTAATAATTGTTGTTATTTTTTTAACATAAGCGGGGATGATTGTCAAGTAAAAAAAGCCGTGAGTAAAAAAGCCTTACCGTCGGTTATAAGCGACAGGCTTTCAAGGCGATTATGCCCCTGATGCCTTCCCTGTAAACGCCTAAGGAAACGGCCGCTTCCCGGCTGTAATCCGGCGGGACTGAAGCGCGCTGCGGCAAGGCGGAACGTATCGCTGTTTCCAGGGAAACGCCGTTCAGGACAACGGCTCCTTGCCCCCGGAACGCGGAGGCCGCCTCTTCCAGTCCCGGCGAGGGATAATACAAGACCTGCTTTCCGGCAGACAGGGCCTCCTGCAGGGCGAGTCCGAACGGTTCGTTCCTCAATATCGGAAACACGCAAATATCGCATAACGCCAACAGCTTGTCCATATCATTACGGAAACCGAGCATCCTGACGCATTCTTGCAGCCCTTCCTTCGTTATGACTTCCCGTATCGCGCTTTTATAAGACAGGCTCTTTGAGGTTCCCAAAGAACAATCCCCCGCCAGCAGGACCGTAACCTCATGACGCTTTAATACCGGGGAGAAATCGCGTAGGAATTCCATCTGCCCTTTGAAAGGATGTATCCTGGAAGGCAGCAATATGACCGCCGTATGCCGGGGGATGGACAATTCCCTGCGCAACATCCCGTCTTCCTCAGTCAGGCGAGGAAAGTATGGCAGAGGCTCGCGGATAACCGCCACTTTGTCCCCTGCCTCCGGAGACCTGTCCCCGAACATCTCTTTCCGAATGTTCTCCGACATGCAGATTATCCTGCCCGGTAATACCAATGCCAGCCCGGCGAGCAAGCGGTTGAGAAAAGGAAACGGGGAATACTCCCTGAACATCCAGATATGCTTTTTCCCGCACAGGCACGCCGCCGGAAGCGGCGGCAGAAGCAAAAGGCTGTTTGAGACTATTCCTGCATAGCCGCCGAGGACCGCGTAAAGCATGATGTAAAACGTATTGAACGCCGAAAGCAGAAGATATCCTGCCGCGCGCGCCGGCGAGCAAGGCGAGGAAAGTACTGCCAGCCTGTGCAGTTTGACGCGGTATCCGCGTTTCCGCAGTAACTCCGCCAGCGGGCCATCCCCGGGCAGGAATACCGTAATCTCATATAGCCCGTCCAGAACGGAACAGAGATTGAGCAACGCTTTTTCCGCGCCGTATATGAAGGCGCAGGAACCGAAGATCAGCAATCTGGGAGAGGAAGGCATATTTTTAACACTTTGACACGCATGCGCTTTTGTCTTAAAATTATAGCATAATGCTTACGCCGCTTCTAATATTAATCTTTTTGCGCCCCTTCATTTCCCCTGAAGCCTTTCCGACTGCCGGAGCCGTTTATTTAAATCTGCTTCTGGCCTGTTTGAGCGCGCTGTTGTGCCTCTTTTTACTGGACAAAAGGAGACGCGGCAAGGCGGAAACGGCATCCTTACTGCCGGCAGCCCTCTTTATAATCGCAATACTACCCTCGGCCTTTCACGGAAACGCGGACGGAGCCGCGCTGTTGATAAACCAACTGGCGGGCTTTTCCGCTTGCCTGCTCGTCTCCCGGATGGATAAGGAACGGACTTCGCTGATAATAGACGCTATCACGGCGGCCGGAGTGGGAATAGCTGTCATCGCCCTTTATCAGTACTTTTACGGATTCGGCCACCTGGCGGAATACTTAGCGAAAAACGAAATGTCCGGCGGCATCGCAAGCGATTATCTGGGGTCAAAACGGGTATTCGCCCCTTTCGTGACGTCCAACGCGCTGGCCGGATTCCTGGCCATGGTCATACCTCTGCGAATGGCCGGCAGAAAAACGGCGCTGCCTTCTTTGCTGCTCATCGTCCCGGCCTTCCTGCTGGCGAAATCCCTGGGGGCGACGGCCGCGCTCTTCTGCGGGACGCTGCTTTTTTTCTCTCTTTCAAAGAACAAGTTCAAGAAAACGACGCTGGCCGTTCTGCTGCTTGCCGGGGTTTTTATAGCGGCCGTTTTCGTCTTACGTTCGACGGGGAGCCAATCCCCGGTTTTCTCCCTGCATTCGCGTCTCGTTTACTGGAGAGAAATCGCGCTGGCCATCAAAAATTCTCCCGTATGCTGGAACGGAACGGGCAACTGCGCCGGCTCGGCCTCTTCTTTCGCCCACAATCTTTTTCTTCAGCTCTGGTGCGAGCTCGGCATCCCGGGAACAGCCGCGTTCGCCTGGTTCATTATCTCTACGGCCGGGAAGGCATACGCGCATATACGCCGCAGCGGGGACGATAATTATCTTCTAATATTCTGCGCCTGGACGGTATTTTTAGTCCACAACCTGGCCGACTTCACTTTCTTCCTTCCGCAGATATCATTCATCTGGTGGCTGACCGGCGGGATGCTCATTTCAAAGCCTGATCTATCAGACTGCTAACGGGAGTTCCCGCTCCTTCTGTTTCTCCTTAAGCAATTTCCCGGACAAGAGAACGAACACCGCCAGGGCGATACCGAACACAACAACCCCTGCGGTGAAACTCCTGCGAAGGAGAAAGCTGCCGGCCAGCAACGTGGAGACCCCGGCATGATTGAAGGCCCAGCCAAACCCCCAGATGAACATGCTTACGCTTAACAACCAGGTGCCCGGGCACAGAACGAGAAGGAACAGCCCTGCGGTCATCAATAATACACCCATCCCGGCCGCCTTTCGTCTGCCGGCATGATCGGCGAACCTGCCCCCGGCAGCCTCTCCCGGAATACCGCTTATACCGCTCCATGTCATCAGAGAGCTTATCTCCAGCTATCCCAGGTTTAAGACGCTGGAGAAGTAAACGCCCAGCCACTGCCGTACTCCGTGATAGAGCAGGCTGATCGCCGCAATATAGAGCCTGTTGCGAAATAGCTTAAAATAACGATGTCAAGCATTTAATTTCTCGACGCTGTTATGGTATAATGAGGGTATAAAAACCGAAAGGAGCCCTCAAATGTTATTTTATAGCTATTTAGAGAAAATAGTGCGTGCTAACCATCCCTTACGGAGTGTGGCGCGGATAGTGGATTTCGGGCATCTGGCTGTGCAATTCTGCAAGGAGTTAACGAAGATGGGCAGGCGGGGATACGGGTTAGATGTTGGAATGAATACTCCACGGGCTGAAGTCCGGGGTTTCTTTCTCAAGTAACCCCGTGTCGTAAGATACCGGAAAATCCCTATGGTATTTTCCCACAAGGGAACACTTGCCCAATTCCACACAAGGGCAAGGTGTAACACACAAGGGAACACTTTCGCACGAGCGAATACTTGGCCTTCCGATAAGCCAAGGTATAACGCACGAGCGAATACTTGGCTTTCCGATAGGCCAAGGTATAATGCACGAGCGAATACTTGGCTTTCCGATTAGCCAAAGTGTCACACAAGTGAACACTTGGCACTCCGATTAGCCAAGGTGTTATTCCGATTGGTAAATCCGGCTTGAAAGCCGGGGATTTCTACGGTTTGATTAAATACCTCTAAAAACAGAAAAAACGAAAATCACAGGGGAAATCTTATTTTTGTGGAGTTTTGAAACTCTATAAGCAGAACTTTGCGCATCAAACCCTCCTTCCGGGGATCATTCCGGAACGCTCACCCCGTATTCCAGCTTGAATTTTTCGATAAAGTTTTTCTTGGTTAGAAATTCTTCTTCTTTGAGCCTGCGTATATAATCGGCGAATATCCTTTTTAAAAGCCGTAGAAATTCCACGGGGTTGACGTTTATCTCTTGTTGCCCGTCTCCCCACTTGACTATTTTTACCACTTCTCCGGAATAACGCGTGCTTATGCGGCCGTATTCGAGTATGCCGGCCGAATGCACTACCCCGCAGCGGAAGCAGTGGTAAAAACCGTCCGCCACGTCCTTAATAGTTTCTTTCAACCATTTCTTACGCCTTTTGTTGAAATAACAACTGGTTATCGGGGGGGCTATATCGTAATTGCATTCTCCCAGGTATTCCCGAAAGAATTTCTTGAAAACGGATTCCCCGGACACCGGGACTGCATAGGCATACTGACTCATAAGATCCAGGATAGTGCTGCAGAGTATGACGACGGCAAAATTGTAGTCGGCTATCTTATGCTGTATCTCCTCCGCCACGTTAAAATACCATCTGTTTATCCTGTCCTCGAATATCTCCACTATTTCCTGATAAGAACGGGATTCCAGGTCAGAGTTCAACACGCCTGGGGCAAACGGTTTGCCGGGATCGCCCCCGCGTTTCAAAGCGTAGACTTCATAAAGAGAGAGTATCTTTTCGGATTTCTTTGACATGCTTTATGGCAACCGTCCTCGTAGCTTGAAGTCTATAAGAATAAGGCGGTTTAAATGAAGCTCCCCGGGCTTCTTTATATCTCATTTTTTTAAAAACCGCTGACGATACTGTAAACGCGTTTAAGAATGCGCAGATAATCATCATGTTCCTGGGCGGACAACTGTCCTTAAACCTCTTCCAGATTAAACCTGCGCTGGCGGATTACCGATTCCATCAATTTGCGGCCCTTGCCGGTCAGGCAGACCTTGATGACCCTTCTGTCTGAGATGTCCGGTTTCCTAATCACGTAACCGCTTCTCACCAGCCTGTCCACGATCCCGGTAGCCGCGGCGGTGCTCACGAACAGGGAGTGCGCCAGTTCATTCATCTTCACTTATCCACGGGAAAACAAAAAATCCATCACATAAAACTGGGGCAAGGTGAGTTTATCCCTGGAGATGTCGTTGGAGTATCTCCTGGAAAACTCTTCATAACCAAAGGCAACAACCCGAATATCTGTTCAATAAAAGCCGCCGACACCGCCTTGCCTTCCGATATTGTTAACTATGTTATGCTAAGCATACCTCTGCGCATCGTACCCATCAAGAAAAGTTTACAGTCCGACGGCGCTCTGCGGAACAACCTGCGGTCAAAATAATGGATGAAACCACACCGCGCAAAGCCGAAGTGGCGAAACGTGAGCGCGTCGAATTGATTCCCGGGTTTTCTCCGGGGGAAAGGAAGCAGCGTTACTTCTTCTCTTCCAGGATCCTGCCTATTTTACGGAATTTCTCATATCTGGAATCAAGCAGGGATTTCCTATTCTGTTTAAGAAGTTTTTTCAGGTAACCGGAGACCGCCTCTTTTACGTTGGCGGCAGTTTCCTGGGGATTACGATGGGCGCCTCCCATCGGTTCCGGAACCACGCAGTCTATCACTCCCAGCTTCAGCAGGTCGGCCGCCGTCAATTTCAGGACTTCCGCGGCGTCCGGCGCTTTTAAACCGTTTTTCCACAGGATCGCGGCGCATCCCTCCGGAGAAATAACCGAATAATAAGCGTTCTCCAGCACGCAGACCGCGTCGGCCACGCCTATCCCCAGCGCCCCGCCGGAGCCGCCCTCTCCGATGACAGTGGCTATTATGGGAACGCCGACGCAGACCATTTCTCTAAGATTCAAGGCTATGGCCTGAGCCTGACCGCGTTCTTCCGCTCCTATGCCGGGATATGCGCCCGGAGTATCTATGAATATTATCACCGGAAGCCCGAATTTCTCGGCCAGCTGCATGACGCGCAACGCCTTGCGGTAGCCTTCCGGATGCGCGCAGCCGAAATTGCGCTTCAGATTTTCCTTGGTGTCCCTGCCTTTCTGGTGCCCGATAACGGCTACCTTCGTCCCTTCAAAAACGGCGAAACCACAAATCATGGCTTTGTCGTCTCCGAAGATCCTGTCACCGTGCAATTCCACGAAATCGGTCATCAGGGCAGAGATATAATCCATCGTATAAGGGCGCTGCGGATGCCTGGCTATCTGCACTTTCTGCCAGGGGCTGAGGCTGCCGTAGGTACGGCGTCTCAAGGCCTCGAGTTTTTCCTCCATTTTCTTGATCTCGGAGGAAAGGTCTATTTTCTTTTCCGAAGCGAACAACTTCAGTCCCTCTATCTTTTTTTCCAGTTCTGCGATCGGTTTTTCAAAAGGAAGGACGTTCATATTTACGAAATCTTCTCCTCGCCTGTTTTCAGTCGACGATGACCACTTCCGTGCCGACGGGAATTATGGTATACAATTCCTCCACGTCCGAATTCGCCATGCGCACACATCCCTGGGTTACCTGCCGTCCGAGTTCCCCCGGTTCTGTTGTGCCGTGGATGCCGTAACCGGAAATATCGAATCCCATCCAGCGCGTCCCCAGCACGTTCTCCGGGCTCCCCGGAGGAACCACCGCCCCGGATTTAAACCAGGTGGGATTGACTATCTTGTTGACTATCTTGAATGTCCCCACCGGTGAAGAATTGTCGGCGCCGGTGGATACAAGATAGGTCTTGACGATTTCTTCTCCGTTTTTCAGGATGAGGATATTTTGGGATTTATCCACAAAAACGCTGAAAGGCGATGTGCAAACTTTTATCTTTCTGCCCGGCATAATTCTGTCCCCGGTCATGTTGTTGCTCTTCATTATCAATTCCGGGGTAGTCTTGAACTGCTTCGCTATTTTTATCAGGTTGTCTCCCGGTTTTATCACGTAAGCCGCGCTGTTGGCCGTGATGATCGGGGAAAACAGAAGTTGAATATTGAGCTCATCGGCCTTCTTCTGCCATGACACGACTTCCGGGGAATTCGGATATTCCGCGATAAGTTCCTGATACACGGCGGACGCCCCCGACAGATCGCCTTTCTTCTCGAGCCCCCTGGCCTGTGACAGCATAACAGAAGGTTTTTCGGATATCCGCCGCGTTTCACTCCCCCCCCCTTTATGCGTTTTCACCACGGCTACCAGTATCAAAACGGCCGCGAGCGCGCCGGCAACGGCCAAAAGCAAATATTTCTTCATCGCATCCTCCGTTCAAACTTTTTAAAAACGTTATTTGGCCAAAACGGCGATCAAAACGCCAAGCAGGCACCCGGCTATAACCTCCAAAGGAGTGTGCCCCACCAGTTCCCTCAGCCTGACCTCGTCTATCTTGCCCTGCCAGTAAATATCTTCCATTATTTTGTTCAGAATGCACGCCTGTTTACCGGTCGCCCTGCGCACACCTTGCGCGTCGAACATAACCACCAGCGCAAAAGCGGCGGCGAGCGCGAAGAATACGCTGTCGAACCTGTAGGCAAACCCGACCGAGACAGCCAGACAGGAAGCCCCGGCGGCGTGACTGGAAGGCATCCCGCCGGTCCCCACGAACCAGCGAAAATCTATCTTGTGTTCCCTGAGTACCCCCATGGTGACTTTTATCGTCTGCGCCACAATCCAGGCAGAAATGGTAATCATGAATATCTTATTGGCAAATAGCTGGCGGATGATCTCTTTCATCGGGAAGAAGTAGGAACGACTTCTATTCTGATCGTCTTGACAAAGGTCGGCTTACCGTTCTTTATCAGAAACCCTTTGTTTCCTTCCAGGATCTGCTCCTCAACGGGTTTCTTCGGTTTTTCTTTACGGACTAACGGCGAGGAGGGAGCGCGAGTTTTCTTTTTTTTTAGGCCCCGTATGGCCTTATTCAACTCCGGGAGAGACGTCATGCTTAAACGCAGCTTCGCCTCTTCTTTCATCACAAAGAACAACTGCGCCTTCAAAGCGGAGTTTTCGCAGCGTAACAAAGAATAACCGGTGTCCAATTCCTTCAGCTTGGCGTTGGTATTTTCAAGCTCGGCCGTCAAAGCCGAGATATGTGCGCCCTGCGCCTGGACCGTGCTGCCGAGAAACGCGTTGTCGTCACCCAGTTTCTTGACGGCTTCCCTTCCGGAGTTCAAAGACTGGACCAACTGCGCCTTGTCTTTCTCCAGAACCAGGACGCGCGCGTTGACCTCTTCAAGCGCGCGGGAGAGATGGGCCTTTTCCTGCAAAAGAAAAGAATAATGCACTATGCTTATCAAACCGGCCCCAAAAAGGAACACTATTAACGCGTTGCGAAGTTTTATCATAGCCTCTCTCTGCTTTACGGTATTTTACTCTTTAAATTATATAAATACGCCGGCCAAAAAGCAAGAACTTTCTCCCCACCACACTGTCAAGCCAAAGTGCGATAAAAAACATGTTAGATTCCGCTTCTAATTACCGTCTATTAATTAGGAGACCTATGAAATCTTTGAAAGGGGGGGATATGCTGGCAAAAACGCTGAGTTACGGACTTAACGGGATCGAGGCTTATCTTATCGAGATAGAAATAGATGTAGGCAGAGGTCTGCCGTCGACCAACCTAGTAGGCCTGGCCGATGCCGCCATCAGGGAAAGCCGGGAGCGGGTAAAATCCGCCATAAAGAATTCCGGTTACAAATGGCCAGGGGGGCGTATAACTATAAATCTGGCTCCTTCGGACATCAAGAAAGAAGGCGCCAGTTTTGACCTCCCGATAGCACTGGGCATACTGGCGGCAAGCGGGCAGATTCCGGCGGAACCGCTAAAAGATTATTTCCTGCTGGGAGAATTATCCCTGGACGGATCCTTGCGCGCAGTCCAAGGTCTCCTGCCCATAATGATCTGCGTCTCCGAAAAAGAAAACATAAACGATGTGATAATACCGGCGCAGAATGCCCCGGAAGCCGGCGTGATCTCTCTTCTGAACGCTTGGCCGGTCAGGACCTTGAAACAGGCAATCTCACTGATGAACGATCCTTCGCAGGCGTCGCCGTATAAAGAAGACATAAACGATCTTTTCGCCCGCAACTCCACTTACGCGCACGATTTCCAGGAAGTCAAAGGACAGTATTTCGCGAAAAGAGCGATCGAGATCGCCGTCTCCGGAGGTCATAACCTGCTGATGATCGGCCCTCCCGGGGGCGGCAAGACAATGCTCGCCAAAAGGATCCCCACTATTATGCCCGCCCTGAGCCTCCCGGAGGCGCTGGAGATCACCAAGATCTATTCTGCCGCCGGACTTCCCCCCGCCCATGGCATAATCGCGCAGAGGCCTTTCCGCGCCCCCCACCATGACATATCCGATTCCGCCCTGATAGGGGGCGGCTGCGTCCCCAAGCCTGGGGAGATCAGCCTGGCCCACCACGGCGTGCTCTTTATGGACGAACTGCCGGAGTTCAACCGCGGCACCTTGGAAACCCTCAGGCAGCCGCTGGAGGATGGTTTTGTCTGCGTCTCACGCGCAGCGCGCAGTTCGGTATTCCCCTCTTCTTTCATGTTCGTCGCCGCCATGAACCCCTGCCCCTGCGGTTATTACACCGACCCGAACAGGAACTGCCGCTGTACGCCTTCCAAAATAGAGCGTTACGCCGGCAAAATCTCCGGCCCGCTGCTGGACCGCATAGATATACACATAGAGATGCAGCCGCTGAGTTTCGGCGAGCTCTCCGGGAAGGGAGACGGGGAGCCTTCCGCGGCCATCAAAGAAAGAGTCGACCTGGCAAGAAAAACGCAGGCGGAAAGATTCAAAGAGGAACGTATCTTATTGAACGCCAGGATGAACAACAAACAAATCAAGAAATTCTGCCGGCTCTCCACAGACGCCGAAAACCTGCTGGAAAAAGCGATGAAAGAACTCAAATTATCCGCCAGGGCCTACAGCAAGATACTGAAAGTAGCGCGGACCATCGCCGACCTCTCCGGCGCACAAGCCATTCTGCCCGAGCACGTTGCCGAGACGGTGCAATACAGGAACCTGGATAAACAGTGGTAGAGAAATCCAACTATTATGAAATGATCCGAGGGAAAAAACAGTTAAAAACAATCGGCAAGAAGCAAAGATTGAAGCTCTCCGGCCTGAAGCCCGGGGTTTCTTTCTCGATTAAAACCATACATATCTTTCTTCTTGTAGCTCTTGTTAACTCCGCGGTTACGTATTAAGGTCAGAAATGGGGAAAAAACGCATAATCCGACAAAGAGAGAATTTCGAAACGGGATATAAAGATGCTCCGATTAACAAGCCGTAACCTCTTCATTAAACATATGTTAACAAAAAGACGCCGCCCATCGCTGGACGGCGCCTCAACTCCTTCTACACATGGTAGATGAGCTATTATAAGTTTAATATCTTCCAAATTACTTGTCCAGAAGATTTTACTATATTATACGCCTTGCATACTTCTTTTCCAAAAGTCTCCTATAATGATCTCCACTAATGTGAAAAGCTGTTATAAGAAAAAAGTGGTTTCTGAGCTTCTTTAGAAATAACAATATAATCAAAATTAGGTAACCACAAATATGTTTTCAATGCCCTACTTTCTTTTATCCACCAGTGCTTAATCTCTGGCTGTGAATAATTCTCTATAATCGGACGAATCCATGGTAATTTCTCTGCACTCCTAATGTCTGTCTGGCGACGAATACCGTTTTGCCTAAAGTCATGCTCTACCAAATTGGAAATATGGACTCTGATGTATAAATAATATTCTCTAATAAAACCACTGTTATTTTACCGGGAATCCCGGGGAGATACATATATCAATCTTAAGTCAATGTTGCATTGCGTCCACAACATCCTAATGATCGGCCCTCTGGGAAATGGCAAGACCATACTCGCCAATAGGAATGCTTGTCTTGTGAATGACGGTCAGCAAACGCTACGCCCCGCTAAGGCGCCGGGAGAGGTGCCGTTTGCCCGCGATTCGATTCCTGCCGCTTTTCCATGAAGGAGTATTTTCTTGAGGACGATTGCCTGGCTTTACTCAAAGCGTCCTGCGCCGCCGGAAGATTATCGAGGTTCTTTTGTATGTCCGCCAGCACCAGATACGCCTGCGGATGGTCCTTTTTTACAGCGAGCGACTTATTGATATAATCCAGCGCAACGGAATATTCCCCCGCCCCGTTGCACGCCGCCGCCATATCTGCCAGCAGAAAAGGTTCCTGCGGATTGAGCGCCAGCTTCTCCGAGACGATCGACATCTCTTCACGGTATTCTGCGCCGGCCAGGTCAGGACGCCCCAGGTTCTTATACACGCCGGCGAGATCGTTATGCACGTTGGGAAATGCTAAGTCTTTGGCGATCACCGCCCGGTATGCCGACATCGCCTCCTGCAGACGCCCGCTGTCCCGGTAAAGACAAGCCAGGCTGTAAAGCAGGTTAACGTCTCCGGGCTTTAGCGCCGCGGCTTCCTGCAGAAGACGGATTGCCTCGTCATATCTCTCTAGGTTCATATACGCCAAGGCCGCGCTGTTCAACAGCGCCGGGTCCGTCTTGTCCGAAGAGAGAGCGGCGTTATATTCTGCGACGGCGTTTTCGAACCTGCCCTCCTCAAAATAAATATCCCCCAACAGTCTGCGCACCGGGAAGAATCTCGCGTCTATCTCCAGCGCTTTATCCGCCATCGCTTTGGCAAGAGGATAATTCCGTTCCGAGAAATACAGGTAGGCTAAAAGATAGTAGGTAAAGACATACTGCGGTTCGAGATGAACGGCTTCATAGAGCAGGCGGTAAGCTTTTGTCTTGTCGCCGGAGATGAAGGCATCGGTCGCTCCCTTAAACAAATCGGTCAGGCGGGAAAACTTCACCAGCGCCGACAACTCCTCTATTTTCCCGTTGCCCGGGCAGGAGGCAACGGCTTCCTTCATGATCTCTTCGGCCTGCAGGAAAGAGTTTTCCCGAAGATATAAATGCGCCAACGCCTCGAAAGCCGGGAAAAAATCCGGTTTAATTATCGCCGCCAGGCGGAATTCGAATTCCGCCGCTCTTTTCATATTCACGTCCAGGTAAACGTTCCCCAGGCCGTAATGCGCGGCGGCCGACGGCTCAAGCGCGATGAATTTCCTGAAATATTCGATCGCGCTGGCATACGAGCCATTCTCAGCCGATGTCACCGCCCGGTTATAATAAAATGCGTTGAGTTTGTTCCTGCAGATAAAAACAAGGAGTGAAAAAAGGAATACCGCAAGGATGATCTCCAGCGTTCTTTTCATCATCAGTACTTTGTTAGAAAATATTTTTCTTCCCGATTATTTTTAAAATCGTCATTA